>CP166133.1:1303426-1955139 GCA_041228285.1 Neisseriaceae bacterium CLB008 | reverse complement strand
GATGGCGCCGTTGGCAATCAATAGCTGCTGCATGTCGCTATAACCTCCTTGGCAGGCGTAAGAAAGCGCACTGTGGTTGTAAGAGAAACGTTTAGGGTCTTGAATGGTGGTCACCTTATTCAAGTCGACGCCTTGTGCAATGAAGTATTGAACCACCTCAAGACGGTTGTTGCTGGCGGCAACCATGACCAAGCTTTCGCCATCATCTTCATAGCTGACGTCATTGAGGTCGTATTGGCCTTTTAATAAGGTGTGCGCCTTTTTGACGATGTTGGCGTTTTTGCCTAATGCTGCTGATTTCAGCACGTGATACACATCGCCCTTATCTGTTGCCCAAAGATTGGCGCCTTGGGCAACTAAATAATCAAATAAGTCTTCGTAGCCGATAAATGCTGCCCAGCCTAAAGCCGTTTGGTCTAGGCTGCCGCTGTCTTTAGCTTCAATGTTTTGGCCTTGCGCCAGCATTTCTTTGACCAAGTTTAAGTTGCCTTGCTTTACTGCATCAAACCAAGCCGCATCTGGCCCAATAGAGGGCTTGGCGTAAAAAATACGGTGCGACAGCTTTTTTTCATTGGCGATGTCGTGCATTTGTTCTGCGCTGAATCGAAACTTAGCCTGCGTAGGCTCATTGGCTAGTGTGGGTAGGCTAAAGGCGGCGAGGGTGGTGATGAGGGCGATTTTTTTAAGCATGCTGTGACTCTTGATGGATTAGGTGAGGTTGAGTATAGCCTAAAGCTATCTGCAAACGTATGAAAGTTAAGGTCGATTTGCATGATTAACATTCATGTTGCTTAGATTGACTTAAGGTTAAAGATCATCATAGACCATGCTGTTTAAGTACAGAGCCAGAGGCCATTTTGTAAGGGGCAAGCTAAGCTTATCCACCATTTTTAATCTATCTTTTGACACCCCCACATCCGCGATTAAAACCGATCCAGGCCTCGATTCGCCCGACGCCTAGCGATAATCGTCGTCACCATTAAAAGAACGTACTGAATAGCTACAGGGCAAGCCATGGTTGATCTACGCAAAGACGTCTGATTTTATTGTCGTAAAGGGGGGGGGATGGCTGATTTTGAGTGCTGGCCATATTTTCGTTGAGAATCGGCGTTAAGTCGGAAACTAAGTTTGATTTTCATAGACTTATAGTGGTGTATCTGCCATCAGGTACAAACAATAACCATAATTTCTACACAAGGGGCGCCTATGTATGTCACGATTAAATCGTTTTTTGCACAAGAATCAGCTACGGGTATTTTACTCATTGTAGCGGCGCTGTTGGGGCTGTTATTGGCCAATAGCCCTTATGCGGCCGCTTATTTTCAGCTATTAAATCAATATTTTGCCGGCCTGTCTTTATTGCACTGGGTGAATGATGGTTTGATGGCACTGTTTTTCCTGTACGTGGGTTTGGAAGTTAAAAGAGAGTTTTTAAGCGGTGAATTGGCGACCATGAAGCAGCGTCTATTGCCGGGGGCCGCGGCTTTAGGCGGTTTATTGCTGCCGGCGTTGATTTATATTCTATGGGTGGGCTTGGGCACGGATCTAACGCGTGGCTGGGCGATTCCAACCGCTACCGACATTGCTTTTGCTTTAGGCATTTTGGCCTTATTAGGGGATAGAGTCCCTAATTCCATCAAAGTTTTTTTAACCGCCCTTGCAATCATTGATGACCTTGCCGCCATTGTGATCATTGCCGTGTTTTATACGGCCTCACTTCAGGCAGCCTATCTATTGGCCGCAGCGGCGGTGCTACTGATCCTGATCGCCTTTAACCGTCGCGGCGTCACCCAAACCTGGCCTTATGCGTTACTGGGCTTACTGTTGTGGTGGCTGGTGTTGCAATCAGGCCTACATGCCACATTAGCCGGCGTGGCTTTGGCCTTAACCATTCCATTACGGGTAGCTGGTTTATCTTCTCCCGATGCAGCGCCGCTCTTGGTCTGGGAACATGGTTTAACCAAGTGGGTCGCTTTCGGGGTCATTCCCATTTTTGGCTTCGCCAACGCCGGCGTGTCTTTTGCTGGCTTTAGCTGGCAGCAGCTCAGTCATCCCGTTGTGTTGGGCATCGCGACTGGCTTATTTGTGGGTAAGCAAGTGGGCATTTTTGCCGTCGTCTATCTGGGTGCTAAGCTAGGTTGGCTGGCACGGCCAGAAGGCGCCAGTTGGCGGCAGGTATATGGTGTTTCATTATTGTGTGGTGTGGGCTTTACCATGAGTTTATTCATTAGTCTTTTGGCCTTTACCGATCCACAGCTGCAAGACTTAAGCAAAATTGGGGTGTTCTTAGGCTCTATATTGGCTGGCTTAAGTGGGTTTTTAGTGCTTAGGTTTAATCGCTAGGCTAGGGCGTTAACCAGAGCGGTTGTCCATTGACCCTGGCTGTAGAGTATGATGCTTGCGTTTTAAACAATTTTTTGAAAGGTGTCGATCTTGATACGGTCAGTGTGTTTCGGCCTGATATTCATGGCCAGTGTCTCTTTAGTTGCGGCTAAGGAGTTGGCTTTAAGCTTTGATGATGGGGTTAATCCAGCCATAATGGCTGATGCCGCACAAGTAAACCAGAGCCTCTTGGATCAACTGGCCCTACAGCAGATTCAGGCGATTATGTACCCCTCTTTAGCCAAAACTGGTAGCGATGAAGCCGGGTTGGCCTTGGTGGCCGAGTGGGGGAAGGCGGGCCATAGGATAGGCAATCACAGTGCACAGCACACGAATTTAAATAAGGCAGAGGTGAGCTTAGCTGATTATTTGCACAGTATGGCTAAGGCTGATGAACGACTAAAAACCATGCATGGCTGGGTGGCGCGCTATCGGTTTCCCTATTTAAAAGAGGGCGATACGGCGCTCAAACGGGATGGGGTAAGGGCATGGCTACGGTCACATGGCTATCAATCAGGCGCCGTCACCATTGATGCCAGCGATTGGTATTATAACCAGCTTTTTCGACGCTATACGGCAAACGGCGATGATGCTTCGTTGGCTAAGCTAAAACAGGCCTATGTGGCCCACATAGTCGCTCGGGCCGATTATTACGATGCATTAGCACATCAAACCTTGGGTTATTCACCTAAGCATGTCTTGCTGCTGCACGTCAATCATATTAATGCCGCCTACCTCGATGCTGTGGTGGCGGCATTGCGACAGAAAAACTGGCGCTTCATCGACAGCGACACTGCTTATCAAGATCCTGTTTATGCTCAAGAATTAGACGTATTGCCTGCGGGCGAAAGTTTGATTTGGTCGATGGCTCAGTCTCAAGGCGTAGCAGGCTTAAGATATCCTGCGGAGGATGCCCCTTATGAACATGATCATCTCATTGCTTATGGTTTGGCGTTGACACCTTGATGTTTGAACGTCTTAAATAATCAGGCCTCTTCCTATATGTTCAAGAAGAGGCCTGATTGATTTCATCAGTGGGTTTATTTACCGGATTGGGTTTCGACCCAAGTGGTAAAGGCCGCTACCCATTTGCCGACAAATTTGGCGCTGCGATCGCTAAATACGCCGTGTGCATCCACCATGCCGTCTTCCCATTTTAGGAACATTTCTGGCTGATGTAGGGTGCGCATGTCTAGGAATGAGAATACGCCTCGCAATTGTTGCTGGGCTACTGCGGTGCCAATATTACCGGTTGACACACCTAATAGGCCTGCTGGCTTACCTTGCCAAGAATTTTGCCCCCAAGGACGTGAGCCCTGGTCTAGGGCATTCTTTAGTGGGGCGGGAATGCCGCGATTGTATTCAGGCGTCACCACAATGACCGCATCGGCAGCGGCAATTTGATTTTTAAACGCCATGACCACGCTAGGGACGTTGGCATCGGCATCTTGGTTGTATAGAGGTAATTGGCCAATTTCAACGATTTCGGCTTCAAAGTGCGACGGCAATAGCTTTAATAAAGCGGTCGCAACTTGGCGGTTGTAGGAGTCTTGGCGTAGGCTGCCGACAATCACTGCAATGCGGTAGGTACTCATGGATAATCCTTTAACTATAAAAAGAGGGTTATGTGTAATGGATACTTAATTGGTATGGTGGTCCTGGTACTCTGACTTAGGCCCTAGCTAATTGGTTCAATGGTCTAAATGTTCAACCGGCTCTCGATTTTCTTGCTCCATCTGTAAGGTCGTATGCGTTAATTTAAAGTCGGCCTGCAGCTTGGCTTCAATGGCGCGGCGAACTTGTTCGTGGTCGGCCAGAGGTTCTAACACGATATGGGCGGTTAACATGGGCTTATTTTGGGTCAGCGCCCATAGGTGTAAATCATGAACTTGAGCCACGCCATTGGTGCCCATCATTGTGGCCTCTACGTCCGCGACGCTCATCCCCGGAGGTACACCTTCTAAGAGTAAATTCAAACACGCCTTCAATAAAGTCCACGTCCGCGGAAACACCATAAAGCCAATGATCACGGCCAATACGGAATCGACCCACTGCCATCCGGTCAGCCAAATAATCAGGGCGCCGACAATCACTGCAACAGAGCCGAGCATGTCTGCCCAGACTTCTAAATAGGCGCCTTTAACGTTGAGGCTGTCGTCTTTTGCCTGAGTGAGTAGGCGCATCGAAATTAAATTGATGATTAAGCCCGCAATGGCGACGACCATCATCCCTATAGACTGAATGTCTTGTGGGGTGGACAGGCGTTTGATGGCTTCATACAAAATATAAAACGCCACGCCTAAGAGAATCAGAGCATTGAGTGCAGCCGCTAAAATTTCAAAGCGTGTATAGCCATAGGTGCGCAATAGGTCGGCCGCTTTACGCCCCGCATGAATGGCGATTAAGGCCAATAAAAGCGCAATGCTGTCGGTCAGCATGTGCATGGCGTCAGAAATTAAGGCGAGGCTGCCGGTAAGGTAACCCCCTATGAGTTCAATCAGCATGAATGAACCCGTGAGCATGAGCGCTAGGCGTAAGCGAGACTCAGGTAGGGCGCTGACATCATGATCGTGATCATGGGACATGGCACGGATCCATTTATTTATAGAGTGTGTTCATGATAATGCCGATTGTCTAAAAAACAAAGGAAACAATGGTCTTTAAGTGAGATATAGACGTTTAATAGGCCGATTTGAGTTGAGGTTGTTGTTCTTTGTTGGCTGTTGAGACAGGGCTCCTGACCCAGTAAGCGTGTCATGTTTTACATAGCCTTACTTTGAGACAGGCTTGGGTCGCGGCCTGATTTGGTGGCAGTGATCGGTCATGGATAGACAGCGGCCAGTTCAAAGATTATAGAGTCTATGCATTTTGTGGTGGGAGGCAGAATCAAATCAGTTTAATGGATTGGTATTTGTTTGGCATAATGTTCGGGGGGTACAGAAGGCAGGGCCAATATAGCGTTGACACGCTTGAATGGGAGGGGCAGAAGTGTATGTAGATCAGAAGTGTATAACGGTATATTTACTAGTTTAGTAGATTATTGTGCAGGTTTGTTTAATGAATGTTGAAAAAATCAGGGATCTAAGCAGTTTGTTTTTAACTTTTTGATTATTTTGAATTTAATTGATATTTGAATGGTGGCTGCATGGCTTTTGTATGGGGTTTATTAAATAAGGACATGCTGATATTTTTAAAATAAATTATAAGTAATTGATTATTAATATTAAAAATAAATTTAATGTTAATTAAACCCTCGTTTTTTTAACAACTGGATTTTTCTTAAGACACCCCAAGAGGAGGGGCAGAAAAATAATGGCCGTTAATTGTCAGGATTCGATTCTTGAATGACAACATAAAGACAATTTGAAGAGTCAATATTGATTGAGCCCAGAAGAAACCCTCAATAATTACAATGTATTGCGAGCAACTCTTCAGAATGACGAACGAAATAATAACCTAAAGTCATATTTATTACCACAAGCCTTTTTGTAAAGAAACGTAAAAATGCTGGTTTATTAGTTGTTATTTTTAATTAAATATTTGTTTTTAGCATTTATGGCCAATAAACGAGGGTTTGTTGGTCATTTTTTTGTTCTGTTTAGGCTTAATCTATTTAATAGTGGGCTATTTTTATTGTGAGAGTTAAATGCAGATGAAAATTGTTCAAATTGTCAGCGTAGAAAAAGCGCTATTTGCGCTCACGGAGGATGGCTGCTTATGGGAATTCGATATTCAAAAGCGTGAATGGCGCCGCTGTAAAGCAATTTTGAATGAAGAAGAGAATAAACAGTTAAAGGATGCCACGCTGATCTCTCAGCTGTTTGTTTCAGGGCGGGTACAAAAGGCTTTGCATGGTTACGGCCTTCAAACCGTCGGAGATTTATTAAGGGTTAGTGAGTCTGAACGCCAAAGAATTCCTCGTTTAGGCAGAAAATCCTTGTTTGAATTAGAAAAGGCGTTGAATCAGTTGGAAGCGCAATTTTTGTGATGTTGTATGGGCATAGCAAGAAGAGGTAGTCGCGTGTGTTGTCTGCGTTGTGGGTCGATGAGGCCTATGTTATTAAATTTTTTATGTATGTACTTAAAGGACTTTTTTATGAAGAAAATCACTCTGGCCGTGCTGTTAGCTGCAACATTAGGCACGGCTTCTGTTGCCCAAGCTGCGGAGCGAACCGCCTCTGCGATTGCCTCTTGGGATGCAAAAGCGATTAAAGACACACAAAGCATGTTGGTGGTGACCCCACTAAAATCTTTGACCTTTAATTATGCAGAAGGCCAACAGGCTTTTAACAACTTGGATGGTGCCTTTGACGTGACCATCGCCGGCCAATCGGGCGCCACTGATTTTAAATTGGCCTCTAAAATCATCTCTGCTACTTTGGCACGCGCTTCTGATGACTCAACTTTAGAGGTAGGCGTGAAATGGAACGGTCAAAATCTTTCTAAAACCGTTGATGTGGTGATGATTGACACTGCTAATGGCGTGAATACAGGGTTGACGGCCTTGACTGCTGGTGATGCCTTTAGCAACGCTGATCGTGTCAGTGCTTTGGGTCAATTCAATTTTAGCATTGCTTCAGCTACCGCTGGGAATGCCCCTGTGGCTTACCAGGCATTGGCCGATGGCCTATGGGATGGCAACGTCAACGTTCAATTTGTGGCCACTTGGACGGGTGATTTCATCTAATCGACGTGAGCGCATCAGCGTAGGTGCTTAATTGGGGGGCGTGTTCCCCCCAGTTTTAGGAGGCAGTTTATGCTTCATCGGTGTAAAGAGTGGCCTATAGGGTTGCTGTCACTATGGGCTTTAACCCCTGTGGCTCAGGCCATCAGCGTAGGTGAGATTACGTCATTAATTCATGCCGATCAGACCATGTTGGCTAAGGAGATTGAGAATACCGTTGATGGTGCTCGTTTGGTCAGCTTACGTATTGAGCGCATCAGCTCACCCATGGAGGGTGGCGCTGTCTTACCCCTAGAGCAAGAGGCAGAGATTTTATCGACACCCGCAAATCTGATCTTGCCTGGGAACGCCAAAGACATTTTTCGTATTTTTTATGATGGACCTAAGGACGATCAAGAGCGTTATTATCGGCTAAATTGGCAGGATAATCCGGTACAGGAAGACGCATTAACCAAGACTGCGAAGGCCGCCACCGCGACCACCTCTGCCAGCATCGGCACTATTTTGGTGGTGGCGCCAAGGCAAGAGCAGTTTCGCTATGAATATCAAAACGGCGCCGTTTATAACCGCGGTAACGTCACGTTTCGCGTGGTGGCCTTTGGCCCATGCAAGGGGCTTAACCTAAATGAACAAACCATCTGCCATGAACGTTATTACGTGATGCCTGATGTGGGCGTTAGGCTTAAGTTTGGCACCTTAACCGACAGGAAAGCCCACATAGGTATTTGGCATCGTGATCAATTCATCACGGTTAAGGACGGTGTATCGGCAGAGGCGGTTAAATAATGGCCTAAGGTGAGGTAAATAAGCAAAACGCACATATAACAAAAGGAAGGTAAAACTGTTTAAGCCCACATGGTACGGATTAGTTTTGTTTATTCACTTTTAAGCTTTAGGTCTGGGTTATGGGAAAACAGTTTATCTTTAATGTCAAAATCATCTCTGGCTCGGTGATGGTTGCCTTTGTCAGTACGCCAGCGCTGGCGGATCAGCCTTTAGGTGATGTGCGCTTGGGCGAATACGTCATCCCCGGTATGTTTGGGCAGGCGTTACAGCAAGGTTTGACCGTGCCTGTGTATTTACGCTTGGTGGGCGGTAATCCAGATGAGCGGCAAAAAGTAGCCGATGCGGCCATTGCTTTACAAGAAGGCCGATTATTGATTCAAGAGGTGGTTCTGCATCAAGACCCTAAGGGGGCGGTTCTGTCGTCTGAAACCGAAGCCATGATTTTGGGCATAGAAGCGCGCTATTTTGACAACAGTACTCACATCAAGCTGTCGGACGACGCGGCCTTAAATCTCAGCATTAAATCTTTTGTATTGACCCTAGACGTCAACGAAGAAGCGTTGTCTACAGCAGTCATTCCTCGGCAGTTTACTTTAGCAAAATCCTCGGTAGACAGCTTATCTGCTGTTTTGTCTTATGATCTGGGGGTGTACCAAACTCGGGTCAGAAATGGGGTCAATAGCAACAATAACTACGTGAATATCCGTAACACCATAGGCTATAAAGAACATCATTTTTCCTTAGATGGTTCGGTTTATGGTGTGGGTAAAGGCGCTGAGCAAAGTAGTGAAATTTATCGCGCCCTGTACGAACGCGACGTGAACGGCAATCGCTTGGCCTTGGGAATGTTCGATACCTGGAATCTGCAGTCTATTGCCAGTTTGTCAGCGCTCAATGCCAGTAAAGTTTACGGTGCGACTATGGGTAACCAGTCGTCTACTAAAATTAAAAGTAATCAATACTCCTTAACCCCCATCACTATTTTTATGCCGGCAGCGGGTGAGGCTCATGTTTATCGAAATGGCCGTTTACTCAGCATTGAAAACTTTCCCATGGGGAGTTTTGAAATTGATACCGGCCGATTGCCTTTTGGCATTTACGATGTCGACATAGAGGTCATGATTGACGGTGAGGTTCGATCCAGAACGACCCATCGCATCAATAAGGCTTTTTCGAACAGTAATGCGGACATGAATGAAGTCAGCTGGGAAGTCTATGGTGGCTACGTGGATTACGACCGCAAAGTCGAGCGCTTGACAGGTGGCACCAAAGAAACCTATTTACTGGGCGTTTCGGCCGCGGTTAATCTACCGGTTTTGTCTGGACTCTCGATACAAACGTCTAGCTATGTTTTTGACAGCCATTTTGTCAATGAAACAGCCTTGAGTTTGGCCGTGCTGGATTATGGTAGCGTGGGCTGGCAAGGTTTGATCTCCGAGAAAGGGCGTTATCGCAACATCGTTAACGCCACCGCCGTCATCCCCAAGGGCTATGGCTCAGTCTGGGCCAGTAAAGAGAAAAGCAATATTAAAGGTGATCTAGGCATTTACGACAGCGATGTCTATTCATTTGGCGGCACCCTTAATGTTAATCAATTCATCGATAAAGGTGGCTCGCTCACGTTTAGTCGTACCGTCGACAAGCGCGTCAACACCCGTTCGAATAACTTTGAATACGCCACGTCTTTATATTCCGGGCGCCGCGGCACCATGAACCTGCGTGCAGGCGTTCAGCGCTATCAGTACGGTAATGATGTACCAACGGATAATCGTAAATACATTTCTTTGGGCTTTTCTGTTCCGCTCTCGAACTGGGTCAACGTAGGTTTATCGTCAGACAACGGCGATGTGAATCTTGATTTGAGCGGCAGTAAAACCTTTGAAGATGGCCCAATCAGCGCCATCGGCATCAATACCGCTAAGCAGCTACGCGACAGAACGGGCCGTAATAGCGACTTCTCCACCAATGGCTATGCCATGTTCGATACGAAGTACAGCAGCGGTACTGTTTCGCTGTCGCGTCCTGACAGTCAGCGCCTCAGTGGTCACCTAACCGCAGGCGGCTCTGTGGGATTGGGCGCAGGTAAAGTGGTTCCAAGTGGCAAACGAGAAGATGCCGGCGTGATTATTCAAACCGATATGACCGGTGGCGCCTCGCTATCGGCGCAAATCAATGGACGTCACTATAGGCTTACCGGCAAGAACAATTTCATCCCTTTGGCACCGTATGCCGAATATAAGGTTGAGCTGATGAACGACAAGAACAGCATGGACAGCGTCAACATCGTGAAGGGCAAAACCCAAAATGTGACGCTGTACCCAGGCAATGTGGCGGTGTATCGCCCTGAAGTGAAACAGCTGGTCACCGTATTTGGTCGTTTAACCACGGCTCAAGGGGAGGCTTTGGCCTACACTGAAATTAAAAACCACATTGGTAAGACCATGACCGACAAGAGTGGCGCTTTTGCGATGGATGTCGATAAGCGCTATCCCACCATTAGTTTAGTGGATGAGCGCCAGAAGTGTGACGTTGAATTGGACCTAACAAAAGCTCAGGGTGTGTTATGGGTAGGGGATTTAGATTGCCGTACGGGTGCTCAGTTGGCTAAAACGAACGTCATGCCCAGAAGGGAGGCTGCTTTGCCGGTACCTACTTTGGAACAGCCTCAGATAGGCACACCGATGGCAGTGGTGCCGCCTCTTACCCTGTCGAGCCTAGCCGACGAAGCCATGGCCCCGCGGCCGCAAAGCTTAGCATGGCGAGCAAGCACGAATGAGCGGTTGATTGTGCCCACGATGCCACACGAGCTTAGCCCCTCAGCGCCTGAATCAGATCCTCGTCGATATGTACCCCGAGCATTAGCCCCCGCAGACGTCTCTGCGGCACAGGCTGTGCCGGTGATTTTTGATGTGCCTGTCGTGAAGGGTCTAGCTAGTGGCTTAGATGAGTTATTTGAGCATGCGTATGGGTACGAGCAAGCCTCTCAGTCAGGGATGTCCCAGCCTTATGCTCAGCTGAAACAAGAGGGGCAGGCTTATTTGAGTGAAGAAATAAAGTTGACGACAGTTTTCAGTGATATTGAGCGACGGCAAGACGCAGCATGTGAGGTGATGTTAGGGCTGGATCAGCCTCAAGTCGAAGAGTGGGTGAGTCAGGTGGCTTGTCAAAGCCACATCAATATCAATGTGGCGGCTAAATAAGGAATGATGATGAGTAAACTGCCAATATTGGGCATGGCACCGTGGCGCATCGCGTGTCTGTCATGGATGCTGTTGACGAGTACCGTCTACGCAGCGTCTGGCACTGAATCTTATGTGATGGTTAATAATGAAATCGATGGTGAGTTTTTTATTGCCGGTGAATTTCGAAGTGGGGAGCGCCGTTTTAACGGCACCAACGTGTTCAGTAAGTTCGCTAGTCGCCACAGCAGTTTAGGTTATGTGGGCGCGGGCAGCACGACGATGACGGCCGCGTATAAATATTACGATATTGTACTGAATTCGCCAGCCATACCATCACCGTTTCAGGGCAATCGCTGCATGACTTCCGCCAGCGGCTGTCCCTCAACAGGCCTCATTCATCCAAAAGTTGTGGGCGGTGATGGTGCTTATGGCATGGTGCGTGAAGGAACGCCAGGGCAGTCCAATTATGTACGGCCTATTTTAAGCGACAGCGCCTATCTTTATTTCAATCAACTCCCCGTGGGCGAAGTAACCAATATTGTGTTTACCAGCTGTGCCTCGCGGCAGCAATATGATCCTTCTCGAGGACAGAAATGTGCTGATTTTAATGACGTTCGAACCAATACCGATACCATGACCGTCACTAAGTTGGCTCAGCTAAATTTAAAATCGACCAATGCGTTACAAGAGTTATTTGTGGACAGTAATGGCAATACCACAGTGGGTTTGGGCTCTGAATTTTGTGCGGGGGCGTTTATACAAGGTAAAAATGGGGTGATGTGCCAGTTGGTGACCTATGATGTTCAGGGACGACCTCATGATCGATTTGGCGTTGGATTACGCTTAAATCCTGCTTTATTAGGAGGCATTTCGGTTTCGGCTTCGGATCTTTATTTTAGTGCCAATACGACTAATTGGTATCCATACAGTGCGACGGGCTATCGCACCGGCATGTTTACTCAAGGAACCACAGGGTTATATGTGTTTTTAACGCAAGACTTTCTCAGAAAGCTGGTGCGTAGCGGGATTGACCTACAGCAAAGCCAGCGATTTTTTACGTTCCAAATTCGAAATGAGCGCTATGTTCAGTCGGGTTATTATGATTTTACGCCGTCTAATACATTGCTGATTCGGCCTAGAGAGTACGGTATCAGCATCATCGATAAGGATTTTGTGCTCAATCCAAGCCGAACCGGAAAAGTAGGGTATGTCGAGCCGCCGATTGAGTTTGAATACATCGTCAGCACCAGCGGTCCGCGTCAGGCTAATGAGATTACCGCACAGGTGACCGGCCCTGCTCATCGCTCAAGTGGTGGGGTTAATTATTGTCTATTTTCTTCTGTGGACAATAAAATTAAGGTGCCTTTTTCAGCGTTCTTAAGTTATGTCGATCAGGCTGGCAATACGGTGCGTACGCGCAATAGTTGCGGCGATGAGCCCATAGACATCCTGTTCGCGCGTTGGGCCGAAACGCCATGGGTCAACGCACCACAAGAAGGCAGCTTTTTTAGAACTAATTTAAAGCTATCGTTTCCCATGAATGAAAATACTTCCTTATTTAGCCTGTCGGGTGAGGATTGGATTGGGGTGGTGCGGGCTCAAGGCGAGGTGAGGGTAAGGGCAGTTTGGCGTGGAAATGACGTGCTGCCTTAGTCAGATAGGGATGAGTATTGGGCTGACCAGACACTGAGGCAAGAATATTAAGTCTATTTAAAATCAAGTATCTTGATGTGAACGGTATTGAAAGGCCGGTTCGTCAACAGTATTGCTTAGAGAGGCTGAGCTCTTTTTAGTGCCCCTTCCGATATTGCCTTAGCGTGAGTCCTGTGTGCTTTTTGAAATAGCGATTCATATAGGATGGATCGTTAAAATGCATCTTGTCGGCAATACGTTGAATCGACAAACCATTGGTTTTTAAGAGCTGCTTAAGCTTCAGAATGACTTGGCGGTCAATGAGGGTTTTAGGATTGTCGTTTAAATAGTGTTGGCACAGTTGGGATAGATAATAGGGCGTAATGTGTAAGGCTCGGGCATAGAAAGCCACTTCGCGCTCTTGCTGGCTGTGCTGAGCCACCATGGCCCAAAACTGCCAGCAGAGCTTTTCTTTACGGCTGTGTTCATTTTGATTTAATGGCCGCTGGTCCCCAATGAGGTCGGCTAAAATCAAAAAGAAATTTTGCAGATGCTGCCGCCACAATATGCGTTGGTATTGCGTCGTCTCGTTTAAAATAAATTGGCTTTGTGTTTGCCAGGCCTGTAGTAGTATGGCGTGTTCTAAAATGGGCGAAAATACCGGTGTTTTTGACAGATAGGCGAAGAGTGAGTGCGGCAAGACATAGGCCACCTCGGCAGCGAAGTCTCGGTTTAATAAATAATATTGGCAGCTAAAATCGCCGGACTGGTTTTTGACTATGGCTAAGGAGTCTTCGGCAAGGATGAGCACGTCGCCAGCTTTGAGTAGATAGTCTTGAAACTGAATATTTAGGCGTATTTGGCCTTTTTCAACCACGATTAAGGAGACGTAGGCCAGAGCCAGAGGATGGTTTGAGAGGGGGGAAAGCTGGCCGGAGCCATAAACATAGCCTGCTTGGTTGTTTTGTAATGCATCTAGGGCGTTGTTCATGAGGTTTTGTTTTGGGTGTGAATAAACGTTTATATTAACCGATTTTCTTTATTTTGTTTTTAAAAGTACCGATATTGCTTTGATATGGTTCTTGGGGACGCGGCTTGTTGTGCTTAAAATAGCGCCGACAACAACGACAAAATATCAAGAAAGGGATTAAGTGATGATGTTGACCACAGAACGTTTGATTATTCGACCCTGGCAGGACAGCGACGCAGCCAGCCTGTATGAATACGCTAAAGATGACAGAGTAGGGCCTATTGCCGGTTGGCCTGTACATGAGAGTGAGGCACAAAGTTTAGAGATTATCCAAACCGTTTTTGCCCATGAAGAGGTGTATGCCGTTGCCTTGAAAGAAGATAATCGAGCCATTGGCATGGTGGGTCTTTTGATTGGTCAAGACAGTAATTTTGACATTGCCGATAACGAAGCTGAAGTGGCCTATTGGATTGGCGTGCCTTTTTGGGGTCAAGGTTTGATTCCAGAGGCGGTTAAAGCCATTATGCAGCATGCTTATGAATATTTGAACATGCAGGCCTTATGGTGCGGCTATTTTGCTGAGAATGAACAGTCATTTAAAGCTCAAGCAAAGTGTGGGTTCCAGCACCATCACACAGAAGTGCATCAATATAATCAGTTTTTAAATGATTATCGGACCGAGCACATTAGCTACTTATCTAAAGTAGACTGGCTGGCATTACCTTAAGCTGTTTTGTAAGAGTAGATGAGCGGTCCATAGGTTAAAACTTATGGACCTTTGTATTATGGTGGGTGACGTCGATGAGGCGCACTTGAGAAGGAAGCATAATGAATATTAGAGTGGCACAGCGACAAGACATGGCGTCGATACAGGCCTTATACCAAGTATTATTTCAACAGATGGCACAATATGAGCCGGAGTATCAGCAAGCCGCATCGCAAGACATTGGTTTTTTAGAGGCAGTCATCGCTCAAAAAGACAGCTTTATGGCTTATATTGCTGAAGTCGAAGGCGACGTAAAGGGGGTGATCATTTTGCAAAAGCAGCAGACGCTGCCCTATAACTGTTTGGTCCCCAAAAACAGCTGTTTTATTCTGGACGTGGTGGTGAGCGCAGACATGCGTGGTCAAGGGCTAGGTCATGCGCTCATTCAGCAGGCGAAGCAATGGGCGCAGGCACAAGGGGTTCATTATTTGGAACTCAGCGTTTTGGCTAAAAACGAACGGGCTATGGCGCTGTACGTGAAAGAAGGCTTCACTTCGTACAGTACCTTAATGCGCCTACCTTTGGCGCCCTTGTAGTCGGTTGACGAGCGAGGCCATCTGGAGCTGAAAAAAGCCCCTGATGGCCTCGGTCACCATCAGGGGAAATGCAGAAGTAACCACGTTACGGATGACTGCAATCCCCATCATAAATCAAGCCATTCTTCAGCACCATTCCCTATTAGCCTTAACGTATTAATTATTTAGAATAATGATAAAGTGTTTAAGTGCCTGTCTGATCTTGGCTGAAAGGCTTAGGTAGGATCGTTCCTTTTGAGCATAGGCCTGTAGAGCCAGGGTGCTCGCCAATGGTGTTCGTTTAAACACTTATTTTCATATCAATAGTGTAGGCCTAGCTCATGATGGGCTTGAGCCTTGGTGGTTCCTTTTGCGGCAGTACTTCGGAACAACTTGTTATCAAATAAACGGCTGCTGCTCCTATTTATCCTAGTGTACTTATTCAATTTATAGCCAATGCTCAGGCCGCCTGATCCGTAGGGGGTCTTGTTAGCTTGAGCCTGCATGCGGCCATCCCCACTCATCATCTCTAGTTATACCGCTCTCTATGGGCTTATTAGGTTAATAAATGTTATGTAGAGTTAATTTACGTAAAATTAAGCATAAAAATTCAAATATTAACGGGTTTTTTTATGATTTTTCCCTATATTGATAATATTTAGCATTTACTTACTATTATTAACAAATGCTGGACAAATATTTACATTGAGCTCGATATAATAGGCACAAGTTTAGTTGGCTATGTTGACTCATTAATAATAGACAGTTGATTTGTTGTGTACCTCAGCAAGTTGGCGATATTGAATCCCATATTTCTTACGATAGGTTCATCAAAATGAAAATTACACAAATGGTAGGCGTTGGTAATAGTTTATTTGCTTTAACCAGCAGTGGTGAACTGTGGGAGTTTGATACGCAAGAGAGGGCGTGGATGAAGTGTAAGAGCATGGTCAGCGATGAAGAGGTTTTAAAAGAAAAAAAACAGTTGTTGGTCGATAGCCTAGAAGTATCTAATCGTGTGTTGAACGCCTTGAAAAAAAATAAAATCAATACCGTAGGTGAATTATTGTCTTTAGATAAAAGCGGCATCAACAGTATTGCAGGCCTTGGCGAAAAGTCGATGTTTGAACTGAAGAATGCGCTGCTTCTTCTGGAGATGGATGTTTAAGTCGACAAGAACTACGTTTTAAAGGGTTTTTGTTGTTTGTCTATATGAGCACGCTCGCTTGTATATTTTTGTTGAAAGTGATTAAAGGAAATATTATGAAAAAATTAACACTGGCCGTATTGTTGGCTGCTTCTTTGGGGACTGTTTCTGTTGCGCAAGCTGCAGAACGTACTGCTTCAGCCATCGCTTCTTGGGATGCAAAAGCCATTAAAGACACACAAAGCATGTTAGTGGTTACTCCATTGAAATCTTTGACCTTTAACTATGCTGAAGGTCAACAATCATTTAACACTCTAGACGGCGCGTTTGACGTGACCATCGCAGGCCAATCAGGCGCGACCGACTTTAAATTGGCTTCTAAAGTGATTTCTTCTACTTTGGCTCGCTCTTCTGACGATTCTACTTTAGAAGTGGGCGTTAAATGGAACGGCGAAAAACTATCTAAAGACAGCGAAGTGGTGATGATTGATACCGCCAATGGCGTGAACTCTGGCTTGACCGCTTTAACCGCTGGTGATGCATTCGGTAAATCTGACCGCGTAAGCGCTTTGGGTCAATTCAACTTCAACATTACTTCTGCTTCTGTTGCTGGCGCCCCTGCAACCTATAAAGACCTAACCGACGGTTTGTGGGACGGTAACGTGAACGTTCAATTCGTTGCCACCTGGACTGGCGACTTTATCTAAAAAGTTTTCTAGCTTTTAGTGTGTGCTTGAGTTGAGGGGGCTAGGCCCCCTCAGTTTTAGGAGAAGATTTATGAAGCATATTTTTAAATATGGTTTTGCGTCTTCGGTATGGGCCGTCAGCGCTTTGGCTCAGGCGATCAGCGTGGGTGAAATCACCGCATTGATTCACACCGACCAGACCATGTTGGCTAAAGAAATTGAAAACACAGTGGATGGCGCGCGTTTGGTGAGTTTGAGTATTGAGCGCATTAGCTCACCGATGGAGGGTGGGGAAGCCTTGCCTTTGTCTTCGGCCAGCGAGATTTTGTCTACGCCCGCCAACCTTATCTTGCCTGGTAAGGGCAAAGATGTGTTCCGTATTTTTTATGATGGTCCTAAAGACGATCAAGAGCGTTATTACCGCCTTAATTGGCAAGACAATCCCGTACAGGAAGATGGTCTGTCGAAATCGGCTAAAGCCGCCACCGCCACGACTTCTGCCAGTATTGGCACTATTTTAGTGGTGGCGCCTCGGCAAGAAACCTTTGATTACGAATACCAGAATGGTGCCGTTTACAACCGCGGCAACGTTACTTTTCGCGTGGTGGCCTTTGGCCCTTGCAAGACCCCCAACCCCAGTGGTCAAAAAACCTGTCATGAGCGTTATTACGTCATGCCTGGCGTAGGCGTGAAGCTAAAGTTTGGTAATTTAACCGATAAGAAAGCCCACGTCGGTATTTGGCACCGCGATAATTTTATTACGGTGAATGAAGGCAAACCTCGTAACGTTGACCGTTAACGGCCCGATGAATAAAAACTTAGGAATCAAGCCAGACGACATCGTTTTGTTTGATTGTACAGCGTTACTTTTGAAAATTTAGGTTTGGGCCATGGAAAAACAGTTTATTTTTAATGTGAAGGTGATAGCTAGTTCGGTCATCATCGCGTTTTCATCGGCGGGTGTGGCTTCGGCCCAAGCGATAGGTGACGTGCGTTTGGGTGAATACATCATCCCTGGGATGTTTGGGCAAGCCTTACAGCAGGGTTTGACTGTACCCGTGTATCTGCGCTTTGTGGAGGGAGACCCCGAAGAGCGTCAAAAGGTGGCTGATGCCGCCATTGCGTTAAAAGACGGCAAGCTCTTCATTCAAGAGGTGGTGCTGAGCCAGGATCCGAAAGGCGCTACGCTGTCGGCCGAAACCCAGGCCATGATTTTGAATCTGGAAGAGCGGTTTTTTGACAACAGCACCCGTATTCACCTATCTGATGATGCGGCACTAAACCTCAATATCCAATCTTTTGTGCTGACGCTAGACGTCACCGCAGAAGCGTTGTCTACAGCAGTGATTCCCCGTCAGTTTATGTTGGGAGAGTCTTCCGTAGACAGCGTTTCTGCCGTCACCACCTACGACATGGGGGTGTATCAAACCCGTGTTAAAAATGGTGTTAATAATGACAATAACTATTTTAATATTCGCAACACCATTGGCTATAAAGAGCACCATTTTTCTTTAGACGGCTCGGTTTATGGCGTGGGCAAGGGCGACGGACAAAGCAGTGAGATTTATCGTGCCATGTATGAGCGCGACGTCAACGGCAATCGCCTGGCTTTGGGGATGTTCGATACCTGGAATTTGCAGTCTATTGCCAGCTTGTCCGCACTCAACGCCAGTAAAGTGTATGGCGCCACGTTTGGGAATAAGTCGTCCACTAAGCTACAAAACAACCAATACTCTTTAACCCCGATCACTATTTTTATGCCGGCAGCGGGTGAAGTGCACGTCTACCGTAATGGTCGCTTGCTGAGCATTGAAAACTTCCCGATGGGGAGCTTTGAAATTGATACTGGACGGCTGCCGTTTGGTATTTACGACGTCGACATTGACGTGATGATCGACGGTGAAGTGCGCTCAAAAACCACCCACCGCATCAATAAGGCCTTCTCGAGCAGCAATGCCGACATGAATGAGGTCAGCTGGGAAGTGTATGGCGGCTATGTTGATTACGACAGCAACGTCGAGCGCTTGACAGGAGGCACCAAAGAAACCTATTTGGCGGGCGTGTCGGCGGCGGTGAATTTACCCGTGCTGTCAGGCTTGTCACTGCAAACGTCTAATTACGCGTTTGACAAACATTTTGTTAATGAAACTTCGGCCAATCTAGCCGTACTGGATTATGGCACGGTAGGCGTGCAAGGCTTGGTTTCTGAAAAGGCACGCTGGCGTTACATCGCTAATGCTACCGCCACCCTGCCCAAGGGCTATGGTTCGGTTTGGGTGAGTAAAGAAAAAAGCAATATTAAAGGTGACCTGGGTATTTACGACAGCGACACCTATTCCTTTGGCGGCACCCTGAATTTCAATAAACTCATGAACAATGGTGGCTCGCTGACGTTTAGCCGTACCGTTGATCGTCGGGTGAATACGCGTTCCAACAACTTTGAATACGCCACTTCTTTGTATTCAGGGCGCCGTGGCACCATGAGCTTGCGTGCTGGGGTCCAGCGCTATCAATACGGGAACGACACGCCGGCGGACAATCGAAAATACATTTCTCTAGGCTTCTCGATTCCGCTCTCTAATTGGATTAACGCCGGTTTGTCATCGGATAACGGTGACGTGAACCTCGATTTGAGCGCCAGCAAAACGTTTGATGATGGCCCGATTAGCTCGATTGGCCTCAATACCTCGAAACAGCTGCGTGACAAAACCGGGCGTAACAGTGATTTCTCGACCAACGCCTACGCCATGTTTGACACTAAGTACAGCGCAGGTACGGTGTCGTTGTCGCGCCCAGACAGTAAGCGCCTCAGCGGCAACTTAACCGCCGGCGGCTCGATCGCCTTTGGCGGCGGCAAAGTGGTGCCCAGCGGCAAACGTGAAGAATCTGGGGTGATCATTCAAACCAATATGACCGGTGGCGCCTCGCTGTCGGCCCAAGTGAATGGTCGAAACTATAAGCTCACCGGCAAGAACAACTTTATTCCTTTGGCGCCGTATGCCGAATATAAAGTTGAGCTGATGAACGATAAAAACAGTATGGACAGCGTCAATATTGTGAAGGGTAAAACCCAAAACGTGACGCTCTATCCGGGCAACGTGGCAGTGTATCGCCCTGAGGTGAAGCAGCTGGTGACGGTATTTGGTCGGCTGACCACCGAGCAGGGTGAGGCCATGGCCAATGCCCAGATTAAGAACCACATTGGCAAAACCGTGACCGACAGCAGCGGTGCCTTCTCGATGGACGTCGACAAGCGCTACCCAACCATTAGCCTAGTAGATGAGAGCCAGAAATGTGATGTTGAGCTGGATCTACGTCAAGCCAAAGGCGTGTTATGGGTGGGGGATTTAGGGTGCGGTACGGCAACACAGCTGGCTAAAAGCAAGCCGTCGGCGCCATCGGCACCCGTGGCCGTTGACGACGCCCCCGTTCAGGTGATGGCGGCAGCTCAGCCTGCGCATGCACCTAAGCCACCGGTTGCGCCGCTGGTAAAACCGGTTGCCGTGAGTGAGCAGACGATTGTGCCTGTGGCTCAGCCGGTTGCCGTGAGTCAGCTGTCGCCACAGCATCCATCCCCGGCGCCTGGCCGTGCGTTTGACGTGAGTCGAGGCGAGGGTGACTTCCAGCCCATGCAGCTTCAGCGCCACGCCGCCTTGCCCGTTTCGGATGTTGAGACGCGTCAGCGGCTAGCGCAGCCACCACGCATGGTGGCGCCAGAGCCTGCTGTTGATCGTATCGTACCCGTCGCCACTGTGGTCACAGAACGGCCACAAAGCTTGGCCTGGCGCGCACCTGAAGTAAACCTCATGTCTCAGCCATCGGCTCAGATGCAGCCGTTGTCACGTTTAAGCCAAGAAAATGAACGTCGCTACATTCCTAAAGCCATGGCACCTGCTGCTGTGGTTGAGCAGTCTGTGGCGTCAAGAGCATTAAATCACATGCCGACAGAGGCAAGCCTTGCCTTACAGGCGAAGGTCGTTGCAGCAACAAAAGCTGCTGCAAATGACGCCCATTATTATGAGTGGGAACAACCAATTCGCTCGGGATCAGAACCTTATGTTCAAACCATGCAAGACGCTTCTGTTTATGTAAGCGAACAGATTCAGTTGAGTACAGTATTTCAAGACATTAGTTTATCGAGATTAAGTGGTTGCAGTGAATTTTTGAATGTTGATGAAGTCATGTGCGTGAGTGAACCTATGGGGATTCATGTCAGCTTGATGACACCTTAGTGGCGTGCCTACTAGTGATAGGTCATTAATAAATGGCTTATGTTGTTGAATTTGGCGTATTGATCGTTAACGAAGAAGCAAAACAAAAGATATTGGTGTTTAAGCAGACAGACTCAAGCGGCTGCTGACTTGATTGTGGTAGCCGGTATACATAATTAGGAATGTAAATGAAAACATATAAATTATTGATGGTGTTGGCATTGGGCCTGTCCTTTTTGAGTGCGGAAAGTATGGCTCGAAAAAATGCTTTTTTCTTTATCAATAATGAAGTTGATAATGAGTATTTTGTGACCGCAGAGCTTTTAGATCCACGTTTTTCGGGAGCGAATACCTTTGTGAAATATCGTCAAAAAGACCAAAGAAGTTTGGGCTATATGGGTAACAATGATTTGATTAGCACCAACAACTGGTTTGATATCTGGCTTGAAGGCTCACAAGTGAGTGAGCCCTTTGTAGGGTCTCGTTGCTTTAAAGGGGAGGGAC
Source organism: Neisseriaceae bacterium CLB008 (assembly GCA_041228285.1). Taxonomy (NCBI): domain Bacteria; kingdom Pseudomonadati; phylum Pseudomonadota; class Betaproteobacteria; order Neisseriales; family Neisseriaceae; species Neisseriaceae bacterium CLB_ANTARCTIC_008. The sequence goes on along the minus strand of CP166133.1, from coordinate 1,933,674 downwards.
GTTGCCCTAGTGATGGGATTGTACGACCAGAAAAAATTAAGCGTGATGGGATTTATAAGGTGCCGATGGATTACTGGGATGCACAAGCAGGCTACACTAGGGGTATTTTTAGTGAGAATATGTACACCTATCTTAAAAACATGGTAGTAGGAAGGCAAGAGCGTTTTAGTTTTAACTATTGTCATGTTTCTAAGAATAAAGCGTATAATGTTGAAGCTGGAGATACCTGTGTGAGCTTAGGGGGTACAACGCGTAAAGAGGATTTTGACATTACCAAAACAGGTCAGATTCGGCTGATTTCGACGAATGCCCTACAAGAGATTTTTGTTGATCAGAATGGGAATGCGACGGTTGGGTTGGGCAGTGAGTTTTGCCAAAATGGAAGGATTAATGACAAGGATGGGATTTCCTGCCGGTTTATCGATTATGAGCAAACGGGTCGATTTTATGGCCATGTAACAACTCGTATGTATATTGCGCCTGAAGGTGAGCCCAAGGGCATGGCTGGCGCTGATATTTATTTAGGCAGTGGTGATGGCACGGGTACGGCCACATGGAAAAATTATTCAACAGAATCAAAGTCAAATTTGTTTTTTAATAAAGACAAAGGCCATTTATATGTCTTTTTTACTCAAAAATATTTGAAAGCCCTTATTGTTCAAGGCATAGACTTAAGCCAAAGTTCAAATTTCTTTACCTTTAACTTTAGAAATAGCCGTTTGCCGGAATCTGGTTTTTATGAGTTCACGCCGTCTAATACCATTTTACTGCGCCCTAGAGATTACGGCATCAGCATCGTGGATAAAGACCTCATACTTAACCCAACCCGTACGGGTAAGGTAGGGCATATCGAACCGCCGATCGAGTTTGAATACATCGTCAGCACCAGCGGCCCACGCCAGGCCAATGAAATTACGGCTCAGGTGACCGGCCCCGTTCACCGTTCGAATAGGGGGGTGAACTACTGCCTGTTTTCATCGCCTGACAATAAGATTCAAGTGCCTTTTTCAGCATTCCTAAGCTATGTAGACGCCACCGGTCGTACGATCAAAGAGCGCAATAGCTGCGGTGATGAGCCAATGGACATCTTACCTGCACGTTGGGAAGAAACGCCGTGGTCCAATGCGCCGCAAGAGGGTAGCTTTTATCGGACCAATTTAAAGTTGACCTTCCCAATGAATGAAAGCAGCTCTTTGTTTAGCTTGTCCGGTGAAGATTGGATTGGCGTGGTCAGAGCTCAAGGTGAGGTGAAAGTGAAGGCGATCTGGCGCGGCAACGATGTATTACCTTAATAACCTAGAGCCTGAGCGTCTGACGCGAAAGAGCTGTTGATGGTGAAGGAATGACATGATGAAGACTTGGCTCGGACGCTTAATGCTGATGGTTTTAGGCTCATATAGTAGCCTAGCCCAAGCACTGTACGTGAGCGACGATGTATTTGTGGTTGAGGCGGATAAACCTTATATATCTCGTCAATTTTATAACGACAGCAAATCAACCAATATGTATTTGATCAATATGTATCAAATTGATCGCCCAGGTAAAACAGAGACGGCCAGGCCCATCCCCGACGGGGAAGTGATGTATAGCCCGTTACAAATGTTGGTGAATGCTGGCCAATTTGAGTATTTTAAGATTTTTTATCGCGGCCCCAGTGATGACCAAGAACGCTATTATCGAATGGTGATCCGTGAGGTGCCGTTGAGTGCCATTAAGGACGAGGCTGCGGTTAAGGATTCTATGGTATCCACCATTGTGGCATTGGATACTTATGCCGTGGTCCGGCCTCGGCAGCAAAAATTTGAGTACGCTTATGATGAGCGTGCCGGTACCTTAAAAAATACCGGCAACACGTTTTTTCGCGTATTGATTAACCGAGGCTGTAATACGAGCGATGATGACCAAGCCGTGGTGTTTGATCTCTTGCCGCAAGATACGGTTGAGCATGAGCTATTACGTGGCAATAACCAAAAATACATTGTCGCCTTTGGTAATTTTAAGCGCCTGGGAACACAGTGCTTTGATGAAGCCAGCGTGGGTGAGTGATGCGCTTACGTCACTGGTGGGTTGTATGAGACAAGGCTTCTGTAGCTTACTGTTTTGTCTACGGTGAAGGCAAGGCTAAGCGAAACTTAACCCCAAGGAGTCAGGCTTTAATATAGAGGCGTACCTAAGCATCTGAATTGTTATGGTTTAACCCTATCCTTATGCTAAAAAGCCCAGCCTTAAGCCGTTTGTGGGCAGATGGTGCACAAATAAACGTTGACAGAAAAGCGCACTTGGCGTACTATGTATTTCTCAGACGCGGGGTGGAGCAGCATGGTAGCTCGTCGGGCTCATAACCCGAAGGTCATAGGTTCAAATCCTGTCCCCGCAACCAAATACAAAAAAAGCCTTGATGAAATCTCAAGGCTTTTTTAACGATTTAGGCAATACTGTTTTAAATGTCGGAGTGTGGCGCAGCCTGGTAGCGCACTTGCATGGGGTGCAAGGGGTCGGAGGTTCGAATCCTCTCACTCCGACCAAAAGAATCAAGGACTTAAGCTTAATGCTTAGGTCCTTTTTTTACGTCTTTTATCTTGAGGAGTAAGCCAGAAATTGGTTGGGGTTAGCTCCCATTAGATAATGGTTGGAAAGATATTAATGTAGTGAGGGCATACTATTTGGAATTTTGATGGGCTGATATTCGGTAACGCTTCTCCTACGACTTTCTAACCTCAAGCTTTGACTTGGCCTCAAGTTTTCTCTTAATGTATTACACATGTACATAAGTACTTTGTTCTGAATACACAATCAACAGAAGCTCTTACCTAAGTGCCTAGGTATCTAGAGCTTATTCTTTAATGCGTAAATGGCAGTTCTGAAACTCTTCGGTAATTCTTTTATACCTAACGAAAGCATATTACCAGGCATTCTTTCGTCTTAATTTGAATGCACAACCTTTATTGGCTAATTACCTTTTGAAACCTCAACTAGGATTGACTGAGCACGGCTATAAGCTCAGGCCGACACTCTGGCTGTATTTCTTTCTCTTTGGAGGTCTCTAGCTATATGGCCTTTAAAGTATCAGTAATGTGATTTAGCTGTATTTTATTAATTAGTTTATGAACGATGATAGGAAAACATAAGTAGTAAGTGTTCTGATCCATTACTGAGCATATTTTTTGTGCTCATATGGTTATCGCTCAATATGCCTAGATTTAGTCATCTCTATGAATCTAGGCTTCTTCTGCCAGGTTGACAGCAGTATTTTTCTTCTAATGAGCCAAGTACTGTAGCGAACTGTTCTCGAAATATGATTACTCATTTTACGGTTCAATTAATACCTAACCTTGGGATACGGCCCAAGACCTGCATTTCTCTTTTTTATGCGATCAGACTAACAGTAATGTACTGCTCATCTACTTTTACGTTTGATTGTTTTGATAGGGCTTGCCTTGAGTTTGGCCTTCTAACGCAGGGTATCTAGAATATTATAAATGTTGAAATATAAACATATATCATTCAATGATTTGTTTTTTTATACGATAAATTTATGTGTTTGTATTTGTTTATTTAAGTGAATGGAATGATAATGCTAATACATTTTAAATAAATAATATTATGTCATGCACTTTTCTATAAAAATAACCAATTAGAAGATTACAGAGAGGGAGGATGTTTTATGGCATTAAACCAGTTAATTCATAAATATGAGGCCCAATGTCAGACTGTACCGGACACAATTCGTTTACGAATACACCGTTGCTTAAGTTGGTTAAAAAAAGCTGACAAATCACACGCAGACTTAGATATTCGTTTTATTAGTTTATGGATTGCCTTTAATGCTGCCTATGCTAAAGATTATGCGAATAATGAGAATGCGTTTGATCGTTTGGGTTTTCGTAACTTTATTGGTGTGATTACTCGCCAGGCACATGATGAGGCTAAGGAGTTAGTTTGGAAAAAATATCCGAATAGTGTCCGCTTATTAATGGACAATCAATATGTATTTCAACCATTTTGGCAATACCAAAACGGATTGATCACGGAAGATGTTTGGTTATTAAAATTTAAAGAATCTAAACAAAAAGCCCATCAATCGTTGGCTAATCAAGACATGGAGTCAGTTTTATTTATTGTTTTTGAGCGTTTATATACTTTACGTAATCAAATTTTTCATGGTGGTTCTAGTTATAACAGCAGTGTTAACCGTGAACAGCTCAAAGATGCGTGTAACCTATTGGCAGATTGTTTGTATTTATTTGTCAGCGTCATGATTGATCATGCTGACTTATCCGAATGGGGCAAACCATTTTACCCTTATATTGAAGAGTAGACACAAGCTGTCCATTAGGTTCGTTATGATGTAGCAATGATGATTAAAACCTTGAGATTGAGATGACAGAAGGTAAACACCAAAAATTAGCAACTCGCCTTGGCGAAATTTTACGACGCTTAAACGACGGAGAGCGTCTCACCATTAATAAATTGGCTGATGAGTTTGATGTTGATGCCCGAACCATCCGCCGAGATTTGCGTGAGCGATTGGTTTTTGTGGATTGGGTAGAGGAAGGTCCTTATTACAGTATTAATAAAGGTAAGTATGGGCATTTAAGTGATGATGATCTTAGTCGCTTGGCTAATTTTTTATGTGTACAAGGCTTATTTCCTCAAGTTGACCGAGATTTTTTTCTAACCCACCTTAAAAACAGTGTTTTGGTTAAAGGGGTGAATTACGAAGACATTCGCGAGCGATTAAGTGAATTTGATGCTTTGGCTAAGGCCATCAAAGCCAACCAAATTACCCAGTTTGTCTACACCAAAGTGAATGGCTTAGAGCGAAAAAGCTATTGTGTGCACCCTTATCATTTAGTGAATAAAAGTGGTATTTGGTATTTAATCGCTTTAGATAATGGCAAAAGAAAAACATTCTGCTTTTCACAAATTAATCAATTAGAGCTTCTTGATGAGTGGTTTCAGCCAGATAGCAATTTATTGGCTGAAATCCAAGAATCCGATAGTATTTCTTATGGAAATCAATTCAGTGAAATCGTTCTTCGGGCCAATGCCAGCGTCGCCATGTATTTTCAACGCCGCGCCTTATTGCCCAATCAAGAAATCACCCAAACCTTTGATGATGGTGCTTTGCTCATTACCTGCAAAGATGTGAACCCCATGGAAGTCGTTCCTGTCGTGCAGTATTGGCTCCCGCATATGCAAATTGTGAGCCCAATTGAATTGCAGACCAAATTAAAACAAATGCTCAAGCAATACTTGGCCAACTAGGACATAAGCTGTCCATGCCTATTGTTACACTGTGTCATTGATTGGATTAACAAGGATATTGCAGATGCCCATCGCTCCATACCCACCAAAATTATTATGCTGCCAAACTTGCTCTTGGAAAAGCCCAACCATCAAAAGTGATGCTTTGCCTGGCCTATCCAATTGCCCCAAATGTGGCAGCAGCCAAATCAAAATACAAGAAGCCAGCTCTTGGGATTTGGTAACGGAATGGTTCAAAAAATAAGGAAAATACCATGTTTTTTAAAAAGAAAAAACCAATAATTTTGCAGTTCAGTGATGTATCACAAATTGACAATCTGGTCGCAGAACGCAAAAGTTTTCACATTCATGGCATTGATTTTGAAAACACGTTTGATCAATGTACGTCAATAGAAGAAGCCATCGAAGCCGCTGGTTTAACTTGTCGCATTTACACCAAGGGCCGAATCGTGGCTGCTGCTACGGGTATCTTCTCAATGGGCGCAGGCCTGGCCGCTTTAACAGGCATTGCTGCACATAATATCCTTACATGGAATCCGCAATATGAAATTTGCCGAGATCTGGCAAATGGGCGGATTTTGGTGGAGTGGAAGAAGTAGATTATTTTATTGTGTGACATGGTTTTATTCAGTATCTGGGCCTATTTTAAATATTACTGTCTTATAAAATGAAGGTATTAATCAAGTGAGTACGGATTTATTTAGCATTGCCGTGGTTGCAACCATGAGCTCTGGCAAAACGACATTAATTAACAGCATATTGGGTATAGAGTTATTGTACTCTGCGAATGAAGCGACAACAGCTAAGATTACTGCTATTCGACAAGATAATGATTTACTTGATTTTCAAAAAAATGGTTTTGTTAAAAAAGCACGAAGTAAAAAAATAACGCCTGTAAAGCATATTAACAAAGAGATTTTGGTGGAGCTGAACCAAGATGTCGAGGTGTCTTATATTGAGGTAAGGGGGCCTTATCAGAACCTCGTTAACATGACTCAATCAGTAATGATTTATGACAGTCCAGGACCCAATAACAGTCAAGATAAAAGGCATCAGGTTATTTTAGAGCGGTTTATATCCGATACTAAATTAGATTTGATCATTTATGTGTTAAATGCAACTCAAATTGGTATTGAGGATGATAAGCGGCTATTGGAGTTTATTAAAAAGGTTGAGAATAACACAAAGCATATTATGTTTGTTATTAACAAAGTTGATTGCTTGGATGAGGAAAAAGGAGAAAATGCTGCAACAGCTTGTGAGAATGCTAAGCGGTATTTAAGCCAATTTAATCTGAGCAAGTTTGATAAGGCGGCAATCATCCCTATGTCTTCATTGGCTATTTTGACTGCCTCTAAATATTTAAATGGTCATCCAATGAGTCGCAGTGAAAGGCATCTTTTGGTCAATGTTATAAATAGTATGGATATTGGTCAAGAGCTAACTTTTAGTGACTTTCAAAGCATTAGTATAGAAAACAAACAAGAAATTTTTAAGCAACTTATTAGCAGTAGTGGCCTACTTGAATTTAATATTCAATTGGTAAATTATCAGAAAGGTTTAGCAGCATGATTACATTAAAAATTGAGCATAATCCATTTACTATTCAAACTAATATTTGGGTAAATGGTGAAATACCAGCCGAAAATTCAGAATTGTCTAGATTTAAATCACAGAGATTGCAATTTTGGATTGATAATTTTTTTGGTGATTTGTATGCTATTTTTGGCCAAGAACGAGAGTATGAGGTTGATTTTACTGGTGTTGAAAGTGATTGTATTGATGTGGAAGCAGCAGTAGAGAGCGCTAACACGAATGGTTTTAATATCAAGTTGGCTTTCCATCGAGTTGAGAATGGTGAGAATCGTTTATCAAAAATGAAACAGTTGATAGAAGAAGCCAAGGCCAATCCTTTATTCAGTGAATATTTTAATAGCAACAAAGAAACCCAAAAAAACCTAAATACAGCATTTGATAATAATTTTGATGTCTTTGTGGTCGCGACCATGTCGTCAGGTAAGTCAACATTCATTAACAGTATGTTAGGTTGCGATTTGCTTCCTGCACTAAATGAAGCAACTACTGCAACATTGGCACAAATCAACAATAATAAAGCCAGAAAACAAGGGCAATTTACTGTTTCTCGTCTTTCAAGAGAAGGCGATGAAATAGGGCCGCAGCGAGAAGTCAATATTAGTGATACTTCATCGAAGGATGAGGTTAGCTTTATTGCAGATTGGAATAAAGACCCTGAAACAGCTTGTATTTCAATTGATGGTAACTTAATTGGCATTGAGGAAAATGAAAATGTGCGTTTAGTGTTGACAGACACTCCAGGACCCAATAATAGCCAAGACAAAAGCCATGCAAAAACAACTATGGAACAAATTGAAAATACAGAACGAAGTCCTGTTATTTTATATATTTTGAATGCGTCACAATTGGGTATTCAAGATGATCAAGGTTTGTTAGATAGTATTTCAAAGGCAATGAGTAAGGGCGGGAAGCAAAGTAGAGACCGTTTTTTATTCATTTTAAATAAAGCAGATGTCTTTGATCCAGAAAAAGGTGAAGACTTACAAAAGATTGTTACCAGAGCCAAAGAGTATTTATGCAAGAATGGTATTGAGAATCCCAGAGTCTATCCAATATCGGCTCAATTTGCTTCATTGTTGCGAAAAAGGGGTTTAAGCCCTGATTTATTGACACGCAGTGAGCGTGGAGATTTAGCGAAATTTGAGGATTTATTCACTGAAGAAGATAGCATGGATTTAATTCAATACATGCCATTAAATCGCTCTGAGCAAATGACTCTCGATAACAAGAACCATTCAGAAGCTTTAAAACGCAGTGGAGTCCCTGCTGTAGAAGCTGTTATTAGTGAGTATATTAATAAGTATAACTTACCCCACCGTGTTAGCCGAGCACATGATGTTTTGAAGGAAGTCATCAAACTCAGTTCAAATAAAGAAATTATTACGAAAGCTTTAGAAACTGATGAAAAAGAGTTATCTATCATTGCAGATAGCTTAGAAGCTTTAAATAAGCAAAGGGACGAAGCATTAACTTCTAAAGGCTTCATTGCTGATTTGAATGACAGTGCAATTGCTGATGCCGTGGCTGATAATATTCTAAACTGTTTTGTAGATGTGCTTAGTGAGTTAAATAAAATTGGTGATACGGTTGCTCAAGGGGATGTTGAGCCGAGTCAAGCAAAAACCAGATTTACCAAACTAGAAGAGCGAGTTAACCATGTTTTGCTTAATTTAACCATTCAGTTGGAAAAAGCTCATGAGTCATCTAAAGAGTCTGTTGAAAAAGATTTATTAAATAAATACCAAGAGCATGTTAGTCGTGTGTTTGAGAGTGTTGAGGATATTCATACATTAAACCTTCCTGTTTTTGATAGTTTAAAAACACGAATCGGGCAACTTGCAGAAAAGGCGTTCGTTTTGGATGTTAGTGATCAAGATATTCAGAAACATGAACGTCAAGTAGAGCGTACTCTAATGGTGGAAAAAAGAACTTGGCGAAGCTTGTGGTTATGGAAATCTGAAGTGGAAGAAACCTATACAGCAACAGTGGTTGATGAAAAGGTTAATGTTGTCGACCTATGGGATCGTCATTTTGTTGATATTAAAATACATTTGGATAAGGTTTCTGACTTGGCGGTAGAGGAATCGAAAAAACAAGCTGGAGAGATAGTAGATAAACTTTGCAATTTCATGGCAATAGAGTTTGATAAAGCATTTTCTGATTTAACAGCAGATTTGTATGCACAAACTCAAGATAAAGCATTAAGAGAAAAAAATATTCAACAAGCCACACAGAATTTGGATGATATTAATAAATTTGAAGAAAAACTATTCCGTATTTTATCTATTAATGAAAATGGAGCAGCATCATGACCATGACCAAAGAAAAAGTGATATCCGAAATAACAAATAAAAAATCAGCTGCAGATAATGGTCAGCAGTTTCTGCACAAGCTCCCGAAAGATATTTTTGATAACAAATCATCAGAAGTTGATAACAAATCATCAGAAGAGTTTGATACAAACATTGTTTCTTGGGATGAGCGCTATTTCATGAAGCAAATAGGCACATTAATGAGTGAAGAGTTCACATACGAACGGTGTATGCATGCACTGGAAGTCAAAAGATACCTACAAGAAAAAGGTTACAAAGGCTTTACCGTGTTGGTTGACGGTGTAGAAGCAAGTGTTCACTCAGAAATCATGAATAATGAAGTTATGTCTTCGGAGGCTGGGCAATTGGATATCAATCAACTATTAAATGCAAACAAGAATTTATTAATGCAATACCAACCGACTGCTGATTTTAGTACTGCCATACAAGGTAATGATGTTGCTAAGATTAAGGCATTGTTATCTTTGTACATCAATACTAAAAGCTATTCAGTTGAAGATGTTTTGTTGTCGATTTTGTATGCTTATCAAGAATTGCCTAGTTTATTTGAAGCCTATGCAATCTCTAAGTTCAATAAAACCATTGATAATGATGAGGGTAGTTGGGATGAGCGTTACCTGTTGGAACAGCAAAGTTATTTGAATGCCAATTTTGCTATAGAGCGTTTATTACATTTAACCAATGTATTGGTGTCTTTGAATCAAAAAACAGCGCAATCACGTTTGGTTGTGAGTGAGGCAAATAAGACAAATATAAAAACCGAACCAAAAGCAGCAACGCCTGTTGCTACGCCTACTATTCGCCAAAGCCAAAGCCAAAGACAAAGCCAAAGACAAAATGATATTGTTAAGAAAATTTTTCTTATTGGTGGTGCTGTTTTGGCTGGTTTGTTGATTTTGTTTAAAATTGTTAAGTAAGGGGCTGCAATGAGTAGCAATATCGTAACGGCAAATCAATACGTGCAAAAGGCTGAACAAGCTTTGGCAGAAAGTAGTTTTGTGATTAACAAAGGCTATTTGGCGCAATTGAAAAATTGCCAAGTAGAGCCAATATTTCCCAGAAATACCTTAAATGTAAATGCAGATGTTAGTTTGTACAAAGTAGAACGAATTGTTTTAGACAATAAACAATCGGTATTAGAAAGTTTATCAGCAGCATACACAGCTTTGGGCATTGCTGGATTCTCTGTGTTTTTTTACATTGATTGTGATGGAGAAACCACAACGCTGTATATAGGTGCTCGTGGTGAACCCAATAAAATCCAAGGCTCTAATGCTGGTAGTTTGTTAACAGAAACATTTCAAGGCCATTTTGGCGGTAGCGCACTTAATAAACTAAATGGTCAAGAAATTTCGGGTATTTTGGAAAAAATCCAAAATCCTATTAACGGGCAATCTGCTGCTGCGTCCGTAACAGCTGTGTCAGGTGTTCCATCATTGGCTGTTGAGGAAAGAGAACACTTTATGCAAGGCATCGAGCGTTTTATTGATGCAGCAGAAGGGCGAAAATATCAAGCAATTATTTTGGCTGAACCTGTTTTAAAGCAAGATCTTGAAGTTATTCGAATGGGGTATGAACAAGTTGCCACACAATTATCGCCGTTGTTAAAACAAACAGCCTCATACAACGAAAATCAAAGTGAAGCCGTGAGTGATGCTCTTGGCTATAACTTGAGCCAATCCTTGGGTAAAAGTTTGAGTTTGACGGAGTCTCGAGGAGAAACGCTTACCGAGGGCTTGTCTACTACACAGGGAACGACCCAAAGTGAATCTACATCTCAGTCTTCATCAGTGAATAAAAATGGGCTGTGGGCAGCTTTACCCATTATTGGGACGTTGGCAACGACGGTTTTGAGAAGACCCATCTCGGAGTCTGAGTCCAATTCGCATTCGAGCACAACAGGCAGTAGTTACTCTGAAACAAAGTCATTAAGTACAGCTCAATCAAAAACCAATACCGAAGGTGTTACTGATACGACCACTGAAACAAGGGGTAGTAGTAAGACCAAAACAGATACTTCAACATATGGTAGTGGTAAAACACTGACCTTGGAAATGGTTGATAAGGGGATTGAGCAATTACTAGCCAAGGTCGATCACCAATTGGAGCGGGTTGAAGAAGCCAATCGTTATGGTGGTTGGAATACTGCAGCCTATTTTATTGGTGATAACTTTGCTTCATCTGAATCCTTAGCCAGTATTTTTCTTGGACTCATGAGAGGGCAAAATTCCAATACTGAAAATTTTGCTTTAACCACTTGGGATGCATCTCATAATGAGTTAAATGGTGTTTTGCGCTGGTTAAAAAACCTGTCTCATCCTCGATTGCATGCAGATTTTTTACCATCATTAGATATAGGATATTTAACACCAGCAACCTTAGTTTCAGGCCAGGAGATGGCTGTTCAGCTTAGTTTACCAAGACACTCTACATCAGGAACTGCTGTGATTAAAGCGCAGGCATTTGGTAGACAAGTTCAAAATCTAGATGGCTATTTAAAAACAAGTAATGCCATAAATAGCATTAGTTTGGGCTCTATTCACCATTTGTGGCGCGATACCAAACAAAAAGTTGAGCTGGATTTAAATAATTTAACCAGCCACATGTTTATTACTGGATCAACGGGTTCTGGTAAGAGCAATACAGTATATGAGATTTTAGGGCAGTTACAAGAGCACAATATTCCATTCATGATTATTGAACCTGCTAAAGGTGAGTATAAACATGTTTTTGGAAATCAAGATAATGTTTCGGTTTATGGCACCAATCCTAAGATTAACCATTTGCTTAGAATCAATCCATTTGCTTTTCCAGAAAATATACATGTTCTTGAGCATATTGATCGTTTAGTCGAGATTTTCAATGTTTGCTGGCCTATGTATGCGGCGATGCCTGCTATTTTAAAAGAAGCTATTTTAGATGCATATGATGGGTGTGGATGGTCGCTGGAGGAATCTATTAATCCTATAGGCTTCAATATTTTCCCATCTTTTTTTGATGTTCTACAATCGTTAGAAAAAGTAGTTCAGCAATCGAGCTTCTCTGAAGAGGTTAAATCTAATTATATTGGTTCATTGGTGACACGTGTTAAATCATTAACCAATGGTTTGAATGGGCAGATCTTTACACACAATGAAATTGACTCGGCAACATTGTTTGATAAGAGCTGTATTGTCGATTTAAGCCGAGTGGGTTCATCTGAAACAAAATCATTGATTATGGGTATTTTACTTGTTCGTTTAAATGAATACCGAATGAGTGAGGGTGGCATGAATCTGCCTTTGCGTCATGTTACTGTTCTGGAAGAAGCCCATAATATTCTCAAGGCCACGACTGCTTCAGGCCAAGAGGGAGGTGCTAGTCTAGAATCTAAATCAGTTGAGATGATTACCAATTCAATTGCTGAGATGAGAACCTATGGTGAAGGTTTTATGATTATTGACCAGTCGCCAGGTGCTGTGGATATTGCAGCAATTCGCAATACCAACACCAAGATTGTCATGAGGTTACCAGAAGAGTCAGATAGACGTGCAGCGGGTAAGTCTATTGGTTTAGATGATGAAAAACTAGATGAGCTATCAAAATTGCCGACAGGTGTCGCATTGGTCAATCAAAATAATTGGTTAGAGCCTGTTTTGTGTCGAATTAATTATTTTAATTCCCATGAAACTGTTTACCAGTTTGATGCATCTGATGCTTCTAATCGTGTTTCTACTCAAATGTTTAATTTACACGTATCACGTTTTCTTTTGCGAAAATACATGGCAGTAGTAGAAAAGGCTGATTTGCAAGTTATAACACAAGGGCTTGAATCTATAAACCTTCCGACTAATGTAAGAGTAAGTTTATTAAAAAATTTACAAGAATATCAGGAGACTGGGAAATTATCCTTGTGGAGTGACAATAAACAAATGGTGAATTTGTTGTTGCAAGTACTGGGTTCTAAATTGGCAGTAATGACAACTATAGAAAAACACCTAAAATCTGCCGTTAATCCAGACAATCCATTTCATTTGCTATCACAAAATTTGGTTGAAGTTGCTGATAACATAGTGGGTAGTGGTGCATCACGTGAAGTTTTGGATGCAGTACTTGGTTGCTATATTCAAGATTATGCCAATAAGAATTTAGAGTTGGGTAGTATGCACCATGAATGGCTTAAGTATTGTGCTGAAAGAAGCATTGGAGGGATGGTTTAATGATTGAGTCAATGGTACTTAAAGAGATTGCTAAAGAGGTTGTTAGTGAGGCAACATCGTTAAAAGATTTTTTTGTAGAAAAAACAAAAGCTGGTTTGTCAGATGCCATTTCTCAAGAGGCAAGCTTGGTTGATAATTGCCGATTACCGCGTACTGGAGGTGAGTGGGTTGAAATAAATAATGAAACCCATTGGAAACCCAATCCAGATGTTGTTCCTGATCCTGACAATGGTAAAAATGGTAATCCAAATGGTCTGACATGGGGTGAAATACTGGATAAATATGACATTGAAACCATTGTATTTAAGGATGGTTACCCAGATTTTAGTACAGTAATGGAGAGTGAAGTGAAAATTGATGACTTCACAACAGACCGCCGGATTAATTTCAATCAGGCCGATACCAAACAAGCTGAACAATGGAATGCTGAAGGAAAAGATGGCAAGACAGACTGGTCACCTGGTGATGTATCTCAATGGCGTAAAGATAATAATTATACCTGGCATGAGTGTGAGGATTGTGAAACCATGCAGCTTGTTCCTGCGGAGGTGCATAATAATATTCCCCATTCAGGGGGGATCTCTGTTGCCAAAGCCGAAGAATTATCTAAAGAAAATGAAGAGGTGTAATGATGAGTTATCACGATGAGCGGTTGGGCGAATTGTCTTTTTTTTACGGGTGGACTAAGGCACTTGGGCTTAATATAAACTCAAAAAAATATGTAATTCAATGCGTATTTGATGCATATTCTGAAAATGAAGTTGTTACTGATGAGCAGAAGAAATCATATCAACTTTTTATGGAAAAACAGGAATATTTTGAAGGACTTATTTTTGAAAACCTAACGAAATATATGCATAGTGGTGGCGTGCCCACTGGCACCGCTACTCCAAAGACATTACTCTTTAAGAGAAATGGTGACTTTGGGTTATTACTAGATTGTGATTGGGATATTGAAAATGGTGTTGTTATCGTTATTTATCCTGAGGTTAAAGTGGGAATTCAAGATATCTTTTTATAGGCTCCTATAATAATGATAATTTATTGAATCAGTGTGTGATTGGTTATTTTGGGGCCCTATTATGCAATGACCCAGCGGTTTCTGCATAACTTAAGCTGCTAAAGCATACGCTTCGGTAGGGGTTTTTATCTTTAAAGCCTGATGCGGCCGCCATGGTTATAGAATTAAAACCAGCGGCCCAGGGCTAGCCTAGCAGCACTGAGTGACTCAAAGTTATGTAGCCACGAGCATTACTCTTTGACCGTTCGAATAAGCCGTTCAACCATGCCGTTTTGCTGTGGCGTATGCGGACGTATAAACTCTTGGGCCAGACTATACTGATAGGCCATGGTGGTGTAGAGCCTAGAAGTAAATACCAAGCCATTATCGCTGCGAAGAGTTAAGCCAACCGTGGCCTGGCCTAATATGCCATAACGATTTAATAAGGCGTATTCTAAGGCGGCTACGGCAGACTTGGCATTGCCGTTTTTTCTTAAACTCCAACCCAGTAATTCTCTAGTATGGCAATCCATGACTAAGGTTAAAGCTGCCCAACGATCCTGATCACCACACCAAACTCTAACAATGTCTGTTGACCAGCGTTCATTAGGGGTGAATGCCTCAGATACGCTACTGGGCACCCTCGGTCTAAAGCCTATTTTTCGCTGCCGACACTGCCAATGTTTTAGCTTCATGATCCGCTGTACCGTCCATCTTTTCACCCAATAAGAAGGCAACAGTACGATAGCCGGCTTAAGGCAATGCCTCAATGGTCTGCTTGATTCTCGCAGCCAGCCACTGATTGATTTTAGGCTGCTTCTTGACCTTTTCGTAGTAGAAACTACGTCTGGGTAAGCCAGACCATAGACAGGCTTACGAAACCGTCACTTTAAAGCCTTCAGAGGCCATCTCGTCGATAGACGTTTGAATTGATTTTCGGTTTGGGGTTTGGCCAAGATGGCTCTATCACTTTTTTAAGAATAGAATTTGCAGCATTGCTTCGCCGTAGGCAGCATGCATTTTATCCAGCTTCTTCACTGCTGCAGGGGTAAGGTCGTGGGTGCGTGCCGCCTCGGCAATGTTGGTCTTGCCCTTGATGATTTCTTTGACGAGTTCAGCTTTACGCTTGGCGGTCCAACGCTGAATTTCTGATTCGTTGCTCATAATGACTCCTGAATAATTAAATACACAATATCATGTGCAGCTATTCTCTGGGTCATTACACCGGTTTATTGTAACTTTGGGATATTAATACACAGAATCAGGTGCAGTGATGCTTCGTTTCATGGCAAGGGCTTGGGCCTGTATTTTTAGGTGATAGGGTATTTGCCGATGATGGGATTAGCAGTCGATCAGGCCTGCTTAATTGTGTTGCGTTGGATTTAAAAAGAGGCTAGTTTTAGATGAGATAATGTCCTACCCCATCTAAATGATGGGGTAGAACTGTACTTCAAGATAACCATTATTGACGTTGTATTGTGTGTTCTAATGCCTGTATGAATCTATTTACGACGTTTGAGTATTCAAATTTTTGGACACTATTTTGTATTTCTTTTGCAGCAGGCAATGCTAAAGACCCATTAAGAATACTATTTAGAATAGTTAATAACTCATCTTCATTATCAGGATCAAATAACCAGCCATTATGGCCTGAATGAATAATATCAGCAGGACCAACCGGGCAATTGCTAGAAATGCATGGAATACCACGAGTCATCGCCTCAGCCAATACCAAAGCAAAACCCTCAGACTTTGAATTCAATAATAAAATACCAGCTTCTTCAACCTGAGACCAAGGGTCTTTTTTCCAGCCATGAAATACAATTTGTTGTCGTGTATTGTATTTGTTTATAAACTGAGAAAACTGCTTGTCTTGTTCTTTTTTACCCGTTGAGCCAATGATATCTAATGTCCATTCAGCGTCATCCAATCGGCTGACCAGCTGGACTAATTCATACACCCTTTTATTGTCATCTATTCTACCGATATAAAGCAATTTTTTAATATTTCGCTTAATGATGGGGGCTTGTGTAATAGGGTTATAAACGGTTGTAATGTTTTTTAAGCCCAGTTGATTCATTTCTTTGCTAAGCCCATCACTAATAGCAAAAATAGCATCAAAAATCTGCATTTTTTGAAAAAAATCTTGTTGTTGTTTAAGCATTTGCTTAATGGAGCCATGAGGCCATGCAATAATGGGGATATGGGTTGATTGTTTCAAGTCCGTAATCAGGGCGTGATGTTGCAAAAATGAGCTGTCTAAATCCAATACTAAAACGGCATCTAGCTTATCTTCTTTTATTTTATTGAATAGTTCAATCGTGTTTCTTTTAAAAAAATACTTGAATAAAAAACGAGGCCGTAATGGATGCTTATCTCGTAATAATCTCGGCACGGGGTAGCTGTTTGTATGCTTAAACTGGCGAGAAAACTCGACATGCTGTGGCTGATGAGTAAAATAAATGTGTGACTCAATCCCTTTTTGTTCGAAGCCGTGACAAATATCAATCAGCACTTGTTCTGTGCCACCGATGCCACCATGATTTTGAAGTAATAAAAATCCTATTTTCACGATACTTATGCCCCTTTAGGGTGTTTTTACGGCTGTTTGGTGCAGGTTTTATATGCTTTTTTAGACTGCGGTTTTATATGTAAATGAAATTTATTGTGTTTTTAATAATAAAATTTAGCTCCGAGTGGCCCTTTTTTTAGGTGGGTGAATAAAATAAAACCCATACAGTTCGTGCTGTTTGGGCTTTTTGTTATCCAAAATGGATTAACTGTAAATGTTGCAGTAAGTATATCAAATTCAAAATAAAATTTGCAAATTATTTGAAATGGGCGGTGGATGGTGTGTCTAATAAAGGAAACTTAGGGTTTTCTGCTTAAAGTTTCATGGTTTTGTCATTAAAGTGTTCTGCCAATTGGGATGTAATGAAGTCGCTGTTGCCATCAATGATGGGCAGGAAGCTAATAAACGGCTATTTTGATGGCCATTAGCTAAAGCACAACACATAGGCTAGCCCAAGCATCAATAGGCCTATGCTGATGTCCAGTACTTGCCATGCGCGGGGTTTGGCGAAAATGGGGCGCAGCAAGCGGGCGCCATAGCCGAGAGCGAAAAAGAATGAGACTGAGGCGGTGAGGGCGCCGGCGATGAATTGAGGTTGTTCGGCAGCGTATTGGGTTGAGAACGAGCCGATCAAAACGAGTGTGTCTAAATACACATGAGGATTGAGCCAGGTGAGCGCCAAGCAGGTTAGGATGGCGCTGCGGCGGCTAGTGCTGGGGGTGTTACTGGGGTTGAGGCTGTTGTGGTGTTTGAATCCGCCATAGAGGTTGCGCAGGCCATAGGCGGTAAGAAATAGGCCGCCAGCGAGACGCATAATGGCTTCTAAGCTAGGTAAGGTGCTCACGAGCCTACCAAAGCCTAAGACGCCGGCACTGATCAGAATGAAATCGGATAAGGCACAAACCAGGCACACCCAAAACACATGCTCTTTTTTTAAGCCTTGGCGTAAGATAAAGGCATTTTGGGCGCCGATGGCAAAGATCAACGAGAGCGACAGTAAAAAAGCCGTGATGAAGGTGTTCATGGGTACAGGGGCCGTAGTGGGGAGGGCTATTATGGCGCATAAAAAAAGCCGCATCAAGAAGATGCGGCTTTTCGCTTAAGCGAATGGCTTAGCCTTGGCTGCTGCCGCTAGAGCGACTGCGGCCACGAGGGGCGCCGGTGCCGGTACCACCGCTGCGTGGACGACCACTGCCGCCAGCATTGCCGCGGCCGCCGTAGCGTTTTTCACCAAAAGATGGCTTGCCGCCAGTACCTGGTGCGCCACCGCTGCGACGACGATCACCAAAGCTGCTGTTGCCACCGCGACGGCCAGAACCTGCTGATGGTTTTGGTTTGCGACGGGTTGGCTCCATGCCTTCAATGACGGCTTCAGGCAGTTTGCGGTTTAGGTAGCGTTCGATTTTGCTGACCTTCATATACTCTTTTACTTCAGCAAAAGAGATGGCAATGCCGCTGCGGCCTGCGCGGCCGGTACGGCCAATACGGTGTACGTAGTCTTCGGCTTGTTTGGGCAAGTCGTAGTTGATTACGTGGGTGATGGTGGGTACGTCAATGCCACGGGCTGCGACGTCGGTGGCCACCAAGATTTTGATGCGGCCAGTGCGTAAGTCATTTAGGGTGCGGTTACGCCAGTTTTGCGGCATGTCACCGTGTAAGCAGGCTGCGGCATAACCTTTTTCGTATAGGTCGTCGGCCAATTGTTCACTG
The DNA here is from genome assembly GCA_041228285.1 of Neisseriaceae bacterium CLB008. NCBI lineage: Bacteria > Pseudomonadati > Pseudomonadota > Betaproteobacteria > Neisseriales > Neisseriaceae > Neisseriaceae bacterium CLB_ANTARCTIC_008. Next base: position 1,914,996 of record CP166133.1, on the reverse strand, counting down.
AAGGCTTTGGTTGCGGTAAAGATCACGCATTGGTCGATGTTGGTGTCGCGCAAAATGTGGTCCATGATGCGGTCTTTGTGACGGAAGTCATCGCAGTACATCAACTGTTCTTCAATTTTGCTTTCTTCTTGCACGCGCTCTACTTCAATGCGTACTGGGTCGGTGGTCAAGCGCGCAGCTAATTTACCGACAGTGCCGTCTAGTGTGGCAGAGAACAATAGGGTTTGGCGCTCTTTAGGCGTAGCGGCCACGATGGTTTCGATGTCTTCGATGAAACCCATGTCCAACATGCGGTCAGCTTCGTCCAAAATCAATACTTCTAGACGACTGAAGTCAATGCGGCCTTGACGCATGTGGTCCATTAGGCGACCAGGAGTGGCCACGATGACGTCGATAGGACGGCTCAAGCTACGGGTTTGGTAGCCAAAAGAAGTACCGCCCACTAGGGTAACGGTGCGCAACCAACGCATGTTTTGGCCATAAACTTTAGCGTTTTCTTCAACCTGTTGTGCCAATTCGCGGGTTGGGGTTAAAACCAATACGCGAGGGCCTTTACCAGGCTTGGTGCTTTTTTGGATGACTTTTTCTAAAGAGGGCAGCAAGAAAGCTGCGGTTTTACCACTACCGGTTTGCGCTGAAACCAATAGGTCTTTGCCGTCTAAGGCGGCAGGAATCGATTGTAATTGTACGGGGGTAGGGCTGGTGTAGCCTGCATCGGCAAGTGCTGTGGCAATAGGGGCGCTGAGTTTTAAATCGGCAAATGAAATGGTCATAGTGATCCTAAAAATTCAGCAAAACACTGGCTTTGGCCCAGAATTAGGCACCAAAAGCGCACTGAATGGGATTCAGTGACGGCATAGGTTTCAAGCTTGGTTTTGCCTGAGAAGCCATTTTTTCAATGAGCGGCTTCTGCGTTAACTACATCGGCGACAACCAAAAACCTATACGGCAAGCATAAATAACTGATTTTTAATGAGAAATCACGTTGACTGGCGGCTAGCACAAGGTTGAAGACGATGGCTTCATAAAGAAGTAAAGAATCGGCATTGTACAAGCCATCATAGGAAACCGCAACCGCTTTATTGAAAAAGCCCTATAAAATGGTGATTTCGTGTAAAATGACGCCATTATTGACTGTAAGAAACCGAAGTGTGAACCATGACTGACTTCAGTCCCTTTGCCAATCGATTGGGTAAAAACATCAAACACCTGATGAAATGGGCGCGCCGCCAAGACATTGAAGCTTGGCGCTTGTACGATAAAGATGTGCCACAATTCCCTTTTGCCGTCGATATTTATGGGGACCGTATTCATCTGCAAGAATATGATACCGGTTGGTTGATGCATGAGGATGATCATAAGGTTTGGTTGCAAGGCGTGATCGATAGCATTTGTTTTGTGACTGGCTTTGATGAGTCTGCTGTTTCCATCAAAACCCGTCAGCGCCAAAAAGGCATTAATCAATATGAAAAAACGGGCTTGGCGGGCGAAGACTTTATCGTCAATGAACATGGCCGTCGCTTTTGGGTGAATCTGGAGAAATATTTAGACACCGGCCTGTTTCTTGATCATCGGCCCACACGTAAACGCGTGGGCGACTTGGCCGCAGGCAAGCGCTTTTTAAACCTGTTTGCGTATACTGGCAGCTTTAGCGTGTATGCGGCAACAGGTGGGGCGGCGTCTAGTGAGACCGTTGATTTATCTAATACATATTTAAATTGGACTAAGCGTAATTTTGAATTAAACGGTTTAGACTTGGAAAAACACCAAATCATTCGTGAGGATGTGTTTGTGTATTTAGACAATGCACGCTATGAGCGTAAGCGCTTTGATTTGATTGTGATGGATCCTCCTAGCTTTTCCAATAGCAAAAAAATGTTGGCAGACCTAGACGTTCAGCGCGATCACGTGGGCTTGATTGATGGTGCAATGACGTTATTGGATAAGCAGGGTAGCCTGTATTTTTCTAATAATTTGCGTACTTTTGAACTGGATGATGCTGTGGCCAAGCGCTATGTGGTGACTGATGTGTCGGGGGTGTCGGTGCCAGAAGATTTCCGTAATAAAAACATTCATCAATGTTGGTTGATTCAGCATCAGAAATAAACATTATTAAAAAGCTAATTTGAGCCGCCCTAGGGGCGGCTTTTTTGTGCACGTTTGGTTTTAGCCCATCATCTGCTGTTCATGCTGTAGTAGCCAGGCTTTAATATTGAGCCCGCCTGAATAGCCGGTGAGCTGACCGCTTTTGCCGATGACGCGGTGGCAAGGCACGATGATGGAGATGGGGTTCTTGCCATTGGCTGCGCCGACGGCCCGCTGGGCCTTGGGCCGCTGAATGTGTTGACTCACGTCTGCATAACTACAGGTATGCCCGTAGGGAATGGTTTGTAGTGCCTGCCAAACCTGTTGTTGGAAGGCCGTGCCGCCCATGTCGAGCGGTAGCGTAAAGTGTTGCAAGCGGTGATTAAAATAGGCATGCAGTTGGGCGCAGGCGGTGGCGGTCAGGTCGCTGGGCGTGGCCGGCTCGGCCATGGCCTCGACAAAGTCGACGCGGCATAGGCCTTTTTCGCTGGCGAGGATGCGGATGAGGCCGAGGTGTTCGGCTTGGTGGGGTAAGTAATAGTCTAGGTTCATGGGGTCATCTGCCATAGGTGAAAGGTGAGGTAGCTGCGCCAAGGTGCGGCCAAGCCAGATTCAAACGGGGGAAGCTGGGCCAGGCTTTTTTTGACGCCAAGGTCGGTGGCCAGCCAAATGTCGGGGTGGCTGGTACCGCGCATGAGGGCATAGTCTACCGTCCACGGGCCGATGCCTTTGAGGGTGAGCCAGTCGCTGGGATCTGGCCGTGGTTCGGTTTGATTGAAGGCCACAAAGCGGCGCAAGGTGTCTTTGCGGCTGTGGGTGGTAGCTAAGGTATTAAAGTCGGCGCTGGCTAGCTGCTGAGCCGTTGGAAAATAGTGGTGTGGCTCAGTTGCTCGATTCAGTTGCGGCGGTAGCTGGACTACTGGCCCATATTGTTGGGCGATGTGGCCGACCAGATTATGGGCGGCTTTAATGCTGACTTGCTGGCCACAGATGGCGCGAATACCGGCTTCAAACAGGGACCACACGCCAGGCAGCCTTAGTCCTTGCGTCAGCGGCAGTGACGGGCAGGCTTGGCGTAAATGGGCTTCAATGATGGTGGTGTCCGCATCTAGATCCAATACTCTGCGTATGTTTTGCACTACTGGGGCCAGATGACGTAGATCGCTTAAGCTGAGCTGGACGCTGAACCCATTTTTATCGGCTTGGTGGGTGGCGCTGAAGTAGCCGTGAGCGTCAGCCCAGGTAAAGGTGCGGCCATAGCTGTCTGGGCTCAACCATTCTAGTGGCGGCAGTAGGCGCGCTTGTAAGAAGTCATGTAAGGCCGTCCAGTGATAAGGTGGTCTATAGCTTAAAAACAGCGTTAAGCTTGATTCCGTATGGGCCGTGCTTTGTTTGCGTAAGGCACTGGGGGTTAGGCCAAGTTGGGCTTTAAATTGATGATTGAAATGGCTTAAGTCGTTAAAACCGCTGGCGTAGGCGACGGTGCTGATGGGTAACTGGGTTTGATGCAGCAGCTGTTTAGCAAACAGACATTTTTGGTATAAGGCATAGCCTTGGGCCGAAACGCCAAGGTGATTTTGGCACAGCTTGTTTAGGTAGCGTGGGCTAATGCCCAAGTGAGCGCTCAATTCAGCGATGGTGTGGTCATTGAGGTAGCCTTGGTGAATGAGGGCGAGCGCCTGCTGTAGCCGCGCAGTGGCGCCTTGCCAGCGCGTTGACTGTGGTGCACTGTCTGGATGGCAGCGTAGGCAAGGGCGTAGGCCAGCATTTGCGGCGGCTGCAGCGCTGGGAAAGTAGGCCACGTTTTTCTCTAGCGGTTGGCGAGCAGGACAGATGGTGCGGCAGTAGATGCCGGTGCTGAGGACCCCAATAAAAAACTGGCCGTCAAAGCGCGCGTCTCGGCTGAGTCTGGCCTGTTGGCATTGTTTGAGGTCGAGCATCATCTGGCTTCCTAAAGGTGGGTCACTTGAGCTTTAATATAAGCCATTTTGCTTAGGAATACTTGTGCTGATCGGTACTCAATAGTCAGAATGATACGATGTGTTGTTTGTTGAGATGAAGGGGGCGTTGATAGAGTGGGTTGTCGGCCGCTTGGTTTTATTTTGATGTGTGCTGCTGTGTAAGCGTAAGGGTTGAGCGACGCTTTAACCATCCAACGAAATGGTAATCGTTCATGGCTTTTAGGTTTTTATCGCGCCTAAACGCAAAAAGCCATCTGTAGACAGATGGCTTTAACAATCGAGTAAGGTTTACTCTTTAGCGGTTGTTGCGGTTTCTACCGCTTCTGCTGCTGCATCAGTTTCAACCACATCTGTAGCGGCATCAACGTCGATAACGGCAACGTCTGCTGTGGTTTCTGCTGCGTCAGCTTTAGGGGCTTCCGACTGCATGCAAGGGTGCGCCTTGGCGATCTCTTGCTCTTCTGCGGTCACTTCACCTTTGAAGCGGCCGTTCAAGTCAAAACGTTTGCCACCGCGGGCCAATGATTTGATGTAGCGGGGGCGACGGCAGTGGTTAGCCAGCACGCGAGACACCAATACGCTGTCGAACTGTGACAAGGTTTCAATCAAATCCTTGTCGATGCCGATGGCCAATGGCTTGAAACGACTAAATACATCATATTTCTTGTAGACATAATCAGCAATCATTTCTGTTTGCTTCTTTTTACTCATGGTTTGCACAGCGGCCTTAAGCGCGGCACCGAGAGAAGTTTCTGTACTCATGTGGGTGACATCCTTGGCAACAAGCGTTTTACTTGTTTGATCTAAAATTGATACAAAATTAAGGCACAATCAATATTCATTGGCTGTGCCTAGATTTAATAATACACAGATTTTCCCACAAAACCAGCGTGGTTGTCAGCTGTTTTATTTAAAAGGCTGAGTTCTGGCGCCAATCAGCGGCTAATCAATCAATGCTAAAGGCATTTTTTTGGTAGGTTTTGCCATGCACGAGAGAGCTCGGAACCGTTGGCGTAGAGCTTGATGGTGCTGGTGGCTGGGGTATTGCGCGTGATGTCTAGGGTGATCCCCATGCGCTGGCTAATCGGGTTCATCAGGCCAACGGAATAAGCCTGATGGTCGTAGCTGTGCTGACCAATAAACGACTCTGGTAGACGAAAAGACGTCTTGATTTGCGCTTGTAGACACTGCATGACGTCGTCTGATGGGCGGTTTGCGGTGTAGGTTTGATCGGGTGTGTCGGTGCGTAGGGGCAGCGCATTGCTGCGGATAATGGGCTTGGGCGTGATGCTGCTGGCCTTGGGTGTGCTGCTGGCGTGATTGCTGGGCGCGGCGCAGGCACCTAATAATAGGCTACCGGCCAGTATGAGGGGTAAGAACAGTCGCACAGATCCTCCTTGCTATGGTGTTGGGCGTGGGGCGCAAAGGCGCATGAGGCTGATAGAGTCTAGCCGCTATGTGCAGATAGAGTCAGAAAAATGCAAATGGTTGCATGATTCTTTTAAGCATAAAGTACTCGAACGGTGTCGACAAGCGTGGTTGCACTACTCGCTGTCTGTGCACGGAGCAGACAAAGGCAGCTTTTCGTGGCGGAGTGTTTTATAATGGGGTACTAAACAATCAGCAATGGATGATGGACATCATGAGGGTAATCAGACCAATCAATACTGTCTGTGTGGCATTAACCGGGGCATCGGGCATGCCTTACGGCATTCGCTTGATCGAAAGCCTGCTGGCGGCGAATAAGCGGGTATGGGTGCTGTATTCTCAGGCGGCGCAAATTGTGGCCAAGCAAGAGATGGACCTGACTTTGCCCTCGTCTCCTAAAGCCTGCGCTGAGATGCTGCGCGAAAAGTTTGGGGTGGCGCCAGAGCAGTTGAGCGTGTTTGGCAAAGAAGAGTGGTTTGCCCCTGTGGCGTCGGGCACTAATCCTGCCGATGCGATGGTGGTGTGCCCTGCAACCGTGGGGACAATGGCGGCGATTGCGCAAGGTTTGTCGGATAATTTGATTGAACGCGCAGCCGATGTATCCATTAAAGAGGGACGGCCATTGATTATTGTGCCTCGTGAAACTCCTCTGTCGACCATACACTTACGTAATATGCTGGCCTTGTCCGAGACAGGTGTGTGTATTTTACCGCCTTCACCAGGGTTTTATCATCATCCACAAAGCATTGAAGATATGGTGGATTTTGTAGTGGCGCGTATTTTGGATCAGCTGAATATTCCGCATCAGTTGATGAAGAAGTGGGCCGAATAAACCTCAGTTATTAAATAGTCTTGACAAGTTGATGCGCAGTGTTTAATCTAAAAGCCATGAATACCCAAACTAATTTCACCTTTTCTTTTTCATATTGGTACCGCACCTCGAGGGCGGGCCTTATGTGTGCATGGTGAATAGATTTAGTTTACGACACGAATACACAAAAAAGCCGCCTGATGATAGGGCGGCTTTTTTGATGGTCAATAATCAGTAAAGGCGCCCAAGCAGCAGCGGTAGGAACCACTAAAAAAGGACGAAAAAATGCTTGCCAGCGCCAAACAACTTCATCAAACAGCCCCTAAGCCTGAACAAGAAACGGTTCAGGCATGGCACCTCATTGTGGATGGCGATGCCGCCACGCCCATTACTATGCCCCCTAGTATCATGGCGCTGCCCAAAGTCAGCGAAGCCCTAGTGCCGCAAATTCGCATGGTCGCTTGCCTTGTAGCCGCTATGCGCCACGATTTTGAACAGGTCAGCCCGCATCGTTTTACTGAAGAGGCTGATTGGTTTGCCGCGCGTATCTTGGTGCTGCAGGCACGCCGTTTCTTCTTAGACGTCACCCTCTTGCCGATGTTGGCGCTGGCCAACCAGCGAGCGCAAGCGTTTGCCCAGCAGCATGGCCTTACATTTGTGGCGGCAGAGGGCTGCTTGAGCCTGCATTCTGGTCGGCCTGATCAAACCCTCATCGTGGAAACGCCAGCCCTGAATCATGGCCAATTGGACTTAGGCCTAGTGCAAAATAGCCTATTGCTGCGCCAGTTAAGCCGCTTAGCCTAGTGCTTCTGGGCCAAGTTGTCGCCGTCTTTTTGGTGTAAGCGGCTAAAGACCAGGCTCGAGGCCATGGTGGCGAGGCCCAAGATGACGAAGGTGATTCTGAAGGCGGTGTGGGTGTCGCCGACCCAGTTTTGGCCATCAAAAAAGCGTAGGCAAGCAGCGCCGATGGCAATGCCAAAACCAATGGATAACTGCTGATTCACCGCCACTAGGCTGTTGCCGCTGCTGGCCTGATGTGGCCGCAGATTAGATAAAGAAATGGTGTTCATGGCGGTAAACTGAATGGAGTTCGACGCGCCCATGACGAATAGCAAGGGAATCAAGTAATACAGCGGCGTGTTGGCCGTCGGTAGTGCCAGCAAAATAGACATAAAACCAATAAAGAGGGTGTTGCCCACTAAGACTTTACGATAACTGTAGCGGGTTAATAAGGGTTTGATAAAGGGCTTGATTAAGAGTGCTGCAATGGCCATCGGCGCCAGCATCCACCCTGCAGTACTGGCAGAATTTAAAAAAGCCACCTGTAGCAGCAGCGGCAGCAGTAGTGGCATGGCGCTGATGCCGACGCGGGTGACGAGGTTGCCCCAGATGCCGATGCGGAAGGTGCGAATTTTAAATAAATCCATTGAGAATAAAGGACTAGGCATGCGTTCAGCGTAGCGCACATAGCCCGCTAATAAGGCCAGGCCAATGGCCATGACGGTGACGGCAAACGGTAGGCCCGCTCCTTGACCAGCGAACTCTAGTCCTAAAGACAGCAGTACGACGGCCGAGCCAAATAGGGCGTAGCCAAGAAAATCCATGTGGACTTCAGGTTCGCGAAAATCGGGCATGAATTTATAAGCGCTGATGAGACCGAGCACGCCAATGGGGATGTTGATGAGGAATACCCAATGCCAACTGGCCACTTCAACTAAATAACCACCGACTAAAGGGCCAATAATAGGCCCAATCAGGGCAGGCATGGTGGCGTAGTTAATAACCGATAAAAACTCTGAACGATCATAGGCTTTGATGAGGGTGAGTCGCGCGATGGGCGTCATCATGGCGCCGCCGATGCCTTGAATGACTCGGGAAAAGACCAGGGTGGATAAGGTGGGTGACAGGGCGCACAGCAAGGAGCCAATGCAGAACAGTACCACGGCAACCATAAAGGTTTTTTTGGTGCCGTAGCGGTCGGCAAAATAGCCGCTGACGGGAATCAGTAGCGCGACGGTGAGGGCATAACTGATGATGGCCGATTGCATATTGAGCGGGGATTCATTTAAATCCCGTGCCATAGACGGTAGGGCGGTGTTCAAAATGGTGGCGTCTAACATCTGCATGAAAATGGCAGAGGCCACGATAATGGGCAGTATTTTTTTGACTTTCGCCGATATAACGGGCGCGACGTAGTTTTGCATAGATGATCACTCTATAGAGGAAGTGAAGAAGAACATGCTCGGTATCTGCCATGAATCAGTAATATCCAGCCATTTTGTGGCTGGATATTACTGATTCATGGCCATGCCGACAGGTGGGGTCAGTATACCTGATTTGCTAAGGCAGTGCCTGTGGTGATGCAAGGGTTTGTTTTAATTAGTGTGTATGTGATTGATGAGTTGGCCATTGGCCCAAAGGAGAAAAAGATGAAATGTACGTCTTTGACAGAAGTGAGGACGCAGATTGATGTGTTGGATAAGCAGTTGATTGCGCTGTTAGCGAAACGACAGGGGTATGTGACGCAAGCGGCAGGGTTTAAAACCGATGCTGCTGCGGTGCCTGCACCAGAGCGAGCGGCGGCGGTGATTGAGCAGGCGAAGACTGAAGCTCGGTTGGTTGGTGCGAGCCCTGAGGTGGTAGAGGCAGTGTATCGGGCCATGATTGGGGCGTTTATTGCTTACGAACATGAGCTTTTGGCGAGGCGATCGGTATAGAAAACGCGCCTGCTGGTTGAATCAGCCGGCGCGTTCGCATTGTGGGGTCGACTTAGAGGCTGTAGTACATTTCAAACTCTAAGGGGTGAGGCGCCATTTGCATGCGCGTCACGTCGGCCATTTTTAAGGTGATGTAGCTTTGTACCCAGTCTTCGCTGAACACACCGCCGCGGGTTAAGAACTCATGGTCGGCTTGTAGGGCAGCTAGGGCTTCTTCTAATGAAGTACACACGGTTGGGATTAACTTGTCTTCTTCCGGTGGTAGGTCGTAGAGGTTTTTATCCGCGGCATCGCCAGGGTGAATCTTGTTTTGAATGCCGTCTAGGCCAGCCATCAATAGCGCGGCAAAGCATAGGTAGGGGTTGGCCATTGGGTCTGGGAAGCGCGCTTCAATACGGCGACCTTTAGTGCTGGCCACGTAAGGAATGCGGATCGATGCCGAACGGTTTTTGGCTGAGTAGGCCAATTTGGTAGGGGCTTCATAATGCGGCACCAAACGTTTGTATGAGTTGGTGCTGGGATTGGTGATTGCGTTCAAGGCTTTGGCGTGCTTGATGATGCCGCCAATGTAGTAGAGCGCCGTATCGGATAGGCCGCCATAGCCGTCGCCAGCAAATAAGTTTTGGCCATCTTTCCAAATGGATTGATGCACGTGCATGCCAGAGCCGTTGTCGCCCATGATGGGTTTCGGCATGAAGGTTGCGGTTTTACCGTAGTTGTGGGCCACGTTGTGAATCACGTATTTCATGACTTGGGTCATGTCGGCGCGCTTGGTCAGCGTGCTGAAGCGAGTGCCGATTTCCATTTGGCCGGCGGTGCCGACTTCGTGGTGGTGAACCTCTACCGGTACGCCCATGGCTTCCATGGTCATGACCATGGCTGAACGCATGTCTTGGCCAGAATCAACCGGTGGTACTGGGAAATAGCCGCCTTTCATCATGGGGCGATGGCCTGTGTTGCCGCCGTTTAGGCTTTTGCCTGAGGACCAAGCGGCTTCTTCAGCGTTGATTTGGAAGCGCGTACCTGAGGCGTGGGTTTCAAACTCCACGCTGTCGAATACAAAGAATTCTGGCTCTGGGCCAAAAAAGGCGGTGTCGCCTATGCCAGAAGCTTTTAAATAATTTTCTGCACGCTTCGCCACCGAGCGTGGGCAACGGTCATAGCCTTGGCCGTTGGCTGGGTCAATCACATCACAGGTTAAAATGAGGGTTGGTTCGTCAAAGAACGGATCGATGTTGGCACTGTCTGGGTCGGCGATTAACAGCATGTCAGACGCCTGAACACCTTTCCAGCCGGCCATTGAAGAGCCGTCGAAGGGCTGGCCTGACTCAAACCATTCTTCTGGGTCTTCCAATAAAACATGGGCGGGAATGGTTACGTGGTGCTCTTTACCTTTAGTGTCGGTAAGGCGTAAATCGATGAAGCGAATTTTGTGTGCCTTTATCAACTCTACGACGTGTGCAACAGACATCTGTGTCTCCTAGTATGGGTGGGATGATGCGAGAGATAAAACGGTGACACCCGTTGTGTACTGGGCAGTCGGTCTATTGTGCCATAAGTATTTTGATAAAAGAATGGCTGCGAGAAAAAATAATCTGGCGTATGCCAAAATCACTAAGTTTACAGCCATAAAACGGTAAAATTCGGTTTTTACCAGACTTTATATTCTTACGTCATGATGATTGGTTGGCGCCTAAAACCAGCCAATAGGCGGTTTACTGGGCTAAAAAGGCAGAATATTGACGATAAGAGTTGAAAAAAGCCGCGTTTAAGGGCAAAGTATCGACACAATATAATTAATATCGCTATAGGGTTTGAATATGAAAGAACTACGTTATGCGGTTGTCGGTCACCCGATCGAACACAGCCGCTCGCCAGAAATTCATTTGGCGTTTGCCAAACAAGAAGGCATTGCGCTGGGCTATGAGCGCATTTTGGCGCCGTTAGACGGCTTTAAAGACGTTGCCGCGGCCTTTTTTGCCTCCGGTGGCTCCGGCCTCAATATTACCCTACCGTTTAAAGGGGATGCCTATGAATTTGTGGATGAGCGCACCGAGCGCGCCGAAGCAGCTCTAGCCGTCAACACCATCAGCATCTTGCCAAACGGACAGCTTTTGGGCGATAACACCGACGGTGTAGGCATTGTGAGCGATATTTTAAATAATTTAGACTGTCCTTTGATTGCGCGCCGGGTGTTGATCTTGGGCGCAGGCGGTGCCGTTCGCGGCGTGTTGCAGCCTATTTTGGCACAGCTACCGCTGTCGGTGACCATCGCGAACCGTAATTTGGATCGTGCTAAAGCTCTGGTGTCTCAGTTTGAGGGCCACCAAATTGACATCTTGCCGTATGAAGAACTGGCTGGTCATGAGTTTGACGTCATCATCAATGGGACTTCGAGCAGTTTGCATAATGAGTTGCCACCGATTCCTAAAGGCATCTTTACTGAGAAAACCTTGGCCTACGATATGGTGTATGGCTCTGGCTTAACTGAATTCTTAAAGCGTGCCCAGGCTGAGAAGGCCGGTATTTTAGCGGATGGTTTAGGCATGTTGGTTGAGCAAGCCGCGGCCTCATACGAAATTTGGCGTGGCTTCAAGCCTGAAACCCGTGCCATTACCAATGCTCTGCGTGAGCAGCTGGCTTAGGCTTTCCTATGTTTAAATGGCTTAAATGGCTCATCACCGCTGCTGTGGCAGCGGTGGTTTTGTTTAATGTCTACGCTTATGGGGCCATGCTGTTTTGGCGGGGTGTGGGGCCAGAGTCGACGGCATTTATGCGTGAACGCATGAGTGTCTTGAAGGCCGAAGACCCTGATGTCGTGCTTAAATATCAGTGGCGGCCTTATGATGAGCTGAGCAGTAACTTAAAGCATGCATTGATTGCCTCGGAAGACGCTAGCTTCTTGCGCCATGATGGTTTTGATTGGAACGGCATTCGTTATGCCATGCGCCGTAACGAAAAAAATGGCGAAGTCAAAGCCGGTGGCTCAACCATTACTCAGCAATTGGTTAAAAACTTGTTTTTGTGGGAGGCGCGTAGCTATGTGCGCAAAGGTGAAGAAGCCTGGCTCACACTGCTATTGGAAGGCAGCACCGATAAAAAACGCATTTATGAAATCTATTTAAACGTGATTGAATGGGGTCACGGTGTCTACGGCGCTGAGGCAGCCAGTCAGTATTACTTTAAACGTTCTGCTGATAATTTAACCAAAGCACAGGCTGCGCGTTTAGCCAGTATGGTCACGCGGCCGCGGTTTTATGATGAAAACCGTAAGTCTCGTGCCTTGTCTAACAAAACCAACATCATCAACCGCCGTATGAATGCGGTCACCGTGCCCAAATAAGGCTTGTGTGCGGGACGATGGGTGATGCTTGCTATGGGTGCATGACGTTTAGGGAGAGGGCGCCGTGTGGCAGCAGGCTATAGGCAAAAAAATGCCCCTTAGAGTATAAGGGGCTAGAAAAGGAACACAAACCACTACCAAAATCGTTACGTTGTTATGTGCGTCAGTTTGACGGCTTGTTCGTGCGCCATCACGGCGAGTAAATCTTCGGGCTTAATCTGATAAGCCTGTCCAAATCCTAAAACCAGCCGCCCATGTAGGGGCGCTAATTCAAATAAATCAAAATCATTGAGGCTCACCAGTAAGTTGATGGTTTGGCCGGTGCGTGCTTTTAATTGCGCGATGGCTAAATCAAATAAAGGCGTTTGTCGCTCAATTAAGCTAGCCTGTGCGACCCAGCTGAGCCTAGCGCGTGCATACAGATTACGCGTGTCCTGCTCATCTTCAATCAGCATGATGCTGGCCTGTGGCCGTTCCACTAAATGGCGTGTGTGGGCGGCGAGGGCAGATAAAAATACATAGTATTTACCTTCGATCAGGGCATACGGGCTATAGCTGATGTGGGGTGTGGCGTCTTCAGTCTGGGTGGCCATCATCACGGTTTTGCTGCGGCCATGTAAATCGATTAGGCTGTCGCTGAGTTGCTGCGCGGTTTTTTCGGTACTCATGGTGTGGTGCTTTCGTTGATGACCATGAACTGCATGATACAGGTCTTTTTTCTTTATGTGAATAGGAATTATTATCATTTGGACGTTTATTTTATTAAGTCTTTGAAATAAATCATGATAAAAGTGGTGGCAAGGGTTGTGGGTGTCACCGAGGGAAGATATTTGGCTTTGCCTGCCTCTAGAATGTAGCAGTGGAGGATGAGATGATTATCGAATGGATTTATTTGGCTTGCTTGTTGGCGTCTAGCTGTAGGGGGCGTTAAGGGGAGAATGCGTTAGGCAAAAAAATGCCCCTTGGTGGACCCAAGGGGCTTGAAAAGGAACACAAACCACTACCAAGCCCAAACTATACAGACTTTATTCTTGTTTGTGAATAGGAATTGTTATCATTCGCACGGTTATTTAATTAAGTCATTGAATTTTATTTAATTATATTTTATTTTTTGGTGCAGTAGTGTTCAGTCAGGCAGCTGGTGTGATCTTGAATCAAAAATAGGCCAATGCCTGAGTGGGCATTGGCCTAATTATGTGTGGCGCGTTGTCTTAGAACAGCTGAGCGAAAAAGAGTCGAATGGGGTGGTCGGCCTCCATCAGCAGCTTGATCGCCATCAGGCAGCAGATGGTGATCAGCATGGGCTTCACTACTTTGGCGCCAGCCTTCATGGCAAAACGTGCGCCCAGTTGGGCGCCAATGAATGAGCCTGCCGCCATGGCTAAGGCGAGGGCCCAAATGATTTTGCCGTAGGTCAGGAAAACCAGCAGGGCGCCGAGATTGGTGGCGGCATTTAACACTTTTGTGTGGCCGATGGACTTAATGATGCCATAGCCCATTAATGAGACGAAGCCTAAGGTTAAGAAAGAACCCGTGCCTGGGCCGAAAATGCCATCGTAAAAGCCGATGGCGGGTACGACGGTCAGGCCGAATGCAAACGCCGACATTTTGGGTTGGCCATCAAGGTCGCTCAATTTGGGTGAGAAAATAAAATACAGCGCCACGGCAATCAGTAAGATGGGCACAAAGCCCTTGAGTACCTCAGGAGGTAATAAATTGACCGATAAGGCACCGAGGAGGGAGCCAATGCCAGCGCTGAGGGCCATGGGCCAAATCTTACGCCAGCTAACGATGCCTTTACGAATAAAGGTTAAGGCTGCCGACACGCTGCCGACAGAGGCTTGTAGCTTATTGGTGGCTAGGGCAGATACGGGTTCAACACTGGCCAGCAGTAAGGCCGGTAACGTTAAGAGGCCACCACCGCCGGCGATCGCATCACAAAAACTGGCCACTAAGGCCACTAAAAACATTATAAATAATAGGTCGAGGCCCATGATCATCTCTGTCGGCGCCACCTTGTTGTTCGTCAAGGGCTGCGTCGTGCTAGGGTTTAAGGAGCAGCTGACGAAAAAAACACCAAGCAGCTAAGTGATTGGTGTCTTTGGCTAGGCTGGGTTTAGGAAGACTTAGAGCCGCCGAGCTTTAATTTTTCCATGGTTTCTAATAGGCGGTTAACCTTACTGCCTAATTTCATTAGCTTGGCCAGGGTTTCTGGAGAAAGCTTTTGAACATCATCAAACCAATTGCTGGCTAAGTCGATCAATTCGTGCATTTCGTGGATGCGTTCTTGCGCGTATTGTTCTTCTTTGTCTTCAGGTTTGACTAATAGGGTGTCGCGGAGCATGGATAAGGTAGGCTCTACCTCGCGGCGACGTTTTTCTTCAATGAGGGTCTTAAAGATTTGCCATACGTCTTCTGGAGTGGTGAAGTAATCGCGGCGGTCCTGTGGGTAGTGAACCAGGCGAATCAGTTTCCATGACTGTAACTCTTTTAGACCCACACTCACGTTTGAACGTGAAACTTGTAGTGCCTGAACTAGGTCATCGGCGTTGAGTGGCTTCTGGGATAGATACAGTAAGGCATACATCTGGCCCACTGTTCTATTAATGCCCCATAGACTACCCATTTCACCGAAATGTAGCACAAAGCGTTTAATAATTGGTTTCATAGTGTGCTTTTTTTTATTTTGGGAATAAGCTTGAAAGTTAAACGGCTGGCGCGATTTTGTCAAATTTGAAGTGGGTATGATTGACCACAGTTTGCCGTTAATTGTCTGTAGGTGCTTGCTTTCACTGATGATGCTTCAGCGCGAAGAAAATAAAAAGCAGCCTTCTATAAGGCTGCTTTTGAGGGGTAAACGATTAATCTTCCTTGCGGTCCTGGAAAGAAAACTGACTTTCTAGCCATAAAACCCCAATAATGCCGGTGCTGATGGCCAAACCAAGGCCGAGTAACCAAGCAAAATACCACATAAGGCTGTCCTTTCTAAAGCGGCCTAAGCCGCCTAAATTAATAGTTGTGTGTATCGTTGTGTAAGCGCTCTTCCGTCACCGGGCCGCGCATGACGCGATACACCCAGCTGGTGTAAAACAGAATGAGGGGCACGAAAATGACCGCTGCCAGCAGCATGATTTCTAGCGTTTTGTGGCTAGAAGCCGCATCGAAGAGGGTTAAGCTGGAAACAATGTGGGCTGAGGAGGGCAGGACGAATGGAAACAGCGCCACAGCGGGGGTTAAGATGGTGGTGGCAACGACCAATGAGCTCAAGATCATGCTGAGCTTGGGCTGGGTTTTAATGGCGGCAATGGCCCCAAGCGCGCTTACAATGGCCAGAATCGGGATCAGCCATAGAACGGGCAGGCTAAAATAGTTATGTAGCCAGCCGCCTTCGCTCTGAACCACGGTTTTGGCTAAGGGGGCGACGAAGCTGTTGCCGTTTGGTGCTGCGGTAATGGTGAGCCCAGGGATAAAATGGACCCAAACGCCACCCAAGATGAAAATCGTCACAAACGCCAAGCCAATGTTGCGGGTGGCTCGGTGGGCTCGGGCCTGTACTGCTCCTAGAGATTTATTGCTGAGGTAGACGCTGCCATGAAAGGCGAGTAAGGCCCAAGACATCAATCCCGCAAAAAAGGCAAAAGGGTTCAGTAGGTCGATAAAGCCGCCATGATAGCTAACCTGTAAGGCGTCGTTAAACTGAAACGGCAGGCCTAAAAATAAATTGCCACAGGCCACACCGAACACCACGGCGGGAACCGTACCGCCGACAAACAAGGCCCAGTCCCAGCTTTGGCGCCAGCGGGAGCTGCTAAGCTTACTGCGGTAGTCAAAGCCAACGGGGCGCATGAATAAGGCAAATAAGGTCAGCATCAAAGCGACGTATAGCGTGGAGAACGAGGTGGCATAGACCAAGGGCCAAGCGGCAAAGAGGGCGCCCGCCGCGGTGATGAACCATACTTGGTTGCCTTCCCAGACAGGGCCGACGCTGTTGATGATGATGCGGCGCTCAACGTCGGTTTTGCCTAAAAAAGGCAAGAGGCTGGCGACGCCCATGTCAAAACCGTCGGTGATGGCAAACCCAATGAATAACACAATGATGAGTCCCCACCAGATGAGCTTAATGGTTGCGTAATCGAAAATCATAATGGCTCCTTTATGGGTATTAAGCTTGGGTATCGGTTTCGCCACTATAGCGACCGGTTTTTAGGCTGGCAGGGCCAAGCTTGATGTACTTGAGCATCAAGTACATCTCGATGATAAAGAGCAGAGTATAAATGCTCAGTAGGCCAGCAAGGCTAAACCAAACTTGGCCAATGTCGAGCTGCGACACCGACAGATGGGTGGGTAAAATACCGGAAATAGTCCAAGGTTGTCGGCCCATCTCAGCGACAATCCAGCCCAGTTCGGCCGCAACCCATGGCAGGGGAATGGACCATAAACAGACTTTAAGAAACCAGCGCTTTTCCTGCAGTTTATTACTGTGCAAGTAGTAGTTGGCCATGATGAACACAATGATGAACCAGAAGCCTAAAGCCACCATGCCGCGGAAGCTCCAGAAAATGGTCGCCACGTGGGGAATGGTGTCTTTGGCCGCCGACAAGATTTGGGCTTCACTGGCGTCTACCACATCTGATGTGTATTTTTTCAACAGCAGGCCATAGCCTAAGTCTGCTTTGTGTTGGTCAAATAAGGACAGCGTTGATGCTGATTCATCACCGCTACGCAGTTGCTCTAGGGCGCCATAGGCAATCATGCCATTGCGAATACGGGCTTCGTTGGCGTGCTTGAGGTCGGTCAAACCCATCACTTCTTTATCTAGACTGCGGGTGGCGATGATGCCCATCACGTAGGGGATTTTCAGTGCGTACTGGGTGTGTTCCTGTTCTTGCTGGGGGAGGCCAACCACGGTAAACGAGGCCGGTGCTGGCTCTGTTCGCCATTCTGCCTCAATCGCCGCCAGTTTCACTTTTTGTACCTCACCTGATTCATAGCCGGATTCGTCGCCCAAGACCACGACAGACAGTGCAGAGGCTAGGCCAAAGGCCGCCGCAATGGCAAAGGAGCGTAGGGCAAATCCTTGGTCGCGTTTTTTCAGTAGATAGAGGGCCGAGATGCCCAGAACAAACATTGAAGCGGTTACGTAGGCGGCGGCTACGGTGTGGACGAATTTAACTTGAGCGACGGGATTAAAGAATACCTCGCTCATATTGGTTAGCTCCATGCGCATGGTCTGATAATTAAACTCTGCCCCAACGGGGTTCTGCATCCATGCGTTGGCGATCAGAATCCACAGTGCAGAGAGGTTAGAGCCAAGGGCCACCAAGAAGGTCACCATTAAGTGTTTATTTTTGGATAATCGGTCCCAGCCAAAGAAGAACAGCCCCACAAATGTGGACTCCAAAAAGAATGCCATTAAGCCTTCGACGGCCAATGGCACCCCAAAAATATCACCTACATAGTGAGAGTAATAGGCCCAGTTGGTGCCAAATTGAAACTCCAGGGTGATGCCGGTGGTGACGCCCATGGCAAAGTTAATCCCAAAGAGCTTGCCCCAAAAGCGCGTCATGTCTTTGTAGATCTGCTTACCGGTCATCACGTAAGCGCTTTCGCAAATCACCAAAATCCAAGAAAGCCCCATGGTGAGCGGGACGAATAAAAAGTGGAATAGGGCGGTCAGGCCAAACTGCAGCCGAGATAGGTCGACTAAATCAGTGAGCATAGTGAGTGTCTTTCGTGAGTTAGTAGGTTTGTGTCGCGCGGTCGAAAAAGTGGGTTTCGATCTCTGGTGGAGGGACGGTCATGTTTTTGGCCACGGGTTGAGAGAACCAGAAGTACCAAGCGCCATAGAGGAGCGACAGCTTAATGGCCAGCATCAGGCAGAGTTCTGCCCACAGCGGTAGCCGCCTGAGGCGTAAAGAAGGGAGGGTTTTAACGGGCATCGCGATTGCCTTTCTGTATTGGCCGAAACAATAGAGAACATGGCCTTATGCCTAAAGAGGTTAAGGGCCGCGTGCAAGTTGATGAGGTGTGGGTATTTTTAAAATACCTTGTTTTTGTTAGGTAAAGTTAAATGTTATATTTGTATTGATTATTAGTATAAAACACGACTTAAGTCAAATTCTGTCTCGGGCGGCTGTGGCTTTTTTGCTGTGATAAAAACCATGTTCGTGCTCGATATTGAGCCCCATCGAAAAGCCGATTGTGCTAAACTGAGCGATCAATAATAATCATCAACCTTCCACAATAAAAGGCGCATCAATGGCTGGGAATACATTTGGGCAGTTGTTTACTGTCACTACTTTTGGCGAAAGCCACGGTCCTGCATTAGGCTGCGTGATCGATGGCTGTCCCCCTTTGTTGGCATTGTCTGCTGAAGATATTCAGTTGGAATTAGATCGACGTAAGCCAGGCACAAGCCGCCACGTCACGCAAAGAAGAGAAGCAGACGAAGTTGAAATTTTATCGGGCGTTTTTGAAGGCAAAACCACAGGCACGCCTATTGCCTTATTGATTCGCAATACCGATCAGCGCAGCAAGGACTACGGCAATATTGCCGAAACCTTCCGTCCAGGCCATGCCGACTACACCTATTGGCATAAATACGGCATTCGCGACCACCGTGGCGGTGGCCGTAGCTCGGCGCGAGAAACCGCCGCCCGCGTGGCCGCTGGCGCCATTGCTAAAAAATGGTTGCAGCAGCAGTTTGGTACCCACATCGTGGCCTATGTGACCCAAATTGGGACGGAAGAAATTGCGTTTTCACGCTATGAAGACATCAACCAGAATCCTTTCTTTGTAGCCAATCAAAGCCGTGTGCCCGCTTTAGAAGACTATATGGATTCTGTACGCAAGAGCCTTGATTCAGTTGGCGCTAAACTGAAAATTGAAGCCTTTAACGTGCCCGTAGGCTTGGGCGAGCCGGTGTTTGATCGTCTTGATGCAGACATTGCCCACGCCATGATGAGTATTAATGCCGTTAAGGGTGTGGAAATCGGCGCCGGCTTTGAAGCCGTTGCACAGCGCGGCTCGGTGCACGGCGATGAATTAAGCCCGACAGGGTTTTTGAGCAATCACGCTGGCGGCATTTTGGGCGGCATCAGCACGGGCCAAAACCTCGACATCAAGATTGCGATTAAGCCCACGTCGAGCATCGCCACGCCGCGTCAATCAATCACCAAAGCCGGTGAGCCAATCGAAATGGCGACGCATGGCCGCCATGACCCTTGTGTCGGCCTAAGGGCAGCGCCCATCGCCGAAGCCATGCTGGCCATGGTGTTGATGGATCATGCCCTGCGGCTACGGGCTCAGTGCGCCGACGTGCGCGTAGACACCCCAGTATTGTAAGTTTTTGCGCTGAACACCAGAGGCTTCGTTTGAGGCCTCTGCCAATAAGGAGGTTTTATGCAACACAGTCCTAGATTTGAACAGTTGTGCCAAGAGGCACGTACCCAAATTGACGGCATCAGCGTCAGCGCCACCAAAGCCTTATTAGATGAAGGCCGGTTGCCGCTGTTTGTAGACGTACGTGAAGTGGTTGAATGGGACAAAAGCCACCTGCCTCAAGCCATCTATATGGGGAAGGGGATTTTAGAGCGTGACATTGAGGCTGCCGTCCCTGATTTTGGTACCCCAATGATTCTTTATTGTGGTGGCGGCTATCGTTCGGCGCTGGCGGCGCTAAATCTACAAAAAATGGGCTATACCCAAGTATTGTCTATGGACGGTGGTTTTCGTGAGTGGTGTGAGGCGGGTTATCCGCTAGAAACCAGCAAATAAAGGCCAATGTGTGGGGTGGTTGGCCCCTACGGCCTTTTTGTGGGTCGCTGAGCTATATAAAGGTTAACGGCTGAAACAATTAGTTGTATGATTGTTGTAACTGGTCACTTTAAATTATTAGGGTGACCTTTTGCATTTTGTTAATCATATATTAGGTTGTGACACCATGTTAGGCGCATTTGCTATTTTACTGGCATACCAAAGTATGGGTGAGTTACTGTCTCACTATCTGAACCTGCCGATTCCCGGCCCCGTTATTGGCATGCTGCTGTTATTTGTTAGTCTGTTGGTCTTCCCCCGATTACTAGATTATATTCAAGACACCAGTCGGCTGTTGATTGGCCATTTGTCGTTGCTGTTCGTGCCTGCTGGCGTGGGCATCATCAGCAGTGCCGCGCTTCTAGAGGGCCAGTGGACGGCGCTGATTGTCAGCATCGCCGGCAGTAGCCTCATCACCTTAGGCGTGACTGCCTGGGTGGTGCAAAGAATGATCAATAAGCAAAAAGAGGCCGAACATGAATAAGCCAGAGAGTATGTGGCTGTATCTGACCCAGTCACCTTTATTAGGCCTGACCATTACGCTGGCTGCTTATATGTTGGCGATGTTCTTACATCGCAAAAGCCGCTTTCATCCTTTAGTCAATCCTGTGGCCTTAACGGTGGGTATGGTGTCCTTGTTTTTGGTGAGCAATAACGTGCCCTATGATCGCTATTTTGACAGCGCTAAATTCATTCATTTTCTGTTAGGGCCGGCTACGGTGGCTTTGGCCGTGCCTTTAGCCTTGCAGATCAAAAAAATCCAGGATTACTTTAAACCGTTTATGGTAGGTTTAGTTGCAGGCTGTTTGACGTCTATCGTGTCGGCGGGGTTTTTGATGGCGCTGCTAGGCGGCAGCAAAGTGTTGGTGGCGACGATGACGGCTAAAGCCGTGACGACGCCGATTGCGATCGCCGTGACCGAACAGTTTGGCAGCGAGCCTTCCATCAGCACTTTAGTGGTGTTAACTACGGGTATGTTTGGTGCCATCATGGCTAAATATGTGTACCAATGGCTGAACATTACTTCAGATGAGGTTAAGGGCTTTGCCTTGGGGCTTAATTCCCACGGGGTGGGGACGGCCCACGCATTTAACATCAATCCGCACATGGGCGCCTTCGCCGGCCTAGCCATGGGGCTAAATGGGATTTTGACCACGCTGTTACTGCCTTATATGGTGCCGATGTTTGATTGGTTCATTCGCTAGCAGGAAGCGACAGCCTAAAACGCCTAGAAATGACGGATGTCACGTTTGTTTCTAGGCGTTTTTTATGAGTGAACGATGCACCTAAAAGGGCTTTAGCGACAAGGGGTGATCTCATCTAGAAGCGCTGAATGATTGAGCTTAAAGTTGATTGAGCGATTCAAGGCCAATGTCTCGGTGGCGGTTTCTGGATTGAATGCCGTGTCATAAACCTTTACGGTTAACGTCTTACCTTGTTTAAGAGCGGCGATGAGGCTTTGAGCCTCCTTAGCCGTTGCAGGCGTGAATGGGTCTTCAAAAGCATGGCCATCGACTTCAAATACCACTTTGGCGAACTGCTGCCGGCTTGAGCTAACCAAGTCAATGCCGTCAAAAGTGCCATCACGGTAGGCTCGGGCATATTCGATAAGATAGCTAGGCTGTTTTGAATCTTGGCAGGCAAGCGACAGCGTGTATTCTTGATTGGAAACATTTAGAAGGTATCGCTCTTCTTGATGCTGGATCAAAACCCAGCCATCAGTCGGAACGCTGGCGCGGATGTCCGACAGCTGCTCGTCGCTGTAGTCGCTGGTGTTGATGATTGAGGGCTGTGCATGAAGGCTGGTGGCGAGGCCAAGCCATAGCCAGCCGCTGAGTAATAGGGTTTTTTGCATGTGTTTCATGACGTTCATGGTAAATCGATCGGCGTGTGGACGCAGGTTAAGTGCCTAGAAGGGTAAAAAAACTGCACCCGATCAGTGACATCAATCGGGCGCAGTTTTGGCATGGTTATTGGAGGGGTGAGCCTAGAGGCCGCCCAATAGCGTGTATTTAATTTCTAGGTAATCTTCAATGCCGTACTTAGAGCCTTCACGACCAAGGCCAGATTCTTTGCTGCCACCGAAAGGGGCGGCTTCATTGGAAAGAATACCCGAGTTCACGGCCACCATGCCGTACTCTAAGCCTTCTGCTACGCGGAAAATACGGCCCACGTCACGAGCATAGAAGTAGCTGGCCAGGCCAAACTCAGTGTCGTTGGCGTATTGGATGGCTTCTTCTTCGGTTTTGAACTTAAATACCGGTGCTAAGGGGCCAAAGGTTTCTTCCTTCGCTACCTTCATGCTTTGCGTCACATTTTTCACAATGGTTGGCTCAAAGAAGTTACCGCCTAGAGCGTGGGGTTTACCGCCTAAGACCACTTCAGCGCCTTTGGCTACGGCATCGTCAATGTGCTCTTGGGTTTTTTTAACCGCCGCTGCGTCGATCATGGGGCCTTGCTGAACGCCGGCTTCAAAGCCATTGCCAACCTTCATTTGGCTAACGGCTGTGGTGAGCTTGGCTACAAACGCATCGTAGACGCCTTCTTGTACGTAGAGACGATTGGCGCACACGCAGGTTTGACCAACGTTGCGGAATTTAGAGATCAAGGCGCCTTCAACGGCTGCATCAATGTCTGCGTCGTCAAATACGATGAAGGGGGCGTTGCCGCCGAGTTCCATCGACACTTTTTTTACCGTGGTGGCGCACTGGGCAATCAGTTTTTTACCGACTTCGGTTGAGCCGGTGAAGCTGAATTTTTTCACCACAGGGTGTTCGGTCAATACCTGACCAATATCGGTTGAGCCGCCGGTGAGGATGCTCAATAAGCCTTTGGGTAAACCTGCGCGGTCAGCTAGCTCTGCAATAGCAAAAGCTGAATAGGGCGTGGCCGTGGCAGGGCGCACTACGATGGCACAGCCTGCTGCTAGCGCAGGCGCTACTTTGCGGGTAATCATTGCATTGGGGAAGTTCCAAGGGGTAATAGCGGCGCACACGCCAATTGGCTCTTTGGTCACCAAGACCCGTTGGTCGGGTGCATTGGCGGGAATGATGTCACCGTAGGCGCGTTTGCCTTCTTCGGCAAACCATTCAATGTAAGAGGCACCGTAAGCAATTTCACCTTTGGCTTCAGCCAATGGCTTGCCTTGTTCGGCGGTTAAAATAGCGGCTAAGTCGTCTTGGTTCGCCATCATGAGATCGAACCACTTGCGCAAAATATTGGCTCTGGCTTTAGCTGGCGTTTTTTTCCAGGTTTTCATCGCCGCTTCTGCCGCCGCAATGGCCTTTAAGGTTTCAGCTTGGCCCATTTTTGGCACAGTGCCCAATACTTCGCCCGTGGCGGGGTTAGTGACAGTTAGGGTTTGGCCGCTGTCGGCGTTTAGCCATTGCCCGTCAATGTAGCACTGCTGTTTAAATAAACTTTGATCTTTTAATTGCATTTTTCAACTCCTGTGTGGACATCTGGTCTACACGTTGTAATATCAGGCCAGCCCTTAGGCTGGCATTAATGGACTATTTGCTGGCGAACTGTAGGGCTGCTTCTAAGGTCGTCATGGCTTCATCAAACACGCTGTCTTCAATGGTCAGCGGGAATAAGAAGCGCATCACGTTGTAATACATCCCACAGGTCAATAAAATCAGGCCATGCTCGAGGGCGTAGGTTTGGGCTTTTTTAGCAAACTCAGGGTCAGGCTGAGTTGTGCCAGGCTGCATGAATTCTACGGCGACCATCGCGCCTAAACCACGTACGGCTTTAATGTGGGGAATGCTGGACTTTAAAGATTCTAGCTTAGCCATGAGTTTGTCGCCAAGGATTTGGGCGCGTTGGCACAGCTGTTCATCTTCAATGGCGTGAATCACGGCTTTGGCGGCGGCTAGGGCTAGAGGGCTACCGGCATAGGTGCCGCCTAGGCCGCCGGGTAAAGGCGCATCCATAATGTTGGCTTTGCCAATCACGCCGGATAGCGGGAAACCACCGGCCAAGGACTTGGCAATGGTGATCAGGTCTGGCGTGACGCCCGTGTGTTCGGTGGCAAACAGCTTACCTGTACGTGCAAAGCCAGACTGGACTTCATCAAAAATCAGCACAATGCCGTGTTCATCGCAAATGTCGCGTAGGGCTTTTAAGAACGAATAAGGCGTCACGTTAAAGCCACCTTCACCTTGAATTGGCTCAATGATGATGGCCGCAACATCGGTAGGGTCAATGTTTGATTTAAAGATTTTCTTTAAGCCAGTCAGCGCTTCTTCTTCGCTTACGCCATGCAGCTCATTCGGATAGGGGGCGTGAATGATGTCGGCTGGGAAGGGGCCAAAGCCTAATTTGTAGGGGGCAACCTTGCCGGTGAGGCCTAGAGTGAAGTTGGTGCGGCCGTGGTAGCCACCAAAGAATGAAATGACACCACGACGGCCGGTATGGCTACGGGCGATTTTAACGGCATTTTCGACCGCTTCGGCACCAGTGGTCAAAAAGACGGTTTTAGCGGTGCCACCGACGGGCGCACGCTCATTAATCAACTCGGCTACTTCAATATAGGCTTCATACGGCACGACCTGGTAGCAAGTGTGGCTGAACTTGTGTAGCTGTTCAGCGACAGCGGCTTTTACTTTAGGGTGTAGGTGACCCGTGTTTAATACCCCGATACCGCCAGCGAAATCAATGTAGCGATTGCCGTCAGTATCCCAAATCTCAGCATTTTTAGCTTTATCTGCATAGAAGCTACACATAATGCCAACGCCACGAGGCGTTGCGGCTTGGCGACGTTTTTCTAAATCTTGATTCTGAGACATGTTAAGACTCCTTTGTACGAAACGAATTATATTTATGGTGTCGCTAGTGGCTGCGCCACTAGGCCAAATAAAGCGGTAGGGATGGCTTCTGAGGGGCTGTTCTGCTAGTCGAAACAGAAACCATGCGTACATAAAATAAAGGCCTACAGCCATCATAAAGCAGGATTGAGGGGTTTGTATAGTCACTCTAATTTAAATTCATTTTGGCCTATATTTTTGATCATGACCTATAGTTAATCTTAATTATTTAACCCTATGAGGCCGGCTGAGGGGCTGATAGAATGAGCTTTACTATTTATGATTAATTAATGATAAGGGGGCCTTATGTTCTTTGTATTATCACCCGCAAAAACCCTAGATGAAACCACACCCGCACCCACTCAAACGTATACCCAAAGCCCTTTGTTGGCACATAGCGAAGCTTTAATTAAGGTTTGCCGCAAACTGTCGCCGCAGGCGATTGCCGAGCTGATGAAGGTGTCGGATAAGATTGCCTTATTGAATAGCGAGCGATTTGGTGAGTGGGCGACGCCATTTGATTTAAAAAATGCAAAACAGGCAGTGTATCTCTTTAAAGGTGATGTTTATGATGGCCTAGACGCCTACCATTTAACGCCAGCGGCCACCGACTATCTGCAACAGCATCTAGGCATTTTGTCAGGGCTGTATGGCATTTTAAAGCCTTTAGATTTAATGCAGCCTTACCGCTTAGAGATGGGCACTAAATTACAGAATGCTAAAGGCGCTAATCTATATGCTTATTGGGGCCAGACCATCGCCAAACAAATCAATCAGTACATGCGCGAAGGTGGCCACACAACGCTGATCAACCTGGCGTCTAATGAATACTTTAAAGCAGTAGACTTAAAAACCTTGGCTTATCCCATCATTACGCCTGTTTTTAAGGACAAAAAGAACGGTGAATACAAAATCATCAGCTTTTACGCCAAAAAAGCCCGAGGTTTGATGGTGAAATATGCCGCTGAAAATCAAATAAACACGCCAGAAGCCCTGAAGAACTTCGATCTAGCGGGCTATCGCTATAGCGATGAACACTCAAAAGCGCATGAGTGGGTGTACTTGAGAGAAGAACAATAACTTTATAAAGAATAGGTTATAAAATAAACCAATAAAAAAGTAAAAAAAGGCTTGGCAAGCCCGTGGTTATTAGGTACTATACGCATCTCTTAAGGAGGCGTGGCAGAGCGGTTGAATGCAACGGTCTTGAAAACCGTCGAAGGCTTATACCCTTCCGTGAGTTCGAATCTCACCGCCTCCGCCAGAACATTGATTTACATACGTAAATCTCCAAAAAATCCCCTAGTTTACTGTCCAAGGTAGCAGGGGATTTTTTACGTGTGCCAGATTTGTGACATCTTGTGCCAAACCCATGGCTCGTGGGGTCTCTAATAGAACAGCGTTTTTGTGTAAATGTTGTGGTGCTAAGTGAGCATACTTCTGGACCATCTCGACACTTTCCCAGCCACCCATTTCTTTTAACTCAAGTAAGCCAACGCCACTTTGGACTAACCAGCTTGCCCAGGTGTGCCTAATGTCGTGCCAACGAAAATCTTTAATACCTGCCTCATCGAGTGCCGCCTTCCAGATTTCTGAGCTAATGCTGGTCAATGGTCGTTTAGTTATGTCGCTTACAAAGACATATCTAGTAAAGTCCATTTTGAGCTGGCTAGCTCTAGGTAGGTTTGAGACAAATATTTGGTGCATTTTTCGAATGGCAAACCGGCGCCGTAGAACATTCATGGCGTTTTCGTTCAGCGGCACACCTATCGGTTTTCCTGCTTTGGCCTGGTCTGGGTGGATCCATGCGACCTGTCTTTCTAAATCGACTTGAGACCATTCCAAAGTAAGGGCATTAGACTGGCGTAGGCCGGTCATAAAGCTAAACTCGGCTAAATCAGCATAGACACGGTGTAAAACGGATATAAGCCTGTTAGCCTCATCGCGAGTAATCCAGCGAATCCGCTTTTTAGGCTCTTTGTATAAAGTCAACTTGGGCGCTCTATCAATCCATTCCCATTCGCCAGCGCACAGATTTAAGACTGTACGGATCAACGTGAGGTAGCGGTTTTTGGTAGAGTTTCCACAGCTGAGTTTCGATACAGTACCCATAATAAAATCACGGGTAATATCAGTTAAAAGCATTCCTCGAAGCTGTACCAATAAGCGCATTTTTTGCTTATCGTCTTCAAGGCTTTTTTTATGTGCTTTTTCTTGAAGAAAGCGCACACAGGCTTCATCCCATGTTCTTTTAGGTTTTTCGCCCAGTCTTTCGACGGCCCATAGTTCATGCTTTAGTTTATCGTGCAGCTCTTGGGCCTTTTTCTTGTCGCTGGTGCCAGAAGATCGTCTAATACGGTTCCCTGACGAGGTAACAATGTCGATATAGTAAATTCCGTTACGTAATCGGATTGGCATTTCTTACTCCCTTCCGCCCGCACTTCCTGCAAGCGTTCATTTTCTTTGTCTTTGATGTAATCTGCAAGAGCTTCTTTGGCAATTCGCCAGGCGCGACCAGATTTAAATGCTCTAATCTCACCTGATTTACACTTTCTGCGTAATGTCTCAGGATGCGCACCAAGAATGGGGGATGCCTCTTCTAGTGAAAAAGTAATCATGTTGGATGCTCCAAAAAAATACCCCGCAGGGCGGGGCGTGTTGATTCAATGATTTGTTAGGCTACTGCCAAAGCGGCAATCGTTAATGGTTGATAGTTGGCTCTGACAAGCGCCTCATACGGCGGCCGTGATACGCTATTGCCGCACATTCGAACCTGAGCGGTTTTTGTAAATGGCCTTCCTTGGCTGTCTCGGTCAAAAATATACGTGTCTGGGAAACCTTGAGCCTTGTACAGCTCTTTTGGCTCAAGCATTCTCAATCTAATATCAGTGATCAAATAAGGCTCGCCGCTGATGTGCACAGTGACTAGAGCTAATCGGTCTTTTGTGGTGATTGTGTCTAGTGGCCGCGCCAAATCACGAGCGTCGCCATTGCCGTAATAATTGATCATGAATGATGCTACGCGCAGTGCCTTGTCTTCTGATCCGCTTAGTTCACATTCAACTAGGCCGCACTTCCCAGCACCCTTGGTCATGATCGTTTGCAGTGGCTTGCTGATGTCTGCACCGGCGCCAGTGCGAAACTGTCGCTCAATAAATGCGGAGACAAGCTGCTGTTGTGATCCAGTGTTGGTGATTGTTGTCATTGGTGCGTCAGCTGCTCGGCCGACTGTTGTGTTAAACCCACCGTTGGCTTGCATCAAGTAGGCAGTGGCCACTCCGGTACCGCCAGAAGCAGTTACAGTGTTCAATGGTTGATCAATTGCTCTGCTTCCAATACCACGACGTTTAGTTGCTCCCTTACCTTCACCATGAGCCATTTGTATGGTCACAGGTGCGTACACCGGCATGGCTACCGCGAATGATCCGCCTTTAGGGGTGGCAGTAATGGTGCGTAGTGGCTCTAGGCCTGAGTGCACTGGTTCGCTACCATTAAAGTGGGCAATTGGCACGATGAATGGTTGTGGGTTATCTAAGACAAACTTTTGAATGCCTTTGGCGATACGTCGTTTTGTTGCTTCGGCTAGCTCTCGTTTACGCTCAAAGATAGATGTACCAGTGTTGCTGAAATCTATGCACTCGGCCGCAGTGCGCCAGGGTAATTGTCCTTTTTGTGGCTTTTCAAAATGAGTGGGGACCGGCCACACGATGGGCTGGCCGTCGCATCGGGCGACCATAAATAACCGCTTACGGGTGGTTGGGGCGCCATAGTCGGCAGCAACCACAACTCTCCATTCAACGGCATAGCCCATTCTTCTTAATGAGTTCACAAACTCTTTCCACGCTTTACCTTGGGCCTTCTTGTTAGGCACCAAGAATTGTTCGCTAAGCGGTACATACTCACCAGGCTTGGCTACTGATCGGTCTAGCTTGATAACGCGGCCTGTCACCTTGTCTCGCTTCGCCACAAGTGGGCCCCATTTAAGAATTTGCTCGACGTTTTCTAGAGTGATGACGCGCGGCTTTACTTGGCCCGCCCAACGCTTGCCGACCCAAGCCAATGATCGAATCACTTTGTCACGGGGCTGACCACCAGCTGCTTGGCTGTGATGAGTGCAGTCAGGGCTTAGATGTAAGAGGCCGACAGGGTAGCCGGCACACGCCTCTCTCGGGTCTACTTCAAACACATCCGCTTGATAATGTTTTGTTTGAGGATGGTTTACTGTGTGCATTGCAATGGCTTCTTCATCATGATTGCAGGCAGCATCAACGAATAGACCAGTCGCCTGCTCAATGGCGACACTGGCGCCACCGCCGCCAGCGAATAGGTCAATGATCACTTCATCTCTAAAGCCAAAATCTTGTTGGCGCATCTGTTGGCCAAGGGTTAGGTTTTTCATTTTCATTGTCCAAAAAAATACCGCCTAGTGGCGGGTGGTTGTTCATTACATTCGTGTCGTTATCTATTTAGCGCGGCTTCGTATTGCTCTTTAGTGACGATGGCGCTTGCCTGATCGGATGCCAACTGAAGGCGCCCTCCAATAAGGTGGTGCGGAATGGCTCCATTAAACTTAAGATAAGCGCACCCATCGTCAAGCTGGGAATACCATTCAACCCCTTCGGGCCAGCCGCCCAGTGCCGGCAGCTGATCCACCAGAATTTGTAAAAGTGTTTTAATCTTTCTCAGGTGCCAATCATTCACTGGAACCCATGAGTCATCAAAATTGTCACTTGTGCACTCCATGCCATTTTCAAACTCAACAACTCCTTTTTGATTTGAGACGACCTTGGATGGAGAGTCATCAACAACTAGCTCATGCTTATTATTGATAAACCACATAAATGCGGTATGGCTTTTTGGTCTAATCTTTACAGTCATCATTGGCCCCTAATTTATCGCCGCACATGGGGCAGTAGTTGATTTTAATTGATTCAGTATGCCCGTTGTAATACTGGCCCTGATCTATGCATAGGTGTGAATTAAAAATCTCAACTTCACTAAAGTAAAAACCAGTAGCGACTGAAATTAATTTTTTAACGCCATCACAATACTCACACATGCTTAAACCTCCCGCCACCCCAGCACGCCTTTGGCCATCTTGGCCGTCTCTGACGTGTTGCTGGTTAAAATATAGAAAGTGCCGCTTGCTAAGCCATACATGCCTAGATACTTACCGCTTTCGGTGTTGATCCAAATGTTGCGGCTGTGTTTTGGTGGCCGTTTGATTGAGCGCCATCTAGCCATTTTCTGGTGGCTCCGGTGTGATGTGGCCGCCGAAAACGGAAAGGGATTTGCTAGCATAGTAGCTGCGAAATCCATCTATAAACTTAAAAGCACCGCCAGATGTCAGGCCAACATATACAGCATTTGTCTGGTCTGGCGTAATAAAGGCATAATTATTATTTGCCATATGGTTTAACTCTTCATGCGTGTAAGTTTTCATATCACCCCAAAATATCTGTGATTGCTTCTTTGAACTTGCGATCTAAATCATGCCGCTTTCTAAGCCGTGCAAGCCGCTTATCAGCATTGCGTGCATTAGAGTAGGGTAAGCCTTCGATGATCGACTTTGCGTTGAACTGGCGGCCCAGTGTCACGGCCGGCTTGTTGTGCCTCATTGCAGGTGCCTTTCGCTTAACTCTTTATAGTAAGCATGGGCCAGTTCTTTATCCGTGAACTCGCGTGCTTCAAAGATCACATCCAAGCCTTTCTTGCTTTTGCAGAATAGGCCGACTTCGATAATCAGGATTTGTTTGTCGCTTGATAGGCCACGCTGAAAAGCTGTTTTGCGTGAATGAAAGACGCCTATTTTTGTCATTGTTTGCCTTTCTTTTTGTAGTTCCCAGCTGTGCACACTATGCACTTTTGCGTGCTGGTGTATTGTGGAGCCAGGTGCCCGTTTCGGCATGCCCAGCTGGTCTGGTATGTTTTTTCACCATTTTCAATTGCTTTTTGTCGAGCTTCTTTTGCGATACGGCACCAGTCTTTAGGTCTGTCTGGGCGTGGTTGGCGGGGAGGGTCGTTGTAGGTTTTGGCTGCTGCGTGATAGTTGGGTTTAAATTGTTTTTGGTACGCTAAAATATCTAACGGATGCATTTCAAACTCCCATAAAAAAAGCCACCTAATTGGTGGCGTGTGTTTTAAGATAATTGATGGCGTAGAGCAGGCGCTTGTGCTGTGACAATGAGAAGAAGCCTTTTGGGTAGGCAGGCTTTACTTCTTCCCAATTTGATTCGTCCCAGTTAGTTAGCTCCACAACGAAATCACAAAAGGCCATGTCAATGCAATCTATCTCATCGTAATCACCTTCTATTAAATCTGAAAACCAAACCCACCTGCCAATTTCGGCATCAAACAACACTTCGCCATGTGAGCGAATTTTTTCATCAATAAACCAGTCCGCCGCGGCTCGTGACATTTTCTTAAGCTGTCGATCATTCATACTCACCTCAATAAAAAAGCCCTCATATGAGGGCTTGTGGGTTACTGTAATTCTGCTTAGTTCAGCGCATCTTTCAGAGCCTTGCCAGCCTTGAAAGTTGGCACTTTTGCAGCAGCAATGGTAAGAGCTTCGCCAGTGGCTGGGTTGCGGCCTTGACGCTCTGCACGCTCACTTACTTTGTAGGTTCCAAAGCCTAAGATAGCGACTTCCTGACCCTTTGCTAGGGTGTCTGTTACAGCCTTGGTGAAACCATCGACAGCTTTGGCTGCGTCAGCTTTAGTTAGGCCTGAGTTTGCTGCTACTACGTCAATTAGTTCTGATTTATTCATGTTTCATTTCCTTGGTTAAGTTGCGTTGAGACTTGATAACTGCCTGCCAGTTCCATAAACGACGGCGGTGTTGAGTTTTAGTCATATAAATTTCCTTTCGCATACGAAAAAAGCACCCTTAAGGTGCTTGGTGATATGATTGGTAAATTTTTATTTAAGGTGATGAATATGGATAGCCAGGCTATTGCAGACCTTCTTAAGTTGATAATTCCATCAGCTATCGCTCTATTAGGAGTTTTTTTTACAGTTAATGTAACATTGAAAAATTACTATAGGCAAAAATGGTGGTCTCGCAAAGAGGAAAACTATGCAAATCTTATCAGTTTAAATTCTACGATATTGATTGATGCTTATAAATTTAATATGGCATCCCATCAGTCTGAAGATTTTGAAACTCTAGAAAAGATGAGGGTTAAATTTCACTATCAATTAACTGCTGTTGAAGAAGGTTATATTAAAAGTACAGCTTTCTTGAGT
The DNA here is from genome assembly GCA_041228285.1 of Neisseriaceae bacterium CLB008. Lineage (NCBI taxonomy): Bacteria > Pseudomonadati > Pseudomonadota > Betaproteobacteria > Neisseriales > Neisseriaceae > Neisseriaceae bacterium CLB_ANTARCTIC_008. Next base: position 1,882,780 of record CP166133.1, on the reverse strand, counting down.
GAAGATGCAAGAAATGAACTCATGATCAAAATCTATCAATTAAAAGCCTTGGTTTCCGTATTTAGAATGAACATAAAAAGAATAGAAACAGGCGAACTATCTGACGTAAGAGCTAGGAATATTAGTGTTTCTATGTTTGGTCGAAACTGGGAGGATGAGAATAAGGATTTTCAAAAGATTCTCTGCTCTCATATGAATAGGGATCTTGAACTGATAGGTTACATCAAGCGAATTAATAATTATCTATCTAACTTTAAGAGAGGCTAATTGTACCTAACCCTGTATAAGGGCTGTTTTGATTTTGTAATAAATTCAAGTCTAAAATGGGATGTCGTCATCCAAGTCGTCCATGACTGGGGCAGGTTTAGTCTGCTGCCGTCTTGGCAGTTCAGCCTGATGGCCAGTTCCAGACTCTTGCTGCTGGCCGTTGCCGCGACCCCCGAGCATTTTCATCTCGTTGCCAATAATGTCGTAGGCCACGCGCTCAACGCCGTCCTTGCCGGTATATTTCCGTGACTGGATTCGGCCTTCAATGTAGACCATGACCCCTTTGGTTAGGTACTGGCCAGCAATTTCAGCCAGGCGGCGATGCAGGGTGATGTTGTGCCATTCGGTACGGGTCACGCGCTCACCAGACTTATCGCGCCATTGCTCGCTGGTGGCAATTGAGAAGTTGGCTACTGGGTCACCATTAGGCATGTAGCGAATTTCAGGGTCACGGCCAAGGTGGCCTAGCAGGATTACTTTATTTACTGACATTATGCGGCATCCTTTTTGACTTCACTGGGTTGGGTAATTTCTTTCTTACGGCGGTTGGTTGCGTCATTAATGTGGCTCATCACGTATTCATTCTTTGCATACTTTTCGTTCATAACGAGCCAGGCACTTTTAATGCTCTCCATCGTCTCTAGCATGTGTACGCTATCAATGTACTGTCTTGCATCGTTTGGTAGCTCAGGCTGTACATCCTTGTGGGTGGTAGCATCAGGGTCTAGGGAGTTATCCTCCGTAGGGATGCAGAATGTTTGAAAGGCCGCATACTTATAAGCAATAGACATGGCTTTGTTTGTAGCCTTGTCACCGCTATCCATTGCCTCGCCATATGTTGATACAGTCAGTTTGCTGCCATCGGACACTGCAATAAAATCGAACTCGGCTTTCACTGTTACATAAAATAATACGCCGCCGTTTTTTGTAACCCTCTCTGTTACTGTGCGCTCAGTCATGCGAGGGATGATGAGTAACCCATGAGTTACCAAAGCAGGGGCAAGGGCGTTATAGACGGAGTCAATTCCCCGAAACATAAAGCCCTGCTGTACGTTTTTTTGCCCTTTGGATATGCCTGTCAGTAGGTCATTTGAGATATTGCTGATGGCTTTATAGATAGCCTGAACGTTATTTTCCATTATCTTGCCTTTCTTCATATTCCTGTTGGCGCTGGTTTTGCTCGTAGAATTGTTGCCAGTCCATAATCGTTATCCAATAAAAAAGACCCTTATTCGGGTCTGTGTTTTTTGTTTTCAATACGCCATTTAAGATGAATGACTTGGTACATTGCACTGCGCTCACCAAGAAGAAATTTATCGGCAGCATGCTCTGCCTGCCGGCTTTCCCAGTAGGCAACATTATCAATTAGCTGTTGCAGTGGGTGTGATGCCCAGTCTTCATGTAAACGGCTCTTGTGCCAATCATTGGCCATTGATGTCGGTTGTACTAATTGCATCACTCTCTCCCATCATTTCTTGACGTGAAAGTCGGAACCCAGTCTCGCCCGTTATTTGGCAACCAGTGGGGACCATCAATTGATGCTAGAAACTCACGGACACTCATTGGTATTTCATCAATATGTTTTTTGGCTTCCATCTGAAGCATTACCTGATCTGGTGTTCGCTTCTTTCGCGCATAATCCTGTAAGAGCGGCAGGCCATCCTTTGGCACCATATTCAGCACAGCATTCACGCTCAATTCAATTGTTGGTTGTTTCATCGGTACACCTCGCATTCGTTATCATTAATTTCAATACAGATATTTCCCATCATCAGCTGATCGACAGTCACATTGCGGTACAGGCTTCGATAGTTCAGCTCTGTATCGACCGCTGTGAGGATTTCACCGACTGGGCTTTGCGTTGGTATTGGCGGTGGCGTGGCTGGCACTGCGTGGTCTATGAAGCCCCATACAAAGAACAGGAGAAGAGGGCCGAGCCAGTAGAAGATTCGTTTAGTCATATCGTTCACCCATAAAAAAAGGCCACCCAAGTTGGATTAGCTTGGATGGCCAGAAGCACTACTGCGCATAAAGTGCGTAATGCGCAAAGTCAGTTTACTCTAAATTATAACAAGTTCATTAAAAATCAAATATTTAATATAGTTTTTTGTGAGCTTGTTGTACAAATGTCAAATCGGTTTGGGTATAAAAACTACTTTGGAATGGTTTAATTTCTTGATCGATCTAATGGTTATATATATTTGTTTATAAATGATATATATAATATGATTATACTTAATGACTAAAAGAAGTACTCAGTTTTAATGATTTTAATATAATCATTTAGAACAATAAAAACTTCAAACCACATACCACTAGAAGGTGTCTAGATGTATAGCTTCGTTATAGCGTGCTATCCATGTGCCATCAAATGCTTGCCCTCCTTAGAGAGGGCCATTGGCGGTCTAGGTGCCATCCAAAAGGTGCAAGGGTCTATATGGCATATAGATACTAATTATTCAGCTTCCGCTGTGAAAGAGTTGGTCGGCGCTCATATTGAATCTAAAAACTATTGCCAAATAATCGATGTTTCCTTTTTGGATGCCGATGCCGTCATTCAGTACTTATCTACTCCATAAAATAATTTGCGAGTACTGGTGTTTATTCTAAAAAGTCTAAAACTCACGGCTGGGCACTCATTCGATTACGCAACGGACTTAATAGATATTCCATTAAAAGATTGAATGCCCATGCGTGAGGCCACCAGATGATGGCCAGTCAATTTTCACTACTTTGCCAATGCCCAGACCTTCTTGTGTGACTGAAGGTCGTCAGCAGGGGTTTTAGCCAAGTAAACAAGATGAATCATCATGGCTGTTGGGGTAGGGATGTTTCGCCCTGATTCGTAGCGGCTGCCACCTGACTGGGTTACGCCAACAGGTGACCAGAAGGCTGCTTGGTTAAGGCCAAGTCTGCGACGTAGGTTTTTAATTTCGGCGCCGGTTAGCTTTAAAGTGAGGGGTGATTTCTTAGTGCTCATGGATGCTGCTCCTTTTGGGTGATTTGTCTTAGATTACTTTCGTTGAAAACTTCACACAAAAGCCCACCGTAATGGGCTTTAATCATTGATGCCAGCCTTTTACTGGACTTGTCGGCTCTGAGTCCGATAGTTTTTCGTCATGTCCCCACACAACGAAATTTAAGGCATAATTAGCCATCCCCACACAACTAGAGAAATTGCAACTATGGATTTTATTAGGCTAATTGAAATTATTTTTAATAAAGTCCCCTTGGGGAAAATGATGTACACGATTTTATTAACTCTAGTTCTCTACCTTCTTGCTCCAGAGTCATGGCTCGATCTGGTGCCACGAAGCCTTCCGTTTGGGTCAGGGTCATTAACTACGCTGGCCCTAACCTTCGCTATATCTTATGCGTTGGTTGACTTAACCGTTCTTGCTTTTAGTTGGTTAGGGAAATCACTATCTTCCCGCATCGAAAAAAAGCGCATCAAGTCAGCAGAAGCTCAGGCGAAGAAAGTTTTTCTTGACCTGTCTGAGGATGAGGTGAACGTAGTAATGCTCTATCTGTATGAGAATTTTGAGCCGATAAAATTTGATAACACTGATATGGTTACTCTTACTCTCTCAAAAAGAAAAGTTATATTTCAAATTAAACAAAGCGATTACTATGAGTTGCATAATTGCTTTCACCAAATAGTGAAGGACCACTATATGGCTCATGGAAGCGCCTATAAATAAAACCTCACACAAAAGCACTCTGTTCTGAGTGCTTCAATTTAAAGTCTTGGTAGGGACTGGCAGGACTCGAACCTGCGACCGTGCAAGAGAGGGAAAAGCCACCCCTGGCAAACCCTCATAAGCCCCTCTACCATCTGAGCTACAGTCCCATATGCTACTGCTTTTATATCTAGCCAAATCGACCATTTGTAGGTTCGTTTTCGCATAAGCCGATCCAGTCGCGGCACTGGCACCGTCCAAGTTTCGCCTTGGCTGCTATTCATCTTTGCCGTGTCTCCGTCCCCTGTATTTGAGTACGTCCACTGTCGCCACGTTGAATACGTGTTCATAGCCATTTGTTCGACTTACCCCAAAGTATTACCTTTGTATGTACTCACTTGGATGCTTTCAAGTGGAAGGCTGGCTATTGCGTATGTAACTGTTAAAGACCGATGAACCAGTCTGTCCTGCCAGTGCTGCGCTGATTCGATGGGGTTATATTACTAAACGGTAATTGATTTATCAATACCAAAAGGTAATTTAAATGGAGGTGAAAGTAATTTATTTGGTAATTATTTGATTTAAAAAGATATATAAATGGTAATTTTTAGGTGATATTTTTACAACATATAGAAAAAAGGCCACCTCTCAGTGGTCTTAAGTGATTTAATTAATTCATGCATACGATCTTTATAAGAGGTTCCGTACTGAATTTATGCATAGATGTTGTAAATATATTTACGACATAAAAGATACATATCTAAATATATCAATTGGTTATTTTAAATTTTGTTGATTTTAATGCTTTTGGAATGATAAGCTAATATTGGGTTGAGTTTTAAAGTATGACTCAGAGAGAGCCCACTTACCCCAGCGTGTCTCGCTAACGCTGGGGTATTTTATTGACTTGAGAAAATTACATAGAGGCTGAGCAGGGAGGTGACTTATAAAAAATGATTACTTCTTGAAACTTGACCGTGTTTTTGCAGTCCTATGTTTATTCATTATATTTCCTTGATGCCCAGGCACCCTGATTGGTGTTTGGGTCTTTTTTTGGGTTATACAAAAGATTTAATACTTCATGAGTAGTTATTCATTTCAAGGGAAAGAGTATAGTAACTATGGGCTGTTTCATTGCCATAATGCCTAGCGGCCCACTTACCCCAATAACTTTGTGACCTTAGTTGTTGGGGTATTTCATTTAGTAGGCTTTTGAGTCGTTGTGTCATGGCCCTAGTATAAATGGCTTATTTACATATGATATTTGATAGGTATAATTTTACATCTAGGTTAAGCCGCAATTAGCAACTAGCTTAGAGAGAGACCCAGCAGCCTCAGGACTCACACACTCCTGGGGCTTTTCTGTGGGCAAAAAAATCCCCCTCGAGTGAGGGGGATTTATGCAGATAGTCGGTGATTAATTTTCTTGTGGATAGAAGCTGTGTCACTTATTGAGGGGACTATGTCATTGGCAGCATCCATAAGTCTAGCTAAATCAGATTTTGGTATATCATCCATCTTGCTTAAGACAACGATAGAATCAAAATTTTGATTCCATACTTCTAATTGTTTTAAAACAATTGTTGTTAGCCTTGCTTTTGATGAGTCGGGTACACCAAATAAATACAATGGTTTGCTACTTTCCCCTTGTAGGTAATAGTCAATAGGATAGTTGCTTGAATTAACCTGGTCTGGGATACAATAATCCTTATGAATATTATGCTTGTCTAGAATATCATCAAGTGTGCATTCTAAGTCTTCGTAAAATGTTGACTTAATTCTTCCTGCGGACCAGAGGCCAATATCTGACACTCTTGTTAGTGCTTGTCCAAGTTTAAAAACAGCACTGCCTATATTGCTCGCAATCGTTTCTGTGTAAATCTCACCATCATCATATAAGACACCTTGTTCATCCGTAATTTGAATCAAAGTTTCTTGTCGTGCACCAGTTAAAGTCTTTAAGTCTGTCTCATAACTTAGCCGCATAATGGTTGAACCGCGGTCAGATACTCTAACAATACCATTTTTTTGTTTTAAGAAAATGTTGTAGATATCACCATCGCGACCAACGAAAGGGGTGGATACTTGTATCCATCCATCTTTTCGTTCTCTGGTTTGAATATCTGTGCAAAAGCTGGTGCACAATATTCTTTCGATGTGTTCTGCTGTAATCATTTTAGTTAAACAAGTCCTGATTGGCCGCTGATATTGTATTAGCAAGTATACCTGTAATATTGCATATTTCACAGGCGTGAAGCAAGGCTCCTTCAACAGTGGTGTATTGATCTGTGACTAGGGCGTATCCCTCAGCTTTTAGCTTCGCTTTGATATAGCGCTCAGTTGCTTTGTGAATATGTTCATTAAAAGGAAATGACTCATCCTCTAGTACATTTTTATGCCCATGGCTACTACCATTAAATCTTACTAGAGTTAAGGGATTTTTTTCTTTGGGTAGGCTAACCCTTAGGCCCACAGTATAATCATCCTCCATCTCAAGGCTATGCCTAATGTAGAGAGTGAACTTATACTCAGGGTATTTGCTGGCGACTAAAGAAAAGTCTTTTTTTATATGCCGCTTATCAGGGATATCCCTGGCATTTTTAGTTGCCCTTTTATGGCATTTAATAAGATCGTCTAAATCTTGATCGGTTATGGTTTTAATATTCAACTTGCAGCCTCTATTTTAAATAGTTAGAAGTTAGTCTCCAAGAACACCCTCAGGCACACCTCCAGCCTGAGACAGTACCATCACTCTCCTGAGTTTATTATTCATTCTTTGCCTTGTAGAGTGACGAGTAACCTAAAATCCGAAACAATACTATCATAATAATAATTCAATATGTGATATGAATAGATGACAATGGCCAAAGCAAAAAAACACCCCTCAAAAGAGGGGTTTTCTGTTGTTTAAAGTGCTCAGTTGGGATTGTCGGCCCTGTATAGCTCCTACATATCGTTTGAGTTCTACACGTCCATGACTGACCAATTAAATACACGGCCAATGATCTCGACATCACCAGTAGGCTCGATTTCGTCTGGGTGTTCATCACCGTTATAGCTACTAATGCGGACTTTCCCACCAGGTAGAGCATAAAGGCGCTTCACTCGAAGCATGTCACCTTGGCAAATAGCGTAAATCTTGCCGTCCACGATGCGTTTGTCGGCCATGTTCACGCTAACGGTCGTGCCGTCTGGTAGGACTGGCTCCATTGAGTTGCCGCTCACGGTTACACATACAGCTTGGTCGTATTGAACGTTATGGCGTCTTAGTGTTGATTTAGCAAATGGCAGCTTATAGCCGTTGTGGTCATCCGTAGAAAAGCAGCCCGTGCCGGCAGAAAGGGCAATGTCTTTGTAGAATGGCAAAAAGACATAATCCTCTTCAGGTAATGGGTCGTTGCTACTCCATAGGTGAGGGCGGCCGATATCGCTGACGTTAGACTCCTTTGTTATCACTGGGGTGTCTAGCCACATTTCAGGCATGCCCGCAATCTTTTCTAGGGATCTAGCTTTTTTCTCTCCGAAGGACTTTTTATTTAGAAGCCCTGATAGCTCGCCCTGGTTAATGCCAGTTAGCGCAACAAAGCTGGCCTGTGTGCCATTGTGCTTTTCATCAATCCATTTTTTTAAATTCGCTCTGCGAATATCTGCCGTTGTCATTTAGTAGCCTCTTAAGATGCAGTCGTTATTCTCTCAATAATTACTAAAAAGGTAAAACACCAAAAGGTGTTGATCTTGATTTTGTTTTGGGTAATAATATTACCAATTAGTAATAGGAAAATTACCATGGAAGAGTTAATAAAATTTTTGAATTCTTTAAGCCAGGCAGGGAGAGAGGAGTTTGAGCGAAATACTCAGACGAGCATTAATTACCTCCGAAAATCCGCATCAACTAAGCGGCCACTTGGTACAAAGCTTTGTGTACGAATTGAGGCTGAAACAAGCGGATTAATTAACCGAAAAATGTTGCGCCCTCATGATTGGCATGAAAATTGGCCTGAGCTGATTGCTGCCTAACATCGACAGCTTAACAACCCATCCACGCAATAACACGTTTGAAGAAAGAGAAATGTCATGAGTGACGACTACGAAAGTCTTTACCGAGCACATAAGGATGCTGCGTTGAATGTCCGCGGGGGCATTACTGGCTTTGCACACATGACGGGCAAAAGCCCTGTGATTGTAAACAATAAGCTAAATCAAAATGGCCACAAACTGAACATTGAAGACAGCCAAGACCTGCAGGATCGTGATTCAAAGCATTTAATTTTAACCGAGATGGCTGCACGCCAAGGCCTCATGCTGGTTGATATCCCAAAGTTTAATGGAGAAATCACAACGGACAACCTTATGGCAGCAGCTAACCGGTTATCTGCCTACATGGGTGGTGTATCAAAAGCAGTGATTGAAGCCGTAGACCCGCATGGCAACGGAGGCGAGTCGGTGACGCGCACTGAGAGTGTATTGGTGATGGCTGCTTGTGATGAGCTTTTACAGCAGCTTTTACAGATAAAAATTGACTTGAATAGCAGATGAAAGAAAAGCCACTGCGTGAACAGTGGCTAATCATGTGTTTTGAAATAGGGGAAAACACAAATGAATAATGACATATTCAAAATAGAAAATCAAGATCGGCAGGGCTGATAAATGAAATACTTCTCAAACATCAATAATGAAAAGTGCCTTGAGTGGGGGTTAAACCTTACTCAGGGCGCTTTGATGGACTTGCTAAGCCAACTACCGGGCTGGGCAGAGGAATCCTTTATTGATGGCAAGGTTTACTACTGGGCATCACGCAACGAAGTTATTAAAGAGTTGCCTGTTGCTTATTCGAAGCCAGACACGGTTTATCGTCACATGATGGACCTAAAAAAATTGGGCTTAATTGACCATATTAAATTAGGCCAAAAAGACATGGTGGCGATCACTCAAAAAGGGAAAGAGTGGTCGTTCCGAGACTCGGAAATAAATCCGAGTGACGGAAATAAATCCGAAGAAACTCGGAAAAATATCCGAGAAAACTCGGAAATAAATCCGACATATAAGAACACTAACCCTGACACTAGAAAAGATATAGAAAATAAACAAAAGAAATCTGCAAAACAAACCAAACACGAAGCAGCTTTGGCAATTCTTGCTGAGCACGGCGTGACTGACCAGCTGGCTGAGGATTACATCACTGTCCGTGGCAACAAGACTCTGACCGTGACTGCGATGCAGGGCGTTGTGCGAGAGGCTAGCAAGGCAGGGCTGAGTGTAGAACAGGCTGTGACGGTCAGTGTTGAACGAGGGTGGGTGGGGTTTAAGCATGACTGGCTGCTGAATGCTCAGGCTGCCAAACAGGCGCCTACTTACCGTGTTGCTGACCAACGACCTGCTGTTGTCCCGCCTGATGCTCCGAAGGCTCAGGCAGCTGGGCCTGAGTTGGGCGAGGGTGCCAAGCAACTACTGGCAGCACAGGCTGCTGCCCGTGATGGCAGTGGAGGGGGATTAGGTGGATCAGCACCGATGAGACTTGGAGATGTGCTCAAAGGCGCCTTAGCTGGTGGTCGATCATGAGTCAGGTTAAGCAAAAGAAATGCCGAGTGTGCAAAGCTCTGTTTGCCCCAGTTAGACCGATGCAAGCCGTTTGCTCTCCAGCATGTGCCATCGCCAAGGTTAAGGCCGACAATACCAAAAAGGCTAAGGCCTCTTTAGCTGCAAAACGTAAAGAAACAGCATTACGCAAAGAGTCAATCAAGACTAAGCCAGTTTTAATCCGAGAGGCTCAGGCCGAGTTTAATAAATTCATTCGGGCGCGTGATAAGGGCAAGCCTTGTATCAGCTGCGGTAAACCAGATTCAGGCGTAGCTAACCAACGAGACGCAGGGCATTACAGAAGCGTCGGCTCATGTCCAGAGTTAAGATTTGATGAAGATAATACTTTTGGACAATGCATTTCGTGTAACCGATACCTGTCAGGCAACGCCGTTGATTACCGCCTTGGTCTTATCGTCAGAATCGGTCTAGAACGAGTCGAGCGGTTAGAGGGTAAACATCCCCCTAAGAATTACACGCACGATCAACTGAGGGCGATTAAGGCCACCTACCGAGCGAAATTAAAGGAGATCGAACGTGGCAACTAAGATCATGATGGTTAAAGCTCAAGACGGCTCACTTCGGCCTGCTACGGAATACGACGCAGAGCAGTTAAAACGGATAAGGATCGGTCAGGCTGTAAAGATGGAAATGGCCAGACAGACTGACAGGTCGTTACAGCATCACCGGTTGTTCTTTGGTGGCTTCCTACCTACTGTGTTTGAGTATTGGCAGCCAGAGGGTGGCCTGATCGCCCAGAATGAGATTGAAGTCGTGGATTGGGTCACAAAGCGAATTGATCGGCTATTAGGGATGGGCGGCCAAATTCACAATATGGGGAAGGAAGCACTCAAAGCCTTGGCCGTGGGTAGGGCAGAAAAGGTTGGACAAGTCCCATACAAAGACATTAATGGACTTCGTGACTGGTTAGCCAGAGAAGCAGGGCATTACGATCTGGTGGATACACCGGCAGGCTTTACTAAGAAAGTTAAATCGATCAGCTTTGCGCGTATGAACCAGGATGAGTTTAACGATTTCTATAAGCGTGTTTTTAACGTGGCATGGAGCATGGTTTTAAGTAAGACATTTAGTAGTGAAGCTGAGGCGCAGGCGGCGGTGGATCATTTAATGGCTCTTGGTAATTAACCAAGGACCGTAAACAGAATAGTAGGGAGGATTGCATCATGCCAATTTCTATTAAAACACCACCTAAGGTTAGTCCTAAGCAAGTCTCTGCGGATAACCAAACGATTAACCGGCTGATCGGTGAACGGCTTAAAACTGTTCGACAGCAGCTGGGTATGTCACCTCAACGTGTAAGAGAGGCACTGGGGATGCATAAATCCAATTTGTCTGAGTGGGAGAACGGTAAAAAGTCGATCCCTATTCGTTGGATCGTCCAGATGGCTGAATTTTATGGCGTGTCCATTGATTACCTGGTTGGCTCAAACAATATGCCTGTTGAGACCAGAACAAGCTTAGAGGTGACTGAGATGCTTCATGCAATGGGGAATGTGTACTTAGGCCAGATAGGCCAAATGGTGGGGCAGATCGCAAGCCAAGGGGTGCTCAAGGATCAGAAGATCAATAACCTTGTTGATGCTGGCCAAGAGCTGCTAATCGCCATGGAACGAATGATTGATGTGAACCCCGAATACTTTGAAAACGAAGTGCGTAATGGAGCCAAGGTTCAGGCTGGGCTAGAGCGTTTCAAGGCAAACCTTCAGGACACAAAAGAGGCAATTAAAAAGCAGCGTTTGATACACCAATGCCCTGAGCTGATTGTTGAAAGCGTAAGTGTCGTAGGCAACCAGAACTGCCAGCAAATGCTTGATTTAGGCCTTGGTGATGATGGCTAAATTTATAGACCAAGCTTAATGTTTTAGTAGTTTGGGAGATAGTAATATAATACTGTTTTATTTAATTTAAATATTAATAATATAAGTGAGTTTCTATGAAGAAAGTAATATTATGACTGGCTTAGATGATTTCTTGCTTAAGACATGCCGGCTATATACCCAACATTTATATAACACCTTAACATTCCAAAAGGATCGAGTGATCCATGATAATGATGGAAGCCTGCTTGGTTATCATTCAAGAGCTTTGACGTTATTGCTGCACCCTGAGAAAGCTTTGATTTTTAGAGGGTTTTCTAAAAAATATTACGCCACAAAAGAAAGTAGGCATTTAGAACATATTGTTCCATTATCATTTATATGTAATAAAGTTTGTGAGCTCTTTGATGGTAAGTTAGAGCTGGTAGGTGATGAGCTTGATAAGCTATTAGATGATGGAGCTAGATTAATGTACCAATGTCTTGGCATTGCTTTCATTACCAAGGAAGAATCTAAACTACTTGATAAAGCTAGTGGCTTGAAAGCAGATATGCCCAGTTGTTGGGATGATAATAAAGATCCAATCTGTAGGTTGCATGCGGTTGGAATTGAGTTGGTTGATGAGAATGGTAATGAGATACGAACACTAAAGGTTGAATTGCCGTTGTAGTTACGCCAATGATGGAAAGTAAGTAAACAGCTCACCTCGAAAGGGTGGGCTTTATTTATAAGGAAAACATTTATGAATTTAGGTTATAAACTGGTGGTAAACTGATAGAGTATAAAAATAAATTTACGGTGAATGGCTTGGTAAAAGAACTGATATTCTCGTTGGCGGCTAGTATGTTTTTAAGTAGCTGCGTTACTTCTACTGTTTATAAGCATAGTAGGGAAGAAAGTATCCAGGCGGTTTTTATTCAGGGGGATAAGCTCTATGCTGCAGGGCCGGAGTTTGAATATGAATTTAATGGAAACTCAGTAATTAGGCTGCAAAGTTTTTTAAATTCTACATATAAAAATAAAATATTATTTACTACTGCCAATTTTTGGGATTACACAAAGAATACAAATGAAATACGTGGGAACTACAGTATCTATTTAGATAAAGAAATTTTTACTAAGGAAGAAGTTGATGATTTAGTTAAAAATTACAAATTTGGTATTGTGAATGTACTGGGAACCGAGGGTACAAAAGCAATGAATAAACTGTTACCTGATCGGAATATAAATAAACCTTTGTTAAGTGGTAATTATTACTTAGAAGGTAGAGTGGTTAAGCTAGATAATCGTGATGAATTACTAGAAAAATATTTATTAAAAAAACCATTGGAAGTGACGGTTGAGTCTTATGGTAAGGAAGTTAGTGTAAATGGTAAGGCAATCTTGGGCCCTATGCTTGTTGCTCCTGCTTTTATCATGTGGGGAGTTGCATGTAAGACCCAAGGGTGCTAAATGAATAATGATAAGGCTTCAATTGTTTCAGCCATCCTTAAGGGGTGGCTTTTTTGGGCCAGCACAATACATCATAGAAGCCAAGCTGGCGCCACGAAACAGATACGCGCGCACGCGCGAGCCTGAGACGCATTGTGATTCGTTCTGGCTAGGGCAGGTGCCCCAGTAATAAAGGAAACTCTTTATTGTATGGCGTATGGCATTGGATGATATTACTTGCAATTGTATCTATTTGGATACATAATGAGGCATGTACAGTATTCAACAAACCGAGATGTTCGCTAAATGGCTGTCTAGCATGAGGGACAACCGAGCCAAAGCAAAAGTGCTTGTGCGCTTACGTAGGGCGATGGGGGGTAATTTGGGTGACATTAAAAGCCTTGGTGATGGCGTCAGTGAGATGCGTATCACAGAAGGCGCTGGTTATCGTCTTTATTACACCATGAGGGAAAATGTACTTATTATCATGTTGGCTGGTGGTGACAAAAGTAGCCAGCAGGCAGATATTGTAAAGGCCAAGGAAATGGCCAAGGAGGTATAGCTATGAACGATAAATTATTAAATTTTGATATTGCCGACTACCTAGACAATGAAGAGGTGATCGCTGAGTACATTAATGAGGCACTGGCCAGTGTAGAGCAAGACGGTGATCTTAATGTGTTGTTGGCTGCTATTTCTGACGTGGCTAAGGCTAGGGGTATGACGCAGGTAGCGAAAGATGCAGGGTTGGGCCGTGAAAGTCTTTATAAAACACTGGCTCCTGATGCTAAGCCACGTTATGAGACGGTAAGCAAACTATTAGCTGCTATGGGATTGCGTGTGGGAGTTGTACCAGTCTAGGCAGATGATTGTTGTTGTAAGAATTTACCCTATTTAACCATGGGGTATTTTTTCGCCTATACGTTCTGAATAGATGTTTTTCCGAGTTCATAAAAAGGTTTCGGCATACGTTAGGAAATGAGTTTTTTTGATATGTCAGATAGTAGGTTTTCTATATTGCCAGCAGTTTTTTAAAGTTAATTAGAACCGGCCTATTAAAGGGAACGCGTTAAAACCAGCACTCAAAAGTGAGGAACAATAAGCCCATTATGAAAATAGTGGGCTTATTTTTTATGGGAAGGATTGCATGAGTAAATCTGAAAGCAAAAAGACTGATTCTGCCCTGGCCGAAAAAACTAAAAAAACGGCCTCAAAGGCCAGTGCTACAAGTGCGAAGGCCCCGGCCAAAGAGCCTGCCTCAAAGCAGAAGGCACCGGTTAAGCCTAAAGCGGCCGCAAAGGCAAAGGTGGCCGCTAAAAGCGGGCCCAAATCGAAGCCTAAGTCTGAATTGCCTGGCCACACCATACCACCTGAAATATTCGCTCAGATGATGGAGTACATCATGGGCGGTATGTCTATTGCTGATGTTTGCCGAAAAGAGGGGATGCCGCCACGTATTCGGTTTTATCGGGCTCTACATGCTGATGAGAAAGGTGAGCTTCGCGGGCAGTACGATGATGCCTGTGCGATTCGAGCAGATTACCTGGCTGATGAGATTGTGCGTATTGCCGATGATTCGTCATTGGACGTTGAATTTAAGGCTAATGGGGATATTGATTACAGCAAGAAGAGCGTGGAGCGTTCCAAGCTGATGATTGAGGCCCGTAAATGGACGGCCTCTAAGTTGCGTCCGAAGCTGTGGGGCAACCAAGTGTCTGTTGATCTGAACGTTGACGCTAGCGAAGAGAGCATCCAAGCACTTCAGGCAATTGGTGAGAAGAATATGGCTTTGGCCATGGCTAAGGCCGAGGAGGTTCGACGCCGACTGGCCAATCAAAACTTAGATGATGAGGAATAACCATGCATATACCGCCATTCGTGACGTCACGCATTAATGCGACGTTTAAAGAGCTGAGTGTTGGCTCGATTATTGAGCTGTGCAAAATGCCCGTTGAGCACAATGAACTTGGGATCACCAAATCCATTGAAGCGTTCTTGTTGGACAGCAACCTAGCGCTGGCTCATTGGACGGCCCAAGAGCGGTACGCCGCGGTGATCCATTACCAAGTCCACCTTCACAACAAGGGCGAGGCATTCAATATTGGGCCAGACCTTGAGGCTACGATTATTGATTATTTGGGCCGTGACGGCGCCGACCATCCCATCACAAAAAACAAATACAGCGTTGGGCCTGATGAGCTGGTGTATCGTTTTGAATTGGATGCAGGGTCCGATGATCCAGACCAGCTGGAAATGCGCCCGTTAACCACGGCATGGGTTGAGGCTGTGGAGCGCGCCGTGTTGCGTGGGGATGTGCGGGGTGTATCAAATAAAGATGCAGCATGGGAGATGGCCTGTATCGCGGCACAAGTCCATGCGGCCGGTACCGACATGAATGTGTTTGACGAGGTGAGCATCGACAGCTTTATCAAGAACAACATTGAGACACTATTGGCCATGCCCGCCAGCTCATACAAAACCCTGTTGGGCGAGTTTTATACCGGTACGGCCATCATGGATCATATCGTGCGGTTGCGTGTTTTTGATGATGGATTTGTGTTGGTGCCATGGGATGAAGGGAAAGGGGGTGAGGGTTTGCCACCCTACCGATTTCAATTTGATTCCCTTATCAGCGAAGACGCGTTTGAAGCATGGGGCGGATATGATGTCGCTGGTGTCTAGCCTGGCACTTGAAGCACGACAGCCTTTTAGTGAAATTCTTAGTCAGCCGGTATCGTTCATTGATGACCTGGTCGCAACCAAGGCGTGGAAAAATCATATTGAAAACGACGATGAGGCCCAGAAAATGAAAATCATCGTTGAGAGCATTCAGCGCGCAGCAGAGGCGATTTGTAAAACCATAGCCAATGGGCTGTCCAACCTAATTAAAGGCCTTGGGAGATAACCTGTGGCCGCTAGACGTTCCATTTTAGACCTGCCGGCATACCACTCCTTTGTTGAGCGATACGCAACCAATTTTGAGTTGTTTTGCTACGAGGTGGCCGGCCTTGCTTTGTCTGAGGATCAGCAGGACTTTGCCCATGTGATTGTGGACCCACGAGCAAAAGTCAGCGTGGTGTCTGGTACCGGTACCGGCAAGACGACCGAGATTGCCCAGCTGCTGCTTTGGCACTTATGGTGCCATCCGGTTGCCTACTATGATGGCAAGTTAGAGATTGGCAGCAACGCGTACATCGGCGCGTCGTCTTTACAGCAGGTGACAGATGGTGTTTGGAAGGAGATGAACGACACCATCCAGCGCATTAAAATGACTGGCCACCTAAACTGGCTGATCCAACGCACCCAAATGAAGGCTGAGCGGGTATTCATTCAGGGCTACAAGGATCAGTGGTTCATCACCAAGGTGGCCATGGCCAAGGGCCAATCTATTTCGATTGCGGGTAAGCACCGGTATTGGCAGTTGATCGTGGTCGATGAGGCCGCTGGTGTTCAGGACGAGCACTTCAACGTGATCAACGGCACCCAGACGCAGGATGGTAACAGAACAGTTTTACTGTCTCAGGGCGCCAAGACCACGGGTTTTTTTTACGACAGCCACCACAATCTTTCGTTGGCCAACGATGGTGACTGGGTGAATCTATGCTTTAACTCGGAGCGGGCGCCGCATGTTTCGGTTGAGTATCTGCGCAGTATCGCTTTGCAGGCTGGTGGCCGAGACTCAGTGGAGTACCGCGTTCGTGTGCTGGGTAAGTTTGCCGAAAATGAAGAGCTCAACCTGATTCACCGGCGCATGATCGACGCCATCTACAATGAAAAGTCCCAGCTGATTGAGGATGGCGAGCCATGGGGCTGGTTTATGCTGGTGGACGTTGGCGCCGGCGAGTACCGAGATTATTCGGTGTGCACTTTGGCTAGAGTGACCGGTGACGACGACATCACTGGGCCCAACCCGCGCCGCGTTGAGTATGTGGGTATTCCCTTGCACATCAACACCACGACCGTGGCCAAGTTTAAGGGCCTGCTGCTGGAGATTTACGGAGAGTTGTCGAATGCCCGCATGTTGATTGACTCGGGCGGTAATGGCCTTGAACTGTGTAAAGCTTTGGAGGATGAGGGCGTCGATGTGCACCGCGTGCGTTGGGGTGATCCATGCTTTAAGAAGGAGAACAAAAAGCGCTTCGTGAATCTGCGGGCTCAGTGCTATGTGCACTTACGTGATGCCATGAGGCAGAAAAATGTACGGTTCGCCTACAAGGAGATGAGCCCCGCATTACGTGCCAGCTTTATCTACCAGGCTACACACCTGCCGTATTTCTTCACCGAGAAGGTTCAGTACCAGATGATGAAGAAAGAAGACATGCGTAAGCAGGGCATTAAGTCACCAGACATTATGGACACCAAGGCTTTCGCTTTTCTTGAAGGGGTGCATTACAACGTTAGTGAGGCAGCTTTTGCTGGCGGCACCAAGAAGGACAAGCGTAAAGAGCGCATGCTGGCTGCTAAAAAGAAAATGATGGGAGAGGTGGCCTAGAGAAAGGGAACGGGGCCATTAAGCCTATTTAAACAAACTCATAATAAGCCCATTGTTAACGCACAGTGGGCTTTTTTATGTCGAACGATCTATTTTCTTGGGACGAGTTGATCCCAAATCCTAAAACAGCACCTAAAAAACTGGTGTCTGTATTCAAGCGCGCGGGCGCCGAAATCGCCTCATCATGGGTGGGCGATAAAACCAAGCGCGAAAACAGTATTTCATACCGTGAAATTTGTATTGCCTTGGCCGATAGTCAGCAGCTGGTGTTGCGCGTCAAGTCCACCGGTGACATCTATCAAGTCCGCCTGAACGGTAAAATCCTGCCCATCAAAGAGCAGGACGACGTCCGTAAATCAATCGCAGAAATCATCAAGTCGGCCGAAGCCAATTCGACCCGCTTTCAGAAGGCCTTGTCTCGTAAAAGAGTGGTGATGCCCAAGGGTCTTAAATCAACAACCAAACGCAAAGAAGAAGCTTTTGCCAGTGAATTGGAAGAGCTAGATCAGCTGATCGCCGAAGCTGATACAGAGATTGTCCGCCTAAAAGAAGGTGGTGCGTAATGGCTGTTATTCGTGATCAAGAAGGCCATGTGAGTGAGTTGCATGGTCTGCCTATTCAGCTAGAGGCCTATGCGGGCACCTACCGTACTAAGCCTGGTAAGCAGCCCATATTGATTGCCTCGGACTACGGCGAAATTGTGGGTACCGTTGGCGCTGATGGTGATCCGCTGGATTGCTATGTAGGCGTTTTCCCTGAAGTGCTCAACATCTATGTGATTAATCAGGCCACGGCCGCTGGCACCTTTGATGAACACAAAGTGATGTTTGGGTTCTTGAGCCAAGCTGATGCGGTGATGGCGTACCAGCTGAGCACCTTCAATAAGGAGCCATTGAGTGTCATTCCATGCACCATGGCCCAGTTTAATTGGTGGCTAAAGTTCGGTAATAAAAAAGCCGAAGTCACCGCACAGTCATTTCCGTTTGATCCAGAAAGTGAGATTGCCATGCAGCAGAATATTTTTGATTGGGGCCAGCCTAAAGCTGCTGCCGGCCTCGCGATTTACGACATGGGCCGCGTTGACCAGGCTGAAGAGCTAAACGAAGCGGTGACCTACGACGACATGATGGAAACCATCTTGGCCGAGGGCGGTGAGTTTAGCCCAGAGGTTGTGATGGATGCGCTGGTGATTCAGCAGCAAATGCTGAGCCGTAAAGCACGCCAAATTGGTATGGCCTTAAACCGGCTTGCTGGTGGTGATATTCAGGTGAAGGAAGAGGGTATTCAGGTAAGTGAGCCTTACAAGGTCAATGGCACCATCAATGTGGCCGTGATCTTTGAAATGACTGATGGCCAAACCATCAGTGTATTCATGCATAACCCTGATGCCTCACCCAAGACAATCAAACCAACTGACAACTTGATTGCCTGGCGCTGGTTGTTGAACCGCAAAGACATCACGACTGTGGTGGCCAAAGAGAATGGCCGTGATCAACAAATCAACATTATTGCCAGAAAAGTGATGGCTTTGGTTGAAGCAAATGCTGGGCGTTTCCTGCGGGCCAATAAGCGCCGTACAGAGCGTGAAGCGGCCTTGGGTGAGATGCAGGCACAGGTTGAGGCTAAGCGCGCCGTGTTGGTGGCAAAGCTGGCTGAGATTGAGCAGTTGAAAGCTGGTGTGGTACCGGCTGAGCCGTCAGTTGACCCCGTAGAGCCTACTGAAGCCCCCGCGTCAGTAGTGGACCCTGAGGGGGTGAACCCTAGTAACGAGGGGTTAAACCCAGTAGATGCAATGGTTCCTGCCTCAGAAGTGCCGAAAGAAGGGAATGGCCTCAATGAGGGGGTTAAACCCATGGCTAGTGGCGTGGTGACGTTGACGGGGAATGAGTTGGGCCATGTTGATGAAAACACCAAAGAGGGTAAGCAACAGCTTAGAACTCAGGCCAAGGCTTTATTTGAAGAAATGCTTGGCGACTGGGTGGACTGCCCGGCATTGGGTGGCAAGGTCGAAATTAGAAAGCGCGGCATGAAAAAAGTATTGAGCGCGAGCCGCGATCCTCGAAAACTGAAGGTGGTTGCTGGGCTTAAAAACCTGATTACAGCTGCCAACAAAGTGAAAACAATTGAGCCATATAACGTTAATGAAGACCCAAGTGCCGTGGCGTACCATATTTTACAGGCGCCCGTGCAGCTCGGTGATGAGCCATTGAGTGTGCGGATCGTTGTGAAAGAGGACCACCAAGGTGAGTTCCACTATGACCACTCTGTCCACCCAAATCAGGCTGTGTTGGATTCTGCCCAAGAAAAAAGCCCAACAGACGTTGAGCTTAATTCTGTGACTACTTCCAACGACAGGGGGACGTACCCTTCCCGTATAGCGAGCCACGAGCTGGACTCCAGTATCTCTGTATTGGATGCAGTTGTCAATAATGGCTTGGTTCTAAACCTGTTTTTTGTGGATGAAAATGGCGTGGTGATCCCTGATGTAGTTGACGATATCGACCTGGATGAAGAGGCTGAGGAGTCTGCCGGCGACGTTGAGCCAGGAAGTGATGTTGTTGTGGATGCTGTAATCAATACTGAGCCAGACTTAGTTACTGAGGGCCTAGTAGAGGAGGTTGCTGTGCTAGATGAAGCTGGGGATGTAAGTAACCCTGTTGATCAAGAGGGTGAACCAGAACCAGAACCAGAACCAGAACCAGAACCAGAACCAGAACCAGAACCAGAACCAGAACCAGAACCAGAACCAGAACCAGAACCTAAGGATACTTACGTACTTGAGTCTGATACTCAACCAGAAGGGCCAGAAGCATCTGTGGTGCAAGATTCGGTTCAGGATGATAACGAGGTTGAGCCTGTGGTGTTGGATGACACACAGTTGGCTGAGGACGTGTTAAAGGCATCCTTAGTGGTAGCTGAGAATAATGCACCGATTAGCTTGGCTGAAGGAGATTTAGAACAGGCTACGCTTGAGGCTGATACGGCTGAATCTATACGGGAAGCTTTGGACGTTTTAGATTCAGAGCCTGAGTTGCCGTCATGAGTAGGTAGTTTGTTGCTGTGTGAGGATATTGGCTCGATCCAGTGGCTTGAGCTGCTGGGTCGAGTATGACTTAAAGAGAAATGTTCATCGTGTGTTATTGGGCCAGCGGGGCTAAAAATGCTCTAATTTCTAGGTCAGTTTTAGCGAGAACTCAATGTTTATGGGTAGTCTGACCATAGTTCAGTAGTTTTTTTGATACAAATTTGGTGACAAGTGTCAAAATTAGCCATTGGCTACAGGGCAGACCCCGTAATGCTTACAGTTGGCTTTCTTCATAAAACAGGGCAAAAAGCCAGTAAACTCTGGGTTCTCGTGTATATTTCGGCTGGTAATATTGGCGAATTTGTCTTACTATTACTGCATAGTAAGTAGCAATGCTAAAAGGTAATTACATAAGTGATTTCGAAGCGTCGTAGCTTACGTCGTTCTTTTTATAGCATGTATATGCACTCAGCTTAACAAGCAACTTGTTAAGTTTTTTTGTGTCTATACATTCTACTTAAGGTAGTTTTGCAATAATAGAGTAAGGGAGTATTAATATGAAATTCATGACGAGAAAATTAAACATTCAATTAGTTTCTGAGGGATATGATGACTAAGAAAAGTTTTGTTAAACAGGTTAAAGTAGGCGGATGGGTGTCAGTTTTGGCACTAGCCGCCTTCTTTTTATCAAGTTTAACTTTTCTTCAGTCTTACTTAGCTAAGTTACACCTAGCCTCTTGGGAGAGAGGGGAGTGGCTTAGTCTGGCTCAACTAGTTATTATTTTTATAACTGCAGTGATAGCTATTATCACGATGAGGTCGAATAGACGTACATCTTGTGAAGTTGCGACATTAAGTGCTATTTTGAATGATTATCAAGATACCGTTTTTTATGAGGCAAAGATGCAGGTGTATGATTATAATAAGAAACATAAAAACACTCATCAGTCATTAACTAGTTTGTTTGAGCAGAATTTAGAAGATTTAGAATCAGATTTAATGAAAGAAGTAAAGACAAGCTCTATGTTAGTGCTGAATAGAAGTGAGTTTTTTGCTAGTGCTATAAACGCCAAAGTAATTGATGAGGCGCTTTATAAGCGTGTACATTGTTCAAATATTCTTAGGCTGTGGTCTGTCATGTCAGGTCCTGTGGACCGGTTGAGGGTAAAAACCGGAAAGAAAACCTTATTTCTGGATTTGGAAATGTTGGCGAACAAATGGGAAGCCAACCCGTTAAAAGAAGAAGATTTACGTTAGCCTAGCGCTAAAAAAAGCCACCGCCCAGGTGGTTTTTTTACGTCTAATTGTTGCGATAGTTATGTTTGCGTAATAAGCCAAGATAAGCTATAAATTACTATCAACGGGCGGCACTATAAGGCTCTATGGGGATGTATATATGAACCGATATTTGTATAAGGACTACTGTAAAAGCATTGATGATCACGAAATGATTGGAATCATCAATCATGCTCTATTTTTAGCTCAAAATGCTGGTGGTAGAGTTGTTTTTTCAACAACTTTAAAAGATAACTTTCCGAATAATGAATTGCTTAAAGCAGAAAGTATAGCCGGTTTAGATGATGGTTTTTTTAAAAGGCTACTTAAAGGTTCAAATGTTTTAGCTGGCGTTGAAATTGCTTACGTAGTGGCAAAAGACCTTTCTAGCCATTTAATTCATGATAAGGATGTTGTAATTTTAATATATTGCCCACTGGTTAAATTATTAGAGTTAGAGAAAAAGATTTTTGCGCACGACTTAATTTATTTAGCTCCATATGTGCAGCACCATAAAGGTGAGGATAACAGTTGGGAAACGGTTTGGGATGGGCAGGTTACCGTGATGGATGCTTAATCCCCAAATTGTATGGGGAATATGTCTGCTACCGAGTAATATCTCAAACAAAGCCCAGTATTGCTGGGCTTTTTTATTTGCTCTGATTATTCATAGAATACTTAACTATTTCATGTAGTGTCTAGCACTGTACCCAATATAAATACGTTATAATCATATAATAAAAATTATTGTGATTAAAAATTCATTGCGTGGGAGATAGGTAATGGGATTCAGGTTTAGAAAATCAATTAAGCTAGGAAAAGGGCTGAAGTTGAATCTAGGTAAGAAAGGCTTCACTAGTGTAACGATCGGTGGGCGAGGCGCTAGCGTTAATATTGGGAAGAGAGGGACTCATCTTAATGCAGGTATACCTGGCACAGGCTTATCATATAGAACCAAGTTAAGTGGCAATAAAAGTAGGGCTACTCCATCAGGACCAAGAGCTACTAGGGCCTCAGTTAGTAATGAGTTAACACGATTATCTAAGTTGTATGATAAAGGTGTTCTGTCTGAATCAGAGTTTGAACTGGAAAAAGACAGGGTACTTGGATATTACCAGGAAGAACCGGTTAAAAAGAAAAGTACGTTCTGGAAGCTGATTAAAACTATTTTCTGGGTATTCCTCTTTTTCGCTATTATTTCTCAATGCTCGAAGAGCAATAAGGATGAAGCATCAACAGCTAGCAGCCCTAAGAGTACTTCTGAGGCAGCGACTGAAAGTAATCGTACTCGTTCATCTAATGTGGGCTCAGCTAGTAATACCGTTGATAGAAATGCAGTGAAAAGTCGTGAGTCAGGCAAGAATAAGGCTAATGTGCTAGATGAAAAACCACATCCTAAGTATGAGAATAAAGACCCCGGTAGAGATGGGGCTGAGATTGATAATTTGTTTTAAGTAGTGTCTAAGTGAAGCTTTTTTTAATTTTTATATAGTAAGGGATCATGTGTTTATTTCTACATCGTTGATAAATGAAATTAAGTGCTCTATAGAAAGTAATCTTTTTGGGGCAGAGCGATTGCTTGAGATTTGCATTGAAGTAAATGACTTATATAAAAATCAACATTTTGGGGCTTGTCATGGTTCTATAAGGCTACTAGTGGACTTTACTTTAGAAAGGCTTGGGATTGATAAGTTTCATAAGCTTGGAGATAGTAAATATTGGAAGGGTGAACTGCATAAAGATTTAGCTATCTATCAAGAAATATTAGGTAATATAAATAATAAATTAAATAAAACTTCTTTTTTGTGGGAAGGTAAAGAGGACTTTATTGCTAATGACTTAAATGAAGTTTATCAAACTCGAGTGTTTGCTAATAATAATCTACATAAATTAGCCGGTATGCATAAGATTAGTTTAGATGAAAATACTCTTCCATCTAAACAACAGGTACATTTATTAATTTCAGTGTGTTTAACATCAATGATACATCGCTCTAAAAGCATAGAGAGCAAAAATATTCATTACGAGAAGTTTACTAAAGGTCTATCCTTCGAAACGTTTAAAACAACTGATGAAAAAATTGATTATTATTTTCATTTTTATAATGTAGCTTTTGAGAATAAGTCCATAGCCAAATTAAAAGGTATTTTAGGAAAAACAGAATCTGTGACAATTGCCTTACATATATGTAGAGGAGCCTATGATGAAGCCCAAAGGTATATAAATAAAGCTATAGATCAGTATTTAAAGGATAATAAAAATAAAAAAGATAAAGATTTAAATCGATTAGTACAGTTAAAAACGTGTTTGCTAAATGTTTATTTGTTTAAAAGACAGTTCAAGAGTGCAGATAAGCTTGCTCAAGAGATGTTTAGTCAATTTTATGATAAGTATCCTACTTATGTGAAGTTAATATCAAATAAAATGTGGCTATATTCTGTGAATAATAATGTGGGTGAGAAACAAGTAGAGGATTGGGCCGAAAAATATAAATCTTGTTTAGGCCCTTGGCAACTACCAGATGATATTGAACCTGATTATAAGTATATTTTTGATGAAGTATGGAAAGACATACATCATAAAAAAAATAATATTATAACTTATGGTCGGTATGGCAATAGAATTTTAGGGCCTGCAATTCAAATATTTTGTAAGTCAATAATAGATACATGCTCATATGGCTTACTAGATAATATCCCGAAATATATTGAAAGTATGATTCAAAGTACTATTCTTGAATTAGAAGTACAAGAGTGGAGTAATTATAAGGATCTTGACACTTTTGTTTTAAATATGCTTTATACTTATTTTTTGTTTCAGCCTTATATGAAACTAGAAACTTATAAAATGATAGTTTCTATTTATAACAATTACAACATTGATGACTCACTTCCTGTTAAATTTATTAATCTAGTCGGGGATCGTTGTAGTATCGAGTTAATAGAATTTTTAATAGATAATAGCCATAAGTTAGAGATTGATCATATATCTACCCTCAAAGATAAAGTTAAACAAGTTTATTTAAATAAAAAATTTCCACTTCGACACGCTAGATGGTCCTCTGAGCCTCAATTTCTTAAATTATTTACAGTTTTGACTTTAACTCAAAAGTCTATATTAAAAAACGATATTGATTTTATTATCATAGAAATTGATAGATTAGATTTACTACCATCACAAAGAATTATTGGTTCTATAATTGAGGAAATGGTTATAACGTTAACTGATTTAAAAAGAATTGAATTTTATTTTAATCTACGGGAGCTATTAATCGATTTTATTCAGAAAGAGCGCGGGGATAAATTATTTAATGCATTCTATTTTTATAGGTTACAAGGCGAATATAACGATTTGACTTTTTGTGAGTCACTATCTTTGCAAAAATGGTATCAATATTATGCAGCTACAGATAAGGTTGATGGACTGACAAGTATTGAGTTAGTTACTCAGCTAGAAAAAACTATTGATTTAATGGGGACCTCTAAAGAGACTAGAGAGTGGATAATAGATTCATATCATAGAGTTTTTTCAAGGGTCATTAAGCATTTGATTCAACAAGATTATAATGACTTTAAACTGGTTGGCCAAATTATGTCCAGCTTATTAGATAAAATATTTCAAAGTCAGCCTATTAAGTCAGATAAGGATGTTGATGTTTTGTATGGTCCATTATATGGCTTGCTATGCTCGGAGTTACCAGTAGACTTATGCATTATTTTTTATGAAAAAGTGCAGGAGATACTATCCGCTTGTGATGAAAACCCCACGGGTAATGGGAAAAATGGGGAAGGTAATATTTATTATTTTTATAGCTTATTAATTGGCTCTGTGGTTAATAATAAAAAAATTAATAATGAAGAACTCTATCAATTACTGTTTCAACTCGAAACAGTTGAAGAGTATAGAAACTTAGCAGTATCTTTATTCTATTTATTTAAAAGATTAGAAAAAGAAAATAGAGTTATTTTGAATAATGTAATGATTAATATATTACTAGATAAAACTAAAAGTTTTCAAAATCAACAATCTATTGCAACCATATATAGAAAAATGTGTGACATAGATCCATTTTCGTTGAAGTGTTTTGAGTTAAAGAAACATTTATTTTCACCTATTATTCAGAAAATTATATTGGGTACATAGATGGGATATTCGTCCCTTGACTATCATCAGTTAAATTAGTACTATTGCTGCACGAGGTGTCGTAGCCTCCAGTAGCGTTTATTCACCACGATAGTGTGATTTTTTTGCGTCCATAGATTCCTTTCGTTGAAAAAAAGATTTCTTATGGCCGAGAGGGTGGCTAATACAAGACCTGACTTGTCAGGGAATACGCCCATCCTACTTACTGGGACTACGAACCTCTTGGCCGCCCATTTGGGCTTATCTCGTAGATAAAGTAAGGAGTCATCATGAACGCAAAATTAACATTCAACAAAGTGTCATTCAATGCTGTAAATAACCCTAGCGATACAACTCAAATTTGGATTACATCTGCTGACTTGGCCAAGGCACTCGGTTATGCTCGACAGGACTCTGTGAACAAGATTTATGAACGTAACAAGGATGAGTTCATAGGATCGATGTCACAGAACGTCAAATTGACGTTCAGCGGGGAAATCAACGGGTTACGTCATCAAACTACAAAAGTTTTCTCACTGAGAGGGTGCCATTTAGTGGCCATGTTTGCAAAGACATCAGTAGCAAAAGAGTTCCGGCGGTGGGTATTAGACATCATTGAGAAGAGTGGCGAGCAAAGTAATATCGAAAGCCGGCTTAGTACACCAACTGACCGAGTACCTTTAAAAGACGCTGTGAATGTTTTAGTAGCCCGCCGCAAGATAAACTACCCAACAGCTTATGGAATGGTTAATAGCCACTTTGGAGTTGAGTCATCAAAAGAGCTGACTATCGATCAATTGGCTAGTGCTGTTAAGTATGCCTATGATTTAGCATTGGATGGAGAGGTTATGGATGACGACTTCCAACACCCATTATTTAATGAGCCAAATACAAAGCCCTTAGAGTTAGATATGAGACCATTCCCAGCAAGCATCTTAGAGGATGACTTCGGGGAGAGGGCGTTGACGTATAAAGGCTTAGTTGATCTTTACGGTGAGCGTTATAGAGGGCAGGTGCCAATAGCTAGCTTACTGCGCCAGCTGGAAAGCCATGGCTATGATACTAGCGGTTGCTGGATGGAATATTCAGGTTTGAGACACTTATTACGGAGTACGCATCAGCGCCTGGAGAGGGTACAGGATTTTCTATATATGCCGGTAAGTGCAAAGTTAGCTTCTAATTAATTGAAAGGCCACCTTCGGGTGGTTTTTTTGTTATGTATATGTTGTATTAATTATATGATGATTCGGGTATATTGTGTGATTCTAAAAAGTGTTAATTTATTATTAAGTTATAAGTGTTTTATTGGATCACAACATGAGTAAGAAATTCTATCGATTTCGAAGTATTGATAATTTATTTGGAGAGTATAAAGAATTAGAGAGGCAAAGTATTTTTTTTGCTGCTCCGGACTCTTTGAATGATCCAATGGAAGGTTTTCGAGACATCTATTGGAAAGGTGACTATATCATTTGGCGAAATTTATTTCGGCACTATTTTCGTTGTCTAGAGGATTACTTCATAAAAGTTGTTTTATATAGCGAGACTATTTTAACTGGAAATGATATTAATGTTTTTTTAGGAATGCAAGATGATGATTTTCAAACTACTAAGCATGCTGAATCTTTTAAGAAAATATCGGAAACTTTCTTAAATAATGAATATATTGATACCTTGATTCAGAAAATAGCAAGCAGATCAACGGTGATACGGAAATCCGAGCTACTCTTATATATTAATACAATTAATTCTTATGCTGTAGGGGTGTTAGAGAGTCATTTTAATGGTGGTGACAGTAGTAAGATAGAAGCCAGCTTAAAGGGTATTCAACATATCTTGGATGGTAAGTTTTTTGAAAATTTCGAAGCAATGATTGATTCGGAGGAAAGCTTTAAATTATCTAGCCCTAAAATGCTTCAAGGTTATATGTTTTTGTCAGAACAGCAGGCTTTAATGCATAAATATAATTTGCTAAAGAATAACTTAAGCATTAGAAGTTATATGCTTTTGGATTTTCCGAAATTATACGTAGAGCAAATTCAAAAATTAATGTATCCAGACTGGTACACGGCTTGCTTTATGACAGAGTGTGCAAATTCATCGATTTGGGCGCATTATGCTAAAAATCATACTGGTGTTTGTTTGGTTTATGAAGCGCAAGATGGCCAAGATGGTTCTAGTCTATTAAGTCTGAGATGGAAAGAAAACCCAGATCAAAGAGTAAACTATGCAGAGAGAAGTAGCTTTCAGTTTAGACCTATTGATTATGTTGATGGTGCAGGTGAGATTGATTTTTTCAGATCATTAGGTAGATTGCCATATCCTGGCCTACTTTCCACATGGTATTTTTCTAATGATGAAGAAAGTATATGTGCTAATGCAATATTGAATGATGAAGATGCTTGGCGCGATACATATTGGGCTAGCTTTTATAGAGATATAGTTAAAAAAACGAAAGATTGGGCCTATGAGAATGAGCATCGGTTAATACTGACAAGCATGTTTCGTGACTTATCTAGTCCTGAGGACAGAACTTTGACCTATGAGTTTCAAGATCTTCATGGGCTAATATTTGGCATTAATACTTCAACAGAAGATAAGATCAAGGTTGTGAAGTGTATAGAAAAAAAATGTATAGAGCACTCAAGGAAAGAATTTGAGTTTTACCAGGCATATTATTGTCATGATAGTAAGTCAATACTTCATTACCCATTATCATTGATAAAGTTCACATGATTGATAATGTAGTTATCTGGATTATTCTTTTGTTGCAAAGTTTAAAAAGCCGCGCTGATCCGCGGTTTTTTGTTATTTCGTTTCTGGGTCTGGTTTGGAAAGCTTGGCCTGAATCTTGACGGCCTCAGATTTAAGGGATTCGACCTTAGCTTCAAGACGGATGACCTCTTGGTTTAAGGCATCAATTTTTTCTGAATTTATGGCCATGGGTAACGGTGGTGTTTTGTCATGGATTGTGATGGCAGTTGGCTTTAATGAATAGAAAGCTGGTCCTATAATTGATATTCCTAAAGCGAAATATGCAAAAATTGCTTGAAGTCTTAAATATTTAATTTGTTTCTCATGCGCGATTTTATCTGCGGAAACATATTTATTTCTTTTTAGTTCTAAAAGCGCGCCAGAGGGGATAATTATAGAGCAAATATAATCTAACTCATGATTCATTTCTGTAAAAACCCCAAACATCTCATCAAACATGCCGTCAATTATTTGGTCTTGTTTCTTTTCTTTCTGTAGTCGAGTAAAGGTGATGCTTGGTTTGGTAAAAATTAATCCTTTTTGCTCTAATCGTTTTAACGTGGAGTAAATAGTGACAATACGAATTTTGATTTGATGAATAATTTTTTGTTTAAATTTGTTTTCTGGATCGATGAATGTAAGGTCATAAGTGTCTTTATTAATAACTGATGGAGCAACAATGATGGCACATATTTTACTGAGATCTTTACTGAGCCATTGTGTTGTTTCGTTTGATTCTCTGTTTTCTTGATATTGGTCCAAAAAAAAATCAATGATGCCTTGCTCTTCTGCGCTGAACTCGCTCATTTTTGATAGCAGCCTGGTTGATTATAATGTCTGATATGATATCAAAATATCATACCTATTCAAATGGTCTTAAAGAACCCCATAAACGACTCAGCCATGCCCATGGCTGAATCAATACTGCGCTGTTTCTTGAAGTACAGGCAAATGGCCAGTACGGCCACATGGCCATTCCCCAATTCTTGAATGCTGTAGTTAAGCCGTCCACTTTCTTTGATGCCATCCACCTCAATTTTATTGTTGATTAATAGACGTTTGGCATCGTCATCAAACTCAATCGCATCAGCTCCTTTTAATTCACGGTATGCCTCCAGAGCAGCTTGAAAGTCATCAGGCTTAAACAGCATGTCACGGTTGCTGGATGTTGGAATGTCGGTGATTAAAACGTAATCCTCTTGCCTGGTTAAATCAAACTCAGTTTCCCCCAGAATCAGTAAAACACTTTCGCCATCAATGTTGTCGATCAGAGCCAGAACCGATGTGGCGCCGCCAGAGTATTGGCCAAAGGCCGCGTTGATTTGTTTGGGTTCATGCTCATTCATGGGAACAGCCTAAATGTGGGTGAGTAATGGCATTTATTATCACATGGTCTAAAAATCAACTTTAAGGGGTTCTCATGGCGATTGATTCTATGCAGGTGGCCATTGCCTTCCGTGAAATGCGAACGGCCTCACAAGACACTAAGGCGCATCAGCCACACCTTCCCTATGATGTACAGCGGGCACAGACGCTTGATCCAAGCCTGACTAATCAGTTTGTGTATGGCAACCGCTCTGACTGGATCGCCACCGCGGCCCAAGTTGGCTTTGTTGATGTTGATCTGCCGATCACCGAGGGTACACGACGCTTTCTTACGCCTGATCGATTGGTGGCCATCATCAACCGTGGCAAGAAGAAAAAAACTGGTATGAGTCTGTATTAAGATGGCCCAGAATATTAAAAGCCAGCTTGATCTGGTCAAGCAACGCGAACAGATTGCCGACAGCAAACGTTCTGGCGCCGGCAATATTTTGAACCTTGGTGATGTGCTTAATTTGCCGCCAACGCGTGCGGAACGAGTGCTGAGCAAGATCAACCGAGATAAAGGGGCGATGACTGAGGCCTTGCAGCTTGAGGACTTAAAGCGTTTTGAGGCATCGATGCGAGGCCTTCAAGATGAGTTTAAGCGCATGGGTGTGCAAGGTGGCATTCATCCGCGCACGGTCATTAATAAAAGCCTCAAAATCGACATTAAGCGGTGCCAAGATGAAATTACCTTGGCGGCGCCGGTGCGGCAGGATCGAAATGGTACTGTTGTCTTTAGGACAAATGCCAGCCATAAAAGCGGTGACTCGCACCACATTGTTACTGTCGAATTCTTGAACTTTCAGGCGGCGCTGGCTGGTGGCAACATCACCAATGAACTGGCTAATCAAGTGAGCCGCGGCGCCATACGTTTTGACTGTGATTGTGGCAGGCATCGATTCTGGTACCGCTACATTGCCTCTGTCGGTGGGTATGCACAGGGTAAGCCAGAGACTGGTTTCCCGAAGGTGCGCAACCCCAACACGAAGGGCATCGCCTGTAAGCATGCTTTGCGTGTGATGCTGGTGTTGACAAAGTCCCCATCTTTTACCAGGTACATGAAGGACTATTTGGCGAACTACCGACAAAAGCCCTTGGCCCGCGCCAAAACGGCCGGTAAGCGCCAGGCTGACAGTATGGCCCAAACGTTGGCCAAAGAGTCTTGGACAAGTAAAGCTGTGCGCCGTCGTAAAAATGCAGTGCCACCGGCGGACATTCGAGATGCTTTTAAAGGCGGGGCTGGGCAATCTATCGCTGGCACCGGCATGTCGCCGGCTGATTTGGCCAGAGCCAAGGCTAAAGCCATGAGTGCATCAGACGTGGCCCGAGAAATTAAGCGCAGCGTGGATAGCGGTAAGTTGTCGGCTGAACAGGTAAGCGCCATTCAAAAAATATTAGAAGGTGGGAAGTAATGAAGAACCCAATCAATGCTGTTTTAAATAGGGCCGTTCGTCAGCTCACATTAGCCCACATCAATGCAGTGGACGTGGCCATATATCGCAAGGTGGGGAAGGACGCCGGCAGTGATCCACAGACCATTGGTGGCGCAATGGAGCTAGGCATGGATGATGAGGCCGAATATCAGATTGATCTATTGGGCGCGGCAAAAATGCTTCACACCGAGCGCTTACCTGGTTCAGAACATGCTGGTGAGGGCTTTACCTACGCAGACGGCCAGATACTGGTCAACATTGAGCCAGTCATTGAAAGTGAGTTTGAGGTTCAGAAGTATGATCGCGTGTACCAAATATTGCCCAACATGACTATTGCTTATCAGGTATTAAAGGTTATTTCACCGACCAGTTTGCCAGGCAGTCGCACGACGGTTTATTTGCTACAACCTTTGGAACAGCAAATTTATTCAGAAGGTGACGAGCGCTATTAGAGACTATTGAATATTTAATAGGCTATATCATCTCATAGCCAAGTCATATGAAAAATGCTAGCCAATCGACTAGCATTTTTATTTACCTAGCTTATTACTTGCTATAGCCCCATTTCCTTAGCCATATTGGTATTCAGTTTTTGTGCCTCTATAAAAGCAGGGCGAGTAATGGCCTTCTGGTAGTAAGCTGCCAAAACATCATTTAATGGCATGATTTTTGTGTACTCACTCGCTGCGGCCAGTAAGGCTACAAGCATTATGTCTACCGCCGAAAAATCCTTTCCTAATAAATAAGGACGCTTACTCAAAACATCAGTGACTTGCTTTTCCAATACGCTTAACTCGGGATAGCCCAAGGCAAAGCGCATTTCATCACTCAATTTAATTTTATATTTCACATCAGTCATAGCGGGTTCAAACTGGTTACAAATAATAAACAACCACTTGTAGTACTCACCGCGTAAAGGATTGTCTAGTGAAGGTGCCAGTTTTTTATCAAGGTGTAAATCTGCCAAGTACGCAACAATTGCTGCGGTTTCACTGATAACAATATCGTCATGTACTAGTGTAGGTACTTTGCCAGCGGGGTTCAATTTTAAATATTCAGCTGATTTCATCTCAGTTTTGAATGCCAAAGGTATGTATTCGTGTGTTTGGCCACATTCAGCCAACATCCAAGAAACTGTTACTCCACGGGAATGGGGGTTAGTATAAAGAGTCATAGTAGACATGGCTTTTCCTTTAAGTTAAGGGTGTTGTTAATGGACAAAGAATAAAGGAAGTGGGTGTCAGAAACTGTCAGCATGGTTTCATTTGAACAGTATATGGCTTGGAGAATTAATACGGAGAAGCCATTTTTGAGGTAATTGTGCTCATGAATAACCCACCCTTTGGGGTGGTTTTTTTACATCTTTTCACAGGTAGGGAACGCGACAAAAAGCCCCTTGTAATCCATATGAGAATACGTTCACTGCAGTACTGTAATCAGTTTGTGATTGTTAATTTTATGGAGAACAACATATGTCTAAGGCTATTTCTGCAAATCCCGCAGATCAACAAACCACCGCCCGCGTGCTAAAGGCAGGTATTGCTGCAGCACTCAATGCTGGCGGTGCCGCGTCTGTTGCAACGTTTGACAGCGTGGGTATCGAAAATCAATTAGCGAGTTCTGAATCAGGCGTCGTTGGCACCTTGCTGACGGCTTTGCCTGATTCCATCAATTATGGCGGTTCTGATCGTTCTACTGCCGCTGTCGTTATGGATGCAGTGGCTAAAGGTGCTGCGCTTTATGAGCGTGAACACGGCCACGCCGCACCTTACTGGGTGATGGATAGTGCCATTCGTTCTAACTTGGCCAGCGTAGACAAAGACTACGCTAGCCAAATCGGTTTAGACAGCAGCTATACCGCTACCTTGGATGATGCTTCAAGCGTATCAGGTGGAGCTATGTCTGTGTCCAGTATTGTTACTGCGGTTTACCGTGCTTTCGCTGACATCATTCCCTTTGGTGGCCAGATCGCCATGGATAAGGGCTTAGAAGGCCGCATCATCTTGGCCGGTCATCGTGCCCAGCGTGCTACGGGCGATTACGATCGTTTTGAGTCATTAGATGGTCGTAATGCTGGTAAGACCTTTATGGGCGGTACCCGCAATGTCGATGCAGAAACTACTGATAATGCGAAGTACGAAGGCACCATCAAGCTGTCTGTGGGTGATGCTACTGGCTCGCCCATCTTGCCATCGTTGATCAAAGTTTTGGTGAATGGCTTTATTGTCGCTTCTGCGCCAACGGCCTCTAGTCGTGGCACTTTGGTATCAACATTCTCTGGCAACATCAAGCTTCCCCAAGGTAAAGCGATTTCTGTATCAGCTGTCGCAAATTGTGAAACCGGCAAGATTGACGCCACGTTTACGCCGGCATTGGAAGCCTTTGACTCTGTTGTGTTTGAAGCTGAAGTTGACTTTGAGCATGAAAAACTCAAAGACAAACGCCCTCGTGTTGAAGCCTATGCTGAGCACCATGCCATCCGTGCTAAGTACATGACTGGCTTCTATGTGGCGACTGAAGAAGCACGTCACCAATGGAATAGTGAAGTTCGCTTAGACCAGGGTGCAGAAAGTCTTTATGCATTGCGTGCCCAATCTGGTGCAGAGCGTCATTTCAATGCGGTGAAGTCTATGTACCGCATCGGTAAAAACTTCAATTACAACTTCAAAATGGATTTGGCCAATCGCCTTAATGAGCGTTCGCGTGAAAGCGTGTGGCGTGACTTTAACTTCCAGTTAACTGCGGTTGATATGGATATGGTCAGCCGTACCAATCTAAATGGCGTAAGCGTACTTTACGTGGGCGAGCAGGGCGCTGCTGAATTCGCCTCAATGCCGGCCGAAGTATTCCAGCCGTCAGGTATCCCATTCCGCCCAGGCATTTTCCGTTTGGGGACTTACTTAGGTAAGTACGAAGTTTATTTCATTCCCAATACCATGAAAGAAGAAAAAGAAGTTGGCTTCGACATCTTGTGTGTCGGCCGCTCTGAGCAGGTGGGCGCTAACCCATACATCACTGGTGACTCACTGGGTATTCGCGTCACCCCAATTGCCGCCAATCAAAGTGGCGAAAGTGGTCAGTTCTACTTCCAGGCTTTAGCGGGCACCGTGAATCCTCACACTCAAGCTGCCGCGGCCGCTTCTGTGATCAGCGTAGTTTACTAAAAGAAAGGTGGGCTTTATGTCTGAATTAGATAAACAGCTCACTACTGACGTTGCTGGCTCGGGGGAAACCCCGGCGCCGGTGGCTGACGTAAGTGAAAGCGTAGAAACCAAAGTGCCAGAAACTGAACAAGAATATCGTGATTTTTTGGCGTCTGTCGGTGTGTCTGTTCGCAAAAATGCCAGCATGGAGGCTCTTGTGGCCGCTTGTGAAGAGTACCAACAAAGCCAAGCCCCGGCCCCAG
Source organism: Neisseriaceae bacterium CLB008 (assembly GCA_041228285.1). Taxonomy (NCBI): domain Bacteria; kingdom Pseudomonadati; phylum Pseudomonadota; class Betaproteobacteria; order Neisseriales; family Neisseriaceae; species Neisseriaceae bacterium CLB_ANTARCTIC_008. The sequence goes on along the minus strand of CP166133.1, from coordinate 1,848,112 downwards.
CTGCTGCTGAAGCTGGCGGTGCTGATGCCTCAAATGAGCAAGTTGATGCTGAGCAAGAACAGTCTGTTGATGAATTCGCAGGCGGCGCCGGTACCGACCAGGTGTTGGACGAAGAAAAGTCAGCGGCTGAAGCAGGTGGTGCTGATGGTCAAGGCGAAAGTGGCGGCGACCAAGAGGCTACGGCAGCAGCTGAAACAGTGGACTTCCCCGTCACGGGCACAGTGCACAACCTGACCATTTCAGATTGTGCGTTTCCAGAGCTGGGCAAACAGCCAGGTCGCTTTATCAAATCTGGTGGCTCTGCTGCCGTTAAGTTTGACAATGCTGATCAGCTCAATAAGTTTCAGTTGAACATCGCAAAACTGCGTGTGCTGAACAGCTGGAAAGCTGGTGTGGGCATTATTTTAGAGTTGGAAGGGGCATAGCATGGCTCAAACAATTTATAAGCGGCAGGTGATTGGCCAAGCGTCTGGTGTGCAAATCAACATGCCAGTGGACCGAACCGATCGAATGCTGCCACAGCTGGGCGACCAGACACTGGCGACAGTGGGTCAGTTTAGCCGTGGTCGTATTGATAAGCCCTTTTTGGTGCTGTCATCGAAGCTGAAGCAAAAGCTGGGCGTGGCCAAGTCTATTCGCTTGTCGCGCTCAAATGAAACCTACATTCAAATTTTTGACGCTTTTCGTACCGGTGCGGCTGCGGCCGTAGTGATGCGTCTGGCCAGTAAAGCCGCGGTGAACAGCTGGGTGGTCTTGAATCATGGTTCTGAGGATGTGTTGACAACCTCAGAAGACTTGCCTGATGCAGGGGACAGCAAATGGCTCATGGCCATGAAGTTCGCTGACTGCATCAATGAGGGCGTGTACGTGTCAATTGCCCAAGGTGCAACCAAAGACTGGCTGAAAGTAGTGGTGCGTGAACGCTATTACAACAGCAAGGGCATTGAAAAAGATCAGGGCGATGTACTTTATGAGTTTGAAGGCTCGACTGACTACGGCGCCATCGATGAGCAAAACAACTCGGCCTTTATTGGTGATGTGGTTGAAAAGCTTTATCCCGATATGGTTGAGATTGAAGTCAGCAAAGCGCCGTTGGTGGCAGAAGGTGATGCATTGGCCAAAGGTAAGGTTGGCGCCGGCATCGTGGCCTTTGTGGATGATGGCACCTTAACCAATGAAGACTATCAGGCCGCGGCCACTCAGCTTGGTAAAACCAGCATTCCGTATCGCTACATTATGTCGGAAGGCGAAGTCATTGTGTTGGTCAGTGGCCTGGTTGAAACGGCGCAGAAATACAACCGCAAAATGTTCCAAGAAGTGTCGGGTGATTTGTCGCCAGAGGCTGCGGTGGCATGGGTTGAAAACAACTTTGAATTTGATGCCCAGGGCGGCATGTATTGCGATTGGATTTGGACGCCGATTAAGCGCCAAGACCCAACGGGTGTATCGGGTGTGGTGCGTTTGTCGAGCGTTGGCCAAAAGGTCGGCTACTCGTGTGCCCGCAACTCAATCACTAATGGGCACGGTATGTCTCCATTGAATCAGCCCGTGGCCGGTAAAGACTTTTACCTGTCTGGTAGCCAGTTTCAACAGACCTACCATCCAGAAGACGAAGAATTGGCATTGTTGGCCGAGGCCAAGATCAATCCTTGCATCTACTCTGAGTACCACGATGGTAGCGGCTATGTCTGGGAAGACTCGTTGTCTGGGGCTAAGAAATCAGGCATCAGCAAGTTGTCTAGCGTGTCCGAAATGTCGATTTGGTTCCAAGACTATCTTGGCCGCTACTCAAAAAGCTTGTTGCAAAAACCAATGAGTGAAGCGCTGGTGTTGATGGAGCGTGAAATTCGAGCCGTGTGCGATCGTGCCTTTGCCAGTAATTGGCTGGTGGAAAGCGTCAACTTGGGCGGTGCGCCTTATGGCTATGAAGTATTCCCAAATGATCGCTACCCAGACGACCAGATGGACTGGACGATTAACCTGGCTTTTGATGGTGTGGTTCGTGTCATCAAGGGTTCTCAAAACATGTTTTCTAGAAAGTAAAGGAAAAGACAATGGATGATTTTCTATTAGGCGCGCGCAATGCGTTTGCGGCGCCAGTAGCAAAACCAAAAGCAGTCGCCGTATTTGATGGCGTGGAGGTGACGGCTACGGACGCCGCCTCTCAATACGAAATCATTGATCTACGCCTGAGCGTGGCTGCGTTAATGGCTGAGTGGGCCGAAACTGTGGACGATGATTTGGACGATGGTGAGAGCCTAAATGATCGTCTGGATGCGTTGTTTATCGGTTTGTGTGACACCAATAAAGACGGTGAAATCGACGACGATGAAGCCAAAATCTTGAACATGGGCTATGAGCTGGCGGCCGAGTGCTTGACCAAGAAAGGCGTATCAGACGAAGACATTGATGCCTTAATCAATGACGCTGACGATGATGCTGCCGAGCGTGTCCGTGACTTGCTGCTGAATTTGTTGCCTGACGGTGAAGACGCTGTCGGCGATGAAATCCATGGCTTTGCGTTCGATGACGACAGTGATGCTTCTGTATTGGATGGTGCCACGATGGATGCGGTGTACAAAAAACGCATCGTGGTGCGTGCCGGCAAAAAGGTCAAGATTCGCAAGCGCATTTCTGGCCGTGTACGCCTGAGCAGTAAGCAGAAAGTGGCCATTGGTAAGGCGCAACGTAAATCACATAGTGGCGGTGCCCGAGCGCGTCGTGCTCGATCTATGCGTAAGCGTAGCGCGCTTGGTTTGTAGTCAGCATAAAGGGGGCATTGTATGGCTTGGGTAGATCAGATTATTGGTGGCGTGACTCAAATGGTGGGCAAGCAGTTATCCGTCTCGTCCAACTGGGGCTCATTACATCCTGATTTAATCGGCAACATTGCCCCTTGCAGCGTTGATGGCATAGCGGACCCCATCGGTGGTGTGTCAGCACCTTTTCAAGAACTCAATTTTGAACAGGAATTTAACTGGCAGTCTGCGTTTGAGAACATGTCGAGCGATTCCAAGCATCCCACCATCGCCGCGGCCATTCAGTCAGCCTCTATGGTTCAGTCCATCCAGGTGTTAAAGCAGGTGGCCGCGAATGGTGAGGGTGGGCAGGAAGAGCAGCAGGGCATGTTAGCCAAAGGCACTCAGTACCTTGAAGACCTGTTTCAGAAAGGGCAGGGCCGGACGGGGATCACTAAGCTGAACTCACGGCAAGTGTTTACTGGTAACGCCCCATTGAAGCTGAGTGGCACGCTGGTGTTTCGGGCCTACCAAGACCCAATTAGTGAAGTGGTTGGCCCAATCAATCAGCTGATTGCCATGGCTTACCCCAAAAGCCTTGCTGATGGCTTTATTCAAGGGGCGGTTCAAAGTAAAGACGTGGTGAGTTTGTTGTTTCCATCGGAGGCGCCAGGCTATGTTGCTTTAACGTACAAGGGTGTGACGTACAAGCCTTTGGTTATTGAGAACATTAGCCGGCCATTGGTGAACCCGTATAGCCCCATGGGTGATGTTTTTGCTACGGTGCAGATCGCTTTAGGGTCTCATCAGTCTTGGGACACTAAGGATTATATGGCGGCACAGCAGGGCATGTTTGGTGGTTTGGTTAGCGATGTGGTCAACGCGGCATCATCATTATTTAAATAAAGGATTAACAATGTTTGATATTAAAGAACAGAAACGGGCCATTAGCCAGCTTGATGCGCTGGGGCAGCTGGCGCTGTCGTGTGAATACTCAATGGTTATTCATGGCTATGAGGGCCTGATGGTTTTAACCAAAGGTTTTGCTTTGCCGGTGATTGCCCCAGAGGAAAAGATTGACGTGCCGATTGTGGGTGGTGTCATGACTCATACTCAGGCATTGCCACGTACTGATTTTACTCATCAGCTCACCATGTATGAAACGGTGGCTGGCCATTTAACCCGGTTCCATGAAGAGCTTGCCAAAGGTCGAGCGATTAATAATCGGCCCACTTTTTCATTCACTGTGTATATGGGCTCGCCTGAAAAACACACTCATAAATGGGAATGTACGCACGGGATTTTGTTTGGCATCGAGCCGCCCGAAATTGACGTTGAAAACCGTACCGGTTTGATGATGTTTAATGGCCAGATTGCTTACCATTGTTTTGGCAGTGAGAAAGGCAATATCTAGCCATGGCCGGTAAAACCATCCAAGAGTTGGCCCAAGCTTACACCGAGGATCATGTAACCAATCTATTGCCGGTTAGTCAGGTAGCCAAGCTGTTTCTTAAGGCCGTGGCGGAATACCAGGCGCGCGGTAATTTAGCGCAAGAACACCAACGGATTGTTAAAAATGATGCTGGTGTGGCCCAGCTGGTCAGTGAGGTGGTGGTTATTGATGAGTCCTCAGTCATTCATGTGTCTGACTGGGGCGTCATCAAGGTTTTGGCTGAGCTGTTTTGTGAGAAAGAGGGGGCACTCTTGCAGGAGGCCAGCAAAAACCACTCTCATGATCCATTTGGTCGCAATAGCTCGGAAATTGAAGCGGACATCCAGCGTTATCGGGATGAACGTTTGGGCAAGCTGGCCTTCAGTGTTTTGGCCACGACGATTTAAGGAGCCTTATGTCTATCTACAAACCTAGCCCAGTATCGAGTGCCGTTGGTGGCCTATCTAGCCTTGGTGGCAGCTTGTTGGGTGGGTTGAGCCAAGGCTTAGGCCAAGGGGTTGCCGGCTTACTGGGTGATTCGGCGCTGGGTAAGTTTGGTTCACAGGTTGCCGGCGCCGCCATTGGCATGGCCACCAATGAGGCATCGAAGCGGATCAGCAGCGCGGCGCAAATATGGGCGTCTGGTGTTGACCAGAAGCTTGAGGATGGCACCAGAGATGTTTTAAGCGGCTTGGGGCTAAATATTTTTGGCAATCAGGGCATCAACCGTGATGCCCTAATGTTTGCTGGTGGCCTGTCTTTGAGTGACATGAAGCAAATCATTGATGAGGTGCAGGCTGATACTCTGGCACGTAAAAACTTCTATGTTTTGCAGATCAATGACCGATCTGGCCGCGGGCCCGTTGAGGGCGCTGACGGCAACCGTAGCTTATTCAACCTGTTTACCACGCAGCTATCGGTCAATGCTTTTGATATTGGCGGCGAAACGGTGCAGATCGGGTCCGGTGAATTGGATGTGATCAATACGTCGGCACGCTCTGAATTAAACCTGACCGTGATGGATACCGCCGACGGCATCATTAAAGAGTGGGTCACGCGCAAGGCATCTTACACGACGCCAAGTGATGGCACAGTGATGCCGCCTTATTATTACTTGTTTGATGTGCGCATTGTGTACGGCACCAACGTCGCCTATAAGCAGTTTTATGATCAGGTCTACACCATGCGTGTAGCTGGGATGCAGAACGATCTTGGCCGCTCAGAGCAAGGGCTAGAAGAGGTGCCACTGCGCTTTGTACAGAGCGACACGTTTATGCCGCACTGGCTGTAAAAAGGGGACACCATGGATAATGGCATCACTAATTTTTTGTTTGGCCAAATAGACCATTGGATGGGGACCAAGCAAAATGGCTATCTAGGTTCAAATTACGGGGTGGATTTTAAGCAGTATCTGCATCGCCCCATGAGCACCGCTGACGCCAATGCGATCATCGCTAAAATGCGTCAAGACATACCGGCATTAAATAGTGCACCAGAAGGTGCGGTGGCCGTTTATATTGATGATGAGAAATTCGATGCGAAGCACCTGCATATCGCCCTGTTTGATAAAGTACGGACCTATCCCATAGGTTAGGGAACGGTTAAATTTTCATTCCATAAACTCAGCTACGATGAGCCCAATATCAAATTATTGGGCTTTTTTTATGGGCGACCTGTACGAGAAAAAAGATTTTTATGATGCGGCTATGGCCGAGCTGGCCAACTTCCCCGCATTAGCCGAGCGCATCGCTATTGGTGATGTGACGATCACCCAGCAATTTGGCGCCATGGCTCAGATGCTGGGCATGTTGTCGATGCAAATCGGGCTGGCTGAAACGGAGCCATGGACCAAGGCCCGAGACTCAATGGTTTTAGCTGATGCCGCGGCTAAGGGCATCTTGCCCTTTGGCCAAGCGCCCGTTTACCAAATCAATATCCGCAATCAGGAAGACGTGCCTGTGACTATTTCAGCTGGCCGTCGTTTACTGGACAACAAAAGTCGGGTGTGGGTGGTGCGTGACGGGGCCACAATCGGGCCACATGAGGTCAAAACGGTGACGGCCATACAACGGGAGCAGTCCGAGTTTGTGCATGAAGTAGCCGCCTACAAATCGTTTTACCAAGTGGACGTGCCAGAGCCTGGTGCCAATCAGTACTTACTGGGTGTGGATGTGGTCCGCGTTGATGGTGGCAAAACCCTAAAGCGTATTGAGGACTTTAACAACATTGGTGCCGAAACTGACTGCTACCACTTGGGTGTGGATGAAATCATGCGTCTGCATGTGACATTTGGCCTGATGAATAAGTTTGGCTATGTGCCCAAGATTGGCGAGCAATTGAAAATCATCACTTACTTTACGGGTGGTGATATTGGGCTTGAGGGCGGCAGTGAACTGACCTTTGAGTATGCCAGCGAAGACGTGTCAGAGAAAAACTTGCGCGCCTTCTCGGGGGACATTGTGGCCAAAGGCGCCATGCCACAAAGCATTTCGCAGATGCGTGAGATGGCCAAATACCCCTCTATCTATAACAACAACGCAGTGTATTTGGGTGAGTTTGCCTATTTAGTTAAACGTGAGCTAAACCCTTTTGTGTTCTTGTCCATTTGGAATGAGCGGGTTGAGGAATTGGTTAGAAAGCCTGATGTTTTAAACATCAATAAGCTTTTTGTTGCGTTTATCAAGGACGACATGAGCGTGGCCGAAGCGCAGGCCAACATCACTAGAGTCATTGGCCGTGCCGATGATTCTTACGCCATTAAATTTGTGAAGGCCACTGAAAAAACCATCAAGATCGATGTGAAGCTCCGGCTGTCGCCGCTGCATGATGCCGAAGCGGTTAAGGCCAAGGTCAAACTGTGGTTGATTGGCGAGTACGGCCGCGATTCTTCTTGGGCCAAGATGGGCGGCCGGCGAATCAACTGGCAAGAGACTCAAAAGGGGCTGCGTGAAAACGTGTATGAGCTATCGGATGGCACCAGTGACCTGTATTTGACGATTGAAGAGGTGGGCAGCAATTTGCCTGAGGTATTTCAGTATGTCGATAGTGCATCCGTCACCGTGAAGAATGAGCCAATGCTGATGTGGGAGCGCTAGCCATGAAAGCGTTATTGCCACTGGCGCACTCTCACTCACATGACCAGCTAGAAGAAGAGTTGAAAAACTTGATGATCCTGCTGTACCAGAAGCACCTTGAGCCGCGTGCCCGCGACGTCAACGTCACCGGTGCGCCTTTTCTTGGGACCAGCAACATTCAAACCAAGGCGTTGATTCATGACGGCATTGGTAATTTTAATTCCAGCGTGCTGTCTAGCGAATCGCTTCGATACCTGTTGTTGGCCTACAAATACCGCAATGGGAAAAGGGGGCTTGGGTTTCTAAAAACCTTTCTTACCGTGACCTGGGGCAGTGATTTTGAGATCAATCAGCTATGGCAAAAAAAGGGTGGGGTTTACCCATCAGAGCTGAAGACCTTAGCCGAAATTGAGGGAGCGGGTCTTAATGCGAACGACTACTTTCTGACCTCTCGGCTCCAGTTAGTATTGTCTGAAGAAGTGACAGAGTTTCCTGCTGACATTGCTCGAAATCTAGACAGCACTTTGCCTGCACGACTTTTTATCACCGATATTTTTAGAAGCATTGGCTTTGATACAACGATTGCCTTTGGATTTAGTGCGCCGGTGAGCTCAATTAATTTTGCGTATGGCTCGACTGAGCCGTAACGATGGATTTACATTTATTTTAGGTTGCCATGATGAGCAAAAACGAAAAACCAGAAGAAAAATTAGTAGTTAAAATTACCGATGGCGGGTATGTCGCCGCGCTCAATAACCCTAAGGATAAAAATGGCTTTAGGGTTGAAATTACGAAGGCGGTCGTCTTGTCGAAGGGCAAAACCATGGGCACGTTTAACACGATTGGCACCGTGATTGGGCCCCAGCAAATTCGCATTCGCATCAACATTTTTTCAAAGGACCAAGAGTACAGCATTGACCAGGTGAACCTGATTGATGGGGTTTCTGGCGTGGTGTTCTGTACCATCAAGCGAAAAGATGGTGGTGTGATCGACTTTGTGAACCCCTCTAAGCGCACCGTGTTGTCGTGGAACTTAACGTTCGATACCTTTGATGCGAACACCGTGACGATCATTGAGAACAATAGCCAAGACTTGGCTTTGACCGCTTTAGAGCACCACATTGATGATCCAGAAGCCCACCCGCAGTATTTCAAGAAGGCGAATATTTCTCATAAAGTGGATGGTACCGCCAAAGACCTTGTGGCCAGTGAGCTGGCAGTGGGGGACGTGACACGCCGGCTGAATGATTCGGGTATTGCGGGTGATGGTAAAAAAATGAACTCAGTGGCCGAGGCCATTATGTCAGGATTTTATGCCGCGACATCTAGTGTCAAAGATGGCTGGCCTGGCCTTCAAAGTGGTGACGCTATGATTCACTCGCAGTGGAGTGCTAGTCATGGGCTTAATTTTGCTGGGGCCAATTCCAATAATCGCTTTTATGGCCAGACCATATTTAAATCAGTTGCCAGCCCTTGGCTAGAGTTCCTGACTGAGAAGCACCTGTCTAACGTCATCAATGGCACCAGTAAGCGCATGGTGGCCACGGAGTTTGCCTTAAGCACGTTGGCCAATAATATTGCTCAAGTGATTAAGGATGAGGTGTGGACGTCTAAGGTCACTTATTACTCAACAGCGGTATCTATTTTAAGCATTAAAGAGGCTTCAGCTTTGAGTCGGTTGACTGATGGCCCTCTTACCAATGCCATCTTTTTCTATGTGAATCGCCGTAATTACACTGACAATGCCTATTTGATTGAGCTGTCGGAATACAGTGCGAAGAATCCTCGCAAGTGGCAGGGCAACGTTGTGGCTGGCAAGCTACAGGGCTGGGCCGAAGTGACTGGTAGTGATTGGAGTGCCATCCGAGGCCTTCCAGAGCTGATTACTGATCCATCTAAGGGCACTAATACCAATATTGCGTCTGGTACAGCCGTGAAGGTGGTGAATGATATTTTGGACAACCAGGGTTACAGTGCTACTAAATTACAGACTTTAGCTTACTTATTTGGTAATCCAGCGAATGGTAAATATTACTGCTTGGATTCGGACGCTACATTCCTTCCCATGACCCCAGAGGGGAGAACTGCGGCATATGTGGAGGTAACGCACCACTCAAGTAGTAATGATAAATATAGCAAAATGGTATGGACATATGCCACAGGTTCATGCAAATCCTATGAAATTCTAAAAAATAATGGTGTTTGGCAAAAGCCAGATCAGATTATTAAAGCAAAGGATTTTACCAAGGCAACTGGTGGATCTTCTTCGTGGCCGATGTTAAATATCTTAGATTTATATGCAGACGGCGACGACGTTATGGCTAAGCTTACTCAGGCAAGCAAACCAAAAAGTGAGACCTCTGACGGTACTATATGGCATATATGGTTTAAGAGAGCCTCGGATAAAGACGGCCTTGTTTTTATAACGTCGTATCGATCTGAGGTTCCGCGGAGCTATTGTGGCACCATTAATAATGGTGCTCTTCCAGTCTGGGTTCGCCTTGATGGCGTAGATTGGGCCGACATTCGTAACATGAAAACCACTCCACTGGGTACATCAGGGACAGACCTAAATGACCTTAAGTCCATGGGCTTCTACATGCAAACGGCTAACGTTCAGGCCAAACCAGAGCTCAATTACCCCCTAACGTTGGCCGGTACCTTAATTGTTTTAGCAAGCCCCAACACCTCAATCGTCAGCCAGCTATACATGGTTTACAACTCTGGTCGGATTTATTCACGTGGTTGCTATAACGGTGCGTGGAGTAAGTGGGACAAGTATTTAAACGACAGCGATATTTCTCATAAAACCGATGGCACGGCAAAAGACAAGGTTGCATCCGAGTGGGCGCTGGGGGCTGTGGGCATGGTGGCCAATAATGCTGCTCCTAAGCAAACCAAGGTGGTCGCTGGTAACGGTTTAACTGGCGGGGGCGCCTTAACGGGTGATGTTACGGTGACATTAGGCCTGCCAGGTAACATTACCAGCGTCTCAACCAATTCAGTAACCGTGACAGGGCACACCCACGCGATCACCAAGGCCACTACGGCTGCCGCAGGCATCGTGCAGCTCAACAATACACTGACAGGGACCAGTACCGCCCAAGCCCTCACAGCGGCTCAGGGCAAAGCATTAAATGAAGCGATCTTGGCCGTGGCCAATGCGGCGTTGATGAAGGCTGGCGGCATAATGACGGGGCCGCTGGTTGTTCCTGATTTAACTGTACTCGGGCTGCCAACCGGTGGCGGATGCATCGTACCTAGTGGAATAACCGTTACTAACGAGAATGGATCAAGCAATAGTAATTTTACTAGCCTCCAGCTTCAGAATATAGCTGTCGGTGAGGATACTTTGGGTCGTAGATGGTGGTTTGAAGCAGATAGCCGTGGCGTGATGTCATTAAAGGCACGCAAAGAGGACTACGTGACAGGGGATCAGTCGGTATTTGAATTCGCCCCGAATGGGTATGCTCTTTTCCAAGGCATCACGTCACAAACATCTATGTATGTGAATGCAAATTGGGGCAGTTTTTGCATTGATATCCCCTCAATGGCCGCCACAGCGGTCGGGTCTCGCATCCAGTTTTCTAATCAAAATGGCACTGCGGCCATTATTCAAGTTAGAAAAGATGGGAATTCTGCTGGGCAGTTTGTAAATAGTTTTCCTAAGAAAACGGGCACCGTCGCATTAACGAATGATCTGCTTGGTGTTGGGCAAAAATGGCAAAACGTAACAGAAAGTAGATCCCTTGGTGTGACTTATACAAATACGACAGGACAACCAATAATGGTAACAGTTAGTGGTGACTTCAATACCGGGTCATATAACATTGGTGGGGTATCATTCCCAATACAAGATGGGAATGAGTGGTTAAGCATCAGTTTCGTGGTTCCAGCAGGAGTGACCTATTCGGTACATAAACAATCGAACGCGAACGGTATTAAAAGCTGGGGGGAATTGAGATCATGAAACATTTTATTAATGTAGAGACAACCGAGGTATTTGGATTTGAGTCAGACGGCTCTCAAGATATGTTGATTACAGATGATATGATCGAGATGACTAAGGATCAATTTTTGGCATATCAGCAGTACCCAAGCAAATACCATAAATTTAATGTTAATACCATGCAATGGGAAATTAGCAAGTCCGCAAAAGTTAGGCTAGATGAAGAGTTGGCTGATAGTGACAAGGACTTAGCTCTTCAAAGAGTGGCAACTCTTCGTGCTGAGTGCGATCGAGATATTTTGCCATTACAGGATGCTGTTGATTTAGATGAGGCTACGCCAGAAGAGGTTGAACGACTTAAAGATCTAAAGCGTTTTCGGATTGCGTTAAATCGATGGGAACATCCAGAAGAAATCCCCAAGCTGGATTAAAAATGTCCCCATCCATTAAAACGGCGGGGACTTACGGCAAAGAGTTAAAGCCATTTTTTTTTGGTTATAGGTTTCTTGATAATGCGTTTAAGGTGGTAATTAAGGTACTGATAAAAAGGGATGCTATTTTTGGCTATGGCTTGATAATGGTCATCCCTTTTTTGCTCCACTAGAGACCGGTCTGCTTCTAAGTCGGATTTTATTTTGTCAGGGTCATGGTCAGAAACAAGCGCGGGAATTATACAACTAATATTTGTGTAGCCAGCATGCTTAAAGTGTTTCCAGTGATCAGCTACTAGGAATATAGGGCTAAGAGCTTTAGCCATTTTTGAAGCGGCCTTGATATTCATTACATAGCCATGAGCATTCCACGCATCTAAGAGTTCAAAAGACTGGTAGTTACCGTAAATTTGAGTAGGATTTAATTCGTTGTAGCATTGTGGCGAAGTAAGTAGGTAAACATGAGGCTTGTGATTGATACCTTTTAGTTCTAGAGAAGTAAGTACGTTAGGAAGGTCATCGCTTAGAAGTGCATCATCCTCAAGAATTAGGGCGTGTTTAATATTTTCAGAAACCATTTTTTTATAAATAGAAATATGGCTTAGAGAACAGCCCACTTCACCAGCAGTTAAGCAGCAGTCGTCGTAATTATACACAGCCTCTCTTAATTGATCAGCAGACATGGACTTCCCATTAACAGCAGCAATAAACTCAGCCTCAAGACCAAGGCGGTCTAACTGTTCCTGCATGAACTGGCGTTTTTCTGTTTGGTGCTCAAGGTTGATGATGAAGATTTTCATTTAAGTTTATAGTTAAATTATTGATGCAGGATTATAGCATCACACTGGCCAGCTTTAGATTGCTTTTTGTCATACGTAATTAGAGAACACTACCAATCGTGAGGGTTGTGCCCTTTTATAATTTCTAGCATCAGTTCAAATTTTATTAAGGGCACCACATGTTGAATCGTAAAAAGCGTTTCAGAGACCAGCTGAGCATGAGTTTATTTTTGATGAGGGCAGCGTATGGCTTGCTGGCCATGTATACCGTCATTGCTGGTGTGTTTTTGAGTGATAGCGCGCTCAGTCAATTAGTCACTCAAGGCTTGGTTGTAAAGGTCTCGTTGAAAGTGCTGTTTGTGTCATCGGTTATTTTCTTACTCGATGTCGTCATTGGCACGTACAACATTTTAGGGCGCCACCGGCGCATCATGGAAAAGCTATGTGCACTGGGCAATAAATTGCGGCCATGGGGTTATGCCCCATCAGTTGTTTGCTATTTAGGGCTTTGTTACCAGGTAATTGATAATCGCTTGAGTATTTTAGGGTGGCAGGAGCTGTCAATATTTACGGGGCTTTTAAGCGTCATCGGGGCAATCTTTTGGTATCACGAAAGCGTTGTCGTCAACCAAGCAAATAGACACAAGGATGACGTATGTTGCATCGATTAAAAGAAAACCAATTTCGTTGGTTGTCCTATATTAGCCTTGCCTTGGTTTATGCTTTATTTGCGGCACCCAGCTTGGCCAGAGCCCAAAGCCTAAACGAAGCTCTGATGAGTGGTGATGTTTTGATTGATTATGGCTTTAACCTGATTGGTGGCATCTTTGGTGGCGTCGCTCAAATTTGTTTTACATTGAGCAGCCAAAAGAATTACGTCACCAGCACTAAAAAGTTGTGGGTTTATAACCTGGTGATCAGCTCATTTGTGGCGACAGTCACGTTTTTTGCGACTGAGGCATCCAGCAGATGGCAAATTGAAGATAATTTTTTACAGCTGGTCATTGTCTGTATCAGCGGCGCTGCCGGTAGTGAGCTACTGCAAAAATGGCGGGCAGCTGTGGTGAAACTATCAGTTGATGATGGCAATAAAAAAGTATAGCACTGACGTCTCTATATAAAGGGAACCACAAGTAAATTGGGGTTCCCTTTTGTTCATAATAAACCCAATTAATTTGGGTTATTTCACATGAAGAAAACAACGATTGTGGGCATGGATGGTGAGCCTTTTGAGTATTCGACCGCGCCTGAATTAGAGCAGGCTGGGTATCGAACAGGTTCGCAGATGGATACGGTGACGATTAGCCAAATGCTATCATCTCAGGAAACGCCGGCGCGCTCACGAATGGCGATATACCAGATCTATTCATACATGATTGGTGATCCGATCATTTCGACAGCACTGAAGCTGCATATCACTCAGTCTCTGGGCGCTAACGAAACGACGAGCGAGGTCGTTTTTATTGAAGAGCGACCCAACCTATTAAGCAATGAGAAAAAGGTCGTAGAGGACATCCAGAAGGTCCTGCTGCCGATGATTAACCGCTGTGCCTACCAGCTGGCGTACTGGGCGGCGGGCTACGGCGATTCTTATGCCAGGCTGTATGGCAAGGCTAAAGTAGGCATCACTCAGATTGAGGTGTCGGACTTTTTGTTGCCGCCGCTGGTGCAGCCTTTTGAAATTGCGGGGGTGAATGCTGGCTACCACCTGAGTATTGACGCCAAGCGGCCAGTGCCGATGACAAACATGCAGATTGCACGGCTAAAAATGCCACGTATGGGTTTTGTGCCTCAGTTGCGAATGCTGCATAACCACTGGCAAAGCAATATCTTGGACGATGATCCTGCCAACCATTTGCCATTGCCAGCGACGATTGGCGGCAGCTTTTGTGAAGACGCAGAGCGGCCATTCTTCATGCTGCAAAATGCCTTGGTGGGCCTTAACTCTAGCCGTATTTTAGACTCTATTCGGGAAAATATTCTGGGCCTGAACATGGAAGACATGACGGCGCGGCAGCAAAAAGACTTCTTTAATGCGATCACCGGTGTTCTGAAAGCCTCCAAAGACCGTGCCACTGAAGCCATTAAAAAACGCGAGCCGATTGTCGAAAAAATTACCCATATCGTGCCCATTTTTAATGAGAAACAGCTTGTGGCTGTGGACCAAGGCGGCTCGGTTGGCGCCACCAATGCCAATAGCTACAACATCGATGACGTGATGCTGTACGCCAAAATGCTGGCTGCGTCGCTTGGCCAAGACCTGTCCATGCTTGGGTTCGCGGATATTTTATCCGGTGGCTTGGGCGATGGCGGCTTTTTCAGGGTGTCGGCCCAGGGCGCCCAGCGGGCCATATTGATTCGCCAAGGGCTCACTAATTTGATTAACGACATCATTGATGTGCATTGCCAGCATAAATATGGTGGGGTGTTCAAGAAGGGTGAGCGGCCGTTTGAGATTAACTTTGTCGGTGCCCAGACTGCCTTGGAACGTGAAATCCAAGAGACGAAAGAGCGTAAGGCCGTGGCGTCCTCAACCATGCTGCAGGTGTTTCAGCAGCTAAAAGAAGTGGGTTTCTCTGAAGAGGCGGCGATCCAGTTCTTACGTAAGGATTTGGGCTATGACCAAGAGTATGCCGAGCTATATGTTAAGGGTGGCCTGATGCAGCCAAACCAAAATAATCAGATGATGGAGTAGGAAACAATGAAAACAGCTTTAATTAAATACAATGTTTTAGAGCGTGGCCGCAAATACATTGGCCAGCCGCGGAATTTTAATGCGTCACGTATCGCTCAGGTTATCAACTCGCCCAAAACCCAAGAGCTGGTTGAGTCTGGTGACATGGTCGGCTATCTTGGTCACGGCACTCGAGAAGAGTTTGGCTTGCTGCCCTCAGAGGTCGGCTTTAAAAACGGAAAAATGGTGTCGATTGATCCAGCCTTCAAGACTACTTATTTAAAGGCCTATGAGGATGGCACTATCGAGCACATGGCTGAGTTTGCCGATAACGATCTGGGTCGCGCCGCCTATAGTTGGTATTGCAGCAAGCTTGGGGGCTTCTCGAGTGTGGTGGTGCCAAATGAGCAAAATCCAATAGGTTTTTTAGGGTTTGACTATGTGCGAATGCCTAATTTTAATGGCAATCGTGGCTATGTAATGGATTCGGCCGATATTGCTTTCGATTTTGAACGGCTGACGTCTCGGCAGAGCAGCTTGTTGATGCAAGAACGCATGATTGAGCGTCAGGTCATTCTGGACTCTGTCGTGAGCAAGCATCAGCAACTGCAAGAGCGGGTAGATGCTGGCGATATGATTCAGGCCCAGCTGTTAAATGATTTGGAAAGCGTAACAGCCAAATATGATGAAGCTAAATGGGATTTGCAAAATGCTAAGTTTGAGCTTGAGCAGGCTCAAATTGCTTATGAACCGATGATGCGTCTCAGTGTGTCGCCTAGTGACAACTGGTTGGCCCAGACGGCAGTGGCCATGGATTCCTTGGATAGCCGTGAATTCTTGGTTGCCACGGAACGGGACCGCCGGCGTGTGGCGTCAGACCTGCCGTTTGTGCCAGTGTTAGATCACATTATTAAGTAAAAGTAGTGTGGGGAACGCCACGATTTACCACTTGAAGAGTACGGAACAATAAGCCTACTGCCCATGCAGTGGGCTTTTTTTGTTTTTTACGTGTTCAGCCGTCTGCATACGGTGGGGGTGGTTGCTCTATCAGCCACCCCTGCGAGCACGTACTTTATATAGAGATAAGGTAATCATATGGATTTATTTAAAGTACCATTTTTAGGTAATCAAATTATGGTCGTGGCACATAATGGTGAGCCATATGTGGCTATGCGTTCAATTGCTGAGGGTATGGATTTAGCTTGGCAACCTCAGCATGAAAAGATAAAAAGCAAGTTTCATACCTGTGTCACTGAAATCGTGATGCAGGTATCAGGTGACGCTCAGCGTCGTGCTTATACATGCATGCCGCTTCGTAAGCTTCCAGCCTGGCTGTATAGCATTCAGCCAAACAAAGTTAAGGCTGAAAAGCGCGACATGATTATTCGTTATCAAGAAGAGTGTGACGAAGTTCTATGGCGATACTGGACGACGGGCTATGTGCGTCGTGAAGAAATCAAGGCGAATATGGCTGAGCTGGCAGAATTAGAATTAGAGTCAAAGACAAAAGGAAGTGATGCTGGCCGAGCCTTACAGCGCCGTAAGGTTGAAAAGCAATCTATTGAAAGCCAAGTTAAAGTTTTAGAAGGGTTCATGGATCAACTTGAGTTATTTTTTGAGCGTTGAACGTACTATTGTTCTGTAGGGAACGCCACGAATTACCTCTATACAAGTACGGAACAATAAGCCTACTGCCCATGCAGTGGGCTTTTTTGTTTTGCGTAATCGCCAAGTGCATTTGGTAGGGCCACGCTAACCCCTAAATAGGCGTGGCCCGTGATTGCGTATTTATTTGAATAGGGGGTTAGGACGATGAATATGACAAATTTATTATTAAATCCAGCGGCACTGGTGTTTGCTGACGGTGAAAATCTTAAGACTGATAGCCGTAAGGTTGCTAAGGCGTTTGGTAAGCGACACGATAACGTCATCCGTGCCATTGAAAAGTTAGAATGTACCCAAGGATTTGCTGTCCTCAATTTTGAGGTTTGCCACGAAATCAGCAACTTGCAGAATGGTAAGCCATCCAAGTTTTATAGTATCACTAGAGAAGGTGCCATGATGTTGATCATGGGTTTTACTGGCAAAAAGGCTGCTTTGATTAAAGAAGCTTTTGTGACGGCGTTTAAATATATGGAGCAGCAGATAGGCTTTTTGACTCGTTACACTCAAATTTGCCAAATTGAAGAGCAAGAAAAGGTGAGTGCTTCAGGATGTGGCCGAGGCCTTAATGCGTGGAAAGGTATTAAGAGGGAAATCGACACAGTTAAGGATGAGCTGGAAGCCAAGCTTCAGCCTGATCTATTCGTTGGCATTGGCCTATCTTAAATTAAGGGCCATACCATGCAAACGAGCTTAAAACATGATGAAGAAGGCTTTTTGATTGGGCGCTTCAAGGCAGGCCTAATTGATCAGAAACTACAAACGGTGGTCGACAATACCGAGGCAACGCTAAAACTACTCAAGGGCCGAGTAGATGGCAACCGTGTCATTGTATCTGGCCGTGTGCGCGTGACTGGTATGGCTGCCAATGCAGCCAACTTTGGTAAGAAGCCAGCAGTGGCGCCAGTTTATCGAATGGCTGCTAATCAATCACCGATGCTACGGGACAGTCTCATCAGAGGCGGTAGAAGGGCTGACGGTAAAGATGCCAACAAATCGCTGGTTAAATCAATTAAGGCCGCGACGCCGGCGGCCGCTAGAATGCCGTTGGCCAAACAGGGTGACCAACACCTAACTAAGAGCGAGCTGCGTCGCCAGCGGCGTCAACAGGCCATAGAACTGCGTGAAAGTCAGAAGCAGACGAAGCTACTCAAAGACATTAAGGCTAAGTCTGATAGCACCAGTGGGCTTCTGAAAATGTTATTGCCGTTCCTTTTGGGCGGTGGCCTATTGAAGTCTATTTTGAAGGCGCCGGCTGCAATTTTAGGTGGTAAGGCGGCAAAAGGTATTTTGCGTGGAGCGGACGGGAAATTTATTAAAGGTGGTGCCGCCGCCGGTGGTTTGGCCAAAGGCAGTTTTTTTAAAGGGCTTGGGCGCGCCGGCATCATCGGAGCTCTAGTTTCTGCGTGGAATGGCATCAATGTTGAATCGTCTGACCTTAGCCGAGAAGACAAGAATAAAGCGCATACTAAAAATTTAGTAGTCTCTGCTGGCGGTATTGGAGGGGCAATAGCTGGCGCGAAGGCCGGCGCCCTGATGGGTTCTGTTGTGCCTGGATGGGGTACGGCTGTTGGCGGGGTGGTGGGTGGTGTTCTTGGCGGCTTCGGCGGCGCAGAGCTGACTTCGTTAGTCATCGAAAAAGTGGATCAGGTTTTCCCTGAAGGCTTTGGCCAAATGATGGGCAGCTGGGATGGTTTTGTTGGTGGTCTAAAAACCCTTGGCGCGGGGGCCATGGGCCAAATGAGTGCGGGTACCCAGTATGTTTATTATGAGGTGCTGCCCTCTGAGGTGGCTATTGCCATGGGCACCATTACAGGCATCGGTCGGGATGCTTGGGCATCAATTACGGGCTTCGCCAGTGATAGTTGGTCGGAAGTTACTCGCTTAGCCACGCCGTATTACAATGCTGCAACCCAGTTCGCCTCTGATGCATGGACTGCATTTAAAAGTACGGTGGGACCTTGGTTTGAAACCATTGGCGGCTATGCCCAATCTGCGTTTGATACGTTTAGCCAGCTATCTGGGCAGTTCTTTACCTGGTTAGGTAATACATGGCTTGGCCAACAAGCAGGGGCTGCATGGGATGGTGTTAAAAGTGCCGCTAATTCGGTCGCAGATTGGGCGAGTGAGAAATACGATAAAGCCGCTGATTATGTTAACTCAAAGAAAAGGCAGGCTAGTCAAGATTATCAGGCGGGTAAGAAGGGGCGTGGCCAATCTGCTGGCACGAGCGTGGCTGTTGGTGGTGCCATGGTGATGGGGAATGTTGCAGCCGTTAATGCACGTGGTAAGCAAGGTTCTCTGGGTGGAGAGCTTGGTTCTGTCTCGGCAAAATACGAAGGTCGTATTGATAGTGCTAATAGAGATACTGATCAAAATGGTAATCCAGCAGGCTGGGCTTATGGGAAGTTTCAGTTTAATAGTGCAAAAGGCGGACTAAATAGATTTTTTGCTGATAATCCAGCTATAGCGGGGATGTTTACAGGGCTAATACCAGGCACCAAAGCTTTTAATCAAAAATGGAAAGCTGTAGCCAAAGCAGATCCAAAGGGCTTTGAAGTTGCTCAAAATAAAAGTGCTGAAAATCTTTGGTATAAGCCCGCACGAGAGACCTATGCTAAACATGGTTTTGACTTGAATGATCGCGGTGTGCAAGAGGCTGTATTTAGTGGATCTATTCAACACGGAGGCATGAGCACTATTAAATTTAAGGGAGGTAAACTTGGTGTTTTGGGTATCGCTAAACGAATGGCTGGCGGGCGAGATATTCGGAGTTTATCTCCAGAAGAGCAGATCCGTTTGATTTATGCTGCTAGGACTGAATACCACGAGAATGGGAAAAGTCGTTACATCAGTGAGGCTAATGATGCTATTTCTTATAGCAGGAATAAAAACTCTGGGCAGAAAACAAATGCAATACCATCTATAGCTAATAAGGTGGCGCCAGTTGCTATGGCAGCTCCTTTATTACCGCACCTTAATCTTGGGATGGCACAAAAAAGTAACAAAGCATTTCAAATTAATCCTGCCTCTGTTGAGAGTATGACTAAAAATGTATCAATTCCTGTAATGGCTAAATCTCCTACTCAACAGAAGCCGAGGACTAGTGGCCAAAGTCAGGAGTTGGTAGCTACGATTGATGGGTCTATTGCCCATATGCCAAAGGTTAGCCGTTCAGTTACTAATAAACATATTGCCAGTATAGCCAGTGGTGGCATAGTGATGTCTTGATGATACTTACGAAAGGTTTGCCCCTGATGTTGATTAGGCTTGTTTAAAGCGTGAAGATAGTAATGTAGGAACCAAAAAGTTCAGCGTCGCTGGGCTTTTTTTATGTACTCTGACTACTCATGGAATACTTATCTAGTTCATGTCGTGCTTAGTACCTATACCCAATATAAATACGTTATAATCATATAATAAAAAATTACTGTGATTAAAAGTTTATTGCGTGGGAGAGAGGTAATGGGATTCAGGTTTAGAAAATCAATTAAGCTAGGAAAAGGGCTTAAGTTGAATCTAGGTAAGAAAGGCTTCACTAGTGTAACGATTGGTGGGCGAGGTGCTAGCGTTAATATTGGGAAGAGAGGGACTCATCTTAATACAGGTATACCTGGAACAGGACTATCATACAGAACGAAGCTCAGTGGTAATAAAGGTCGGGCTATGGCCTCAGGCTCAAGAAATACTAGGGCTTCTGTTAGTAATGAGCTAACAAGGTTGTCTAAGCTGCACGATAAAGGTGTTCTGTCTGATTTAGAGTTCGAGATAGAGAAAGATCGAGTGCTTGGATACTATCAGGAAGAACCCGTTAAGAAGAAAAGTACGCTCTGGAAGCTGATTAAAACTATTTTTTGGATGTTTATCTTTTTCGCTATCATCTCTCAATGCTCAAAGAGCAGTAAGGATAATACCGCTACGAGTACAACTAGCGGTTCCAGTGTGACCTCAGAGAGGGTTGTTGATAGTGATGATACTAATTCATCGAGTGTTGGTGCTATAGCTGACACTAATACATCTAAAAGTCGTGAGACTGGTAAGAATAAGGCTAATGTATTAGACGACAAGCCACATCCTAAGTATGAGAATAAAGCCCCCGGTAGAGAAGGGGCTGAGATTGATAATTTGTTTTAGTAAACAGATAGTTTTATTATAATTGGAATCTTTTTGTTTTATTTAATTGTACTAATTGTTCGGGATATCGATGAGTCAGGTTCTTCTTGAATCGTATGATAAGGTGTAAAGTGTTAATCGGCCTCGATATCTTAATATATTTAAATATGGGGAAGAAATCATGGGAAATGAAGAGCAGGAATTATACGAGGAAAGACTCAGATATAGATTGAAAATACTTCAAGAGAAACTAAAAGAAGGAAAAGTTTTTATTGCTGAGCATTTAGAAAAAGAGCTTCTAAAAAGCATTAGTCAAATTGAATATGATGATGCCGGTGAGGTCGTTCTAGAGTCAGTAGATGGCCGTCTCCGTTCAATGGCTTTAGCGGTAGAACATTTTGATACTAGGGATAAATTAAAAAAAGAGATTTCTTTAGAAGAAATTCAAAACCTATACTTTGAAATCATAGAAAGAAATTTTGGTGACTTTTATCGTCAGATGAATGAATCTGAAGCTACTCCTCATGATGTGGCCCAATACTTTTCTAGAAATAAAGAGTTTGTCGAAGATATCGTTCATCAGATTCCTGATTTTATAGATATGCTTTTTAATTTTTGGAGAAATATTGGAGATATTGGGTATTGGCATTTAGAGGGTAAACCTGAAAATATAACGGGTGTATTTGGTGGAGATTTATTTCCAACACATAATGAAAATATAGCTTCTAAATGTGGCATTTACACAGATACTATAGTTTTACCTGATCCCTATATAAGGTCTACTCATATATTTCAGAGTTATGCTTCAGAAGGTAAAGTATATTATTTTATTAAACATGGTTTGAATTTATTAAAATATAAAAAATTAGCATGTACAGATATTGATACTCCTATCGTAGTTATTCTCCCTGATTTGCCATACTTAGAAGAAAATGGCATAGATTTTATTTATAACTTGTCACAAGATGATGCTCTAATTCATGCAAGTAAACTGTTTGATATTGATTTTGAAAATCTAGGTGATTTTAACGAGTTCTGTTTAAGTCTAAATACTGTTGAAAAAGCAGTAAAAGCTATTAAGGATAAAAGTAGAGTTTTATTTGATACAAATTGGCATGGTAGTCTTGAGGAGCAAATAGTAAAAGCATTAGGAAGTCGTGATTTTAATCCTTTAAGTATGACCGAGCCGGGCTTGTTATTTCAGATGCAAGCAGAAGGAAGAATGTGTGTAAGTAATGAGTTATTACTTAAATCACGTCAACTTTCAGGTACACCAATTATTGAAGCAGAAACTTCTTGGAAATTTTTTAACTGGAAATTGGAGTATGATGCCGAGAAAGCTCAAAAATATTATCAATCAGAAAATCTACATATTCTGAAGGGTCTGAATGATTTATCTCATACTAGTTTGCCTTGGTTAGGAAATATTCCACCTGAATCTTTATTGGAGTTAAGGAAACAAGGAGCTTTAGAGGAGGTTAGGAATATTCTAGGAAATAATATTAACGAGTTAATAAGTACTAATCCCACCAATTGTCATAGGACGAGAGATCAAATATTAGAAAATATTGAGCAAAGCTTTGCTTCTCATAGAAAGAAGCTAGATGAGTTGAAAGCAAAAAATTGGAGGTTTGCTGGTAAAGATATTGGCTCATGGGTGGTAATGGGTACTATAGGAATTGGTGCTGCTCTAACTGGAACTCCAGCATGGGGGCTTGCAGCTTTTGCTGTTGATCAAGTTCTTGATGCTCCTAAGTTAAAAGAAATTCCTCAACGATATCGTGATTTAATTGAGCAAAATAGAAAAGTAAAGAAATCTCCAGTTGGTATTCTTTTTAAGGTTAGTCAATATTAAATACAGAAAAAGTAATTTATTTGGTGGGATGGTTGTGATGATATGTTGGTCGGAGTAGGATGATTTTATGTGGATTTAGCCTCTGTTACATAAAAGCCTTCTGAAATCAGAAAGTATTAGTAGAAATATTATTGTGAATGTAAAAAGCCCAGCATTGCTGGGCTTTTTGTTTGACTGATCAAAAGCTCATCTTATTTCTTATTAGAAGGAGTTTTAACCCATAATTTTATTTTTTCCTCAAACTCAGCACTAAGTTCTTTACTGATTTCCTTTTTTACTCGAGCAATCATTTCTTGCATGTACTCTTCATCCGTGATGTTTTTATCTACTACCAAGGGGTCTTTAGACTTGTGATTTGGGTCGTGTACATAAAAGCGAGGGTTTAATTTGTCGCGAAGATCAAGCCCTTCCTCTAAAAGAAGGATGAGTTCAGCATTTAGTGATCGACTGTTATTGTCAGCACTTTGCTTTAGTCTCAAGTATAGGTCATATGGCAACCGAAATTGCGATCTGTAAGTATCTTTTTCCATGTCACTATTTGACACTAACTTAAATATTACGTAAAGTGACTGTGTGTCACTAAATAGTGACAGAAAAGGAAAGAAAATGACAGAGAGTAAATTGCACCGTTCGCAATACCGCATACCAACAGGAATTATTGAGTGGGTACGTGAAAATGCGACAAAGAATCGCCGAAGCTTGAATAGTGAAATTATTTATATTCTGGAAAAGGCGATGAAGAATGATCAAAAAACAGCGTAGAAATGAAAATGCCTCAAAGGCGGCAACCTTTGAGGCAATAAACTTAAACCAAGCGAAGGAAAAAGTTATGCCTAATAATACCACGTTAGTACCGTTTTATGGAAGCAACCTGATCACTGCAAAGGTTGGTGAAGTTGTTTATGTTGCAATGAGGCCAATTGTCGAAGCGATGGGATTAAATTGGGGGGCTCAGGCGAAAAAGCTTGAAAATTCCAAGTTGAAACATGGGTGTACTGATATCAGTACACCTACTAAAAGTGGGATTCAGGATATGCTTTACATCCCAATTAGAAAACTTAACGGCTGGCTATTCAGTATTAACCCAGCCAAAGTAAAAGAGTCAATCCGCGACACTGTTATAAAGTATCAAGAAGAATGTTTCGAAGTTTTGCATGACTACTGGACTAAGGGTGAGGCAATTAACCCACGCCTTAGAAAAGAGAAAACTCGCAAAGCTTTACCAAATGGCCTAACCATTGAACAGCAAGATACGATTAAAGCTTTTCACAAAGAGCTAGTGGGTAAAGTGCCAAAGGATAAACAAGCCAGTATGGCGATAACACTTTGGAGTTCGATTAAGGCAAAGTATGGCGTCTCGTATAAAGAAGTACCACCAGAAGAGTTTACTTCTATTGTGTCACTTATGAGCCGTGTTGCGGTAGAAAAGGGTGTGTTGCATGGTGAATTGTTAGACGATGACTTTACTCACCCGTTGTTTGATGAGCCTAAGAAGAAGCCACTCGAGCTTAATATGCAACCATTTCCGGAGAGTGTTTTTTATGATGATTTCGGTGAACAAGCTCTGACTTATAAAAGCTTAGTTGATCTTTACGGTGAGCGTTATAGAGGGCAGGTGCCAATAGTTAGCTTATTACGCCAACTTGAAAGCAAAGGCTATGATACCCGTGGCTGCTGGATGGAGTATTCTGGTTTGCGACATTTATTACGAAATACACATCAACGGTTAGAACGAGTACAGGACTTTCTATATATGCCGGTATGTGCAAAAGTAGTTTCTAATTGATTGAAAGGCCACCTTCGGGTGGCCTTTATGTTGGTCTCTATTATCTTAAGAATCGAAGTGAGCTTTTAATGCTTTTGGACTAGGCCAAAATGTTTTATCACTAGGATAGTTAATTTTTTGATTATGGTATTGGGCATATTCGGTCTTTAATAACTCTTCAGATACATGGATGGTTCCATTGATATTAATTCTAATGAGTTTCAGGTCATATAAAGTGTGTATATCAGCACGAAGTAAAATACCGTTGCTGATATGGTTAGTTTCCTCACCAAGGTAAGGCGTAATGTGTGCCGCCTCTAATACTGACTCCACTGTTGTTTGAGTGATCGCACAAGTGTTGCTATAGGCTTTTAAAACCGCTTTTCTAAATTTAGGTTGTCCTTGTCGGCGCACGATTTCAGTAATTACTTTTTTTCGACCATCTGCCATATCTTTTGGGTCATAAGTCTTTTCATCTTCGATATTTTCTGCCTGTTGAATTTCGTTATTTTGAATAACATTTTGAGGTAACGTACTTGTGATATTGCAGTTGAACTGTTGATTCAAAAACTCTTCAATAGAGTTGTATTTACTATAAATACTCGCAATTTTTGCATCACTGATTTTTGTAAATCCTCTATAGGCTTTATTTAAGTCGTTAATTAAGCCTACATTCTTCTGAATTGAAGTGGGGGTAGTTAGTAAATACATGTATTCCCATGTCTGACCAGTAGGGTCTATTCCCCAGATTGCTTTTGCCACTTCAGGGCTATGAAATTTTGTGATGACTCGACTGATAAAGTGATATTCATTGTCATAAACTGTCAAAACATAATCACCAGGAACCATGGCCGACCATGTTGTAGGATTTCTTTGTCCAGGAACGGCTCCCCAGGCGTAAAAGTCTTTTTTGCCACCAAGCGTTAGGGCAGTATTTTTGCTCAGTAATGGGTCTTTTGATAATGCTAATTTGCTGAAGCTTACAGGTTTTAAAATGGAGTCTTGTAAGTGTGTACGTGCTTCTTTATTACCGGCAGTAAAAACAAAAATTTGATGCATACTTATAGCTCCGTATACTTTTTAGAATTGCCTTTACTTAATTCAATAGGATATTTTTGCTCATTGATTTTTAGTTTTTTTGTAGCAAGCTCATCCAGGTCGACATTAAGAATACTGGCTAGCTTTAAAAGATAAATATAAACATCGGCCATTTCATGCTGGATATTTACTAGCTTTTTTTCTGAGTATTGATCAGGTGTATCTGCATCTCTATCCCATTGGAAGTTTTCCATTAATTCGCTTGCTTCAACACTTAGTGCCATTGAGATATTTTTAGGGGTATGAAATTGATCCCAATCTCGTAATCGTGAGAATTCGCTTATACGATTCATTAAATCTAAATTTGTCATTTTAGGGCCCTGTTTGTTTATCTATTGATAATATATACATTATCTTTTTTCACAAGACTTAATTCATCATAATAGTAATTTAATGCCTAGATTTTTTGTCTTTTAAAGAAGGGAACGCCACGATTTACCCGATTAAAAGTACGGAACAATAAGCCTACTGCCCATGCAGTGGGCTTTTTTTACATAACCGCCATTTGCAAGTGGTAGAGGTGGCCTAAATCCTTTATAACGGCCGCCTCGTGGTTATGTTTCCTATTTAAGTGATAAAGGGTTAAGGACGACATAATGAATCAAACATTACTGGTGCCATTTTGTGGACGAAAATTAGTAGCTGTAGAAAAAGATGGTGAGGTGTTTGTGGCTATGAGGCCAATTGTTGAAGCGATGGGTTTAGATTGGAAGAGCCAGCATAGAAAACTTGCTAAAAGCTCTACAAGATTTAGTTGTGGCGATATGACCACGACTGGATCAGATCTTAAGCAATACAAGATGTTATGTATCCCGCTTAAAAAGCTAAATGGTTGGCTCTTCAGCATCAACCCATCTAAAGTACGTGAGGATTTGCGTGACCTGATTATTCGGTATCAGGAAGAGTGTTTCATGGTTTTATATGAGTACTGGACAACAGGTAAAGCCATTAAAGAAGATATTCAACGACAAATAGATGAATGGTTAAAACGAGATGAGAAATCCTTTAAAGAGGGGAGCATCGCCGGCCGTGCTTTAAATGACCGCAAGAAAGAAAAGCATTTTATTGCAGGCAATGTCACTAAACTTCAAATGACACTATCTCAGCCAGATTTGTTTGTTAGTGAAGGGCTGTAGGTGTCTATGATGAAAAACAGTAACCTTGGCCGTTCCAAAGCCGTGCGTGAAGCCTTCATTAAGCACGTCATGGCCGGCATTGATCAACTAATGCCCATTACTGATCAGTTAGGAAAAATGATTAGCCGGCCGCGTGAAACTCGCATGGCTGTTTGTCCCGCACGCATGGTTGACGACGTCAATAAGATGTTAGACCAGTACCAACGGGCAAGTAATGGTGGTGACGGTTCAGCGATTAATGCGCCGCTGCCAGTCGTTCTGCTGGCGTTCGCCAAAGGCATGAACCCTATCACCGTTGATCGTGGCCGAAGCCTAGCTGACATTAACGAAGTGATGCTGCGTGACGATTCTGGCGCCTATTACCCAGTAAAAATGGCTCACAATGAATGGCGGGTTCAGCTGTGCTTTATTGCTCATGAGCAAGAAACGGCTATTGCCATCACGAATCAACTTCGGCTTTACATCCAAGAATTTCAAAATAAGCGTTGGCCAATCAATTGGCACCATGACGGCAATGAGTTCACAACAACGTGCTCATTAGATAATTACGAGCCTATGGATGACACTGTGGACGTGCCCGATAGAACCAACCTGATTATTTATGTGTGGGACTTAACGCTGACCTTCCCAATGCCTTTTGTTTATGGAAACCCAAAAGGGACAGTGCAACAAGTCAATATGGACATCCACGACAAGCATGATCAACACATTAATGGTGGATATGTGAATGCAAGCCCTGGCCAACTGCCGCATGGTGAGTGGAACCACGAGCATGGTGACCAAGGATGATCATCCAGCTGGACAGTGGCCTCGTTGTATCGGGTGAGGCCATACTTGAAAACACCTTGCGCAGTAGCTTAGAGCCCATTCCCGTTACCTTTGAAGCCAAGCTAAGGCTTGATGAAAGTATTGCCTTGGGGCTGCTGGAAGGGAGTGAAATAAAGGTGGGCCGCAACCTAACACCCGTCACAATTGTGTTTGCTCGAGACAGCGTGAGTCCTGTTTACCAGGCAGGCGAAGTGAAGGTTAGACACATTATTGCCTTGCACTCAAATAGCCGTGGCATTGGGTACCGGTTAGAGCGAGCTTTCGTAGGCGAGCGGATCAGCCTTTCTGCGGCCTATAAAGCTTGTGGCGGTAAGTCGGCCATTGAAAAAGATTTTATCATTGATCGATTCTACTGCTATAAGGGCATGACCCCCAGCTATCAGATTTCACGAATTTGTCAGGAATATGGTGGCGTTGTCCGCTGGGGCCCAGAAAATGACGCGCTTTCTTTTGCGCGAATCAATGACCTTTTTAATCAAGAACCGGTGATGTCTTTGCCGGCCTTCACTGACAGCACAAAAAAGAGTGGTTTTCTTGAGCGGCATGAGGTGCCTTCCTACATCAGCACCAGTACCAGCGGTGGCATCACCAAGGGGGACTTTGCGAAGCCTCGGGCCGTGGAATTTAGTCCCCACAAAACCACGGCTCAGCTACATGCAATGTCTCAGGTTTTATTGAATGCTAAAGAGGTGCCTTGTCGTTATTCGCCAGAGGTGCATGCCGGCGATATTATTTTACAGGGCGACGTAAAGTTCATCGTGATCAGTGCCGCACATTCCTTTATGAGGATGCCCAGTGGCCAAGAAGAATCGCGATCAATATTTTGGTTAGGGGTTAAATAATGGCGCTATGGCCAGGTGTGATTAAAAGCTATGACGGCGACCGCCGTAAGGTACGAATTGAAGTGACAGGACTCACAGATGGGGCGGAGCTATTGCCTGAAGCTGATCTGCTGTATGCGCTGGGGGATAGTCACGACAATACTGAGGTGCAAATTAAGGGTGGGGAATTGGTTTGGATCGACTTCTTGGCCAATGATGAACGCTACCCGATCATTATGGGTTTTCGTCAGCCAGAGAGTGGGAACATCACCGGTATTCGTCGGTGGCAGCAAGACACGATTGAGTTGATTGCAGGGAAGAATATTTTGCTGAAGGCGCCAGACATTAAGTTTGAGTGCACAGCGTTGCAATCAACCGGCGTGAATACTTTTGATAAGGCCTCGAATATGGATGGTGGGATGCAAACGACTGAGGGTGGGGCCGTTGCATCCAAAGGCGGTTTAGCACTTAAGGGTGGCACTATTACGCACAATGGCATCGATATTGGCGATTCACATTACCATACAGCCCAAGGCGAGTTCGCCGACACGTCAACAGCCAAGTAAGGGAACAGCACGATTTAAGGCCTAGTGGCCTAGATAACATGTCCTTGTTTTTAATTGAAAGGGCATGTTATGGACATGAATAAAATGGTAGCCGAGCTGCGACGCGATGAAGGCGTGATGCCTAGTGCTTACCAAGACAGTCTAGGTTGGTGGACGATTGGCGTTGGCCGGCTGATTGATAAACGTAAAGGTGGCAAGCTCAGTGATGACGAAATCAATTACCTATTGAATAACGACATTGAGCGATTTTCTAAGTTACTGGATATCAACATTCCTTGGTGGCGTACGCTTGATGATGTTCGTCAGCGTGTGCTGTTGAATATGGCATTCAATCTAGGTGTTAATGGTTTGCTCAGTTTCAAAAATACCTTGGCCTATGTGAAGTCAGGCGATTACACCAAGGCAGCCAGCAACATGCTTCTAAGTAAATGGGCGACGCAGGTTAAAGGACGAGCTACACGACTGTCTGAAATGATGCGTACTGGTCAGGCTTAGCTATGGCTAACAAAACCATTTACACGGTTGCGGCTGGCTTCATGCTGGCCATTTTGTGCGCCGCCGCTGTTTACATTTATGGCATCTATGAATATCGGACAGGCTACAAAAGTGGCAAGGCAGACACTGTATCGAAGCAGAATCAGGATCACATTAATGCCATAGCCAAGGTTAATGCTGAGAACCAAAAACGGGCTAATGCTTATCTGGCAAAACAAAAGGAGTTAGAACGTGAAAAACAAAAGCTTGAAAGTAGTTTGTCTGGCATGCGCACTATTGCTAACAGCTTGCAGCAGCAACTCAATGCCGCAAGTGCTACAAGTGTGCCCTGTGATGCCAGCGCCGCTTGTGAGCGTTACAGAAGCGAAGCTGAAGCCTATCGACTACTATTCGGAGAAAGTGCGCGCCGATATGTTGAGCTGGGAGAAGAGGCTACCGCCGATTTAATTTTGCTGCACGAGGCAAAAGATTGGATTTTGGTTTTGCCATAGAGTTTGGTGGGCAAAGGCTCGAGTCTATACTTTGAGGTGCGCACCAAAGCATTCGCCGGCACCTGGCTTGGCAATCGATTAAATCCTCTGGATTATTTTGAGTTGGATTGATGGTAGACTCAGGAAACAAGTGAGCCGCCTAGATTGCATTGCTAGGCGGCTCATGTAGGGTTCAATAATTGATTTAGTGGGAAATAGCAAAAATGCCGAGTATTTATAAAATAACATACCCTAACGGTAAAATTTATATTGGGCAAGACTCTACTGATAGTGTTAATTATTTTGGCAGCGCTTCTAGCGATCTTATAGAAAAAGATTTAACACATGAGCAGCTTGTTAAATTAACTATTACCAAAGAAATACTATGGTACGTAGAAAGCGTTGACTCTGTGGCTTTAAACGCGAAGGAAACGGAATGGATCCTAAAGCTAGAGTCCAACAATCCAAGCATTGGGTACAATAGATGGCCGAAATTTAAGCTAGCTGATGATTAGGGCTGTTTAATAAGCTTGTAAGCATGGTTCACATATTTAACCTGGTGTAGGGCATCATCAACGGCACAGATAAGGCGCAATTGATTGCCGGCTATGCTGTGAAATTTGAGACGGCTTTTCAGGCATGAGGCGAAGGATTGGGTTTTGATTTTGCTGTAGGATGTGGCGGACAAAGTGAGATTCGAATTGGCGGAGAGTGTGAGGTGACACTTGTGTTGTCGTGTGTGACTAAATTGTGACTGGATGTGACTTATATAGGCAGCTCTACACTGGGTTTGCAGGAAGTGAAAGCCTTATATTTCAATAGTTTAGTTCTGATGCGAGGGACTTGAAAACCGTCGAAGGCTTATACCCTTCCGTGAGTTCGAATCTCACCGCCTCCGCCAGATACTTGGCGGGATGTTTTAAGAAAACATCTTCTCCTAAAGAAAGAACCCCAAAGCATAAGGCTTTTGGGGTTCTTTTTCGTCCTTTTTTCTAAGGTTCTCTGAGTTTCTCTAGATCATTTAGTTTGTTTTGGAGGCAAGGAATCTGCCTCTGTTAATGATTAATCTATTTGTTTTGTATGAGTTTTATTAATTTTACGAGAGTGGAATCCGGTTTGAATTGACTCTAGGATTTGTCTCTCGCTTTTATGTTCTAGCTGAGTAGCCCTAAGCTATAGGTAATACATTCGAATATATTTATGTTTTTGACATTTGTGGGGGTAGTCAATAATGGCGTCACATTATTTTTTAGTGCCCATGGATGTTGTTCCTTTGGGGTGGTTTGGCACACAATATGGGGCTCCTACCTGTAACCGTCCGCTTATAAGGCGGATGCTCCATCCAACTGAGTTAATCGTGTACATGTCTTAAATTACTTTCGTTGAAAATTTTATAGAAAAGCTTATTTTTATCCTGACTAAAGCCTGTTACTATTTAAATTATTTTTAATTTTAAAGAGCCATTGTTATGACTATTTTGAAAAATATAATCAGTGTTGCCTTCGTTGTCTCATTGCTCTCGGGTTGTGCTGATAATTTCAGGATGCTCAGAGTGATGAATGAAGATCAGCGCGCTGGCATTGTTAACGTTGGCTATACTTATAAAGTAAGTCGTCGTGGGGAGCCTCCTCGCGATATTATTGAAACAACGGATAAAATTTCGACTAAGCGCTGCCAGAAGTGGGGCTATAACGAGGCGAAACGGTTAGGTGGCCCTAAAGAAAGCTGTATTGGCCATAGCGGATGGGTGAATAGAACTTGTAGTAACTACGAGGTGACTGTTAAATACCAATGTTTAAGTAGTTAAGCTTCCTAGTAATCATTGGTTTTTATTGGGTAGTCACATCAAGGCGCACGATTAAATGCGCCTTATCTGAACCCTGTATGGTTTACTTAATTTCTAGGCGGCTATCCGATCCAATGACGGTATGGGTACCGTCCATTCACCTTGGCTACTATTCAACTTGGCTGGGTCTTCTTCCTGGCCAAGAACGGGCTCATCACTATGGAACGAATGATCGATGTAAACTCGATACTTTGTGACGTGTGTAATGGGGCCAATGTTTAGGCGGGGTTATAACGCTTTAAAGCTAATTGACAGGATAAAAAGAGGCAATTAAAAAGCAATGTTGGATACTTCGGTACCCTGAGCGGACTGTTGGAAGCATGAGTGTTGTAAGCAAACAAAATCACTAGCCCATGCGTGCTTGAGGCCTTGTGACGATGATTAATCCTTTAGAGTAAGCTTGATATTTTAGTGGTTTAGACTAGAGGAATATGATATTGTTTTATTTATTTTGAATATTAATGATATGAGCGAGTTTTTATGAAGAAAATATTCATGATGTTGGCTGCGATAAGCTTATTGAATGGTTGTGTTGTGATGAGTGGCAACTATGAGGTGATTGCTTATGATGAATCTGGCCAGGTGATTAAAGGGCCTCGTATGATGGCATCTGGCCGTGGCATCTACACCGCTAAGATAGCCTTGTGTCAGGTACATCCTAAAGCCTCTTTAAAGGTGATGAATACTGATACTGGTGAAGAGCTTAAAAGTGAGTCAAAGCGTTGTTCTTAATGCTTAGTAAATTAGTTTTGAAAATATTTAATTCTGAGCACATTTTATAAGGCGTGTCTTTTACTTAACTGGAGCGTCTTGATGACAATATTTGCATCTTTCGCATATCTATATTTTGTTACTAGGTCACTCAAGGTCCAATCGCCATGGCAGTCTTCCCTTTATAGGGCCTCTTATTAAAGAATAATGCCGATATTTCCCTGTTGCTATGTGGTATGCGGTTCCAATGCGGTGCGTTAGGTGTAGGCGGCCTGTCGTGGCGCCGCGCCGCGGAATCAGCTGGGGGTAAAGGTAGGTTGTCGCGACCAATATTAAAAAAAGCCCACGAGTAGTGTCGTGGGCTTTTTTTGTCTATCTCAATAAAAAATACTAGACTAATTTATTTTATGTGATATTATGAATCTAAATAGGAATCATTATCGTTTGATTGATTCTTATTGGATTGTAAAGTGACCGTGCGATGCTGTACTTAGAACCACGGTTACCTCCAGTTGTAATGGTAGTGGTTTGTGTTTCTCCATTGATGGTTTCATGGTAGTGCCATCAGCGTAGGATATACGTAGGAGAGTGTTCTCTTCTTAGCTCACGATATTTATCGTGGGCTTTTTTTTTGTACCACTAAAATTGAGTAATCGGCAGATAACAGAGAAAGGTGGGGGCCCTCTTTGTTATTCATTCGAATAAGGGCCTGCTAAGGACGTTTTCCATGCTTACATCTCAACGCTTACTTCCTCAGCTGGCGTGAGGCTGTGGCTGCGTGTCGCTTCGGTTGTTGGCCTTGCCTCTGATGATTCTTTTGGTGAGCTCAGCTTTACGTTTAACGATCCAACGCTGAATGTTGGGTTCATTGCTTATCATGACGTCTCATTCGTATAGTACACGCTATTATGTGCAGCTATTCTTTGGGGCATGACGGAGGGGCAGGCCTCTGTCAAAGAGCATAGCTAAGCATATCTACATTTATGATTAACATACGATGTGATTAACGTAAGGTGTCTGAAGCTTGAGCCTAAAAAAGGCGCCCATCTTTGTTGGATGAGCGCCTAATTTTAATCCTTTCGTCCTTGAGCTTCTGCTTTTTTCAGCCACTCTAACGCTTTGGCTTCGCTTTTAGGTACGCCTTCCCCTTTTTGATACATCAGCCCCAGATTGTATTGGGCTTTGGGTTGACCCTGTTCGGCCGCTTTGGCATACCATTTGGCGGCTGTTTTCGGATCGTGCTGAGTCCCAAGGCCTTTATCGTACATGAGGCCGAGGTTATACAAGGCGTCTGTATGGCCTTGAGCGGCAGCCTTATTCAGCCAGATTAAGGCTTGGCCATAGTCTTGTGGTAGGCCTTGGCCATCTTTATAGGCGACGCCTAGATTATTTTGGGCGTTGGCATGGCCTTGCTTGGCGGCTTGAGCATACCACTTCAGCGCCAAGGCTTTATTTTGAACCGTGGGGCTCATATCATAGAGTAAGGCAAGGTTAAATTGGGCCGCCGCAATGCCTTGCTCTGCCGCTTGGGTATACCATTTGATGGCCTGAGCATCACTTTGCGGCGTACCCTCACCATGCTTGTGCTTATAGCCTAGGTTGAACTGCGCCTTAGCATGGCTTTGTTCAGCTGCTTTGGTATACCACTTGACTGCTTCGGGTAGGTTTTGAGCCACGCCGCGGCCTTCATCATAGAGTTGGCCAAGGACATATTGGGCTTCGGCATGACCTTGTTCGGCTGCCTTGGTCATCCATTTTACTGCCTCTTGATCATTCTGAGGCACCTCACCAGAACCGTTTAGATACAGTTTGGCAATGGCATGTTGAGCCTTGACGTCCATCGGTGCGGCTTGAATGAATGCAGCATGGCACAGCAAAGCTAGGGCAAGAGGCGCTAAAAAAGAAGGTTTCATCATTATCTATCTATTTAATGGGCATCCTAAGCTGGGTCTAAGGCGTTGGTCAAGATGCATGGGTTTATATATTAGGCGTACGCTGCGGCGGCAGGGCGAGCCCATTCGGATAAGGATTAATTTTACCTATTGTGATTACTTTTACAAGGGGGGGGGAAGGGTTCAGCGGCGTCCGTTTTTTAGGTGCCGGACTGTTCTTTGGGTTCGCGCCAGTAGGTAAGCTTTGAAGAGCTTGTATCGCCGAACTTAATGCGCTATTTATAACAATCGCGCTGCTCACGTGGTGTTTACAGCATTGTTCTGCAACGAGCAGTGCGACTTCTGACAGTTTTGGGATGGCCGTGATTTGACTGTCCAAATATCGAGGCTCCTTTATATAGCATTCCTGTTTTATTGTGATGCGAGCAAACGCTATCGAAGAGTACGTTTATTGGTAGGGAGGATTGGGTTGCTGCAGGCCACCTATGTGTTGTGTTGGGTGTGAGTTGCTTCATGCTTTAGCTAGCTGAATATTCAAGGTCGGGGCACTAAGCGGCGTCCGTAGCTGAGTACGATATCTGACTGCTTTCGTTTAAGTTTAAGGTATGATTAAAGTACGATTATTTTGGGTTTTAGTAATGAATAAATTATTGATCTTGTTTGCAGGGCTATTTTTAGTAAGTGCGTCCTATGCTGCCGACCTGATAGAAATGACCGGGCCTGATGATGGGACTAAATATTATGTGTTGCCTGATACCAAGACGAGTAATGGGGTTTGGGTCCGATTTGAAAATCCTAAATTCAAAAGTTTAAACGGTGACTTTATCAGTGATGCTTTTTTGGCATTTAATTGTCAATCGCGCTCTTTTAAGATGGGGTGGGTAAGGGCAATTGATTTTAATGGGCAGATTTTATTCAATGAGAAGTTGAATGAATCTTTGGCACCTGTTGTTCCGGAGATGATCATGGCCCAATTATCGAATTATGCCTGTAGAAATAGCCCATAAGCTTGTACAGATCTGATAAGCAGCATCCAATTACCTTGCGTGTATCTAGCTTTTTGCCTCAGATTTAATCGGGACGTGAGATTCATCTTGATGTACTGAAGCAGGTTGATTGCTTTAGGGTGAAGCGTGCTGTTCGTAAAAAAGAGTAATCTGATTGGCTGAGCATGCCCGATATTGCTTGATCAATAAATCTTTGTGTAAGGGCATGGTGCCGAAGCCGCAGCGTGAGTTTGGTCATAGGAACGTGCTGACAAGGAGGCTAGTCATTGTTTGATCATTATTCTTTAGCTTTAGTGAGCAGGAGAAGCATAGAGTATATATATTTTATTGTGTAAATACGTGTAAATAATGTGTAATGCATTGTGCTTAAATAATACTATGTACGAATAAATTACATTATATTGTTTGGCATGAAGACGTTTTATGAAATATACGGTGATACAAGCAATGATTTGTGCCCTCTCTAGTACCTATTGGTTATCAAGCTGCGGTAAAGTTTTTGATTTTTTTGAAAATGGCCGTATTTGCGCGCTCTTGGCCATGCCTATGCCCTTTATCAGTTTAATGGGCGTTGTGGTTGTGGGGCTAACGGCCCCAAGGGGATTTTTACATTTATATTTGGGCCTCGTGTATTGGACGCTATCGGCTTTTTTTGTATTTTATTTTATTTGAATCAAGTTAATAGGCTGCTGGCTGGCCGTGTCTGAATCGGAGTGAGGTATTTGTACTGGCATGCTGACCATGCGCAATTGATTTTGATCGGAAGTTGGTCATTTAAAAATAAACGAGAGCAGAATCAAACAAAAACACACCTTGACTATATTGGCACAAAATAGGCTCAATTCCTGATGCTTAGAAAAATCAATGCGTCAGTATCTCAATGACTATTTTTAATATGTCACCGCCTCGACAATCCATCAATCGCAGCATCAATGTCTAGATCTGCAAAGACTTATGCTGACATACTCTCTACTCACGGCCTTTCATAGGGGTTGTGTTTTGAACGTTTGAGCCAGAGATAGCCTACTTATCCCAGCATGTTTTGCTAGCGCTGGGTATTTTAGTGAGTATAGAAGGCTTGTCTGCGCTCTAAATGAGGTGGTGAGGGATAAAAATTGATGGTGCTATGAAACTTGTCTTTATGTTGATAGTCCTATAATCATTCATAACATTTCCTTAATGCCCAAATGCCTTGAACGGTGTTTGGGCTTTTTTTAAACCGAACAAATGATGAAACCAGCAATGATTAAGAAACCGTGGTGCTTGTTTGAGAAAAGAAAGTCGGTCGGCGTTTTGTGGCTGCAGCCTAATCATTGAGTGAACCGAGTGGTTTTTGTGAGGCATTTGATGATCATCACTATGTGATCATGGCTGGTGTGTTACGGTATCTATGGGCTTATTACTTACGAGAGAGTGGCCCGCAGCCCTAAGGAAGCGCAATATTCCTGGGGCTTTTTTTGTGGGCAATGCCTCCGCTGAAAAGAGGGGGAGGGTGTAAATACTAGCTTGGATTATGGGCTCTGTAGAGTGCCCACTCTTCAATCACGCGACCGTCAGGTAGGTGGCACATGCCTACGTCACCCAACGGTATTTTTCGGATCTCAGTCTGACCGCCGTTCTCGACGCAGAAGACAGATGCTGGATTAGCCATCCCAATCATCGGCTCTTGATCTTGGTTCATGACTTGGCACCCTGTTAATAGGGTGAATGTCACAACTACAGCTGCATATGTCTTCATGATAAAGCTCCTTAAGGTTAATCGCCTAATATGCCTTCGGGTACAGTTCCTGCTTGTAAAAGTACCTCCATTCGGCCAAATTCATTGCTTTCGTCGTCGTATTCTTGCGATAGCGCGATTACCCCAGCAAAACGCTCTGCATCTCGCTGTGCTCGACTGATGGCTTCGGCTTTAGTATTGACTTGGCGTGGGGTATTGGCAACCAGAGTTGGCTTGCCAAGCCTCATTTCTTCGCTGAAGGACTGTACGATGTAGCTTATTTTCATATCATACCTTATGAATTGATAAAATTTAATGGGTTCAACGTGGCTAGATCACAATGGGTGAACTGCCTTGGCTGACAAATCATCTTCCAAGCGACGCATCATGAATTTTTAAGGCTTCCTTCAGTATGGCGTATTCCCATCCCCATTGGTTTTATTTTTGAATGATAGGAGGGGTTAAGGCGTCATTTCTTCAACTTCTATCTTCTTAAATTCGATCTTTTGTGTCCCTTGTTTTAAATATAACCTGGCCTCGTTTGGATTTGGGAAGTCTAGATTAAAATTTATATGGTTTTGAAGATTAAACTGTTTATCCAAAAAAGCCTCAATTTCAGGCGCCAACTTTACGCGATAACGCTTTATTTCTAATCCTTTTTTTACGTCAAAAATCAACAGCTTTGGTGTGGCGTTTAAAATTGCTTGGTCAAGATGATTTAAAATGGTTTGATCTTCGCCATTCATCATTTGAGCCGTATACGCCATCAATTCGTTCGGCTGGTTGACGGTTAGCCGCCATTTAATAGTACGGAATATTTTTTCATCAAACTGTTCGGCCTGACTTAGGGTGTCTTGACGTGATGACTGAATATTTTTGACATATTGGCTTTGAGTCACAGGGTGAGCGGGTGCGCTGGACCACGTTTCTTTGACGTGTGTTGCCCAAGGAATGTCTATTTGCTTACCTTGATATTGGCCAATGAGCTTAATGTCGACGCCACCAAGAAATACATACACGGCGCCTTTAGGGCCGACATTCACAACCAGCTTATCGTATCTTGGCACTTTTTGCTGGGGCCGTGACACAAAAACCCCTTGAATACGCTCATTAAGCCACTGCGTTATTTGTTTTTCGGGCAAATTGATGTTCGCTTGCCAAAAATGGCCATCCTTAAACGATAACCAAGTGACCTGCATGGTGCTTGGTGTGGGGAAGTCTGCCTTGGGGCTGTTTTGTACGCCCGTACCTAGTGCACCACCGGCAGAGTTTCTACCGCCAAAGTGGGTGATGACCTTGCCTGCTGAATCTGCAATGTATGTTTGCGCATAATTGTATTCTGAAATAAATCCAGGTGCCCAGCCGATATCAACTTGGTAGGCATTGGCTATGCTGGGCTGGAGTAGGAAGCCAAATAGAAGTAAAAAAGATTGTGTGCACCTTTTAAAAAGCGGTGTGTTAGGGACCTTCATACGGTTATCCTTTTTTGGGGCTTTATCCATGATTGATGCTTTTGTTATGGATGGGTATGCCCAGTGTATCTTGAGGGGGATTCGGGGGTGCGATTGCGGCGCCTCTTTATCTGTCCCTATCTGGCACCAAGGCGCAACCGCATGATTATATATTATTTAACTAGATATATTTATAATGGTGTATATGTCATTGTGATTGTTTTTAAGGAAAAGCATTTTGAGGTGAATAAATTTAAATTTATGGCGAGTATGGTGTGCTTGGTGCTGTTGTCAGGGTGTGCAAAATATTTAAAAGTTATTAACCATACAGGGCCGAATAATGAGGTGAAAATTGGTTATGGTTATAAGCTACGTGATCCCTATCCGATATAAGATTTTGACAAAGCAGCAGCAATGGCTGGTTTGAAATGCCAAAAATTGGGCTATGCCTAAGCAACGGGTCAGCGGGCAAGAGTCTGACTGTATCGGGCATCGTAATCTGTGGGCGAATGATTGCACCCATTATCAAATGTACATTAAATATCAATGTATTAATCCTTAATGGAAAGAAGGGGATTGCTGAAGCAGCGGCTTTTCTTCTCAGACTTTCTGCTCTGAGTACCCTCTTAGTCTGAGTGCCAGACCGTATCCGATCTTGCTGTTGGCCTAACTGAGGTGACTGTTGTGAGGGAGCATGCTTGGCTGCCTTCGCAGTAGGGTGTGTGCGAAGGGCTGCGGCGTCCATAAATGGCATCTGATGAGGATTGGGCAGTATTGCGTTAATTCTTTGCAGCACTGAGGCATAACGACCTGAAAGACGATGGGGGCATAAGGTGTAAGTCAAACAAGAGAAGCTGACGAGGGAGCGTACAGATGCGGATGGCCTAACGGATGTTCTTTGGGCCTCAAGCATCGGCTTGGTGCCCAAAGGAATGCGACAGGCTGCACGACTGGTGAGGCCGTGCAACCGCTTTAAAGGGCGACTCGGGTGGCCCTTGGTGTGAGTTGAAACTGTGATCGATAGGCTTTACTGAAGCTAGAAGGGTTGGAAAAGCCGCAGGCCAAAGAAATGTCCATAATGCTCATATTGGTTTGTTTGAGCAGTCTTTTTGCATGCTGTAATCTGAGCTCGGTATAGTATTGTTGCGGCGGCTTGCTGAAATAAGTCTTAAACCAGCGCTCTAGCTGGCGTACTGAAATGTTCAGAAATTGTGCCAGTTCGCGGATAGGCAATGGGTCTTCTAAATTAGCGTCCATTAAGGCCAAGGCTTCGATCACGTAATTGTAACCGCTGTTATTTTGTACCGGTAGGGGGATGTGCTGCAGCTCATCCTCTTTTCTAAGCGTTGACAGCGTGAATTGCTCGGCAATCTCTTCTGAGAGCTTACGCCCATGATGCAGCTTCACAATGTTGATGCATAAGTCTAAGGGCGCGGAGCCGCCTGAGCAGGTGTATCGATCCCGATCAATGGTGAAAATGGTGAGATTGAATTGGACGTGTTTAAACTTCTCTTTTGCCGTTAGCATGTTTTCCCAATGGATGCTGGCTTGATAGTTGGACATGAGCCCAGCATCGGCAAGGGCGTATGACCCCGTGCATAAGCCACCCAGCGGAATAGATTGCTGTGCCAGTCGTTGTAGCCAAGTCTTGAGTGAATGGTTGTTCAGCTTTTGTAGGTCAAATCCCCCACACACAAACACTAAGTCACAGGTGAGTAGTTGATGCATTTGTGCCGTATGGATGACGGCAATATTGTTGCTGGCTAGGCTATGGGAGCCTACGAGGCCGGCGACGTGAAAGTGATACAGCTCTTGTTGACGTACATAATTGGCCATGCGAAATGCCTCAATGGCATTTGAAAAGGCGATCATACTGAATCCGTCTAGGACGATGAATCCAATACGGTGTTTCTTGAAATCCTGTTCAGACATGGCTTTCTCCTAATGTGTTTTATTTCTCTTATTGTTTTTACTTATTTAGTTGCTTTTGCCAATTAGGACATGAAAATGTCGTTTTAGGCATGTTTTGAGCGGACTAGGCTTCTTATTATGACTACAGATGATGAGTGTAGACCGATACATTGTCAATCATTGAATACATTGAAAAACTAAGGAGAAATTGATCATGAATATTGCTGAAATGCCTAGCTTATTGACCATCGAGAATGGGCAAAAAGTCAATTCAACGTTTAGCTTGGCGGAGTACGAGCGCCGCCAAACGCTGTTGCGCCAAACCATGAATGATTTGCAGTTGGATGGGGTGTTATTTTCATCTGTGCATAATATTAATTATTATGCAGATTTTCTCTACTGTTCATTTGGGCGCTTTTATGGCTTGGTGGTGACACAGGATAAAGTGGTGTCGATTTCTGCCAATATTGACGGTGGTCAGCCTTGGCGCCGCACCGTTGGCGATTACAACGTGGTCTACACCGATTGGCAGCGCGATAACTATTTCCGTGCGTGTGCGAAAGAGCTGCCTCAGTCTGGGCGGGTGGGGATTGAGTTTGATCACTTGCCCTTAGAGCGGCTAGAGAAGTTAAAGCAAGCCATGCCCAAGGTTGAGTTTGTGGATGTGGGCGCGGCGTGTATGAAGCTGCGCATGATGAAATCAAAGGAAGAAATTGATTTTATTCGGCATGGTGCCAATGTCTGCGACGTTGGGGGCTTTGCTTTACGTGATGCCGTAGTGGCGGGCATACCCGAGTATGAGGTGGCCTTGCAGTCGACTCAGGCCATGGTGAGAGAAATTGCCAAACGCTTTCCTGACAGTGAGCTAATGGATACGTGGACTTGGTTTCAGTCGGGCATCAATACCGATGGTGCACACAATCCGGTGACCAGCCGTCGGGTGCAAAACGGCGATATTTTAAGCCTAAATTGTTTTTCAATGATTGCTGGTTACTACACCGCACTTGAGCGGACCATGTTCTTGGACCACTGTGATGATGCTTCGTTACGACTATGGGAGGTGAACGTCAAGGTTCATGAGGCGGGGCTGGCCATGGTGAAACCTGGCGTGCGCTGTTGTGACATTGCGCATGAGCTGAATAAGATTTACCAAGAGCATGACCTGTTGCAGTATCGAACGTTCGGCTATGGCCATTCTTTTGGGGTGCTGTCGCATTATTATGGGCGAGAGCAGGGCCTGGAGTTTAGGGAAGACATTGAAACCGTTTTAGAGCCCGGCATGGTGGTGTCTATCGAGCCCATGATTATGATGCCAGAAGGCATGCCCGGGGCTGGGGGCTATAGAGAGCACGACATCTTGGTCGTGACGGAAGATGGAGCGGAAAACATCACAAAATTCCCATATGGTCCTGAGCATAATATTATTCAGCGCTAAGGGGCATTAACATGCCCACCTTTGTGGGCATGTTAAGACAAAGGAGAAATGGTATGACGTTATCTACAAAGGCCAATATAGGCACTGAACACAATCATAATATTGAACAATCAAAAAAATTAAAAAAGGCCGCAACGGCTTGTTTCATTGGTAATTTTGTGGAGTGGTTTGATTACGCCGCTTATGGTTATTTAGCGGCAGTCATTGCGGTGGTGTTTTTTCCGAGCGCAGACGGCGCCATCGATTTGATGTCGGCCTATGCGGTGTTTGCTTTGTCGTTTGTGGTTCGTCCTATCGGTGGTATTTTTTGGGGCTATATTGGCGATAAATTTGGGCGCCGGCCGGCATTGTCTTGGTCTATTTTAATCATGACGGTTTCCACTTTTTGTATTGCCTTATTGCCTAGTCACCAGAGCGTCGGCTATTGGGCACCTGTAGGTTTATTGGTGTTGCGCATGATTCAAGGGTTTTCCGCCTCTGGAGAGTATGCGGGTGCGGCCACGTTCTTGGCGGAATACGCGCCTCAGCATAAGCGCGGGTTTTATACCAGTTTGGTGCCGGCCAGTACGGCCTGTGGTTTATTTTTAGGCTCTTTAATGGTGGCCGCTATGTATGCCTTAATGAGCACGGAAACCTTACACAGCTGGGGGTGGAGAATTCCGTTTTTATTGGCCGCACCACTAGGGCTAATTGGGCGCTACATCCGCCTGCGTTTGGAAGAAACCCCTGATTTTGCCAAATTTCAAGAGTCGCATACGGAAAAAAATACGCCCATTGTGCAGCTGTTTCGGCATCACCGTAAGGCCATGGTCATTGCGTTTACCGTGTCTTGCTTGAATGCCGTTGGTTTTTATTTGATTCTTAGCTATATGCCGACCTATTTGTCTTCGGAAATGGGGATGAATAAAGTAGAGTCCTTTATTTCCACCACTTTGTCTTTGTTAACGTATATCGGATTTATTTTCTTCATTGGTAAGATATCCGATAAAGTAGGGCGCAAAAAGATGCTCATCATTGCCTCGGTGATTTTTATCGTGGGCACCGTTCCCTTGTTTATGCTGTTCGAGGGTGCTGCTTTTTGGTCTATTGTTGCCATTCAAATTGCGTTTGGCTTTATGCTGGCGATGAATGATGGCAATTTGCCGGCTCTATTGAGTGAGCTGTTTCCAACCGACGTGCGTTACTCTGGCTTTGCGTTTACCTTCAATACCGCTCAGTCTTTTTTAGGCGGCACCTCACCATTAATCGCCACTTGGCTCATTCATCAAACGCATTCGGCTTTAGCGCCTGCGTGGTATTTAATGGCCGTTGCCGCAATTGCTTTGGTTGCTT
The DNA here is from genome assembly GCA_041228285.1 of Neisseriaceae bacterium CLB008. NCBI lineage: Bacteria > Pseudomonadati > Pseudomonadota > Betaproteobacteria > Neisseriales > Neisseriaceae > Neisseriaceae bacterium CLB_ANTARCTIC_008. The sequence goes on along the minus strand of CP166133.1, from coordinate 1,804,924 downwards.
TATTTAAAATCAAAAAGCTCTATTAATTTTCTCGTCCTCTGACTCTTTATGCCCAATGCTTGTCCAGTATTGGGCTTTTTTGTGGCCTTTATCCCGGTTTTTTAGGGCAGTTTAAACCTATTAGGCACTATGTGGTTTTGTAAGCTGATGATTCATATGTCGAATAATGCCTCAAACGTGTCGTAATTCAGACCACGATGACTCATCAGTTCCCTTAGATTAGAGAAACAAAAAAGATTCTAACAAGGAGGGTAGAGAGATGGTTGATTCAAAGATCAGTTATTTGAAAGTGTTGGCCTATGCAGGGACATTCATTGCATTTTTGATTGGCTCAGGGTTTGCGACCGGTCAAGAGGTGGTGCAATACTTTAGCGGTTATGGCTTGGCTGGCCTATTAGGCATTTTGGTGGTGTTGGTTTTATTTGTTTACATAGGCAAAGCCTTGGTGTCGATTGGCCACGCGCAGAAGTTTGAACACGGCGGGCAGATCTATCATTATTTGTGCGGGCCTATTTTGGGCCGATTCTTTGATTATTTTTCCATAGTGTTTATTTATATGTCGTTTATGGTCATGATCGGCGGAGCGGGTGCGACCATTGGGCAGCAATATCAGGTATCGCCTTGGATGGGGGCGGTGGTGATGGCGGTCTTGGTTGCGGTGACGGTGATTTGTGGCCTCACCAGCATCGTGGGGGTATTGGGTAAGGTCGGGCCGATTATTGTGCTGTTGACCATTGTTTTGGGCTTGGCCGCCGTTGCGAAAAATCCAGCGGGTTTGATGAATCTGGATGAGGTTTTGCCTCAATTGACGATCTTAACCGCTTCTAGCCATTGGTTTTTTGCTGCCCTGTCTTATGTTGGCTTTTGTATGCTGTGGCTGGCTGGTTTTATGAGCCTGATGGGCAGCTCGGCCAGAAACCTCAAAGAAATTGCCGTGGGCACGGTGCTGGGGGCGGTCGGATTTAGCCTGGCCTTATTCATCATTGCTTTAGGCTTAATGGCGAATATACAGCTGGTTGCGGGTACCATGGTGCCCTCATTACAGCTGGCCGCGAGCATCCATCCCATCTTGGCCAGCTTCTTCTTTGTGATCGTCTTGGCGGGCATCTACACTACGGCGGTGCCTTTATTATGGCAGGCGGCTAAGCGTTTTACGGGGGAGAACCAAGGAGCATTCCGGTGGGTGACGATGATCTTATCTGTTCTGGGGACGTGGGTGGCATTAAAAGTTCCTTTTGATCAATTGATTAATGTGATTTACGTGATGAATGGCTATATTGGGTTTGTGCTGCTGTTCTTTATCGTGCTGCACAGCGTCCGTAGTCGTGCGGCCAAAAGAGCTAAGATCATCAGCGTGATTGACTAAGACAAAAAAGCCCATGCAATGCATGGGCTTTTTTTGAGGCCGACAATCGTCCTTACTTTTCTAGATAGGCGGGCACGGCTGCGGTATTTTTAAAGTAAACCGCTTCGCCATCGCTTTCTCCATCAAAAATCACTGGGGTATCGGGCATGAAAACCAAAACATCGCCTACATGCGCGGTGAATTTTTGATTGTGCTGATCACGCACCACCATGGTGCCCTTAGTGATAATTTTGACCTCAATAAAATCAAATTGGGCCTCATAGCTGACCGAAGGCTGCAAAGCAAAATAGCCCAGCGTGAGAGGGGCATTCTGGCTGTGCGCCAAGGGGATGTCCAGGATTTGGCCTTTGAGTTCAGGGGTCTGACGAATGTCGCTGAGTTGGTTCATGCTGTAGGTGCCCGCCTTAATCAAGTAAATGCCGGGGGCTTGGTCAATAAAGCTTTTAATCATAATTTTCTCCTATATTAATCAATCATCTTTAACAAAAATAGTTTAAAGACGACTTCAGTATAGGAAATCCCACCCGCTGCGAACCCGACAAATACCCCATATATCTGTCCAAATGCGACATTGAGCCCTAAGGGTAATAAAAATCCCCAATAAAGGGGATGAAGGGTTTAATCCAGATAGACGGGGTGCTGATCACAGAGCGCTTGAATGCGTTTTTGAACCTGTTGAATGACGGCTTCGTCCTGTGGGTGATCCAAGACATCGGCGATGAGGTGGCCTAAAGCTTGCGTGCTGTGTTCGTCGAAGCCTCGGGTGGTGATGGCAGGGGTGCCCAGCCGGATGCCTGACGTCACAAATGGTTTTTCTGGATCATTGGGAATGGCATTTTTATTGACGGTGATGTGGGCGGCGCCAAGGATGGCTTCAGCTTCTTTACCGGTAATGTTTTTGCTTCTTAAATCCACCAGAAAAACGTGGCTTTCGGTTCTGCCTGAGACAATTCGTAAGCCGCGCTCGGTCAACGTCTTAGCCAGCACCACCGCATTTTTTTTGACTTGCTGTGCATAGTCTTTCCAGCCTGGCTCCAGCGCCTCTTTAAAGGCGACGGCTTTGGCGGCAATGACATGCATCAGTGGGCCGCCTTGCAATGAGGGGAAGATGGCTGAATTGATTTTTTTGGCTAAGTCCTCATCGTTGGTGAGGATGATGCCGCCTCTGGGGCCACGCAAGGTCTTATGGGTAGTTGAGGTAACAAAATGGGCGTGGGGCATGGGGTTAGGATATTCACCGGCGGCAATCAACCCTGCATAGTGGGCCATGTCGACGAATAAGTAGGCATTGATCCGATCGGCGATGGCACGAAAACGCGCGAAGTCAATTTCGAGGGCGTAGGCGCTGGCCCCAGCAATAATCATCTTGGGGCGATGCTCTAGAGCCAGTCTTTCTACTTCATCGTAGTCTATGGCTTCATCGGCACCTAAACCATAGGGGATGACATGGTAGAGCTTGCCTGAAATGTTGACGTGTGCGCCGTGGGTTAGGTGGCCGCCGTGAGCGAGATTCATGCCGAGTATGGTGTCGCCCGGCTGTAGTACGCAGGTATACACGGCTTGGTTGGCTTGTGAGCCTGAATGCGCTTGGACGTTGGCAAATTGTGCGCCAAATAGTTGTTTGACCCGATCGATGGCCAGATTTTCGACCACGTCGACAAACTCACAGCCGCCATAATAGCGTTTTTCAGGATAGCCTTCGGCGTATTTATTGGTTAGCTGAGAGCCTTGGGCCTGCATTACGGCTGGGCTGACGTAGTTTTCAGAGGCAATGAGCTCAACGTGGTCTTGTTGACGTTGGTTTTCATTGTTCATGGCGGCGGCTAATTCGAGGTCGTATTGCGCCAGAGTGACTTGACGGGAAAACATGATTTGCTCCTTTGAGGTGATTTATTTTAAAACAACGGTCTTGTCTACGTTAATAAATACTCGGCGCTCTAAAACGTATTGCAATGCGCGCTCTAACACCATGCTTTCGCTATGACGTCCGGTTCTGAGTAAATCTTGCGGTGAATGAGCATGGTCAACCCGCTCTACGCCTTGTTCAATAATCGGGCCTTCATCTAAGTCGGGCGTCACGAAATGGGCGGTGGCGCCAATGAGCTTGACGCCGCGCTCGTGGGCCTGTTCATAGGGCCTCGCGCCACGAAAGCCGGGTAAAAAGGAATGGTGAATATTAATGGCCTGCTGGCTTAAGCGCTGGCAAGTCTCTGGGCTCAGAATTTGCATATAGCGGGCCAATACCACGAATTCTGCATTCAGCTGGTCTTTTAAGGCCAATATTTGCTGCTCTTGCTGGGCACGATTGTCGTTATTCACGGGTAAGTAGTGGTAGGGAATGTTGTGGTGGTCGGCGGTGGGCTTTAAGTCCAGATGGTTAGACGCAATGCCGACAATGGCCATGTTTAAGCCACCTAATTTGGTGGCACCGATTAAGGTGTGCAGACAATGATCGGTTTTCGACACGAGGATCAGCACTTTGGTGGGTTGGGATAGGTCCCAAATGTGGCCTTCAGCATCTTGTCTCAGGATGAACTGTTGATACTGGTTTTGCAAAGGCATCAATTCATGTTCATGAATTTGAAACACGCAGCGCACATAAAAGTGCTGGCTGTGGGCGTCGTCAAAAACGGAAAACTGCTCAATATAGGCTCCGTGATTTTCTAAAATACTCGTTAATTCACTCACTTGACCCTGTTGGCTGGGCGCTGAGAAATTTAAAACATAGCGTTGATTCATCATCTCAAAATCCTTTGAGTCATCAGGAAACCGTGTCGCTTGGGACACGAAATGTGATTCATCATCTCAGCTTGCGTAATTTTAAACATATCCAAAACGACATCTAATGCTTGATATGCGACTCGGGGCACTTGAATTTCGAATGTCGCTTTTTGAATAGTTTGTGTCTTAGCGCGACGGTTTGGAAACGGCAGAATCACAATAATGACAGAAGCAGTCTAGCCGTGAGACATACGAGGAGGTAGTGATGAGTAGTGAATATTTCGATAAAAAAAACCGATACTCTTGGAAATCATTATTAAAAAATAGTTTTTCAGGGCATCAAAATTGGCCTCAGGCCCGACGCATGGCCACCTTACAAAGCCAGTATGACGTCATCATCATTGGTGGCGGCGGGCATGGTTTGGCCACGGCCTATTATTTAGCCAAAGAGCACAATGTTGGCAAAATAGCGGTGCTGGAAAAAGGCTATTTAGGCGGCGGGAATACCGCTCGCAACACGACGTTGGTGCGTTCAAATTATCTGTGGGAAGACGCCGCTAACTTATTTGAGCATTCATTAAAGCTGTGGGAAGGCTTGTCGGCAGACCTGAATTTCAACACTTTTTTTAGCCAGCGAGGGGTGTTTAATTTAGGCCATAATTTGCAAGACATGCGTGACATTGAGCGCCGTGTGAATGCCAATACATTGTTGGGCATCGACGCTTACGTCCTCAATGCCCAAGAAGTCCAAGACAAGATCCCGATTTTGGACTGTTCCAAACGCTCACGCTATCCCATTTTGGGCGCCAGCTGGCAGCCGCGGGGCGGCATTGCGCATCATGATGCGGTTGCCCGTGGTTTTGCCCGTGCCGCCAGTCATTTGGGCGTGGATTTGATTGAGAATTGTGAAGTCATCGGTATGGATATAGCCGAAGGCCGCATTCAAGGTTTGGAAACCACGCATGGCTATGTAAAGGCGAATCAAGTTGGCGTGGTGGCGGCTGGCCATACCTCGGTATTGGCGAATATGGCAGGGCTTCGTTTCCCCATTGAAAGCCATCCTTTGCAAGCTTTTGTGTCGGAGTCGATGCAAAAAGTATTAGACACGGTGGTGATGTCTAATGCCGTACATGGTTATTTGAGCCAGTCCGACAAAGGCGAGTTGGTCATCGGCGCCGGCATCGACAGCCATTTGGGCTACGGCCAACGAGGTAGCCCCCACTTGATTGAGCATACGGCGGCCGCGATTAAAGAGCTGTTTCCGCAGTTTTCACGCGTGCGCATGAATCGGCAATGGGGCGGTATTGTCGACACCACGCCCGATGCCAGCCCGATCATCAGCAAAACCCCCATTAAGGGCCTGTATTTTAACTGTGGCTGGGGCACGGGTGGCTTTAAAGCCACGCCTGGCTCGGGCCATGTCTTTGCCCACACCATCGCTCATGATGAACCCCATCCCTTGAATCGAGCTTTTACTTTGGAACGATTCAGTACGGGCCGACTCATCGACGAACACGGCGCAGCCGGCGTGGCGCATTAGGAGTATTAATATGTTGAATATCTATTGTCCATATTGTGCCGAAAAGCGGGATGAACAAGAGTTCCGCTATGCGGGCGAAGCCTATATTGCCCGCCCTGAGCGCCCCGATGAAGTTTCAGATGAAGAGTGGGGTGACTATGTTTTTATGCGCAGCAACCACAAGGGCTTGATTTGGGAGCAGTGGGAGCACGTTGCCGGCTGCCGTAAAGTGGTGGTGGTGAATCGTCATAACGTCAGTAATGTGATTCAAGCAACCTATACGCTTATTGGCGGTAAAGAGGCCTTTTTAGCCCGAGAACAAACGACACAGGGGGTTGTATGAGTGCACAGCGCGTTTTGAATGCATCGATGCAAATCAATGCCAAACAGGCCGTACAGTTTGAGTTTGATGGTCAAACCTATACGGGATTTGAGGGCGATACTCTGGCCTCCGCCTTATTGGCTAATGGCGTACGAGGCCTAGCACGCAGCTATAAGTATGGTCGTCTGCGTGGCATCATGAGTGCGGGGGCCGAAGAGCCGAATGCTCTGGTTCAATTAGAAACGGGTGGGTTTACCACCCCCAATATTAAGGCCACTCAGGCTGAGCTGTATCCTGGCCTCATTGCCAAAAGAACCTCAGGCTGGCCCAGCTTGGATTTCGACGTCAAAGGCTTCATCGGTCAGGTTGGCAAAGGCATGATGCCCCCTGGTTTTTATAGCAAAACCTTTATGTGGCCCCAGTCTATGTGGCCCAAATATGAGCATGTGATCAGAAGCTTTGCTGGCTTTGGGTCTGCGCCGGCTGTGGCGGATGAGGAATGGTATGACCATCTTCATCATCATGTTGACGTATTGGTAGTCGGCGGTGGTTTAGCCGGTTTATTGGCTGCGCTAAATGCGGCAAAAGCAGGCTTTTCTGTCCTGCTGGTTGACGAGCAAAATCAACTGGGCGGATGGTTATTGTCTGATGCGCGTAGTCAGTTTGATGGCCTGTTCGGCCATGAGTATGTGCAGGCGCTGGTGCAGCAATTGGCTCAGTACGATCAGGTGACGGTGCTCACGCGCACCACGGCTTTTGCGCTACATGATCACAATTTGATTCAAGCCGTAGAGCTGCTGCAGGATCATGTGCCGATTGCCCAAAGAGATGCGGAGCAGCCCAGACAAAGGCTGCATCGTATTCGCGCCGAAAAAGTAATTTTGGCCAGCGGCGCCATCGAACGGCCTTTGGTTTTTGGCAACAATGACTTACCCGGTGTGTTTACCGTATCGGCGGCCCAAACCTATTTAAATCGCTATGGCGTGTTGCTGGGCCAGAAAATCGTGATCTGTGGCAATAATGACGAAATTTACTTGGCCGCACGAGACCTACATCAAGCAGGGGCGGCCGTGGTGGTGGCGGATGCACGCCGAGTCAGCACGGTGCCGTCTTACTTACCTAAGGAAGTACGGGTGTATTTAAAGACGGGGATTGCCACCGTTAAGGGTAAGAAAGAAGTGACGGGGGTCAAGCTGATTGACGTGGTGACGCAGCAAACGAATACGCTCGACTGCGACGTTGTGTTAAGCAGTGGTGGGTTGTCGCCAACGGTGCATCTGTATTGCCATGACATCAGCCGACCGATTTGGGACCAGGATAAGATGGCGTTTGTGGTGCCTCATCGCTATGCTGATTGTAAGCCAGCCATCTGTTGCGTGGGCGCCGTCACCGGTGAAAAAACCTGGCGGGGCAGCATCGAGCAAACTCAGCACATGCTCACCGATTTTTTCCAGGCTTACGATAAGGACGGTTCGCTCTTGCTGCCAGAGGCGGTAGAAGAGGCGCATCAAGCCATGGAATTGGTCGTGGCTTTACCCAGTGGCGCTGCGCCAGGTAAGGGTGACAAGGCGTTTGTAGACTACCAAAACGACGTCACCGCGGAAGACATTAAAATCACGATTCAAGAGAATTATCGCCACATTGAACACGTGAAACGCTATACCGCCTTTGGTTTTGGTACCGATCAAGGCAAGCTTTCTAGCGTGAATAGCTTTATTTTAACCGCAGAAGCCATGCAGGTGCCGATTGAAGAGGTCAGCACGACGACTTATCGCCCGGCCTATACGCCGGTTAGCTTAGGCGTTTTAGCGGGCTTGGATTCGGACACGACCTTTGACCCGGAGCGCATCACGGCGATGCATGAGCATCATCAAGCGCAGGGAGCCTTGTTTGAAGAAGTAGGCCAATGGTTACGCCCGTGGTATTTCCCTTTGGCAGGCGAAAGCATGACTGATGCCGTCAATCGTGAGTGCCTAGCCACGCGCACGTCGGTGGGCATCATGGATGCCTCGACGCTGGGGAAAATTCAAATTGATGGTCCTGACGCACGCGAGTTCTTAAACCGTATTTACAGCAACGCCTGGACTAAGTTAGAGCCTGGTAAGTGTCGTTATGGTTTGATGCTGGACGAAAACGGCATGGTCATTGACGATGGCGTGACCGCTTGCATCCATGATGAACAGTTTTACATGACCACCACAACCGGCGGGGCCGCCAATGTTTTAAGCTGGCTGGAGCGTTGGCATCAAACAGAATGGCCTGAGCTTAAGGTTTGGATGACTTCTGTGACCGATCATTGGGGCACGATTGCCGTGGTTGGGCCTAATGCTCGAGCCGTGATGACGCAGCTGTGTGACGACATTGATTTTGCCGCGGATCAATTTGCCTTTATGGATTGGCGTAGCGGCACCGTTGCTGGCATTCCAGCACGGGTGTTCCGCGTGAGTTTTTCGGGTGAGCTGGCGTATGAAATCAATATTGAGGCAGGCTTTGCGCATCACGTTTGGGCCCAAGTCATGCAAGCTGGCGCAGCGTTTGACATCACCCCCTACGGTACGGAGACGATGCACGTATTGCGCGCTGAAAAAGGCTTTATTATCGTCGGCCAGGATACTGATGGTTCGGTGACGCCGATTGATTTAGGGATGGCATGGGCCGTGGGCATGAAAAAACCATTTTCTTTCTTGGGGCGACGCTCTTTATCGCGTAGCGATACTGCGCGCAGCGACAGAAAACATTTAGTGGGGCTCTTGCCGCACGATGTGCATGCAGTGATTCCGGAGGGTGCACAGGTGGTTGCCTCTAATCAATTCACCCCGCCTAAGGCCGGCAGTCACGATGCCAAGATTCCATTCATGGGCCACATCACCTCTAGCTATTTTAGCGCCTTCTTAGGGCGGTCAATCGCCATGGCCGTGGTTGAAAATGGTCGTGAACTGATTGGCCAAACCTTATATGCGTTTGCGGGTGGCCAGCTCATTCCGTTTACCGTTGCACAAAGTGCGATTTTTGTTGATGAAAAGGGAGAACGTCAACATGCTTAATTCATCCATTATAAAACAGTGGCAGATGCCTTTACACGCTCAGTGGCAAAGCCTGCCAGAGCAGGCCGCCAATACGCGCTTGAACTACAGCAGTGGTGGGGCATTGGGCTTCATTAATTTACGTGGTCTGGTGGGTGATCCGGCCTTTGTTGAGGCGGTGGCGTCGGTTTTAGCCTGCGCCTTGCCGACCGAGCCTAAAGGCATGGTTTATGCCCAAGAGGCCGCCGTGTGTTGGCAATCTCCCGATGAGTGGACGCTGATTTGTGCTTATGGCGTGAAAGATCGGCTTTTGTCTCAGCTACAGCTTGCCTTAAAAGGGGTGCATGCCCAAGTGGTCGATAACAGCGGCGGCCTCATGATGCTGAGGATTCATGGGTCGGATGCGGCCACCGTGCTGCGGCATTTGTCTCCTTATCCTATTTTGAGCATACAAAAAGGCAGGTGTGTGCAAACCATAGGTAAAAAAACGCCGTTTTTAATATGTTGTATTGATCAAGGCGATTATGCTTTAATTTTCAGAAGGAGTTTTGCCGAGTACCTTTGGAAGATTTTAGACAAAACAGCCAGGCCATACGGATTCTCTTTACAAAAAAAATGGGCGATTGAAGAAGAAAACTGGCAAAGATACACCCAGCCATAATGAAGAAAACCCTGATCCTTTTGTGATTAGGGTTTTGTTGTCTATAAGAATAGGGTGATCTTGATCTGGTGATGAGCGATAAAAGAGGAGAATGACATGCAGCATAAAAAAATACCCCAGCATGATACACAGAAAATAGGCTTCATCTTGTTACAAGGCTTCACCTTTATTACCTTTGCGAGCGCAGTCGATGTTTTGAGAATGACCAATTACTTAAGCCAGAAGGAAGGGTATGAATGGTCGGTGTTTCAAGAGCCAGGCGTATTGGCCAGTAATGGTTTAAGCATAGGCGCCACGACAGACGCCAAAGGCCTGTTTGCATGTGACATGGTTTTTGTCTGTGCGGGTGTCGATGTACAAGAGGCAACTACGCCAGCGATTAAGGTTTTGCTACAACAGTTGGCCCAAAAAGGCATTGTATTGGGCGGATTATGCAATGGCTCCATTGCTTTAGCGCTGGCTAAATTGATGGACGGCTACGAGGGAACGGTTCATTGGGAGAGCCTGCCTGCGGCCAAAGAGGTCTTTCCTAAAGTCCATTTTACGGATCAACTGTACGTCATCGACCGAGATCGTTTAACCTGTTCCGGTGGTCATGCCGCCATGGACATGATGTTGCAATTAGTCAGACTGCATCACGGCAAAAATTTGGCCCATTCTGTGGCCGAACAGTTCGTCATGGATAGAATCCGCGAAGGGGAGTCAATTCGTTATAAAAACAATCCCAATACGGTTGGTCCGGGTTTTGATTATGTAGAAACAGCGGTGGCTTTAATGCAGGCCAATTTGGATGAAGTGCTGACGATGCAAGAAATTGCAGAGCTTATCCCCTTATCGTTACGGCAGCTAGAAAGGCTATTTAAGCGTTATTATGACACCACGCCAGCACAGTATTATTTACAGCTACGGTTACGCTATGCCAAAGACTTATTGTCGCAAACCAGCCTGTCCATCATGCAAATCACCGTGGCGTGTGGCTTTTTAACGTCTTCTCATTTTGCCAAAGCGTATCGGAATTTTCATGGGTATTCGCCGCGAGAACAGCGTAAGCCGCTGAATCCTGCGTTTAAATACAAAGCCGAAGGCTCTGCTGGCGTGTTTGTCAATGGCGTCAGCTAGCCAAGACAATGTCGTTTGTGCTATGTTTTATATGCTAGTGGATTTTTATGTTACGGCGCCAGCCTGAGGCCTTTCTCTCTATGTCGGGGTAGGTGTTAGCTATGAAAGGAAGCATGATGTTATCAAGACGGCAAGGATGCGGTTTAGCGATGGTGATGCTGTTGGCCGGTTGCGCGATGAGTCCTCAGTTTGCTGGGGAAAGTGCTTCATTTGGCAGTCATACTTTAAAAGCCGACGTGTTGAAGTCGATCAAAAATTTTGAGCAGATACGGCAAGGTTGTCGTCAGATCACCTCGGTACGCAGCCAAATCGTGGACCAGAAAGTGGACGGCAGCGGTCGTCCGATCAGCTCAACTGAAGTGTGGCAGATAGATGCCTGTGGGCAGCAAAGCCAATACCAAGTCGGGTTAAGAGAGGATGGCCAGGGGGGCACGTTTATCAACACCCGCCGTCTCCAACCCTAAGGGGTTTTAATGCCCCTTAAATCATGGCTCATAGAGCTTGAAGTGCAGGAAAAGGCAGTGCGGGGCGGTGCCGTGGCTGTGTTGGCGTTAGAAAAAGCGTGGTTTTTTTGGTCGTACTTGTGAGGCATTTATCTATCTAGATCTAAATTTAAGTTATTATTCTAATTTTTAAGTTGGGCGATCAGCCTTGGGGTCAGGCCGAAGCTTAAGGGTTTGATGTAGGGCGAGGATGTTTTGATTCTACGTGCTCGGATTTAAACAACTTTAGAGTGATGGTTGGCGAAGCAAAGCATGCTGATGCTTAGTAAACATGAGGGTTGTTGCGGTTGATGAATCAAAAAATCACTTCATTGGGTGTGATCATGGCATGGCCATTGTTGGTTTTTATGGCCATGTGTTGGTACAACGTTTGGTTTGTCCAACGAGACTTCTTTAATAGTTGGTCATTTGTGGCTTTAGCCCTGTTTTTTGTATACCTAGAGCTGGCCATTGTGCTGGTGTGGTTGTGCTGCATTGGCTATCGTCAACAGAAGTTCATGAAGTCAGCAATAGGCCTAAGCATTTTGTTTGTTTTACTCAGCGCCGTATTGCTGCCCGCATGGTTTACTGGCTTGTTAACGGTGGCCTTGGGCTTGACTTGGTGGGTGACCCACCGCAATCTTAATGCCAACGCCTAGACGGGTGTTGGCAATCATTAAATAGTCTACGCTGGACGTTTGGTTTATTCAGGGCTTGGCCAGCCAGAGCGCACCTTAAGCGGTCATATTCCGGCTAAGAAGCCTGTTGTTTATTATGGAAATAGCAAAGTTATGAGTTTGATTGATTGTGAAGTAGATTTAAGCCAGGTGTTTAAAAAAGTGTATGTGGATGAATCCCCCCAATTGATAGACGTCATTCGGAAATTTACTTTTTTATGGATGTGTTTTGACAAAAGTTTTATTTCTAATCCCAGAAGTTCGAGTAAAAATGCGCAGATTAAAGGGTTTTCTCGCCAGTATTATCGAGAAATCAATAGGCATTTACCCCTCTATGAGGCCTATATTGGCTGCGCACGGTATTTTCATGAGCGCTATCAAGATCCTGATTTACGTGAGAAACTAGGCTATTCTTTGAATGCAAAGGGCTTGCCCAATCAGGCGCAGCTTGGGCTAAATCAATTTTTTGACGGTGACTTTGAGCGAATTTTGGACATCAAGAAATTAGAGTGCAGTCTACAGATCATTTATCGATTTTCCTGCAACCTTTTCGATGGAAAAGCGCGAGACAAAGGCTTTGGCTGCCAAATTGAGAACGTGAAGCAGGCGAATAATCTACTCTATCACTTAAATATGGCCTTGTTGCCAGAGCTATAGGCCATGCTAATGGCTGGCTGATGCAGCCGATGTTGTCGGAGAATAGAGGTTAAAAATAGTCATGGCGTGTGAATTTTAGGAAAAAAACGGCTATGAGCAGCAGCATCGTTGGTTAAAACGATGTGATAGGGGGGCGCTTCAGTACCTGTTAATGGCGGTGGCCTCGCTGTGATCTGGGCTTACTCCCTTCTTTTTATTTCAATGGTTTAAGATGCTTTGGGCGAGCCGCCCCTTGGGCTAAGGGCGATCGGCGCGATGAAGACCGAGAAGATAGAGTAAAGGCCCATAGTTTTTTATCTTGGCTGACTATGTTCATTGAATATAAACTATTGGTTGTCTTTATAGTTAATGATTTATAATTGTTTTTTATCAAATATAGTGATTAATAAAATGAAAAAAACCTTACTGATGATTGCAGCATCTTTGGCTTTGGCCGCTTGTGGTTCTGAGAAGGAAGGCGATAAAGCCGAATCTGTTGTGTCTGCAGAATCTGCGATGCCGCAAGAGTGTAAAGCTTACCTAGATCAAATGAATGAGCTCATCAGCGCCAACCCAGCCATGGCTGAGCAGTTTAAAGAAGCGATTAAAGCAACTGAGGATCAATGGAAAGACATTCCTGAAGCATCTAAAGCCGCCGCTATTGAGGCGTGTAAACAAGCGACTGAGCAATTTAAGTTAATCCCTAAGGGTTAATGTCGAGTTAATCTGACTTAATGGCCATCCAGAGGGTGGCCATTTTTAATGTTTAACCGTGTGCCACTGAGCAGCGCGGCTTCCACGGAGATGACCACCTTAGGGTGGTTTTTTTGATCCAGGCGTGGCAGATAACTGTAAGAGCGAGCATCTTTCCTTATCATTCTTTTAAGCCGGTGGTGATAAGGAGGTTGAGGCGCGTTTGGGCATGGGCTACAAAATCAATAACTTGGGATAGAGCTGAATGCCAGTCATGGGTTGTGTGCCCTAAGTATTCGGCACAGGCGGTTGCCAACAGCTGAGCGTGTTGGGCAGGCAGCTGAGAGGCGGCGGTTTGGCCTTTGGTGGTGATTTTGTGGGTGTGGACGCTGTACCAGATACGCCCTATGGCCAGAATGATGTTGCGCTCGTCACCGCTTAAGTCGTCGGGGCTTCGCCATTGGTTTAGCGTGTGTTGAAACGTACTTAAGAGGTCTTCTTTGGGGATGGGATTAAACAGAGTCTTTGCGTCTGGCCCAATAAGACGGTGGCTGGCTTGGCCGGCCTGCGCCAATAAAATAGCTAAGCCAGGGTCTGGCTGTGGGGGGCATAGGTGTGGGCCAGAATGTCGTCTCGTAACCATTCGCCAAACTGTAGGTCACTTATGGGGGGAACCGCGAGGGCTGCACATGAGCATATACGACGACGGTCACCTCTAGCGCACGCAGTGTTGCGAATGTTGCCCGAAAGGCCGATTGCGCCAGTAAGCCTTGCATTAAGGCATGGGGGTTGATCTTGACTAAGAGGCTGGCGTACGGTGACCAATAGGTCGATATCGCTATAGTATTTTAAACCGCCGTCAATGGCTGAGCCATAGAGGTGAATCGCCAGAACATTTTACGCCATAGGTTGAGTGATGAAGGTTTGGACGGCAGCGATTTGGCGCTGGTCGGTATTTGAGAGATGGGTGAGCATGGGCTGAGTTAGTGAGTATGCATCATATTGATTGAAGCACATAAGCGCGCTTTGGTCGAAAGCAAGGGTAGGCGTTTAGGAAAGCTGTAGATAGTGAATCACGGCATCGGCATCTAGATAGGTGACGTTGATCACTTGATGGGCATGATTTGGCCCAGTATGGGCCTCGATACGGCTACGCACAAAAGTCACGGAGTGGATTGTGTCTAGGTGCCAGATCAATCCCTGTATTTTTCTAACCGAACCCAGCGTCAATACTTCTTGTTCTAAAGTATCTAAGCACTTAACGGCACAAGGAGCGCAAGCGATAACTAAACTAAGCATAGTTATTCCTTCGGGGTATGTGGTTTTAAGTTCGAGTTCGTTTTAAAGCACCACTACGGAGGATACTAAAAGCGTAGCTGGCTTTATTATTAAATACTTATTTATAAATCATCATACTATAACCATCGGAAATATCTATATATTTTATTTGAAAATAGTGATTTTGGTTTGGGTTGTGCGTGGCTGGGGGCCTTATTTTTAAGGGAAACGGTTTCATGCAGGCTATTTATAGCGTGTAGAGGGTGTGTTGTCTTAGAGTTGAACTGGATGGTTAACGTTTTCTTTTTGCTTTCAAGAGCCTATGTGATCCGCTATTTAGGAGAAAGAAAAGGGCAGAGATTGTCTGCTTGATGCACATCAATAGGCTAAGGGGTATGTGGTTTTCCACAATATACGCGTACAGGGCAAAAGGGAAAAATAGGCGCAACAATAAGGAACATCCTATGAAAAAAATCTATTTCACATTGAGTGCCTTGGCCGTGATTGGCGTTGTTGCCGCCTACGGTGGATCGCATGCCCTGATGTCTGCTCGACAACAAACCATTGAGCCTAAATTAACTGCCAGTGCCGATGTGGTACAGCGGGGCCAATACGTGGCGCAAAGCTCCGACTGCTTTGCCTGTCATAGTGTGCCTGGTGGCGCGCCCTACGCAGGCGGGCTGGCGATGCAAACCCCAGTTGGGGCGATTTACTCGACCAATATTACGCCTGACGTGGAGACAGGTATTGGTGGCTACTCATTGGCCCAGTTTGCCAATGCGGTAAAACATGGGGTACGTCAAGACGGTGCCCCCTTGTATCCTGCTATGCCTTATCCTTCTTATACCATTATGCCGGATGAAGACGTGGAGGCGATGTACGCCTACTTTATGACTGAAGTGAAGCCAGTGAAGCAAGAGAACCAAGCGTCTACCTTGCCAACGGTAATGAGTATGCGTTGGCCAGTTGCTTATTGGCAGGCGCTGTTTGCGCCCTCGCGTGAGTTTAAGCCTCATTCTGAGTGGGATGCACAAACCAAGCGTGGTGCCTATCTAGTAGAAGGCCCTGGACACTGTGGTGCTTGCCATACACCACGTGGTGTGGCCTACCAAGAAAAAGCCATGAGTATGGCCGATAACGACAGCTTCTTGTCTGGTGCGGTAGTGGATGGCTGGCGAGCGAAGAGCTTGCGCGGTGAGGGCAATGGTTTGGGCGAGTGGAGCGAGGCGGATATTACTCAGTTCTTGCAAACCGGCCGCACCGATAAGATCATTGCGTTCGGCGCCATGGCCGATGTGGTGGAACACAGCACTCAACACATGACCACTGAAGACCTAGGCGCCATGGCGAAATATTTAAAATCTTTGCCTGCTACCTCGGGTCGTCCCCTAGAGCGACCGACTCAAGAAGATAAAACCACCCAAGCCTTATTGGACGGTACGGATACCAGCCGCGGTGCTTTGCTGTACACAGAAAATTGTATTGTTTGCCATCGGGCTGATGGTAAGGGTGTCCCACGGATTTTCCCAGCCATGGATGACAACAGTGCCGTCGTGGCCAACAATGCCCAGTCGGTGATCCAAGTGACCTTAGAGGGTGGCCGTATGGCGGACACGCCGCACGACAAGATGGCATTTACCATGCCGGCGTTTAATAAGCTCAGCGATGAAGACGTGAAAGACATTGTCAACTTTGTGCGCACCGAGTGGACCAATAATGCGCCGCGTATTGAGACTAAGGACGTGACTGAAATCCGTCGCTTCTTAGAGAAGAAATCACCCCATTATTTGGGAGAGAAACAATGAAACCATTGAAACTAGCCTCCTTGCTGGCCGCCATTCCCTTAATGCTTGCCGTTGCAGCCTGTTCTGATCAGCCTACTGCGGCCAAGCCTAGTCAATATGAAGTTAAGGTGGGCGATGAAATTGTCAAAACGGATTACAGCGTACCTAATCAGAAAGATTTAGCTGAGCATGAGAACCGTGATTTGATTTTGTACGGTGGTCGTCTATTGAATGAAACCAAGCGGCTGTTGCCCAATAATGTAGGCGCACAAATGAACTGTAACAGCTGCCACATGGGTAATGGTAAGGAAGAAAAAGGAGCGCACTATGTGAATGCCTATAATAGCTACCCTAAGAAAATGCCGCGGGCGGGTAAAATGGTGGATTTGCCGATGCGTATTAATGGTTGCTTCCAACGCTCGATGAACGGTAAGCCGCTTGCGGTGGACAGTAGAGAAATGCAGGCGATGCTGGCCTATATGGCCTGGCTGAGCGAAGGTTTGCCTAAAGGTGCGCAGGTACAGATCGATGTGGGGGGGAAGATTGATGACAGCATTGAACCCAACCCTGAGCGTGGTAAACAGCTTTATGCCCAGCAGTGTGCCAGCTGTCATGGTGATAACGGCGAAGGCATGAATGATGCGCGCGGTAACGCAGTGTTCCCACCGTTATGGGGTGAGCAGTCCTTTAATATTGGTGCTGGTTTGGCCAGAACCTATAAGGCAGCCGCCTTTATTCGAGACAATATGCCCATGTCGGTGCAAAAGCATGGCGTGTGGGGTCAAGGTGGGGTGCTGACGGATCAAGATGCCGTAGACATTGCCGAATACTTTACCCATCAGCCACGGCCTGATTTTGCCGGCAAAGTGAATGATTGGCCTAATGGTAACAAGCCCAAAGATGCACGTTATTAAGTAAGTAGGAGAAAGAGGAAGCGAAAGCCGTGTGAATACACGGCTTTTTTTGTGGGTGTTTGAAGGGGAAACTGTGTGAATCTTGCGCGATTAACGCTGTTTTTTCTACCCGTCTCGCCTTTGTAGGACAGTGATTTTGACGATAGATGGGCATGAGCTTAGTGGCCAGTTTCTGTAAAAATGCGGCATGAAATAGGCTGGGCTAGGCGGTTGTTTTGAGTCTAAATAAATTACATAAATATACGTAAAATTGCTTTAATTTACAGTTTGTTAACATTTCATAACACTTCTGATTCGTATACTAAATATATCATAAATATTATTGTAAACAACGATTAGGAGTGTGTCATGAAACCTTCAATGCCCCACAAAAAAATCGCGATCTTAATTTCCTCGTTAACCATGGTGATGGGCGGTGCTGTTTGGGCCGATAATGTGGTCTGCAGCAATACTTTGTATTACTGCGGTGCAAAATCGGGTGATGACGTGTTTATTTACACGGATAAGCCTGGTGGGATTAAACCATTACAGGGTTACGGCGTGTATTTGAGTTCAACGAAGCATAACTTTAATGACTTGACCATTGAAACCACGGGCAGTAAGGCCGATGGGATTCGAAGTAATGGCAATAAAGGCAGTTTTTTTGTTGCTCAAGGTAAGGTAGACATTTCTGCCTCTGGCTCTGGCTCTGATGGCATTAATTTAGGCGCCAAAGGTGGACCTGGTAGTGATCCTAATGAAGTGGCCAACAATACGGTGATCTTAAGCGGCTCCGAAGGTAAAATCAGCGCCGATGCCATTGCCGTTCGGGCCAATAATAACCTCGGAGCTGGGTCGGAATCCATCATCATCTTGGGGGATAACTTCACCATTGAGCAAACCGGCACTAAGGTGGACAACAAGACTGAATCGACAGGTTATGCTGTTTATGCGGGTAACCGAGATGAGGACATCAGTGGTTTTGGCACACTAGATTGGCTGCTTAAGGGGCACCGTAACAACAATAAAGGCAGGTCCTACGTCTTTATCGGTGACAATGCAGTGATTTCATCCGCAGGGCAGTCAAGCGCAAACCAGCAAGGTGCTGCGGTTTATGCCAATAAAGGTGGCTTGATTCAGCTGGGCAATAATGTGACCGTTACGGCGCCGGAAGGGGCTTACCATCTGTATGCGTCGACTGAGAAACAAAACACCGGCACCAACAATGCTGGGCAGGTGGCGGAGGAGCGCTCCGGCACGATTTTGCTGACGGGTGATGCCAATATCAATCAATCAGGCTCTGCTACTGAAGTGGTCATGCAGGCTAAGGGCGCAGGCTCGGTGATCCAAAGTGGCTATGTAGATTTGGCCTATACCGACACCGACACCACCATTGGTACCGAGGTTCATGCCTCTGGCGGTCGATTTTTGATGAATGGTGGACTCTCTGCTGTCGAGGGCGGTACGGTTGATTTAAACATGACGAATGGCTCTCAGTTTAAAGGCTTTACCACACAAGATGTCGATTCTACGGTTAATGTGGCACTGTCTGGCGATCAAAGCCGCTGGCAGATGACGCAAGAATCAACGTTAAATCAGCTCATCTTGGCGGACGGTGCTGTCTTAGACGTGACCTCAGGAGTCGCTGATCCTACGCAAAAAGACTTTGTGCTCAATGGTGACGTCACCAGCGCCTCTGGCGTGATTTCCTTAGCTGGCCCTAACAACCGCTACCAGAATACGTTCACCATTAATGGAGACTACACGGGTAAAAATGGTGTGGTGCAGATGAATACCGAATGGCTAGCGCCAGGCGGACCTAATGGAGAAGATTCTCAATCTGATGTGCTGATCATTACGGGCCAAGCGAGTGGTAACACACAGGTTGTTCCCATTGGCAAAGACGGTAAGGTGATGGTGATTGATGGTGATGTGGCCCCAAGCCAAGATGTGCTGAACAGTGTGTATGTGGTGAAAACCGGCGGTGCCAGCGACGGCGCATTTGTCGGGACGATCAGAACCAAAGGCCTGGGTGAGGCGCAGCTGGCCCGCGTCGGCGATGATTTTCGCTGGACCTTAGAGGCGCTGGACCCTGATCCGCCAATTGATCCGCCCATTGATCCGCCTATCGATCCCCCGATTGATCCTCCCATCATTGATCCTCCAATTGTGAAGCCTGAAATTATTGCGCCTGAAGTGTCCGCCTATGCCCAAATGGCTTATGCGAATATGGAGCTAGGCTACACCACCTTGGGTACGCTGCATGAACGGGTGGGGGATGGTCAGGCGCAAAAAACACGGCCACAAAGCTGGGGCCGCGTGGTGGTGAAACATTTGGAGGCCGAAGGTAAGGGCCGATTGAATCAAGACGGTGAGCAGGTTGTGCTGCAGTTTGGTCGCGATGTTGCCGTCAACCACAATGAAGCCGATGGCTCTAGCCAACATACTGGCCTGATGGCCTCGTATGGTCACTATGCCAATGATTATTTTGATCGCCACCATGTACAAAATGGCGTTGTGGTGGGCCAGCGTTACACTGGCAAGACCCAAACGGATGCGGCTACTGTGGGTGTTTACCATACCTATTATGCCCAGAGCGGTGGTTATGTGGATTGGGTGGGCCAGGTTTCGTATTTGCGTAACCGCTATAAAGCCCGTAATGGTGTGGATGCGAGCCAGCATGGTTGGGGCGCAGCCGCATCGGTCGAAGTGGGCCAGCCTTACTTAATTAAAAACAGCCAATGGACGGTTGAGCCGCAGGCACAGCTGGTGTATCAATACCTTAATTTGGATAGCTTTAATGATGGCTTGAAATCCATTAGCCAAGACAGTAACCACGGCGTGCGTGGCCGCTTAGGAACTCGAGTGGTGTATCAGCCTAGTGAAGCGCCAGAGCAAGGCCAACAGTTTTATGGCCTGGTGAACGTATGGCATGATTTTGTTAAGCCTAAAGCGGTTCGTATTGACCACGCTTCGATTCGGGAGACGTATAACCAAACCTGGGGTGAATTAGGCCTGGGCTTGCAAATACCCACCAGTGAAGCTTCTTACGTTTATGCCGATGCACGTTATGAGCATTCATTTGGCGGCGATAAGCGTGAAGGTTATCGTGGCACGGTAGGCTTTAAATATTCATGGAAATGATGAGTGAGCCCATCATTGGTTCAGGAACCCCTCAAGTGAGGGGTTTTTTTATGCTGAATGGCGGTTGATATACATTGACGCTTGAATAATCATATGGCATTTTATAATGGTGCCGTGTAGCATGATCCGCATGTGTTCAGTACGGCGAATGAGGAGGCAATCATGTATCAGTATAAACAAAGTGGCATGGCGAATGTTTGGTTGGCCAACGGTTATGTGAGGGTGGCCGGCGAGGATGCTGAGCAGGCTCAGGTGGAGTCGATTCAAGGGTTAGACCGTGAGATTGCACGTATTTTATTTTTGTCGGACGCTGTGCTAACGGGGCGCGCAGTGCGTTTTTTACGTTTGCAGCTGGGACTTAACCGCCCAGAATTGGGCGCAATGATTGGCGTAGGCGCAGAGTCCATTATTCAATGGGAGCAGGAAGTGACGGTGATCCCTGTGGCTGCTGACTTTATGATCAGAACCTTATACATCAGTAAGATTCAGCCGAATTTGACGGTAGAGGCTTTGTTGGCGATGTTGAAAAAGGTGGACCGTAGTAAACGTTATCGTCTGATGTGTCATTGGGCAGGTCAGGCGTGGCAGGTGCACGAAGCCTAAAGGGTTAAACCGTAGGCAAAAATCTTGATGGTGATGGTTTTTAAAATCGGCTAGAATTCAGCTTATTTTAACTGAGTCAGTCATTATGGTGAAACAGCTGGTTTTGATCTATATGGGGCTTTGTAGTGGGATGGTCGGCGCGAAGACGGCAGCAGTTCCCAAACAAGCCATTCAGGTGTTTGAAGCGTACGCCGATAAGGCCTTTTGTGCGAGACAGGCCGACGCCGAACTGCAATACATTGGCCATGCAACGTACTTGGCCACCCATGCCGATTTTTGTGGTCATGGCGGCAACGGCATGCCAAGGCAGGTGATTACAGCCTTGCAGGGTAAGCCTAGTGGTTCAGGGGCGTTGCGTTATCAGATTGTGGCGGCGAATATTTTGGCCGACCTAGACATTTGGGGCAGCGTTGAGTCCATTGCTTCTGATGAGCAAACCATTCAGGTCACCATGAGACAAATGGCGCCGGATGACGCGCGCTGCTGCCCCAGCTTATTGACTCGCTACACGATTGAGATCGGTAGCTGGCGGTTGCTGCGCCAAGAACAGCTGGCGCCATAGTAAGCTGAGGCGTTAGGCCCAAGGCATCTGATGTAGTGCCGTGGCCTACAGGCCTGAGGCTAGGCGTCTGGCCAAGGCGTCAAAATCTCAAATCCGCTGTCGGTCACCGCTACCATGTGCTCCCATTGGGCGGAAAGCGAATGGTCTTGGGTGATGACGGTCCAGCCATCGGCAAGCTCTTTGCTGTGGCGTTTACCGGCATTAATCATGGGTTCAATGGTAAACACCATGCCGGTTTCTAATTTCACACCTTTACCAGGCGTGCCGTAATGCAATACCTGTGGTTCATCATGGTAAATCTTACCAATGCCGTGGCCGCAATATTCGCGTACCACGCTAAAACCAGCCTGGTGGGCCACGGTTTGGATGGCGTAGCCCACGTCACCCAAGGTAGCGCCGGGTTTGACCTGTTCAATCCCCGCCATCATGGCGTCAAACGTGGTGTCACACAGCTTGCGCGCCAGCGGGCTGGGTTCGCCGACGTAATACATGCGGCTGGTGTCGCCAAACCATCCATCTTTAATAATGGCGACGTCAATATTGATGATGTCCCCGTCTTTTAATACTTGATCAGAAGGAATGCCGTGGCAGATAACGTGGTTCACGGACGTGCATAAAGTATGCTGAAAACCATGGTAGCCAATGTTGGCGGGAATGGTTTTTTGTTTATGCACGATATAGTCATGACAGATTCGGTCTAGTTCTGCTGTGGTCACACCGGCTTGAACATGGGGGGCAATCATACTCAATACTTCGGCAGCGAGCTTGCCCGCACGGCGTGCGCAGGCGATTTCTTCGGGAGACTTAAGGGTAATGCGGCGATTCATGAATGAGGATCCTTGGCCAACTAGGCGTTGTGTGTCGATCTGTGGCGCTGCGGCCATGCTGCCAAGCGTCTCAGATGGAAGAGGGCTTTTATTGTATCAGTTTACGGGTCAGGGCGTCCAAGGGGCGCGATCGCAGCGTAAAAGTGGGCCAGAAAATAAACCCGATCGTTTGGTCGCAGCGCTTTTAACCCTAGCGGGCAAGAATGTGGCTTGGCTGGAGGGTGCCGGGCTGATTTAGCTTAGGTCATGGGGCGCATGATCGTGCTGTTTGTGCGCATCATAGCGTTTTTTGATGAGGTAGGCCCCTAAAACGCTGCCGCCTGGGATAATTAAAATCAACAGGCCCAACATGATTTTTTTAATCGTATTCATAGGTGACTGTGCTTAGGATTGAGCATGGGCCGGCAGAGGTAGCCAGCGAATCAGTTGAATGGGGCGTAAGGCTTCTAACGGACCTTGGTGTTGGTGCATGAGTTGACGGACTTCAGCCAGCTCGAAGCGGTAGGCAAAGGCAATTTTGCCTAAACCCATCATGGGCTGCTGACAGGATTGACACTGGCCGATGAGGGCGAAATTAAGCGATTCAGTGGCTGAAAAATCAATGCGGTTAACCGTTCCTGGCGCATTCAAGCGTGTGCAGTGGGGGCATTGAGGCAAAGAAAAAGTCAGCATGGGGAACCCCTTTAGGCTAGGAATGATTAACAGTCAAGTATGATAGCATATCTTTGCGCCATGTAGGTTAAGTAATTGATCAAACAGGTTCTTTAGGTTGGTTTGGGTATTTGGGTACGGGTTAATCATTTGGCGTTTTTTCTGGCTGGGGCGGTGATTCGTGCGTGCATCGGCGAGGGTTCATGCTAGAATTAATCATCGATTGATGGGCGTGAAGCGTGTCGTCACGCCTGTCCTCAAAACGCCAACACCGACTATATTTTGAAGAGGTATTTAGATGATTTTACAAGACGCATTGCAATTGGCCGCGACGTTAATGGCTGGCCAAATGTCTGAAAAGCAAAACAAGCAGGCGCTCATTGCGGAAATGCTGGACTTGGCGGATTTGATCTTGGTCGAGAATGCCAAGCGTAATCCCACTCGTAGTGGTTTGATTTTGAAAGAAATAGCTAGAATTAAGGCTGAGCAAGACCAGCTTTCTGCCAATATCAGCAAGGTTGCTGATGCTAAGTAAGGTCTAAGAGCCATTTAGTCATGGATGTCAGTCTTTTCTGACGTAAGGAGGGATTATGTTGTATACCTTTCAATCGCGCGCCGCTTCTGATGTGATTTTTCTGGAGGCCGATGGCCGTCAGCTATTGCAACTCATTGGTAAGGATCCTGACGTGCGCCCTGGCGTGTTGACCGTGGCGCAGATGCCGGCGGCCATTGCCGCTTTGGCTGCCGCCATGGCAGAAGAATCAAAGCAGCCACAGACCAACGCCGCAGAGCCTGACGATGGCCAGGCCGAGGATGAAGAGAACGATGCTGCAGAAACAGTGCTGCTCAGACAAAGAGTGGTGCCGTTTATCGAGTGGCTACAGCGCAGCTTGGCCGAAGGGCATGATGTGATGTGGTAACGAATTTGGCTTAGATCAAATATCGTTAGACTAGCGCTTGGTTTTGCTGGGGCGAAAGACTAGGATAAGGTATGGAAAAAAGAGCCAGCCGTTTCCCCATCCATCCGAAACATCCTGAACGCCTGTGTTGGGGGTGTGATAAATATTGTCCGGCCACAGAGCTGCAGTGTGGCAATGGTTCTGGACGTACCCTACACCCAGTAGAGCTCTTTGGTGAAGATTGGTATGACCCCGAAGATGACTTTGTCGGTTCTAGGGTAGTGGTGAAGTAATTAGCGCATAAGCTTTTGCTAGCGACCCTTAGGGTCGCTTTTTTGTGGCTGGTTGGTTATGGCTACACCGATGGTGCTTGGAACTATTTGAGACATATCAGACTCTGACTGCATGAACAATCACGCATGAGGAAAGACATGAGGAAACAACTGACGGTGCTGATGGCCGCATTGGCTTTAAGTGCCTGTACGGTGACGGCCGATGTACCCAATCGGGTTACCATTGATGCCGACAAGGTAACGATTCATCGAGATGATGATCATCGACAGGGGCATCAACAAAAATACAAACATAAGCACAAAAAACAGCAGCATTGTCCTTATGGCCAATATAAAAAAGGCCGTTGTTAACCACCAACCCCGCAAGGGGTTTTTATGTGTTGAGGCGGCATCGAATGGGTTACGATGAATGAGATGCTATGGCGGCCGAGCCCTCATTCAGCCGCCGCGACCAAAGGAGAACCTTATGTGGCAACGTAGAGTAGATTTAGCAGCATTGAATGCCCGATCAGAGGGCACGATGGTGGCCCATCTTGGGATTGTGTTTACCCGATTGGGCGATGATTGTTTAGAGGCGACCATGCCGGTTGATGAGCGAACCAAGCAGCCATTTGGCCTCTTGCATGGCGGCGCATCGGTGGTATTGGCGGAAACCCTAGGGTCGATGGCGGGCTATCTCATGACTCAGGGCGACGACAAAGTGGTCGGCCTAGAAATCAACGCCAATCATATGGCAGCTGCACGATCAGGCTTGGTGCGGGGCGAATGCCGCGCCCTACATCTTGGCCGCAGCAGCCAGGTTTGGGACATCAAGATTTATAATGAAGCCAACAAGCTTTGCTGCGTGTCTCGTTTGACCATTGCCGTGTTGCATGCCTAAAGGCATTGAGTGGCGATCAGGCGATTGCTACAATGGCGCTTTTCGATTATCACGAATAGAGGGTTGGCCGTGGCCATTGCACTGATTAACGAAGGTTATACTGTTTTTCCTTATCCTGCGGGCTATGATGACGATGAAAGCAACATTGGCGGCATCGACCTATTGCAGGCGCCTGAACGCAGCGTTGAGATTCCTGAAACGGCGGGCTTATATTATCTGCCCTCATTATTGCAGAGCCTGAATCAGCCAGAGGCCGAGACGCTGACCTTGGGCTGTGGTTTTTGGCAAGATCAGGGTGTGTATTATTCTTACTTAGAGTTTGCTTGGCGTGATGCTGAGGCCATGCCCGACGTGAATCGTTTGGATGAGGCATTTTTGGACTGGGCCGTCGCGCACTGTGAAGAGTTTGATAATATCCACGGCATCATTAAGGCCAATACCGAATGGGGCCGACGCTCGGTTCAGCATCAAGGTTTAGGCCGTGAGGTCATGCTGCTAGAGTTCTTGGTGTGTGGTCTAACCGTTTATGAAGTGGAATATGTGTACCAGGCTTTGGGCCTGTTCTTGGATCAGCTACAGGCAGCACAACGCTAAAGCGTTGTTTTGGGCGGCGAGGGAATTGTTTTTTGCAATGAGTACCCCATATAAGTATACGTCGGCTGACGATGTCGTTAAAATGAACTAGGCACCGATCAGGCTGATTCTGTGGTTTGGGAAAGCTGTATGGCGTGGCCATTCATTCATTTAGATAGGCAGGGATATGTATAAAAAACTCATGGTGGTGGTGCTGATGGCTGTGGCCAAACGCGTTATCCAAAAAAAATTTCGTTAACCAGCCTGAGCGGGCAGAAGCAGCGGGGCTGAATGCGCTTCAATATGGGTGATGGCCCCTCCTTGTGAGGGGCCTATTCATGTGCCGAGCTCGCTAGGTAAGGACTAAGATGCAAAGAAGTATTTTGATTACTGGCTGCTCCAGCGGCATTGGCCTCATCGCGGCTTTGGATTTAAAACAGCGCGGCTATCGTGTATTCGCCGCCTGTCGTCGCCCTGAAGACGTGACCCGTATGGACGAATTGGGCTTAGAGGGGGTACTTCTGGACTTAGACGATGAGGTCAGCGTCGCCACGGCAGCGGCCGAAGTCGTCGATAAAACGGCGGGGCGGCTTTACGCATTGTTTAATAATGCTGGTTATGGCGTATATGGGCCTTTGAACAGCATTTCGCGCCAGCAGCTACAGCAACAGTTTTCTGCCAATTTGTTTGGCGTACATCAGCTGACCCAGCTGCTGTTGCCCGCGATGCTGCCTCATGGCGAGGGGCGGATCATCCAAACCAGCTCTATCATGGGCTTGGTCACCACGCCGAAGCGAGGGGCTTATGCGGCCAGTAAATATGCCTTAGAAGCGTGGAGCGACGCTTTACGCATGGAGTTGCACGGCAGCGGCGTTCAGGTGAGTTTGATTGAGCCTGGGCCATTGACCACATCGTTTGGCCAAAATGTTCGCCAAACCAGAACCGATCAGCCCGTCAGTAATCCAGGTATTGCGCGGTTTTTAACCTTAGGGCCTGAGGCGGTGCTGCCGAAGTTGCATCATGCCTTGGAGCACAAGCGGCCTAAGCTGCGTTATCCCATTACTTACGTTGCGCATGGCCTACGTTTTTTAAAGTGGGCTTTGCCAGCAAGATGGCTTGATGGGCTGTTACGGCGACAAAGCGGTGGCTAAATAAAACAGTATTGGTTATATTTAGTTTAAAGTATAAGGAAGATTGAGCGGCATGATTCACGACGTTGGTCTTTTATAGGCGGTAAGGTTCAGATAGTTCAGTTGTTATTGAAAATGCATTTCTGAGACACTTTTACTTATTTGTTAATAAATAATTTAAAATAGGTGGACTTGTGATTCGCATAAGTACTATGATGAATCTGTGACTTGGTGGGAACCGTGGTAGTTGGCCAGGTCACAACATTCTCCGTGTGAAGTTGATTTTGGTCAGGCTTTCGGGCCTGACTCCTTTTTTCGTGCTTTTGCGTTAAGGTCCTTAGGGCGCAAGGAAGCATGACCATCATGGCCCGATATGAGTTTACTGAATCTCATATCGGGCCATGATGTTTTTGTGGGTTAGTGGGAAAAGTAACGTGTCGGGCAAGCTTAAGGGATTTGACCATAAGACCAAACGCCATACAGGTGTTGTTTAAAACTTTTAAAAGTTAAGTTTAGACGCCCTTGTTCGCTACATTGTCCCCAGGAAAAGAGCTGTAAGCGCGTATGGGTGTCGGCCAGAGGTGGCTGCTGGGCGTAGACAGGGGGCTTGGTGAGCACGATCCAATGGTTGCTCAGACGGCCGTGACCGTTGTGTAAGAGCCCAGCGCCCACTAGGGCGATGAGGTGATGATCGGGGTGTTGCTGATTGAGCTGCGCGATTTGGCGTGAGTGGCTGCCTAAAGGCGCATAGTAATGATTAAGCTTTGGTGCGCCAACGGCATGAAACCACCTATCTAAATGAAACCAAAAGGTGATGCCTGCGGTTTTGTGGTGTGGCGTGGCATAAGGCAATAATTTATTGCTGCTGTCTTTGAGGCTGGCCAGAAAAATCCAGTCAATGATGGGTAGGTGAGTGCGCTGCCCATGGCTGTCGGCGCGGGTGAAATTTTTCGGCCGTAGGGTGGTGGGTCGAGGCTGTAGGCGTTGCTGGCCGAGCTGAGCCTGTCCGTGCTGCCACAGAGACAGAATGGTGGCGACATAGTGATCAGGCCGATCTTGTAGTAGGCAAAAGGCAAAGCAGGCGGGCCCGCATAGGCTAGAGGGGCCTTGCTGAATAGAGGGGCTGGCTAAATTAGGCAGGTCGAGGTGCCGCCGTAGGCGGGCTCTAAGCTGTCGGATCAGAATGGTTTTGGCGAAAGGGTGTTGCTGTGTGCTGGCAGGGTATTGAGGATCTTCGAAGGCTGAGGCTTGGCTCGGTGCTAGTGCGAATACATCAATGAGCTCATGTGCCAAAGCCAAAAAATCCACGCTTAGAGACTGCTGCTTTTGGCTGGCTTGTAGAATGGCGCCGCAAGCAGTGACCATGCCTTCTGCGGCGGGCATGCCCTTGCTTAGTGGAGGATTGGCGTGCCAGCCCACAATGGGAAAGACGCCGTTGCAACGAGGACAGAAAACGGGATCACCGACTAAGGCTTGCGCTTGCCCCGCAATCAATGTTCTATTGGGTTGCGGTATAATGGTGCCGTCGTGGTTGCTGCCGTCGTGGGCGCGCATGAGATAACGAAAGCTAGGCATGATGAGTTTTGGCGCAAAGTGGCTAAGACAGAAATCATCGCTTAAACAGACCAAAATGGCAATGGTGTCAGAGGAGCCAGCATGCAAGGCGTGGACGAACGAGGCTATATTAGTCGGATGCCGCAAGGGCCATGGCTTCAAGCTTATCAACCTTTATTGGACGAGGTGAGCGTGCGCTTAATTGAGGCCTTGCCCGAGCTGGTGCACAGTCTTTACGTATATGGCAGCGTGGCTAGGGGTACTGCTGTGCCGGGGCGATCTGATTTGGATTTGACGGTGGTGTTGCAAAAAGTGCCGAATGAGGCACAGGCACGTATTCTGGCGGACATACGGCAAGGTTTAGCGGCAGATTATCCTATCGTGAGTAAAGTGGATTTTGATCTGGGCGTGTTGGCTGATGTCTTGGCCCCTGAATCAGCGCTGCGTTGGGGCGGTTGGCTTAAGCATTATTGTCGTCATTTGGCCGGTCCTGATTTGTCTTTAAGCTTTGACTTATTGAAGCCGTCTCGTGATCTGGCCTTGGCTTTAAATGGCGATTGCGTCGAGCGGCTAAGTGATTATGTGACGGCGCTGATGGCGGCCACCGAGCATGCTGAGGTGGTCCGGCTACAGCGTGAAGCGTCGCGGCTGTTGATTCGTGCCACCATGGTGTTACGGCAAGAGACAGACACTACCTGGCCCAACAGCCTGTCCGAATACGTGGCTTTGGCGGGGCAGCAGCATCACGAACAGGCGCCAGTATGGGCCTATTTTCTGGCTCAGGCCGAACAGCCCCGCGCGGATTTAGGGCTGTTTGTGACTAAACTTGAGACCTATTTAAGCTGGCTGCGGCAGAGTATGGCGGCCATGGCTTAGGTGAAAGGCCACCCTCTGTGTTTATGGTAAAGGATGTTATTTAGGTATGAATGAAGTGGAAAAAAATTATTTTGGATTTAATAAATTGCACCCTCGTTTTTTAGGGATTGTGATGCCGCTGATCTTGTCATGCATCATGAGTGCCGTGGTGTCTTTGGTGAGTATTTTAAGGCATGTAGGCTTTATAGACGGGCTTTGGTCACTCTGGCTAGGCTCTTGGCTCACGTCGTGGGTCATTGCGTTTCCGACCGTGCTGGTGATGTTGCCTGTGGCGCGCAAGCTGGCTTTTGTTTTTGTGCGAGAGCCCAGTTTTTCGCGTAAATCGTCGTGATAGACAAAAAAACCAACCTTAGCGGTTGGTTTTTTTGAGCCGGTTTAGTATAAACGGTAAGGCGTGGCTTCCGGTGCCTGAGTGTTTTGGTTGGTGGCGCGGATGGTTTTGCGCGGTGTGGCTACGGCCTCTGGCGCGATGCCTGCGTCGGATTCAGCCGCAGGATAAGCGTGATTAATGCCGTTGCCGCCTTCATGAGGCTTGAGCTCCGAGAGTGCCGATAAAATTTGCTGTAACAAAGCCTTATTATCGGAATTGTTTTGCAATAAAGCGGCGGAGCTGGCCAGGCTTTTTTCAACCTGAGCGTTGGTAGTGGCAATGGTGAGCTCTTTACTGTAGGTGTCGCTGTCTTCCAGTAGATCAAGCGTGTACTTGATGATGTTGAGCTGGCTGATTTGAATCTTGAATAGGCGTGCCATCTGCTGGCAGGCCTTAATGTGTACGTTTAAACCCGTGTAGGTTTCGTTGGCCTGGCTGAGCAAGGATTCTAACGAGTCGATCTGGGCGACCCAGCTTTGATCTTGGCCTAGCTTTTCCACAATGGCGCTTAAAGATGGATAGTTGGTGATGTTTTCATTTAATGAAACCAACTGATTTTTCATTTGGGTGCTGACGGCGCTGCCAGTGTTGTAAAGCGCTTCTAAATGGCGCTTGCTCATCGGGTCTTTAATGTTGTTGACGATTTGCCAATCCTCATTGTTAGCCAATTCGGTCCAGCGTGTTTCATATTTTGAAAATTCTTGACCGATGGTGATGAGTCGATTGATCAAATCCGACACTTCTTTAAAGTCTTCGCGAATGATTAGTGCCATTTATTAGGTTTCCTTCATGACGTTATCGGGCTATTGCATGGTGTTGTTAGTCGTAGGGTGCTTTGGGTGTGGTCCTTTCCTTAAGGGGATGATTAAAATAAGGAAAACGAAACCTTCTAAAGCTGTCTTGGGCGATTCTACCGATTGTTGCGCTCTTTTAGTTAGTTTTAACCTGATTTAACCTTTGTAAAGGTTTTGTAGCCTATTGGTTTTTTATGTTTGTTTTTACAAAACAATCAGTTAATGATTTTTTAAATGTTTGTATGTTAATTGCAAATACTTGTTTATATTGTGGAAAAATACGGATTTTTGCGTAGAACTACTAGTATGTTCACGCTGTGTCAGGGTGTTTGTTCGGCTGCTTTAATGGTATAAATAGGGTTTTGGGCGTGTTGTCTTTTTAGGTGGCTCATAACTTTTAAGGTGAAGCATGAAAACCGATATTGAAATTGCGCGTTCTGTGACGTTGCAGCCTATTAGTGAAGTGGCAGCGAAGCTACAGTTGGGTGCGGCAGATTTGGTGCCGTATGGTCACACCAAGGCCAAATTAGCGCCACACGTGGTTGAGGCGGCGCAACAAAACGCAGCCAAGGGTAAGCTGATTTTGGTGACGGCGGTCAGCCCTACACCTGCAGGCGAAGGCAAAACCACAGTGTCTGTTGGTTTGGCCGACGGCATGAACCATATTGGCCATCAAACCATGGTGTGTTTGCGCGAGCCCAGTTTGGGGCCATGCTTTGGCATGAAGGGTGGCGCTGCTGGCGGTGGGCGCGCTCAGGTTTTGCCTATGGAGGAGATTAAC
Source organism: Neisseriaceae bacterium CLB008 (assembly GCA_041228285.1). Classification (NCBI taxonomy): domain Bacteria; kingdom Pseudomonadati; phylum Pseudomonadota; class Betaproteobacteria; order Neisseriales; family Neisseriaceae; species Neisseriaceae bacterium CLB_ANTARCTIC_008. The sequence continues at coordinate 1,773,813 of CP166133.1, read as the reverse complement.
CTTCATTTTACCGGCGATTTTCATGCGATTACCTCGGCGCATAATTTGCTCGCAGCCCTCATCGACAACCACATTCACTGGGGTAATGCTCTAGGTTTTGATACCCGAAAAGTGGCGTGGCGTCGCGTGGTCGACATGAACGACCGCGCATTGCGCGACGTGGTGGTGGCTTTAGGCGGTAGCGGTAATGGCTATCCGCGCGAGTCTGGGTTTGACATCACCGTGGCCTCTGAGATCATGGCGATTTTTTGTTTGGCGACCAGTTTGGCGGATTTGCAGCAGCGCCTGGGCGACATTATTGTGGGCTATGACGGTGTAGGGCAGGCGATTCATGCACGTCAGCTGGAGGCTGATGGGGCGATGACGGTCTTGCTGAAAGATGCCTTTATGCCTAATTTGGTCCAAACCATGGCGCATAATCCAGCCTTGATTCACGGCGGGCCATTCGCCAACATCGCCCATGGGTGTAATTCTGTTGTGGCCACTCAGACGGCCTTAGGCTTGGCTGACTATGTGGTGACCGAGGCGGGTTTTGGGGCCGACCTAGGCGCTGAAAAGTTTTTTGACATCAAATGTCGTCAGTCGGGGTTAAGCCCTGATGCGGTGGTGTTGGTGGCGACGGTACGCTCTTTAAAGATGCACGGTGGTGTGGCTAAAGATGCGCTGCAAACGGAAGATTTAGCGGCTCTTGAGCGCGGCATGGTGAACTTAAATCGACATTTAAGCAATTTGCGCCAGTTTGGCGTGCCGGTGCTGGTGGCGATTAACCACTTTGTATTCGATACCGACGCAGAAATCGCTTTATTGCAGCGCTTAGTGGCTGAGCAAGGCGCTCAGGCCTATGTGTGTACGCATTGGGCCGATGGTGGTGCCGGCGCGGCAGATTTAGCCGCCGCGGTGGTGGCTGCTGTAGAGGCGCCGGTGGCTGGTTCGGGGTTTGAAGTTTTGTATCCAGACGAGATGCCGTTGATCGACAAAATTACCCAAGTGGCCACTAAATTATATGGTGCGAAGAGCGTTCAGGCCACGCCGGCTATTTTGGCACAGCTGGCGCAGTGGACGCAGATGGGTTTTGGGCACTTACCTGTGTGCATTGCGAAAACTCAGTACAGTTTTTCTGCCGATCCTAGCTTATTGGGCGCGCCAGAAGGGCATGAGTTGCCGATTCGGGAAGTGCGGTTGGCGGCCGGCGCTGGTTTTGTGGTGGTGGTGTGTGGCAGCATCATGACCATGCCTGGTTTGCCTAGGGTGCCGGCGGCTAACCAGATTCATTTAGATGCTCGTGGCGACATTGAGGGCCTGTTTTAGGCGAGAGAAGGAATGCGCTGCTTGTGCTCCTGGTGCAGCAGCCATTAAAAAAGAGGTGGGGTTTTGAAAACCCACCTCTTTTTTAATGGCTGAACGTAAATGTTGTTTGGCTTGTTGGCGCTTGGCCTTATTGGTTTTTTCATGCGCCCCTGCTGAGCGTTGCTTGGCCAAAACGGTGTAGGGGTTTCTGGGAGCTAGGGTTTTGCCTCTGGTTTTCATACGTAATCCTTTTGGTTAAGGGTGTGCCGATCAGACGCCCTAAAAGATTATAGGTTCCCCTCGGGCATAAAAAAGCCACCGACAGGGGGTCGGTGGCGATGATGTGATCCAGGCTTAAGCGTTGCGTGCTTTAAACTCATCCATGAAGTTAATTAAGGCATCTACGCCAGCCAGCGGCATAGCGTTGTAAATGCTGGCGCGCATGCCGCCCATAGATTTGTAGCCTTTTAATAGCTTCAGGCCCATCTGGTCTGCCTCTTTGGCGAAGAGTGCATCGCGTTCGGCTGACTCGGTGTGGAAGATGACGTTCATTTTAGAGCGCGCATCGGGGTGGATGGTGTTTTTGTAATAGCCATCGCTGCTGTCGATATAGGCATACAGGCGCGCGGCTTTTTCTTCGTTTTTGGCTTCAATGGCGCTGACGCCGCCTTGCTGAATCAGCCAGTCGAACACCAAGCCCGCAATGTAGACAGGGTAGGTGGCAGGCGTGTTGTACATGCCTTCCTTGCTGACGTGGCTTTGGTAGTTCCACACGCTGGGTACGGCAGCCGTAGAGCGCTCAAGCAGATCTTCACGAATGATGACAATGGTGGCGCCGGCTGGGCCAATGTTTTTCTGGGCGCCAGCATAAATCACGCCAAAGTCATTGACGTTGACTGGGCGCGAGATGATGTCGCTCGACATGTCGCAGACTAAAGGCGTGTTGGTGAGTGCGGCGGTTGGTAGCGCTTGATACTGTAGCCCGTGTACCGTCTCGTTCGACGTATAGTGGGTGTAGGCGGCGCTTTCGTCTAGCTGCCAAGCGCTGGGGCTGGGCAGATTGTTGTAGTTGTACAGTTCACCAGCGTGGGCCGCGACGTGAATTTTGGCGTCAACCAGTTTACCCATCTCGTTGTTGGCCATCAGGCTCCAGTTGCCGGTTACGACAGAGTTGATGCTTTTAAAGCCTTGAGACAGGTTAAGCGACAGCATATTGAACTGAGCGCTGGCACCGCCTTGTAGGAATAAGACTTTATAATTGTTTGGAATGTTCATTAACTGACGCAGGCTGTTTTCTGCGCGCTGCATGATGTCCATGAATAAATCACTGCGGTGGCTCATGGTCATGACCGAGAAGCCTGTTCCCTGATAATCTAACAGTTCCGCCTGCGCCTGCTTCAGAACGTCTTCAGGTAAGGTTGCGGGGCCTGCGGAAAAATTATAAATCGGGGTGCTCATGTGGGTGCCTTTGTAGTAGGGGGGGTTGTCTAGCAGTAGGAGGCGTGGGATCACTTTTGGTCACATCACCTATAGTAAAAGCGAAACCTAGAAAGCAAGGTGCTTTAGGGTTTCGCAACACCTGATTCTAGTAGGTTGTGACGGAATCTTCAATAGCCAAAATGGCCTCCGGTCGTTTTTGGGGGCAACTAAATGCTGAAGCTGAATCGGGCGGAATTTAAGCGTTTCATTTTATTTGTAAAAAAGAGTTTTTAGGTCGGCATGACGTTGGCGCAGAAAGATTTCTAAGGAGGTTTCTTTTTGGGCCCACTTAAGGTAGAATAAAGGCGTTTTTCGATTCTGAGAGATGGGCTTTTGCCCATTTTTTTATTTGTGGGAGTGCAATGGACGTTCGTTCTATTTTAGAAAAAACCTTACCTGGGTTAGGGTACGAGTTGGTTGACTATGAGCTATTGCCTAATGGCGATATGCGTATTTTTATTGACAAGCCAGGCGGTATCACCGTAGAGGATTGCGTCACCGTGAGTCATCACATGAGCCGATTATTCATGGTGGAAGACGTCGATTATAACCGTTTGGAAGTGTCTAGCCCTGGGTTGGATCGTCCATTGAAGAAAGAGGCTGACTTTATTCGCTTTTCAGGACAGCTTGCTAAGATTAAAACCCGCTTGCCGGTGGATGGCCAGAAAAAATTTGAAGGCCGCATGGTGTCATTTGATGAGGCCACTCAGACGCTGACGCTCCAAACGGCGGAAAATAAAACAGTGCAGTTGGAATTAACAAATATTGATAAAGCCCGGTTAAAACCTGAGTTTTAATTTAAGCCTAAAGGCTTCGGAGGAAAGTGCATGAGCCGCGAAATTTTATTGTTAGTTGATGCCTTGGCAAGTGAAAAAAACGTCAGCCAAGATGTGGTGTTTAGTGCGTTGGAATTTGCACTGGCTAGTGCGACTAAAAAGAAATTCAATCAAGAAAACATTGATGTGCGCGTTGAGATTGACCGTGAAACGGGTGAATACCAAAACTATCGTCGCTGGTTAGTGGTGAATGATGAAGATTTGATGGATGAAGAGCTACAGCTAACCATCGAAGAAGTGCAAGAGCAATACCCTGATTCAGACGTTGAAGTGGGCGGTTACATCGAAGAGCCTATTGAAAATGTGGAATTTGGTCGCATTGGTGCGCAAACCGCCAAACAGGTGATTTTGCAACGCATTCGTGATGCCGAACGAGAGCAGATTTTGAATGAGTTCTTGCAACGTAAAGAACATTTGGTGTTGGGTACTGTAAAACGCGTTGAGCGTCACGGCGCCGTCATCGAATGCGGTCGTTTAGAGGCCTTGTTGCCGCGCGACCAAATGATCCCTAAAGAAAACCTACGTTCGGGTGACCGCGTTCGCGCCTACTTGTTGCGTGTGGATCAACACGGTACACGTCCACAGGTGATCTTAACCCGTACGTCCCGCGACTTTTTGGCCAAGCTATTTGAAATGGAAGTGCCAGAAATTGAAGACGGTCTATTAGAGATTAAAGAAGCCGCTCGCGACCCAGGCATGCGTGCCAAGATTGCCGTGAAGGCCAATGATGCCCGCATCGATCCACAGGGTACCTGTATCGGCGTGCGTGGTTCACGCGTTAATGCGGTGACCAATGAGTTGGCTGGTGAGCGGATTGACGTGGTGCTGTGGTCGCCTGATACGGCTCAGTTCATCATCAATGCCTTGTCGCCAGCTGAGGTGACCCGCATCTTGATCGATGAAGACAAACATTCGGTTGACGTTGTCGTGGCTGAAGATCAGTTGGCCTTGGCCATTGGTCGTGGCGGTCAGAACGTTCGTTTGGCCGCTGAGCTGACGGGTTGGAACTTGAACATCATGACCGTTGCAGAAGCAGAAGAGCAGCATGAAGCTGAAGACGCTGCGGTACGCGAACTGTTCGTGACCCAATTAAATATTGAGGCCGATATGGCCAACAAGCTGGTGCAAGAAGGTTTTGTAACGCTTGAAGAAGTCGCATATGTACCCGTTAATGAGCTGTTGGAAATTGACGGTTTGGACGAAGCAGCGGTAGACATGCTTCGTGCTCGTGCGCGAGACGCAATTTTGACTTTAGCCATCGCCACCGAAGAGCAGTTGGGTGCGGTTTCTGAAGATCTGAAGAGTTTAGATGGTGTGGATTCAGACATGTTGCGCGAATTGGCGCAGGCTGAAATCACCACTCGTGATGACCTGGCAGAATTGTCAGTCGACGAGTTAATTGAGATTACTGGTGTCACCGAAGATGAAGCTAAAAACATCATCATGAATGCGCGCGCACACTGGTTTACTGAGTAAGAAAAAGGGGGTTGGTATGGATAGTAATAATGTAGAGCAACTGGCAAGAGAATTAAACTTAACACCCGAGCGCTTACTTGAGCAGTTAAATGCAGCTGGCGTGCGTAAAAGCACAGTGAATGATGGTGTTTCTTCTGCAGACAAGCAGCAATTGCTGTCTTTTTTGCAGCAAGGCAGTGGTGAAGGCCAAGGGAATAATATTACCCTGATGCAAAAGAAAACGTCTGAAATTCAAACGGCGGCAGGGACTGTTCAAGTAGAAACGCGCCGTCGTCGTCGTGTGGCTGTAGAGCCTGCAGCGATTGACGTGGAAGCTGCGAAAAAGGCCCAAGAAGCTGTGGCTGAGCAGGCAAAAGCCGAAGCCGCTTCTGCAGCGAAGGCCGCACAAGAGGCTGCTGCTGCAAAAGCAGAGGCCGAAGCTAAAGCAGCTGCTGAAGAAGCTGCGAAGCGTGCAACAGAAGCCAAAGCGGCTGAGGCGAAAGCCGCACCCGTTAAAGCCGAAGTGAAGGCTGAGCCAGCTCCTGCCGCTCTTGAGCCAGTAGAAGCAGTTAAACCAGCGCCAGCCAAAGTGGCTGAGCCTGTGCAAGTGATTAGCGAAGCTGAGCGTGCACAGCGTGAAGACGAAGCCAAACGTGCTGAAGCCTTACGTGCCCACCAAGAAGCTTTGCTTAAGTCTAAGCAAGATCGTGAAGCGCGCCGCGTGGCTGCGCGTCAAGCAGCAGAGCAAGAGGCTAAGGATGCCTCTGCTAAAAAAGCGGATCGCTCTGCTTCTGTGACCGAAAAAGCGCCTTTGGCCAAAACCGGCCCGGCTGCTAAACCTGCTGAGGTTAAGCCGACCGTCAATGCGGTTAAAGAAGTGAAGAACGACAAGAATGAACGCGGCAGCTGGGGTGATAACCGTGGCGGCAAGGGTCGTGCACCTGCTAAAGGCAAGGGCGGCGCTCGTGGCGGCGATGACAGTCGTTGGAAAACAGGCAAGCGCGGTGGCGGTCGTCGTCATCAAACGCGTCACGATGAAAACAACCAGCACGCCTTTAATGCACCGACTGAGCCAGTTGTGCATGAAGTATTGGTGCCAGAAACCATTTCCGTGGCCGACTTGTCACACAAAATGGCGGTTAAAGCCGTTGAAGTGATTAAAGTGCTGATGAATATGGGCATGATGGTGACGATTAACCAAGTATTGGACCAAGAGACCGCCCTGATTGTGGTGGGTGAAATGGGCCATATTGGTAAAGCGGCTGAGCCGGATGATCCTGATGCCTTCTTGATGGATGGCGAAGCCTTGGCTGAAGGTGAGTTATTGCCACGTCCTCCAGTAGTGACGGTTATGGGTCACGTTGACCATGGTAAAACCTCATTGCTAGACTACATTCGTCGCGCCAAAGTGGCTACCGGCGAAGCTGGTGGTATTACTCAGCACATTGGTGCCTACCATGTACAAACCGAGCGTGGTGTGGTGACCTTCTTGGATACCCCAGGTCACGAGGCGTTTACCGCCATGCGTGCCCGTGGTGCCAAGGCTACTGATATTGTGATCTTGGTGGTGGCCGCCGACGACGGCGTGATGCCACAAACCATTGAGGCCGTGCACCATGCGAAAGCAGCGGGCGTGCCTTTGGTGGTAGCCGTGAACAAGATTGATAAAGAGTCAGCCAATCCTGAAAAAATTCGTCAAGAGTTGGTGGCTCATGAAGTGGTTCCAGAAGAATGGGGCGGCCCGACTCAGTTCATCGACGTGTCTGCCAAGCAAGGCCTCAATATTGATGCATTGCTAGAAGCGGTACTGCTGGAAGCGGAAGTGTTGGAATTAACCGCACCGGTTGAAGCACCTGCTAAAGGCATCATCGTGGAAGCCCGTTTGGACAAAGGCCGTGGCCCTGTGTCAACGCTATTGGTTCAATCAGGCACGTTGCGTAAAGGCGACATGCTGCTGGCCGGTTCTGCCTACGGTAAGATTCGCGCCATGATCGACGAAAACGGTAAGAGCATCGACTCTGCTGGCCCGTCTATCCCGGTTGAAATCTTAGGTTTATCTGATGTCCCTAACGCTGGCGAAGACGCCATGGTGTTGACCGACGAGAAGAAAGCCCGTGAAGTGGCCTTGTTCCGTCAAGGTAAATACCGTGACGTACGCTTGGCTCGCCAACAGGCTGCTAACTTGGAAAGCGTGTTTGCCAATATGGGTGCCGGCGAAGCCAGCCACTTATCGGTGATCATCAAGGCCGACGTACAGGGTTCTTACGAAGCCTTGTCTAGCAGCCTGCAAAAAATGTCGACCGATGAAGTGAAAGTGGACGTATTGCACAGCGGCGTAGGCGGTATCAGTGAGTCTGACGTGAACTTGGCGATTGCTTCACACGCGGTCATCATTGGCTTTAACACCCGTGCCGATGCGGCTGCGCGTAAGCTGGCAGAAGCTGAAGGCGTGGACATTCGCTACTACAACATCATCTATGACGCCATCGATGACGTGAAAGCAGCCATGTCAGGCATGTTGGCACCAGAGCAGAAAGAGCAAATCTTGGGTACTGTTGAGATCCGTCAGGTGATTAACGTGTCTAAAGTGGGCAATATTGCTGGTTGTATGGTGACCGATGGCCTAGTGAAACGCGATGCCATGGTACGTTTGATCCGCAACAACGTGGTGATTCACACCGGTCAGCTTGATTCATTGAAACGTTATAAAGATGACGTTAAAGAAGTGAAGCAAGGTTACGAATGTGGTTTGATGTTGAAAAACTACAACGAGATCGAAGTGGGCGACCAGCTGGAAGTTTACGAAATGATTGAAGTGGCTCGTACCCTATAATATTAGGGCCTAGCCATCCAAGCACGGCGCCCAACTTGTGCGTCGTGCTTTTTACATGATAAAGGAAGATTATGCCCAAACACAGCCGTGGTTATGCCCGTGTTGACCGTGTTAAAGAGCAGATTTTACGCGAATTAGCCGAGTTGATTCGCACTGGGTTGAAAGATCCGCGTGCCGCCAGCTTCATTACTTTGAATGAAGTGGAAGTGACGCGCGACTACTCTCACGCCAAAGTGTTTTACACCATCTTTGATGAAGACAAACGCGAAGTGACGCAAGAAGCTTTGGAGCACGCTGCGGGCTATTTACGCAGCGAATTGGCCAAACGCTTGACCGTATTTAATACGCCGCAGCTGCACTTTGTTTACGATGAATCGATTGAGCGTGGTCTTCATATCTCTAATCTGATTGATCAAGTGGCCAGCGATGATCAAGCCGCTGCCCAAGAAGCCGATGATGCGTCTGATGTGGATAAGGATCAGGCTTAATAAATGGCTGCTTAAAGAGAAGCTGAACTCAGGTTCGGCTTTTTTACGTTAAACAGAATAGATGGATGGTTATGAATCAAGCAAGAAGCAAACCCATTAAGCGGGCGGTGAACGGCGTGCTGCTGTTGGACAAGGCCTTAAACATCACCAGTAATACGGCCTTGCAGCAGGTGAAGCGCCTATATCGTGCTGAAAAGGCAGGCCATACCGGCGTTTTAGATCCGTTGGCCACGGGGCTATTGCCCATTTGTTTTGGTGAGGCGACTAAATTTGCCCAGTATTTATTGGATGCAGATAAGGCTTATGTGGCCTCTTTAAAGTTTGGTGAACGAACCGAAACGGGCGATGTAGAAGGCGCTGTGGTGGCCACGGCGGCCGTGGATTTTGATGAAGCCAAGTTGCAGGATACCTTGCAAAGCTTTGTGCGTGAGATTGAGCAGCTGCCGCCCATGTATTCGGCTTTGAAGCATCAGGGTAAGGCGCTGTATGAGTACGCGCGCCAAGGCATTGAGATCGAGCGCAAGAAGCGGTTGATTACCATCCATCGCATTGAGCTCTTGTCGTGTGCCTTGCCCCTCGCCAGCATCGACGTACAGTGTTCTAAAGGCACTTATATTCGCACCTTGGCGGAAGACATTGCCAAGGCGATGAATACTGAGGCGCATTTGGTTGGCCTACGCCGTACCCAAACCGCTGGCTTTAGCCTAGATGAGGCGCATGGCTACGAAGCTCTGAGCCAGCTGTCAGAGGCTGATTTGGATGGCTTATTGCTGCCGTGTGACGTTTTGGTGGCGCATTTGCCACGGATTACCTTAGATGAAACGCAAGTAATACGCTTACAGCTAGGACAAAGTGTGCATTTGGCGCCATTGTGTGGCACAATAACGCTTCACCGAGTGTACTCGGAAGATGAAAGATTCATCGGTTTGGTGAATTGGCAGGCCAACGGCCTGCTTAAAGTTGCCAGATTGATGTCTACCGCTGCGGTTTAAGGCCCGGCGGCTTTATGGAGTTGGTTGGGGTAGTAATGCTCTGCCAACTTGTCAGACTTCGGTCTATTTTTAATTGGAGTTCCAAAAATGGCATTAACTGTCGATCAAAAAGCACAGATTGTAAAAGATTTTCAACGTAAAGAAGGCGATACCGGTTCTAGCGAAGTGCAAGTAGCTTTGTTGACCTTCCGTATCAACGACTTGACCCCTCACTTCAAAGCAAACATGAAAGACCATCACAGCCGTCGTGGTTTGTTGCACATGGTGAGCCAACGTCGTCGTTTACTAGACTACTTAAAACGCACTGATGCTGAAAAATACCGCGAATTGATTACTCGCTTAGGTTTACGTAAGTAAGCATTTAAGGTCGCAATGGCTGAGGCCATTGCGATTTTTTCATTGATTCATGAAGACAGTGATGACTGAGGCTCTAGCCATGCACATTTGCGTGTGCATCACTAGGGTTTTAGCCACATCGTTGTCTTCCTTAAAAAGGACGTCTAAATGTTCCAAAAAATTGTTAAAAGTTTTACCTACGGTGACCAAACCGTTACCCTAGAAACCGGTGAAATCGCGCGCCAAGCGTCTGCTGCGGTTAAAGTTTCTATGGGCGATACCGTGGTATTGGTGAGCGTGGTTGCGGCTAAAAACGTCAAAGCAGGCCAAGATTTCTTCCCTTTGACCGTAGATTACCTAGAGCGTACCTACGCTGCGGGTAAAATCCCTGGTGGCTTCTTCAAGCGTGAAGGTCGTCAAAGCGAAAAAGAAATTTTAACCAGTCGTTTGATCGACCGTCCGATTCGTCCTTTATTCCCAGAAGGTTTCTACCACGACATCCAAGTGGTGGCGATGGTGATCTCTATGGATCCAGAAATTGATTCTGACATTCCTGCCTTGCTGGGTGCTTCTGCCGCCATGTTGCTGTCTGGCGTACCGTTTGCTGGCCCAATTGGTGCCGCGCGCGTGGCCTATGTTGACGGTCAATATGTATTGAACCCAAGCAAAACCCAATTGGTTGATAGCCAATTAGATTTAGTGGTTGCCGGTACTGAAAAAGCCGTATTGATGGTTGAGTCTGAAGCCAACGAATTGTCAGAAGAAGTGATGTTGGGCGCCGTAGTGTACGGTCATGACCAAATGCAAGTGGCGATTAAGGCCATCAACGAATTTGCCGACGAAGTGAACCCAGCCGTTTGGGATTGGGCACCGCAAGAAGTCAATGCTGACGTGGCCGCTAAAGTACGTGAATTAGCCGGTGAGTCTGTAAAAGAAGCGTTTAAAATTCGTGAAAAACAAGCCCGCACCCAAAAAATCAACGAAGCTTGGGCCGTGGTAGAAGCTGCCTTGATTACTGAAGACACCGATACTTTGACCGCGAACCAAATTAAAGGTTTGTTTAAAGCTTTGGAATCAGACGTGGTTCGTAGCCAAATTTTGGCCGGTGAGCCTCGCATTGACGGTCGCGATACCCGCACCATTCGTCCGATCGACATTCAAACCAGCGTGTTGCCACGCACCCACGGTTCTGCTTTGTTTACCCGTGGTGAAACCCAAGCCTTGGCCGTGGCCACTTTGGGCACGCAACGTGACGAACAAATCATTGACGCTTTGAGCGGCGAATACACCGACCGCTTCATGCTGCATTACAACTTCCCTCCGTACTCTACGGGTGAAGTAGGCCGTATGATGGGCCCTAAACGCCGCGAAATCGGTCATGGTCGCTTGGCCAAACGTGCTTTGTTGGCGGTATTGCCTCCTGCTGAAGAATTCAGCTACACCATGCGTGTGGTGAGCGAAATTACCGAATCTAACGGTTCTTCTTCAATGGCCTCTGTATGTGGCGGTTGCTTGGCGCTATTGTCTGCTGGCGTGCCTTTGAAAGATCACGTTGCTGGCGTGGCCATGGGCTTGATCCTAGAAGACAGCCGCTTTGCCGTATTGAGCGACATCTTGGGTGACGAAGACCACTTGGGCGACATGGACTTCAAAGTAGCCGGTACCAAAAACGGTATTACTGCTTTGCAAATGGACATCAAAATCCAAGGCATTACCAAAGAGATCATGAACGTGGCGCTAGACCAAGCCAAAGAAGGCCGTATGCACATCTTGGCACAAATGGCTGAAGCCGTTGACGGCCCGCAAGAGCTGTCTACGCACGCACCTCGCTTGTTCACCATGAAAATTAACCAAGACAAGATCCGTGACGTGATCGGTAAAGGTGGCGAAACCATCCGTGGTTTGATTAAAGAAACCAATACCGAGATCAATATTGAAGACGACGGCACCATCGTGATTGCAGCAACTACGCAAGAAAGCGCTGACGAAGCACGCCGCCGTATTGAAGAAATCACCGCTGAAGTTGAAGTGGGTAAAACCTATCAAGGCGTTGTGGTGAAAATCTTGGACAACAACGTGGGCGCCATCGTGTCTGTGATGCCTGGTAAAGATGGCCTTGTGCACATCAGCCAGATCGCTCATGAACGTATTAAAAACGTGAGCGACTACTTGAAAGAAGGCCAAGACGTGACCGTTAAAGCCATCGAAGTAGATGATCGTGGCCGCGTTCGCTTGTCGATCAAAGCATTGCTAGACGCGCCTGCTGCTGAGTAATCAGCGCTGCGTCATCAAGCCGCCTTAGGGCGGCTTTTTTGCGTCTGGCGTTGAGAACAGCTAGCGTCGCGCGGATTATTTAATATATAATGATAATCATTATTACTAACGGCTGCGTTTTAATTCAAAGTATGGTGATTCAATCAACCCTGACCATGCCCGAGTGGGATGGCTTCTATCGGCTGCATGCGCCGTGGCTGCTACAGCTTATCCGTTTTCAAACCGGTAATGTGCACGTGGCTGAAGACATCACGCAAGATACGTTTGTAAAGGTGATGGTGACGGTGAGCCAACAAACCTCGCAGGCGATTCGGGAGAATCCGCGTGCCTTATTACAGGTGGTGGCGAAGCGTTTGTTTATTGATAAGATTCGCCATGACGTGATCGAGCAAGGTTATTGGGCTAGCCTGAGAGACTTACACGGCGGGGCCAGCGAATACGATGTTGAGGCGCATGTGATGGCGATTCAAACCCTGACCTCGCTGTCACAGGCGCTAGAGCAGTGTAGCGATCGGCAAAAGCAAATATTCTGGTGCTTCTATTTTGAGGGCCTCAAACAGTTAGACATTGGTCACCGTCTAGGCTTGTCTTTAGCCACCGTTAAGCGCGAGCTTAGCCAATGTTTGTTTCGCTGTTATCATATCTACCAAGCCTCATGATGCAACCGACCGACGAACAAATTAAGGCCGCCATTGAATGGCACCTACACTTTATCGATACCGAACAGGATGCCGCTCAGGATCAGGCTTTTCAAGCTTGGTTAGCGGCTGACGGGCGGCATCAAGCTGCTTGGGCCACCTTGGCCAGTATGCACCAAGGCTGGCAGGCAGGCAGCGAACCGGCGGCTGCTGCCTTACAAAAGCTGGCTGTTTTACAGGCCGAGCCGAATGTGTTTGCTTCGGCGCGGCCTTATTTACGCCAGCAGGCTAAGCGGCATAAGCAGACATTGGCTTCTGCCGTATTGCTGTGCTTGGGCCTTGGGGTGCTGTTGCAAAGCCATTGGGGCACTTGGCTGATGGCCGACCATCGCAGTGGCCTAGGAGAGCGTCAGCAGGTACGCTTGGCCGATGGCAGTGAGCTGATTTTGGGTAGCGACACGGCGATTGACGTGGCCTATACGGATAACCGCCGTCAAATCACCTTATTGCAGGGAACGGTGTATGCGCGCGTGGCTAAAAACCCGCAGCGGCCTTTTGTCATTGTAACCGAACATGGTCAAGCCCAGGCTTTGGGCACAGCCTTCAGCGTACAGCGTACGCCACAGCAGACAGCGGTTACCGTAGTTGAATCGCGGGTGCGCAGCTGCGTGCCTCGGGCCGTGAACGCGCCGGCAAACTGTGTCGACCTTGGGCCGAATCAACGCAGTGTGTTGTCGGCTGCTGGCGTCGGTCCTGTTATGGCGGTGGACGCAGATGATGAGGTGGCTTGGACGCAAGGACAGCTGGTGGCCAAAGACATGCCGCTGTCGGTGTTGCTGCAGCATTTAAATCAGCATCACCGTGGCCTGATTCGTTACGATGAGGCCCAGATGAGGCAATATCGTATCTCCGGCGTCTTCCCCCTTAACGATGCCGTAGCGGCGTTGCGGACCATTCAAAGCGCCTACCCGATTCAGATCGGGGGCTTTACATCTTATTATCTGACCGTCTCGTTCGCTGATTAGTTAAATCATCTATCAAAACAATTATTTATGATTATTTCTTGTGTTTGTTTGAGCTACTTATCGATTTGGTTCGTTAATTAGGCATCAGAACTCATTCACAAGAAAGCACACACATGACTCAAAATAAAATAGCGCTGTTGGTGTCTGGCCTGCTGGCGATGGGGCTAGGGCAAGCGCAGGCAGCTCAGGGCGAAGAAGTTGCCACGAGCTACGCCATACCGGCTGGACAGCTGGCGAATGCTTTAAATCAATTCGCTCAGGCCAGCCGCATCAATCTTGCCTTTTCACCCAGCCTGACTCAGGGTTTAACCACCAAGGGCCTACAAGGCTCGTATACACCGGCTAAAGGGCTGCGTCAGCTATTGGCGGGACATAACCTGCGATTGGTCGCCGAGAATGGCACCTATAGCATCCGTTCGGCCCAGGATACTGCCGCTACCGGAGCAGGCAATATCGAGGATGTGATCGTCATCGGCAGCCGCCAAGTAAACCCAAGCCCTGGCCGGGTTTATTTAGATAAAGAACAGCTTGAGCGCTATCGGGGCACCGGTAACGGCGATGTGTTCCAAGGGATTTCTGGGGTTCAGGTGAATAGTTTGCGCAATGAGGCGGGGGCTTTGGACATCGGCATTCGTGGGGTGCAGGGCGAAGGACGCGTGCCGGTATACATTGACGGCAGTTTGCAGTCGACCCATACCTTTCGAGGCTATCAAGGCGAGAGCGATCGCACCTATGTGGACATGGACTTAATCAGTTCTGTGGTCACCGATAAGGGGGCGAGCGCGAGCAAGTACGGCACGGGGGCGATTGGCGGATTGGTGCAAATGAAAACCCTGGGCGTGGACGACATCTTGCTGCCCGGGCAATCATATGGTGTCTTGTTAAAGGGCAGCTTGTTTAACAATAATAAAACCCCGAACGTGCCAAGTGATGAGCGGGGGCAGCAGAGCTATGCCTTAAGCGATGGCCAAAAGTCGCGTCATTTTAAGAACGGTGCGTTTACGGTGGGTTTTGCCTATCAAGACGAACGCTTTGACTTTGTTACGGCCTATAACCACCGTAAAGTCGGCAATTATTTTGCCGGTAAAAAAGGCCGAGACCGATTCAACCCCGATCAAGCCATGATCAGCCCAGGTCAAGAGGTGGTGAATACCAGCTACGAAAGCGATTCTGGCATTGCCAAACTGGGCATTAATCTGACCGACTCACAGCGTTTAGAGCTGAATTTCCGCCGCCACCTGCAAAAAGCCGGCGAGGTATTGTCCTTTTACTGGTTTAAAAGCGAGCGGCCCGATGGCGATCACATGCCGCAATGGATGCCGGGCTCAGCACGCGTCAGTGCCTCCAGCGTCGAGCATCGATATCAGCCAGCGGACAATCCTTTAATCAATTTAACCACCAGCTTTTGGCAGACGAAGGCCAAAATGCATCAGTATAATGGTTTAAGTATGAGTCCAGGCGCCATGTATGGCAATCAATACCTAGGCAGTGCCGCCGATGACCGACATGGCTTGAACATACAAAACATCAGCGTTTTGTCGAGCCTACCCTTGACGCTTAACTATGGCGTCACGTTGGATCAGCAGCGCATGCAGCCGCGCAATTTATATCAAAGAGAGTCTAGTCGCGACGCGAAGCGGGAAGAGCAATCGATGTTCTTAAATCTTAATTATGCTGCGGCTGTGGCCGATGTCAATCTGAATAGCCGCCTGCATAAAGGCAGGATTACCGATTTTAATGGCTCTAAGCTCTATCAAACGACAGATACTTTAAAATATGATTATCATACGAAGTTTGATTGGCTTGGCCATTTGGCGGTCCATCTGGACGACCACTTAGATGTGTTTGCTCAATACAGCAATAGTTATCGTAACCCCAGCCTGTTTGAAGGGTCTAGTTCGAATGAGACCTTTAGCTTTGATTGGCACTATCCCCTTAAGCCGGAAAATGCGCGTAGCTATGAATTAGGCTTTAAAGGTCAGTATCAAAACTTAATCAACAACAGCGATAGGCTCACTTTTAAGGCCAATTATTTTCACAATGACATCAAGAATTTTGTGACGGCCGGCACCCATAAGAGTGCGCCTGGCGCGGCTTGGTGGGCTTCGACCAGCTATACTTTTGTGAACTACAACCGTTTCTTGATGAAGGGATATGAGCTGAGCTTAGCCTATGACAGCCCTAGATTCTTTATTGATGTTAATGCCACTTTATACAATAAACCCAAAATTTGCCCAGACAGCGCCAATGTGTGCTCTGAGGCCGGTGGGGAGTGGAGCCTGATTCCAGCTAGGATCGCGCCTAAGCGCTTGCTGAACCTAGCCGTTGGCGCCTATTTCCTCGATCGAGATTTAAGCGTCGGCGCCCGTTTGCGCTACCATTCGGCCAAGCACAATCCTAAGGGGTGGTTGAACGGTACCGGCATCAGTGGCCGCGCCGTAGAGGAAATTCCAGCGGAGAAAATCGTGGATTTATTTGCTAAGTATAAGGTGAATAAGCACGCAGAAGTGACCGTCAACGTGGACAACTTAACCAACCGTTATACCTTTGATCCGGGCACCGTGATTGGCATGCCGATGCCAGGGCGGACGGTGAAAATGGGTTTGAGCATGCGCTTCTAAGCAGGTTCAAATACTAAAAAGCTGCCTTTGCGGGCAGCTTTTTTGTGGCGTGGTTATTTTTGATATTGAGCCAAGAGGCTCAGCTGGGTGTCGATGGGCTCGCCGTCGACCGGAAGCTTGTGGTAATCGCCGTGTTCGTCCATTTGCCAAGCCTTGATGTTGTCCTGTAAGAAGATGCTTAGGCCTTCTTTGATGATGCGTTTTTTGACTTTGGCATCGAGGATGGGCACGCAGGTTTCAATGCGGCGTAAGAGGTTACGGCCCATCCAGTCGGCGCTGGCGATGTAAAGGTCTTCTGCGCCTTGGTTGTAGAAGTAATACACTCGCGAATGCTCTAGGAAGCGCCCGATGATGGAGCGCACCCGTATGTTCTCGGACAGGCCTTCGATGCCGGGCTGTAAAATACACATGCCGCGCACAATGAGGTCAATTTGCACGCCGGCCTGGCTGGCTTCATAGAGTGCAGCGATGACTTGGGGCTCAATTAAGGCGTTCATCTTGGCGATGATCTTGGCGTGCTTGCCGGCCCGTGCCGCCGCGGTTTCGGCGGCGATGCTGGTTAAGATCATTTTGTGCAGGGTGAAAGGGCTTTGGAACAGCTTGTTGAGCTTGCTGGCGTGGCCTAGGCCGGTGATTTGAATGAATAAATCATTAGCGTCAGAGGCAAATTCATCATCGCAGGTAAAGAGGCCAAAATCGGTGTAGGCGCGCGCCGTGCTTTGATGGTAGTTACCGGTGCTGAAGTGGACGTAGCGTTTTAATTCGTTGCGTTCTTTACGCACGATTAAGGCCATTTTGGCGTGAACCTTATAGCCAAAGACACCGTACACCACGTGGGCACCAGCATCTTCTAAGCGGCTGGCCCAGCGCAGGTTGGCCTCTTCATCAAAGCGGGCCATCAGCTCGACCACAACGGTGACCTGCTTGCCGGCTAGGGCGGCAGACACCAAGGCTTCGACCAGTTCAGAATCTGAGCCGGTACGGTAAATAGTCATTTTAATGGCCACGACGGTAGGGTCGGTGGCGGCCTGTTGCACAAAATTCAACACCGGCGTAAATGATTGATAGGGGTGGTGCAGCAAGATGTCTTGCTTTTTAATCGCTGCAAAAATACTGCGGTTGTTCTTTTTGAATTCTGGCGGCTGAGCAGGCGTGAACGGCGTAAACTTAAGGTCGGGGCGGTTCACCAGCGCGTGAACGGCGTTAAGGCGCACCAGATTAACCGGACCGTCGACCTGATATAAATCTTCTTCGGTTAGGTTGACCTGACGCAGTAGAAATTGGCTGACGTGCTCGGGGCAGTTATCCGCCACTTCTAGGCGAACGCCTTCGCCGTACTGTCGATCACGTAGCTCACCGATGATGGCCGTGCGTAAATTGGTGAGCTCCTCTTCGTCGACGGTTAAGTCGCTGTCGCGGGTGAGCCTAAACTGGTAGCAGCCCTTGACCGTCATGCCTAAGAATAGGGGGTGGACATGGGCGTGCAGGATGGATGATAAAAACACAAAGCCAGTTTTGTCACCGGTTAATTCTTTGGGCAGCGCCACGATGCGCGGCAAAATGCGCGGCGCTTGTACGATGGCCATGCCCGACGGGCGGCCAAACGCATCCTTGCCTTCTAATTCGATGGCAAAGTTAAGCGACTTATTCAGCAGTTTGGGAAAGGGATGCGATGGGTCTAGCCCAATGGGCGTCAGAATCGGCAACAGCTCTCGGTCGAAATAGGCCTTAATCCAATCGCGCTGAGCATCGTTCCATTCACGACGGCGATAAAATTTAATCCCTTCTGCTTCTAAAGCCGGGAACAGCTGGTCACGCAAAATGGCGTATTGGTCGCGGATAAGGTTTTTGCTGACGGCCAGTACTTTGTCCAGGGTTTCTTTGGCCGTGGTGCCGTCGACTAAAATGCGCTCGGGAGTGGCGCGATGGGTCTGTTTTAGCCAGGCCACGCGGACTTCAAAAAACTCATCCAGATTAGAGGACACAATGCACAGATAGCGAAGCCGTTCCAGTAACGGGATCGAGGGGTCTTCGGCCTGCGCCATGACGCGCTGATTAAAGGCCAATAGGCTTAGTTCTCGACACAAAAGCTGTGACATTTTGTAGGGGTTCCTCTGATCTATTGTACTATAGGGGGTGACAGACAGCATGCTTGGGGCATGCTGTAACTTAGGGTTTAAAGATACGCTGTTTTGTGGCACAAGAAAAGGGCTTAAGCGCCGAAAAGAGGGGTTTCTTGCTGAAATGGCCCAGGGTTTGGGAAATCAAGTGAGGGCGCCGACTCAATGGGCGAAATTTGCTATGATGTGATAATGAATGATCAAGGATTGAAGCCTTAATTTTAGGCGTCAAGAGAGGGCAGAATGAATAAAGCGTTTACCAAAGAAAATGATGATGAAGATTTAGATCCTGTGGTGGAAGTGAGCATGCCGCAGGTGCGCAAAAATTACATGACGCCTCAAGGCTGGCAGGCGCTGAAAGATGAGCTGTCGTTCTTAGTGCATAAGGATCGCCCCGAGGTGGTGAATATTGTGAACTGGGCGGCGGGTAACGGCGACCGTAGTGAGAATGGTGACTATATTTATGGTAAGCGCCGCTTACGCGAAATCGATAGGCGCATTCGATTTTTAACCAAACGCTTGGAAGAAGTGCTGGTTGTCGACCCGGAAACCCGAGAGAAGACCGATCAGGTGTTTTTTGGCGCCACAGTGACGATAGAGCGTGAAGTATTGGGCGTACAGGTGATTAAAATTGTAGGCGTGGATGAACTGGACTTAAGTAAGGGCAAAATCAGCTGGGTGTCGCCCTTGGCCAAAGCTTTGATTAAGCAATACGAAGGCGACGTGATTTTATTTAGAACGCCCGATGGCGAAGAAGAGATTGAAATCGTGTCGGTCGAGTACATCAAGATCGATTAGTTCGGCTGAGGCTGTGATTAAAGCCGTTGGCCATTTATTAAGTATAAATAAATATTGTAATCAATGATTTTATGAATATGGCGCAAGCTTGAGGAGAGTCACCATGGCATCTATTCCTACTCCCGAACCGACTGTTGAGCCTGCTGACCCGCCTAAGGCCGGCCTGCACCTAGGCTTGCCGAGTTTGCCAGCGCTGTCGGCGGCTTTGGGTAATGTGGCGTCGGCACTGTCGGTGATGGCGGCTTTGGCCGTGGTCTTAGGCGGTACGGTGATTTACTTTTACCTGAAGAGCCTGGGGCAGGCCAGCTTCATGTTGAATGCGTTTAATTACACGTCTTTACTGTTGATCGTGTCGGCGCTGTTTTTCAGCATGGCCTTGGCGATTTTAGCGGTGTTGCTGAGCCCTTATTTTTTTATTTGGCTGATCGACGATGTGATGCGGCTGTCGGCTAAGCGACACCCTATTGATTTGGCGCGGCGGCGGGCACACGCCCAGATTCGCCCACACTGGCTGAATCATCAGGGGGTGTTAAGCCTGGTGTTGGTTTTGGTTTGTATTGCCTTATGGGATCACCCCACTTGGGCTTTGTTGTGGGCCGGGCTGGCTTTATGGTTATTGGCTTTGCGTCACCACGGCCGACCGCTCATGCGCCTGCTGGTGGATAAGCCCACAGGCTTTAAAATACTGAGCCTAGCCTTACTGACCTTGTTTACCTGGGCCATCTATGCCGCTTTGGCCTTCTTTTTGATGATGGTGTTTGTGTCCTTGGATTTTGCCCATTTTGGCAGTCATCTGAAAATGGGCTTATTGCTGCTGTTTGTGCTGGCCCATTGCGTGCTGATCGACAGTGAGTATTTAAACGTGGTGTATCGAGGTGACCGGGATTACTTTAAGCATAAGTTCAAATATTCGCTGCTGTCGGCCTTTATGGTGTTTTTGTCGGTGGTGTTCATCGTGGAAAGCTTCCCGTTTGGTTTGTTCAGTAAAATGGGCTTGGCCGAAGACAAAAGCGAGCCAGCCTATTATTTATTGGATGAGACGGTGATGCACAGCAGTGAGCTACAGCTAAACTTGGCTCATTGGCGCGTGGCGCACATTGAGCTACAGGGAGCAGATACGGATGGGGCCAAGCTGGTGCGTCAAACGGCGCCAAGTGAAGCATCCCAACCTTATATCTTGGGCTATGCGGCGCTGAAATTGTCGGATACGACTATTTTGTGCGCGGTAGAAAAGCGGCAGACCTGTATCGTGCTCAGAAGCTTATCCATTAAGGATACCTTTCAGCCCAGCTGGCTATAGCCAGCAGAATAAAAAAAACGACCGAGAGGTCGTCTTTTTATGGCCTCAATACTTAGAACAGCTGCTTGATGCCCAACATACCGGCAATGTCACGGTGGCTATTTTTGCCAAATTGGTAGCCAACGTTGGCCCAGATCTGGGTGCGAGGGGCCAACTTGGCCTCAAGGCCAAGCTTGAGTTCACCCACATTGTTTAAGCCATCGATGTGGCTTTTGGTTTGATCCATCTTAATGGCGTAGTCACGGCTGTTGTGCAGCCAGTTGAGCTCGGCATAATATTGCTGGCTTTGCTGTTTCTGGGCAGCCTCATTTTGCGCATACAGGCGCACCCCAAGGCGGGTTTGTAGATTGTTGTCACCTTGATGTTGAATGCGGGTGCCGTTTTGCTCGACAACGTCCCCAGTTTTGACGCCCATCCACGTCAGTTGAGCTTTGGGCTGTACATAAAGGCGGGTGCTGTGGGTACCCACAGTGCCCAGAGGGTGGGTGTAGCCAGATTCAACCGAGGCCGTCCAGCCGCTGGCGTTGTAGCGTTCGGTGGGTAGGTCTTGGCCCTCAATCTTGTTTTTGAAGTGGTTGTACATTAACCAGCCGTCGACGTAGAGGCCGGCTTCGTTATCTAGGCCTTGATACCAAGTGCCGTATAGGCCGACGTGATAGCCTTCAAGCTTGCCGGTGGACGAATAGCCGGTGAGGCTGGCATCGGATTTGGCTTTGTTGTCGCCATAGCCGGCCATCACCCCAAGGTGAACCCGCTGACGATCATCCGTCAGCCATTGGGCTACATCGGTACCCAGTTGAATCACTTTGTGGTCCGACTTGGTTTTGATCTGGCCACTGTTGTCCTTAAAGCGGGTTTGGCCCGCCACAATACGTGTCCAGACGGCGCCCACTTTTTGTTGGCTTAATAAGGCTTCGGTGAAGCCACCTTCACCCACGCGATCCTGCAAGCGTAGGTTGAAGAGGGTGTTGCTGGCTAAATAATTACCTAAGTAGCTGCCGACCTCAGGTCGCCCTGTATCGGGTGGCGTGATGGGCGGCTCAATAGGGGGTTCGACAGGGGGTTCAACGGGAGGGTCAATCGGCGGATCAATGGGGGGGTCAATTGGCGGATCAACGGGCGAGAGCTTGCTGGTCAGCGACCAATCTTTATTGTTGGCTGCATCACGGGCCAGGTGGTAATCGTAGGTGCCGGCGACGACACGGCCCTGTTGCACAAAGGTACCGTCGGATGCGCCGGCCACTTCAATCAGTTTAATGCCGTTTTCGGCCACGGCCCCTTCACCACCAGATGCCTTAATGAAGACTTTGGTGCTGCCCTTAGTGTTACCGCCAATGATCAGTTTGTCGGTAGCCGAAGTGTCATCGCCTAAGACGGTGTTGAAGTGTAGGGCGCCGTCTTGCCCTTCGTAGTTTTGCTTCACTGTGAGGGTTTTAAAGGCGCCATCATCATGGTTGAACATCATGGCGGCCTGATTGAGGGTGAGGTTGCTGACGTTGGCGTCGCCAATCAAGTCCCATTTACTGCTGGCGCCGCTGATGCTGAGGTCGACCTGGCCGTCTTTGCCTGTGTCGCTTAAGCCGGTAAATAGGCTGCCGTCGCTCATTTTAAGGTCGACCAGCGCAGAGGCGTCGGCGCCGATATTGCCGTTGATGGTGAAGACGCTAGGAGCGGTGGATGTAATGGTAGAGTTCACGCCTTTGGCAAAAATAGTTTTGCCGCTGGGGAGGCCAGTAATGTCGACGTTGCCGTTAAGGTTAATGCTGCTGCCGCGGGCGTTTAGGGTTTCGGCGTACAGGCCGTAGGCGCCTTTGGTGGCGGTACTGATTTTAGTGTGGCCGAGATTGATCTGGCCACCACGGTTGGCGTAGACGGCGTGGGCGTTGTTGCCGTGAGTGATGATGGTGCTGTTGTCACCGATGTTCACGATGGCGTTCCCCTTGGCATTGGCACCACCGCTATTGCGGTTGCCGGCGTAGACGGCGTAGCCAACGGAGTCAATGAAATTGCTGCCGCTGCCTTGGGTTTCGATGTGGGCATTCTTACCTAGGGTAATGACGTTGTTTTTACCCACCTCGGTGCCAGAGTTGGCGCGCACAGCCACACCGCTTTGGGTGCGTATTTCAGCGTGGTCGCCAACGGTGATGGTGCTGCCGCGGGCGTCTTCGGTCATGTTGATGCCATCAGCAGAGCTGCCGCTGGTGTTGATGATTAATTTATCGATGACCATCGAGGCCGTGAGTCGGGTGCGCAAGGCGTCGGCAGCGCTGCCGCTGGTGGTGACGTTGAGGGTTTTGAAGTCAAAATGGGTGTTGTTATTACCGTAGACGCCAAAGCCCCCTAAAGGTGTGGTGCCACCGGCAAGGGTGGTGGTGATGTTGACGGTTGCGTATTTAGCATCAGGTGAGCCGCTGATGGTGTTGTCACAGTCCAGCGTGGTGCCGTTGTCGATGCAGGCGGCATAGCTGCTGAGGTGTAAGGTGTATAAAAATAGGCCTATGCTCAATTGTAGGGTGCGGGTAGAGGTCATCATGGGATTATCCTGTTAGTGGCATCCCTGTAATAGTAACAAAGACTTATGTAATGTCATGGTTCTATTTGTTTAAAATGGGGTCTTTGAAATTTAATGGTGACGTCGCCGTTGGGGCCCATGTTGCGCTTTATGTGCTATAGCTCAGTGTTAAGGCTTTAATAATATTAAATTTCTAATTTAAAATAGTGGATAAAAGACAACAGTCAAGAGGCCCTGACCTTTCGTAGGCCTAAAAAAAACCGCCCCTGAGGGCGGTTTGCGTTGAATTAAGATTAAGCAAAATGACGTCTGGCGGTGGCAAACATGCGATACCAGGCGCTGTTTTCGCCCCAATCTTCAGGATGCCAGCTCATTTGCTGGGTGCGGAACACGCGCTCTGGATGCGGCATCATGATGGTAACGCGGCCGTCGGGCGTGGTGACGCCGGCAATACCGGCTGGTGCGCCATTGGGGTTGAGTGGGTAACGTTGGGTCACGTTACCTAAGCCATCAACGTATTGCAAGGCAATGCTTAAGTCCGCTGGTAGGGTGCCGTTTTGGAATTCGGCGCGGCCCTCACCATGGCTCACCACAACCGGTAGCTCGCTGCCCACCATGTCTTGCAGTAACAAGGAAGGAGAGGCGGCAATTTTTACCATGCTCAAACGGGCTTCGAACTGCTCTGACTCGTTGCGTTTGAACTTCGGCCAAGCGTCGGCACCAGGCACGATGCTGGCGAGGTTGCTCATCATTTGACAGCCGTTGCACACGCCTAGCGATAGGGTGTCTGGACGGGCAAAGAATTGGCTAAAGGCGTCGCGTACGGCGTCGTTAAACAAGATGCTTTTGGCCCAGCCTTCACCAGCGCCTAAAACGTCACCGTAGCTAAAGCCGCCACAGGCCGCCAGAGCTTGGAAGTCGGCCAAGGCCACACGACCGCTTAAAATGTCGCTCATGTGAACGTCGTAGGCATCAAAGCCTGCGCGGGTAAATGCGGCCGCCATTTCAACCTGGCCGTTCACGCCTTGTTCACGTAATACAGCTACTTTAGGCGCCACGCCTTTATTCAAGAACGGTGCGGCCACGTCTTCGTGTACGTCAAAGCTGGCTTGAGCGCGTAGGGCGGTGAGGCCGTCTTCTTGCAAGAGGGCAAACTCGCTGTCGGCGCCTGCAGGGTTGTCACGCAAACGCTGCATTTTATGGCTGGTTTCGGTCCAGGCCGTTTGTAGGGCCAAACGGCTTTCGGCGATCAAGGGGCTGCCGCCGAGGCTGATGTTCAGCGCATCGCTGGCGTTGCTGCTGCCTAGATCGTGTACCAAGTGGGCAATGCCGTTGGCGGCAAAAACCGACATGACGTGCTCAGCATCGGCGGCATTGATTTGGATCACAGCGCCCAGCTCTTCGTTAAATAAAGCGTCGACAAAGTTGTCGTTAACCTGTGCAGCCATCACGGCGTCTAGCGTCACGTCTAGGCCGACGTGGGCCGCGAACGTCATTTCCGCTAGGGTGGTGAATAAGCCACCGTCACCGCGGTCGTGGTAGGCCAATAGGTTTTTCGACTGTAGCAAGGCTTGGATGGCGTTAAAGAAGCCGGCCAAAATGTGGCTTTCTGGCAAGTCAGGTGCAGAACCAGACAAGTCTTTCCATACTTGACTTAAGGCGCTGCCGCCCATGCGGGCATGGCCTTGGCCTAAGTCGATGAGCAAGACTTTATCGGCAGCCACGGCTTTAAGTTCTGGCGTCACGGTTAAGCGCACGTCTTGTACTGGGGCAAACGCAGTGATCACCAAAGATAAAGGTGAGGTCACTGATTTTTGAGCATCGCCTTCAGACCAAACGGTTTTCATCGATAAAGAGTCTTTGCCCACTGGAATACTTAATTTCAGTGCTTGGCAGTATTCAGACACGGCTTGAACCGTCTCGTATAGGCGCGCATCTTCACCTTCGTTACCGCAAGGGGCCATCCAGTTGGCTGATAGTTTGATTAAGCCTAGATCGCCAATGTCGGTGCTGGCAATATTGGTGATCGCTTCACCCACGGCCATGCGGCCAGAGGCGGCGCCGTTAAAGAGGGCAATCGGAGCCTTCTCGCCCATGCTCATGGCTTCACCTTTATAGGTATTAAAGCCCATCATGGTGACGGCAGCGTTGGCCACCGGCGTTTGGAAGCGGCCAACCATTTGGTCACGATGGGTCATGCCGCCGACGCTGCGATCCCCGATGGTGATCAAGAAGTTCTTGTTCGCTACAGTCGGTAAGCGTAATACACGATAAGCGCTTTCCTTCAAGTCTAGGCCGGAGCTTTTGAATTCAGTGTGAATCGCTGGTTTGCTGACATCGCTGCGCGTCGTGCGTGGGGGTTTACCCAGTAACACGTTTAGCGGTAAATCAACGGGATCGTTATCAAATAAGTCATCACGCACCTGCAGGTGACCATCATCGGTAGCCGTACCGACTACAGAGAATGGACAACGTTCGCGGGCGCAGATTTCGGTAAATAGGTCTAGGTCTTTGGGCATGATGGCCAAGACGTAACGCTCTTGTGCTTCGTTACACCAGATTTGCATGGGCGTGAGGCCATGTTCTTCTAGGGCGATGTCGCGTAGCTTGAAAATCGCGCCGCGACCTGCGTCGTTGACCAACTCAGGGAAGGCGTTAGACAAGCCGCCGGCGCCGACGTCGTGAATCGACACGATGGGGTTGCCTTCGCTAAGCTGCCAGCAACGGTCGATCACTTCTTGAGCACGACGCTCAATTTCTGGGTTGCCACGCTGTACCGAATCGAAGTCTAAGTCGGCGCTGTTGGCGCCAGTGGCCATGCTGGAAGCAGCACCGCCGCCAAGGCCAATCAACATGCCTGGGCCGCCTAGCTGAATCAGCAAGGCGCCTTCGGGAATGATGTCTTTTTCAACTTGGCCGCCTTGAATATTGCCTAAGCCACCGGCCAACATAATGGGCTTGTGGTAGCCGCGCACGTCGTCGGCAAAGCTTTCTTCAAAGGTACGGAAATAGCCTAATAGGTTAGGGCGACCGAATTCGTTGTTGAACGCTGCGCCGCCAATAGGGCCATCAATCATGATGTCTAGGGCGCTGGAAATGCGTTCGGGCTTGCCATATTCGGCCTCGGTGGCTGAATACTGCTCCCAAGGCTGTTTGAAGCCAGGGATGTTGAGGTTGGACACGCTAAAGCCGGTTAGGCCTGCTTTAGGGCGGGCGCCTTTACCGGTGGCGCCTTCGTCACGGATCTCACCGCCAGAACCAGTGGCCGCGCCGGCAAATGGGGCAATGGCGGTGGGGTGGTTGTGGGTTTCCACTTTCATGACGATGTGGGTGTCTTCTTCGCTAAAGCGATAGCCTTGTTGTTCGGCAGCTTTAGGATAGAAACGGTCAATTTTGGCGCCTTCAATGATGGAGGCGTTGTCTTTATAGGCCACCACGGTGCCGTGAGGATGTGCTTTGTGGGTGTCGCGAATCATGCCGAACAGGCTTTTTTCTTTGGCTTCGCCATCAAGAATAAAGTCGGCGTTGAAGATTTTGTGGCGGCAATGCTCAGAGTTAGCCTGGGCAAACATCATGAGTTCGACGTCGCTGGGGTCGCGGTTCAGCTTTTGGTAGTTTTCTACTAAATAGTCGATTTCGTCTTCTGATAGGGCCAGGCCTAAATCTAAGTTGGCGGCCACTAAGGCAGAACGGCCTTCGCTCAGTACGGCGACGGTAGAGAAGGTTTTTTCTTCCGGGCGGCTAAACAACCATTGTGCGTCATCGAAGTGATGCAGGACGCTTTCGGTCATGCGGTCGTGTACCAAGGTTTGGAACACGGCCAGTTGTTCGGCGTTTAGACCACTCACCCACAAGGCCATGCCGCGTTCGATGCGGCTGACAACATTAAGCCCACAGTTGTGGGCAATGTTGGTGGCTTTAGAAGCCCAAGGAGAAATAGTGCCAATACGGGGTACCACTAACAGCAAAGATGCCTCACTAATAGGAGGCACCGGGGGTTCTGTTACCGCATCAATTAATTGGCACAACGCGTCTGTTTGCGCGGCCGCCAAAGGGGCTTCGGCGTCAACAAAATACCAATATTCTGAGCGGATGGTTAGGTTGGTAGGAAGGTTAAGCTCTAGAGCTTTTTGATGTAACTTCTCGAGTCGGAATGCAGACAGTGCAGCGGCACCACGCAAGGGCAAAACTAGCGACATGAATCTCTCTCACAAAGCAGTTTGGGGAAAGCCGTTATGATACCTTAAGTTGGCTGTTTTGGCTCTTAAAATTTGCGAAATCGCTTTTAAAAATGAATCCCCTTGATATAGAATGATTTCTATACCCAAGCCAGATTGATTTGCAGAATCAGGGCCTGCCGCTTGGCTGTGGCCCGCTGGCGGAATCTGCTTGGTTGAACGATTTAGTGTCTAGACTTAGGAGCGTTACATGAAGAAGATTGAAGCCATCATCAAGCCGTTTAAATTGGACGACGTGAGAGAGGCATTAACTGAAATTGGGGTAAATGGTTTGACCGTGACTGAAGTCAAGGGTTTTGGTCGCCAAAAAGGGCACACTGAAATTTACCGTGGGGCTGAATATGCGGTGGACTTTTTACCGAAGGTTAAAGTTGAGCTGGTCTTACCAGAAGACATGGTTGAGCGCGCGATTGAAGCCATCATTCAGGTGGCCAGAACGGGCAAGATTGGTGACGGTAAAATTTTCGTGTCGTCGGTGGAAGAGTGCATCCGTATTCGTACAGGTGAGCGCGACGAGCAGGCCGTATAACCTAGTATATAAACGCCGACTAAATAAAGCCGCTGCGCATTAAGCAGCGGTTTTATTGTGGCCATTAAGCGGAAAAAAGCGAAAAAAAAGGTGCAGCTTTCGCCGCACCCAAACACACACATCAAGAGGAAACTTTTCGCTATACTACTACTCTTCGCCCTCAGGTGGGGTGGCTTTGCGTACTTTTACAATAAAGCCAATGCCCACGACGACAGGAATTAAAAAGGTTATGGCAATTGTAATTAAGCTCATAACGCCAAAATCAGTTTGAAATAAATGTTGCCAAGCTGCCATGCCCATCTCCCTTACTAGGATTAGATTGTGTTCAATAAGGCGCGGATCGATCTGCTTTGGTCCTTCAATACTGTCATTATAAGGTTTTAAAAATAAAGCGCTTTGATTTGAATCAAGCGAACGCTTTAGCTGAAAACGTTTATAAAAATCGCATCACACACAGTATGCGGATGCGGTATTGCTGGCCTTATTGGGGCAGGCTGGGGTATTACACGCTGGGGGTAAAGGCATCCGCATAAAAAGCGTCGGTGGCCAGTTTACCTTCAACAGTTAGTTTAAGCTGTGCTGCTTCAATCATACTCGGCGAACCACAGGCATAGACTTCATAATCGCTTAAATCAGTAAAATCTGTCAAGACGGCATCTTGTATATAGCCTGTTCTACCTTGCCAAGCGTCGGTTTCTGGGGCTTGTGACAGTACCGGAATCAAGGTGGCATTAGGCAGTTGGGCGATTAGGGCTTGAGCTGCGGCTAAATCATACAGGCCGTTCAACGATCTTGCCCCCCAATATACCGTGATTTTTTCATTTATACTAGTATCAATTAATGATTGTAACATACTTTTTATCGGCGCAAAACCTGTTCCTGTCGCCATGAAAATTTTTGGTTTATGGCTGTCCTTGGCTAAAGTGAAGGTGCCAAGGGGTGCTTTGACTCTAAATATGGCTTTTTCTTGCAAGCCCCCAAACACAATATTGGAGAATAAACCATCTGGTTGCTGGCGAATGTGTAGTTCGATAAATTCGCTCTGCGATGGGGCCGTGGCAATGGAATAACTACGAGTTTGGTTATCTTTAAGTAAAACATCTAAATACTGGCCAGGCCAGAAGGTAAACTGGTTGTTGGCTGGAAGCGCCAATTGCAGTACGGCCACGTCGGCACGAATGTCAATGGCTTTCACCCGTACTGGGAAGGTTTTAACCTGAGGGGCGTCGGCGCCTAAAAATTCTGGCATGGACACGACCATGTCTTCTGTGGCCGTGGTTTGGCACAGCAAGACTTTGCCTTGAGTGCGTTCTTCGGCCGATAGGGCGCGTTCTTTGTAGTCGCCCATATTGAACGAACCAGACACGACGGTGGCCTTGCAGGCGCCGCAGTTACCGCTTTGACAAGAGTGGGGGAGGTTTAAATTTTGCCGTTTGGCGGCCATTAAAACCGGTTCGTTGGGTAGAGTATCAAAACTGATGTTGCTGGGGGTGAGGGTGATGGTGCTCATGAATGGGGCTGACCGAAAAAAGGATTAAAGTGCTTATTCTAACATGAAAGTACGCGCTGATTGAGGCTGTTCGGGTGCGCTTGGGAGAGAATAGATTGGCGTAGCCTGACTGATCACTTATAATTGCTTTTTTTGTTTTTCAAAGTTTACCGAGCATGAGCCAGACAGACCCATTAAATACAGCGGCCACCGCCGTGGATTCAGACGCTAACGCTGAGGCCGAAGTGTTACATAAACGCAGCATTAAGAGCTTCGTGCTGCGTCAAGGCCATTTGTCGCCGTCGCAGCAGCGTGCCATTGATACCTTTATGCCTTTGTATGGGGTGGCTTATCAAGACCAGTTCGTTAGTCTTGACGACACGTTTGGCCGCAGCGCCCCAAAAATTTTGGAAATTGGTTTTGGCATGGGCACTGCCACCGCCCAAATTGCCAGCGTTCAGCCAGAGCGTGATTTTTTGGGTGTGGAAGTGCATGGCCCCGGCGTGGGCAATCTATTGAAGCTAATTGATGAGGCGCAGCTGACGAATTTAAAGGTGATGCGTCACGATGCGGTTGAGGTGGTAGAGCAAATGTTGGCGCCAGAAAGCTTGGACGGCATTCATATTTTCTTCCCCGACCCTTGGCATAAAAAACGTCACAATAAGCGCCGCCTGATCCAGCTGCCCTTTATTCAGAAGCTGGTGCCGCGCTTAAAAATTGGCGGCTATATTCATTTAGCCACTGACTGGGCTGAATACGCTGAGCAAATGCTGGCGGTGCTGAATGAGCATCCTGGCTTAGCCAATACGGCTGTTGATTATGCTGAAAAACCGGCCTATCGCCCCTTAACCAAGTTTGAAGCGCGAGGCTTGAAGCTGGGTCATGGCGTGTGGGATTTGGTATTTAAGCGAGTGGCCTAATGACCGACGCACATCAGAGCCCAACCATGGCCGCATCCGCTGCTGGCGCGACCGAACTGGTGGCGGTGCTGGTGGCGGTCACGCAAGGTGTGGCGAAGGTGTTGACGGTGGCTCAGGGGCGCGCTTTACCCAGTGGCCCACTATCGCCCATCCATCGTTCCTTGCAGGCCGGCGTGCGTGCGTGGGTGGCTTCTCAGACCCACCATCCTTTGGGTTATGTGGAGCAGCTGTATACCTTTGCCGACACGCAGCGACTCACCGAGGCGGGTCATTGCGTGGTGTACGTCAGCTATCTGGGTTTGGTGCGTGAGGCGGCTGAAAGTTTAGACGAGCAGGCGACATGGCAGGCTTGGTATGATTACTTTCCTTGGGAAGATCATCGCGAAGGTCGCCCTGTGTGGCTGGATACACAGCTACTGCCACAGTTGGGGCGGTGGGTGGCGCAGGCAAAGGAGCCCGCGCAGCGCCAGTATCGCGCTCAGCGAGTGGCGATGTGCTTTGCAGAGGCGGGCAGCTCTTGGAACGATGAGTATGTGTTGCAGCGCTATGAATTATTGTACGAGGCGGGCCTGGTGCCTGAGTCATCAGTTTACGTGGCCCAAACGGCCGATGCTTTAACCATTCTGCTGGGGCGTTCGATGTGGCACGATCATCGACGGGTGTTGGCTACGGCTATGGCGCGACTGCGCGCCAAAATTAAATATCGTCCGGTGGTGTTTGAGCTGATGCCGCCTGAGTTTACCTTGCTACAGCTACAGCAAAACGTTGAGGCGCTGGCGGGCATGGGCTTACACAAGCAGAACTTTCGCCGCTTGATGGCGCATCAAAACCTCATCGAGCCCACTGGGGCGATGGCGGCGCAGGAGCGTGGTCGGCCGGCCCAGCTGTATCGATTTAAGGAAAACGTCTTGCTGGAGCGACTGATGTCCGGCAGTAAACTACCGGTCTCTAAATAAGGCTGGTGTCGCGTTTAGTGGCGCTAGATGGATCAGAATCCCTCATGTATTCGCATGAGGGATTTTTGCGTTTGGGCTTGATTTTTGCTTGACAGTCTGTGGTGGGGCTCTTATGATTTGCGCTTCATTTAATTAATGCTCTACTAGAGTATTAATTAAATGCTCATTAGGAGTATTAGTATAAAGGAGAAGCGTGTGCCACAACAGGAAATAGGGCTGCCAGACAGCCTGCTACAGCCGCTGATCAATGCGGCCCTGCAAGAAGATTTAGGACGCCGCGGGGACGTTACCAGCCAAGCCACGGTGGCAGCTACCCGTCAGGCGACGCTGCATTTGGTGACGCGCCAAGCGGGCGTGGTAGCTGGTTTGGGTTTGGCGCGGTTAACGTTTCAAACCGTATCGGCCCAGAGCGTGTTTCAGGCGCAAGTGGCCGACGGCGACGCCATCGAAGCGGGACAGGTGCTGGCGGTAGTGAGCGGGTCTGCTCAAGCCTTGTTAACGGCGGAGCGCACGGCCTTGAATTTTATGACCCACCTCAGCGGCATTGCCAGCCAGACGGCGCTGATCGTGGCGGCGATTGAGCCGTTCGGGACGGTGCTGACCTGTACCCGTAAAACCATACCCGGCTTACGCATGCTGCAAAAATACGCCGTTAGGATGGGCGGTGGCCGCAACCACCGCATGGGCTTAGACGATGCCATACTGATTAAAGACAACCACATTGCGTTGGCGGGCGGGCTTGCGCCAGCGCTACAGGCGGCTAAAGCCTATGCCGGCCATTTGATTCCAGTTGAAATCGAAGTCGATACCCTAGCTCAGCTACAGCAAGCGCTAGCCATCGGCGTGGACTTGGTTCTGTTGGACAATATGAGTTTGGCTGACATGAAAACGGCGGTTCAGCTGTGTGCGGGCAAGGCGCGTACTGAGGCCTCGGGCGGCATTACGCCGGAGCAGGCGGTGGCTGTGGCCCAAACTGGCGTAGATTTTATGGCTATGGGCTGGTTAACCCACAGCAGCAAAGCGTTGGATATTGGTTTTGACGTGCTGGATGATGGCGAGGAGGCGAAATGAAACGCGTGATCTCAATAATGGCGTTAGTGGGCCTGGGCCTGTTGGCAGGCTGTCAGCCTAGCTCTGATGAATCTGCGTCGGCATTTCCTAGCCGCAGCGTGACGCTGGTGGTGCCGTTTCCACCGGGTGGCGGTACCGACGCCTTGGCGCGCCAGCTGGCGCCTAAGCTATCTGAATCTTGGGGTCAGGCTGTGGTGGTGAAGAACCTAGCCGGTGCCAGTGGTCAGATTGCCGAACAGCAGGTATTGAGTGCGCCCCACGATGGCTATACGATTTTGTTTAATAACAGCTCTCAGGTAATGAGTCCAGCCGTTTTGGCGCCAGAGCAGGCGGCTAAGCCGTCACCTTTGGTCGCTTTGGGGCAGGTGGCTTTGTCTTCTTCGGTGTTGATTGTGCCGCAAAATTCACCGTTTCACAGCGTGGCCGACGTGTTGCAAGCGGCGCAGCAGCAAACGGTGTTTTATGCCTCATGCGGCATCGGCACACCGCAGCACTGGATGGGCATGGCTTTGGAGGCGCAAGATGCAGCAGGATTGAAACATGTGCCTTATAAAGGCTGTGCGCCCGCCCTGATTGATGTGGTCAGCGCTCAGGTGGCGGTGGGGATGGTGACGGAATCCAGTGCTTTGCCGATGATTCAAGCGGGTAAGGTGCGGGCTTTGGGCGTGACCGCTGCCGAGCCCTCGCCCTGGCTACCAGAGGTGCCTGTGCAGTCGCAGTGGTTGGCATCCGAGGTGAGCCTCGATCAGTGGTATGGTTTTTTTGTGCCTGCTGATGTGGCTGAGGAGACGCAAAAAGCTTTGAGCCAAGCGTTATTGGCCAGCGTGGGTGATGAGGCCATGCAAGAGCGCCTGCGGCCGCTTGGATTTACGGTCAGTGTGATGGCGGCGGATGCATTTCAGCAGTTAGTACAACAGCAGACGCAGTATTTTAACCAAGAAGCGCAAAAGCAGCGTTCAGCAGGGCGTGTGTAATGGCACTGACACAGCTGCATCGGCGCGATTTTGTGGTGGGCCTGACGTTTGTGGCGCTGGGCGGTGCTTATGCTGTGGCGGCGCTGTCGACGCTGCATATGGGCACGGCGGCGCGTATGGGGTCGGGTTTTTTGCCTTTTTTTGTGGCGCTAGGCCTTTTGGCCTGTGGTTTGGTGTTGTTGTATCAAGTGGGCCGCACTACCCATCCGGTCGCGGTTCGCCCGAGCATTGCTTGGGGGGTGTTGCTGAAGCTGTCTAGCCTGTTTTTAGCCTATGGTGGGGCACTTTATTATCTTGGCCTGTTGCCGGCGGTGGGGTTGCTGCTGCTGGGGAGCCGGCTATTTTACCCCGATTTAGGCTGGCGCCGTTTGCTGGGCTTATTGGTGTTGACGCTGCTGGCACTATGGGCTTTGGTGGTGTGGGTGTTGCAGTTGAATGTCCCACTGTGGCCTGGACAGGCTTAGGAGATGGGATGAACGCTTGGGATGCATTGATTTTTGGGTTGAAGGTTGCGACCGAGCCTGAAAATTTGTTTTATGGCTTTATCGGCTGCCTGTTGGGCACTGTGGTGGGCGTATTGCCGGGTATTGGCACAATGTCGGTGATTGCGATGCTGCTGCCGCTGACCTATGTGCTGTCGCCTGTGGCCGGCATCATCATGCTGGCAGGCATTTACTACGGCGCCCAATATGGCGGCAATACGTCGGCGGTTTTGTTGGGCGTGCCGGGCGAAAGTTCGGCGGCCGTGTCAACGTTTGACGGCCATCAGATGGCTAAGAATGGGCGTGCGGGTTCGGCGCTGGCGATTGCCGCGCTGAGCTCTTTTTTGGGTGGCTGTGCGGCCACTTTAGCCATGTTGCTGCTGTCGCCAAGCCTAGCTAAGGTGGCCTTGCTGTTTGGTTCGGCGGAATATTGCCTGTTGATGCTGCTGGGTCTGATTGGGGCGATGACGTTTGCCAATGGGCACTGGGCCAAAACCTTGGGCATGACGCTGTTGGGCCTATTGCTCAGTACCGTGGGCATGGATGAGCAAACGGGCATGCGCCGTTTTGATCTAGGCCTACTGTCGCTGCAAGATGGTTTTGATGTGGCGGTGGTGGCCATGGGTTTGTTTGGTTTGGCTGAAGTGATTCAGCAGCTGGTGACCAAGCATGGTCCAGCTGAAGCCATACCGCCTTTGCCTTTGCGCTCATGCTATCCCAATCGCACCGAGGTGCGTCAAGCGGCACCGGCGGCGGCTAGGGGGACGGTGTTGGGAATTGTCTTGGGGGTGCTGCCGGGCATTGGCGCCACCATTGCCTCATTCGCGGCCTACACCATGGAGAAGCGCGTGAATCCGAACCGCCACCTTTTGGGTACGGGTCATCCTGCCGGCTTGGCCGCTCCGGAGGCTGCCAATAATGCTTCGGCACAAACCTCGTTAATTCCGCTGTTGACCTTAGGGATTCCCGGTGGCGTGGTGGTGGCTTTGATGGTCGGGGCATTGACCGTACACCACATACAGCCGGGGCCCAACCTAATGGTGCAGCACCCAGAGCTATTTTGGGGCTTGATTGCGTCGATGTGGGTGGGGAACGTGATTTTGTTGGTGCTGAATTTGCCTTTGATTGGCCTTTGGGTAAAGCTGTTGCGCTTGCCTTATCCGCTCTTATTTCCGTTGATTCTGGTGTTTTCAACCTTCGGTGTGTATGCCTTAAATGGTCAAGTGGCCGACGTGTATTGGTTGTTGGCGTTTGGCGTATTGGGTTATTTGATGCGGCTGTTTCAGTGTGAAGTGGCGCCTTTGCTGTTGGGCTTTATTTTGGGACCGCTGTTAGAAGAGCACCTGCGTCGGGCGCTTTTGCTGTCGGAAGGCTCATTTTCAGTGTTTGTGACTCGCCCGCTGGCATTAGCGCTGTTGGCGCTGTGCATACTGACGATGTGGCTGATGTTTCGACGTGGCCGTTAATCGTGACGGTATTGATCAAGCTAAAAAAACCGCCGAGAGGCGGTTTTTTGTACGGTTTATTTAGAGCGCTTTGGCGTGTACGCCGTCTGCGTCAATCTGCAAATAGCCCCCTTCGTGGCCGTACCAGTCTTGAATGACAAAGCGGCATAGGGTTTCGCCATTGACCACGTGTTGATGCGCATCAGGACGATGCGTGTGGCCATGGATGAGGTCGGCGCTAGGGTATTGGCTCATCAGTGCTTGTATCCCGGCTTCGGTTGCATCCGAGATGGCCGTTTTGCCGTTGTCGGCCTTTGCGCCTTCCGACATTTGGCGAATCTGCGCCGCCAAAACGCGGCGTTCGGCCAAGGATTTGCTGAGGATCATGGCCTGCCATTGTGGATTGCGCGCCTGTAGGCGGAACTGCTGATAGGCTAAATCGTCGGTGCATAGGCTGTCGCCGTGGCACAAGACATAGCGACGGCCATAGAGGCTGACTTGGTGCGGCTCTTCCAGTAAGGTTGCGCCAGTGGTTTGGGCAAAATCAGCCCCAAATAAGAAGTCGCGGTTGCCGCGCATGACGTAAAGCGGCGTGTGTTGGCTAAACGCATGCAGCAGCTGTAGCTGGCTCTGAATGAAAGGACTGTCGTCATCGTCGCCAATCCAGGCGTCGAATAAATCGCCCAAAATATATAAGGCGTCGATCTGGCCTTGCCAGTCTTGCAGTTTTTGGGCAAATAGGGCGTTAAGCTCTGGGGTGTCGGCGGCGAGGTGTAGGTCCGCAATCATGATGGTTTGGGTCATGCGCCGGCCTTTTCGAAGGTTTGAGCGTACGCTTCTTCACTGAAGCCCACTTGGGCATGTTGGTTGTGCACCAAAACCGGACGCTTGATGATGGAGGGATGAGCCATCATTAAGGCGGTGGCGGCGTTGACGTCTTCGGCGCTGGCCTGCTCTTCGGCGCTGAGTTTGCGCCACGTGGTGCCACGCTTATTGATGAGGGTGGCTAAGGGGACGTCTTTGAGCCAAGTGGCAATCAAATCAGCAGTGGGCGCTTGTTTTTTGAAATCAACAAACGTATAAAGATGGGATTGTTCGTCCAGCCACGTGCGGGCTTTCTTGACGGTGCTACAGTTGGGAATGCCATAGAGGGTGGTCATGTGGTAGGCTCCTATGAATGGTTTGTGGCTATTGTAGCGAATTTGCGCGAGATTGCCGACCCTTCCTTTTAACTGAATTTTTACTATAGTTTCGTGAGATATGTTAAAAAAATTATCTGTGGCTGCCGGTGTGTTGACATTAATGCTGGGGCTGGGTGGTTGCGGCGAAGATGAGACCGACGCCAGTAATGAAGTATTGCAGCAAGTGATCGATGGTTTTTTAAAGGAAAAGTCTGTCTGTATGCCCTTATCTCTCACTGAGCCTGATGGTGAGCTTAGCCCTGGTGTACAGGGAATGTTGGGCGAGCCTATTGTCAAAGTGGCTCTGCCCCAGGGCGTGGCTAAGGAGCAGGTGGCTGCCTTTAAACAAATGCAGGCTTTGGTGGCGGCGGGGATTTATGCCCCCTTTGTTGAGGATGTGGTGTTTCGTTCGTCAGGCGAGCGAGGGGTGGTCGCTGCCCAGGTTTATCAGTTGACGGATAAAGGCCGTTCCTATGTGTACGACTCACGCTTTGGCGACCTGTTTTGCATGGGCCATGAGCAGGTAAAGCGCATTTTGATGCGCGAAGACGCCATCGAGAAAACGCCTAAGGGCCGCTATTTAGTGCATATTAGCTACGAACCAGAGTTTATTATGGTCCCCTGGGCTGAAGCGCTGGCGGCAGCAGGCAATCAGCAGCTGGCCCAGCAAATTGCCCCCGGCCAAGTGTCGCGTACGACTTTGGTGTATGCGGACAAGGTATGGCAAGATAGTCGCCAATTTTATAAGTTGAATAAATAAGTCACTAGTGGCAAGACATTAAAAAACCGATGCGCTTAGGCATCGGTTTTTTTGTGGCCGCTTATTGGAGGCTAAACAGCATGAGCACAACGGGGATGGTGACGATAGAGCATACCGTTGACCACGTCACCATGCTGGCCATGCTTTGGTCGTCGCCGCCCATCTGCTTGGCCAAAATGTAGGCATTGCCTGCCGTAGGTAGGGCAGCAAAAATAATCGCCACTTGCGCTGCTGTGCCGCTGAGTCCGGCGAGGCTTAAGAGTACCCATAAAACCATAGGCAAGGCCAATAGTTTGAGTGCGCCTGCCAAAGTGATGGCGGTCAGCTGCTGCATATTGACGCGGATGGTGAGTCCAGCGCCGACGGCCAATAGGCTTAGGGGGGTGGCAGCGGCGCCAATTTGGCTCAGGAACAGGCTTAATACTTTGGGTAGGCTCAGCTCGAAGGTGGCCAGAAAGAGGCCGATGGCTGAGCCGACGATTAAGGGGTTTTTAACCAGCGTCAGTAACAAGGTTAAGAGAGACTGCTTTTTACTGTCGCAGCATTTACTGAGGACCATGACGCTGGTGATGTTGGCGAAAATAATGCAGTAGGCGAGAAAAATACCAGAAAGCGCTAAGCCTTCCGCGCCGAGTAAAGAGCCGCTGAGGCTGATGAACATAAAGGTATTAAAGCGAGTGGCGCCTTGGAAAATGGAGCTCAGCGTGGGTAGGGGAAACTTAAACAGCCGCTGGCTGGCTAGGGCGCACAGCCCAATGGTGGCGGTGGCCACAAGGGTCAGTACAATGATGAGCTTAATGTTGCTGACGGCAAAATCAGCCTGGCTGATGCTCATGATTAATAGAGAGGGGAACAGTAGGTAATAGGTGAGGCGCTCGGCGCCATGCCAAAAAAAACCATCGGTGATGAAGTTTCTTTTTAAGATAAAGCCTAGGGCGATTTGAAAGAAAGTGGGCAGTACGGCTAAGACGGTAAACAGCATATCAGGCTCTTTTGTAAGATGGGCATATTGGTTTTATGGGCTGATTATAGGCCTGTTGGCCTGAGAGTTATAGCCTTAACTGCTTGCTGGTCTGAGGAGGGTGATGGCCGCGGGCATGAAAAAAGCAAAGGCTAAGCCTTTGCTTTGGCTGTCAGGGTATCGATTTACTGACCGTTAAGATAGGCGCTGGTAATGCTTAATAGGCGCTTGATTTGGTCGGTGGTGGCCGCCTTAACTGCGGTAGCATGTTGCATCACGCCCTCACCATCAATGGTGGCGCTGGTGCCGTAGGGGTTGCCGCCCGCGGCAAACGTGCTGGTGTTGACGTAGCCTGCGGGCACAATGATGGCGCCCCAGTGTTGCATCACGGTATAAATACTGTGAATGACGTGCTCTTGACCGCCGTTGGGGTTTTGCGCCGTTGAGAGGGCGGTCACAAATTTATTCGCCAGCTTGCCTTGGGCCCATAGGCCACCTTGTAGGTCTAAAAACTGCTTCATCTGGCTGGCCATGATGCCAAAGCGCGAAGGGGCAGAGAACACGATGGCGTCGGCCCATTCTAAATCTGTGCCGCTGGCTTCGGGAATGTTGGCGGTGGCGTCGGTGTTTTTACGCCATAAAGGGTTGCTGTCGATGGCTGCGGCAGGCGCCAGTTCATGAACCTTGCGTAGGCGTACTTCGGCACCGGCTGCTTCGCCGGCCACTTGGGCCCATTTCGCCAGCTGAGTATTGCTGCCGGTTGCGCTGTAAAAGACAATTAACATTTTAGTGGCCATGGCGTGATTCCTTTAAATTATTGTAAATAAAAGTAAGATGCACTGAATCCATCCTACGACATATTTTTTTATGATGCAATGATTTTGGTCTGGATGGGTGTTGATGTGACCGTTTGATTTAAATCAGTATTTTTTGGTTTTTGGCTAGCTATGGCTAGGGATTGTCAACGTTGGGTTGCTCTGTTGGTGGATCTGAAGCTCGGTAGAGTCTCTTATGCATTGTGGCTGATTGATGAGGGCTGAGGCCGTTAATTTACGGCTTGTGGCCGTTGTGTATGGTGTTTTGGTGGAACTTAAGCTTATAATGGGCTTCTAAAGCCTGTCTTTATGTTTTTTAACACACCATTTCTTCTGCGTCCCGTCATATATATTTCACTATGTGAATGTATCTTTTAAATGCTAATATAAAATCATCAAAGTTATTGGTTTCAGACACGATATTGTTTTGGGATGCCGACCAAGAAATGGCTAGCCTGAGCACGTTTTCGAGCCATCATATCCGTTGCCATCTATTCGTGCTTCAGCCAGATGAATGCCAAACCGCCGCGCGTGGCGTCGGTTGCCTCCTGGGCTTAATGCCCATAGTTTCAGTATGTGTTCCTTGATTTGCTGGCTTAACCAGCTATAGGGCGCATAAATTTTAAGAATAACCGTAACTGAGAAAGTTAATGACTAAAAATAAGAACAATACCCATTTAAGAGCGCAAGATCCGTTTTTAGAACGTGAGCGCCAAAAATATGAAGCCCCATTGCCTAGCCGCGAATGGGTCATCCAACTATTAGAAGAGGCTGGTGTACCGACAGCCGTGGCCGACTTGGCCGAAAAACTGGGCATTACCGAAGAAGAGTATGCTTTTTTTGAACGCCGTATTGGCGCCATGGTCCGCGATGGCCAGGTGTACATCAACCGCCGCGGCCTGGTGTGCGTGGCCGAAAAGCTGGCCTTGGCGCAGTGCCGTATCGAAGCCCATAAGGATGGCTTTGGTTTTGCCGTGCCGCTGACGCCGACGGGTGAGGGCGATTTCGTTCTGTATGAACGCCAAATGCGTGGGCTCATGCATGGCGACATCGTCACCGTTCGTCCTGCTGGCTTAGACCGTCGCGGTCGTCGGGAAGGCCGCGTGCTAGACATTGTTCAGCGTGCGCACAGTGAAGTAGTGGGTCGCCTGTACTTTGACCGTGGCGTGTACGGCGTGGCGCCAGAAGACAAGCGTCTCACGCAAGACATCATCTTAACTCCTGGCGGTGAGCGTCAGGCCGAAGATGGCCAAGTGGTGGTGGTGGAGATGATCAGCTATCCTGAAGCCAACCGTCCGGGCATTGGTCAAGTGAAAGAAATCTTGGGCGATTATGGCGACTCAGGCATGGAAATTGAGATTGCCGTACGCAAGCATCATCTGCCGCATGAGTTCAGCGCTGAATGTTTGGCCGCAACCAAAAAAATTCCCAAAGCCGTACGTAAGCTAGACCTGAAAGGCCGCGAAGATTTGCGTGACCTGCCGTTGGTGACCATTGATGGCGAAACCGCACGCGACTTTGACGATGCGGTTTACGCCGCGAAAAATGCCGACGGCTATCGTTTGGTGGTGGCCATTGCCGACGTGAGTCACTATGTTACCCCCGGCAATGGTTTGGATGCTGACGCTGAAGAGCGCGGCACCAGCGTGTATTTCCCACGACGCGTGATCCCCATGTTGCCAGAAGCTTTGTCTAACGGCATTTGCTCACTCAATCCCGAGGTGGATCGCCTGTGCATGGTGTGCGACATTCAGTTTGATCGCGAAGGCATGATGAAGTCTTATCGTTTTTATCCTGCGGTGATGAATTCTAAGGCGCGCCTAACCTACACCCAGGTGTGGGACTGGATCGAAGCCGGTACCGAGCACAGTTTGAAAACCGAAATCGACACGCTGTATGGTCTATTCAAGCTGTTGCTGCGTAACCGTCATGCGCGCGGTGCGATGGAGTTTGAAAGCACCGAAACCCAAATGATCTTTAACGATGATGGCAAAATTGAGCGCATTGTGCCGGTGGTGCGTAATGAAGCCCACCGCCTGATCGAAGAGTGTATGCTGGCGGCCAACGTGTGTGCGGCCCAGTTCTTGTTGGAACACAAGCACCCAGCCCTGTACCGCAGCCATTTAGGCCCGAACCCAGAGAAGTTGGCCGCCTTACGTGAGCAGTTGGCTTTGACCGGCCTGTCTTTAGGCGGAGGTGATGATCCTAAACCTAAAGATTATGCTAAATTATTTGAGCAGTTTAAGGGGCGCCCCGATCAGTCTGTGTTGCAGGTGATGATGTTGCGTTCGATGCAGCAAGCGATTTACGAACCGAAAAATGAAGGTCACTTTGGCTTGGCCTATGAGGCTTATACTCATTTTACTTCACCGATTCGTCGCTACCCAGACTTAACCGTTCATCGTGCGATTAAAGCGGTATTGAAAGGTGAACAGTATAAGCCTAAGTCTTGGCAGTCTTTAGGCGTGCACTGCTCGATGGCCGAGCGCCGCGCCGACGACGCTAGCCGCGACGTAGAAAACTGGCTCAAAACCTATTACATGAAAGATAAGGTTGGTGAAGTGTTTGAAGGCACCATCACCGGCATGGCCCAATTTGGCCTGTTTGTGACCTTAGACGACATTTACGTTGAGGGCATGGTCCACATCAGTGATTTGGGCCAAGACTACTTTAACTACCGCCCTGAAATCATGGCGATCGAAGGTGAGCGCACCAAGGTTCGTTTTAGCTTGTCTAGTAAAGTGGTGGTCAAAGTAGCTAAAGCTGACTTAGATACTAGCCGCATTGATTTGGTGCTGATTTCTGGAGGTGAGGTCGGCAAGGGTAAAGACAAGGCTCCGTTTGTTAATGACGATGCCTTGCCCGGTAAAAAAGGCAAGCCTGCTAAACGCCAAGGAGGCAGGCGGGGCGGCTCCGACGGTAAGCCCGGCGCCCCAACCGATGAGCAGCCTAAATCGTCTCGCCGCAAGCGCTCTGGCGCGCCTAAAGGCCCTAAGGCGGTAGCATCGCAGGCGCCTAAGGCGAATACCAAGGGTAAAACCAAGCCCAAGGCACAAAAACGTCAGGCCATCGCCAGCGCCAAGAAAAAAACCGTTAAAAAAGCGTAATCACGGTTTTGGGCATACGATTTAACCTAAGCCAGAGCGGTTGCTCTGGCTTTTTTAGTGAGGGGATAGGGTGGGCTGTGGCGCCATTTTCAAATAGGTGATTGGAATAATAACAGGCATCGCAATAGGTTATTGGATATTTCAAAAATATTGTCAGATAAGGGCTTGACAGTAAATCGCCCAGTCGTTATTATGGCGACTTCCTAAACGGAGAAGTGGCCGAGTGGTCGAAGGCACACCCCTGCTAAGGGTGCATACGGGTTAAACTGTATCGAGAGTTCGAATCTCTTCTTCTCCGCCATAGCCGCACCCGTAGCTCAGTTGGATAGAGTATCTGGCTACGAACCAGAGGGTCGGGCGTTCGAATCGCTCCGGGTGCGCCACTATAGGTTCATTGTTTGGGAATATGCGCTCATCGTCTAGCGGTTAGGACACCGCCCTTTCACGGCGGCAGCCGGGGTTCGATTCCCCGTGGGCGTACCAGTATTGTTAAATCTAGCTCAATCTTCGGATTGAGCTATTTTTTCCCAGAAGTTAAGCAGTAATAGATTTAATGCGCTCATCGTCTAGCGGTTAGGACACCGCCCTTTCACGGCGGCAGCCGGGGTTCGATTCCCCGTGGGCGTACCAAGCATTAAGAACTTAGGTAACTAGGTTTTTGCTAGGTTGGAGAAGTGGCCGAGTGGTCGAAGGCACACCCCTGCTAAGGGTGCATATGGGTTAAACTGTATCGAGAGTTCGAATCTCTTCTTCTCCGCCAATCAGCGCACCCGTAGCTCAGTTGGATAGAGTATCTGGCTACGAACCAGAGGGTCGGGCGTTCGAATCGCTCCGGGTGCGCCACCCAATTAGTTGTACATTGCGCTCATCGTCTAGCGGTTAGGACACCGCCCTTTCACGGCGGCAGCCGGGGTTCGATTCCCCGTGGGCGTACCAGTGATACCAAAAAAGCTCAATCTTCGGATTGAGCTTTTTTGCGTCTGTAGTCATGGTTAAAAGCCGTGGGGTGGGCTGCGCCCTGACCCATATTAACCAACCATGGTTTGCGGTATTCATCCTCGAAATATTCTTTAACGACTACGACGCTTACCGTTGAGTCGTAGGGTGGGTCGTGACCCACGCGGTTTTTTGATTTTGGCGTGTTGTCATATTGGAGTGATGGGCAGGCTTCGCTTTACTCGCTCTACAGCAGTGATAAATCATGGTTTGCTGACCGCTTGTAGGGTGGTGTAAAGCGCAGCGTGCCCACCGTATTTAATCATTCATTTCATAATGCTTCGGTTATTTCGCTATTGATTAATCGTTTTGTTTCGCCCTCTGGGCGACGTCCAACTTTTGGATGTCCAAAAGAAACGAAGCAAAGAAAAAACACCCCACTTTATGATGCCCGTTGCGATCCGCCTGCTACACGGGTGCCCTCGTTGGCTCGCACAGTGCCGGCGGCAAGAAGCCATGCTTGCCTCAAGAACCCCGGCCCTGCACGAACCGCCTCGGCGGCTAAAAAGGGGACGGCACTTCACTTAAAGGGATACGCGGTGAGCTTAGAGTTAGTTGGATGATGTTTCAGCTTTTACAAAGAAAAAGATAAAACATTATGTTTAATTATCTAAAAATAACCCTTTAGGTTTGAGTTTAAAGTGTGTGGATTTACTAATATTAATTTCATCTCACCACCTCAGCCCCTCAGTGAAGTACCCGTCCCCTTTTAGTCGCCGAGACGGGTTCTATTGGACCAGATGAAGCGGGCAAGACGCTTGTGGCGGCCGACCGCGCTTTTATAGGAGGGCGCCACTTTTGCACGCGCTGGGCCAATAGGTTCCGCCGAGGGAACCCCCTTCAGAGAAGGGGGCGAATAAGCAGGGGTGGCCTTTTCTTTGCGTACTTTCTTTTGGCCACCCAAAAGAAAGTATGTCGCCTACAGGCGAAAGGCAACCTTTAATCAATAGCGATATAACCGAAGCATTAGGGGTGATTTTAACATCGGCAGAGATGTCAAAAGTGGTATAAAGCAAACCATGGTTTATTGATTGATGCGTTGAAAAGCCAATAAAAAGCCCGACCACTAGGGTCGGGCGGGTAGGAATCGTTACGAGTCTATTTGGCTAAATGCTGGGCATGAAAGCGCAGGTGATCTTCAATAAAGGTCGCGATGAAGTAGTAGCTGTGATCGTAGCCCGGCTGTAGGCGCACCGTGATCGGCCAATTATGGCTTTTGGCAATGTCGGCAAACGCCTGAGGCTGGAGCTGTTCCGGCATAAAGCCATCTGCTTCACCTTGATCGATGAGCATCGGCAGCTTGTGGCCGCTGCTGCTTAACAGCGCACAGCTGTCGTAGGCCATCCATGCGCTTTCGTCGCTGCCCAAATAGGCCGTAAAGGCTTTACGGCCCCAAGGGACATCGGCCGGGTTGACGATGGGCGCAAAAGCAGACACCGAAGCGTAGCGTAGAGGATGGCGTAAGGCCATCATAATCGCACCGTGACCGCCCATAGAGTGGCCGCTGATGGATTGCTTAGGGCCGGCCTTAAAGTTGGCCTTGATCACGCTCGGGAGCTCTTCGGCAACGTAGTCAAACATTTTGAAATGTTCCGACCACGGTGCTTGCGTGGCGTTGACGTAAAAGCCCGCGCCTTGGCCTAGATCGTAGCCCTCATCGTTGGGCACGCCTTCACCACGCGGACTGGTGTCGG
Organism: Neisseriaceae bacterium CLB008; assembly: GCA_041228285.1. Lineage (NCBI taxonomy): Bacteria > Pseudomonadati > Pseudomonadota > Betaproteobacteria > Neisseriales > Neisseriaceae > Neisseriaceae bacterium CLB_ANTARCTIC_008. Next base: position 1,729,201 of record CP166133.1, on the reverse strand, counting down.
GCATCACCAAAATCAAGCCTAGCTCAGCGGCTATGCGCTGGGCGCCTGCTTTGTGGGTGAAGTTCTCATCGGTACAGGTCAGGCCTGATAGCCAATACAATACTGGTAGCTCGGCCTGTTGTTCATACTGCGGTGGCAGAAAAATGCTGAAAGTCATGGCGCATTTTAGGCTACTGGATGTATGGCGACAGCGTAATTGCTGCCCGCCAAACATTTGGTGCGCTTCGATGCGTTCAATGGCGTGACTCATCTCACTGTCTCCTTTGAATGGCTTATTTGTCAAAATGAATCACTGAACGAATCGACTTGCCTTCGTGCATCAAGTCGAATGCTTCGTTGATGCCGTCTAGGCCCATGGTGTGGGTAATAAAATCGTTCAATGGGAATTCGCCCGCTAAGTAGCGCTCGACGATGCCTGGTAGCTCACTGCGGCCTTTAACGCCGCCGAAGGCTGAGCCACGCCACACGCGGCCGGTCACTAATTGGAAGGGGCGGGTGCTGATTTCTTTGCCGGCACCGGCCACGCCGATGATGACAGATTCGCCCCAGCCTTTGTGACAGCACTCTAGCGCCGAACGCATGACGTCGACGTTGCCAATGCACTCAAACGAATAGTCTACGCCGCCATCGGTGAGCGCCACGATCACGTCTTGAATCGGCTCTGCATGGTCTTTGGGGTTGATTAAATCGGTCGCACCTAGCTTTTTAGCTAAGTCAAACTTGCTTTCATTGATGTCGATGCCGATGATGCGGCTGGCGCCAGCCATTTGGGCACCGATGATGGCCGATAGGCCAATGCCGCCGAGGCCGAAGATCGCCACGGTGTCGCCTTTTTTAACCTTGGCTGTGTTCATCACAGCGCCCATGCCGGTGGTCACGCCACAGCCTAATAGACATACTTCTTCTAGCGGGGCTTCTTTATTGATTTTGGCTAGGGAAATCTCAGGAATCACAGTGTATTCAGAAAAGGTTGAGGTGCCCATGTAATGGTAGATCGGTTGACCGTTCTTGGAAAAACGAGTGGTGCCGTCTGGCATTAAGCCTTTACCTTGGGTCGTACGAATGGCTTGGCATAAATTGGTTTTACCCGAGGTACAGAATTTACATTCGCCGCATTCTGGCGTGTACAGCGGAATCACGTGATCGCCCACGGCCACGCTGGTGACGCCTTCGCCAATGGCTTCAACCACGCCGCCGCCTTCGTGGCCTAAAATGGTTGGGAACACGCCTTCAGGGTCTTCACCTGATAGAGTGTAGGCATCGGTGTGGCAAACGCCAGAGGCCACGATGCGCACCAGAACTTCGCCTTTTTGTGGCGGCATTAAGTCTACTTCTTCAATGGTCAGGGGTTGGTTTGGGCCCCAAGCAACGGCGGCACGGGTTTTGATCATGTTCATAGAGAAACTCCTGTAAAGGGGCTAACAATAGGGGGCGTGGCGGCCAAGCCCGAATAGGACTGAGCCTAACGGGCGCGTGAGCGCACGGTCAAATGCAGACAGTCTACCACAGCCTTAAAGTTCGTTGTGTTCTGCTGGAACGCTTGGTTTAAGGGTGTTGCCAAGGCTGGCGGTCATGGCTAAATAAACGCTGCTTGGCCATGTCGGCCCATTCGGTTTGGGGGCGGCCATGATTGGCGTAGGGATGGATGGCAATGCCGCCGCGAGGGGTGAAAATGCCCCATACTTCAATGTATTTGGGGTCCATTAGCTGAATTAAATCTTTCATGATGATGTTGATGCAGTCTTCGTGAAAGTCGCCGTGGTTGCGAAAGCTAAATAGATAGAGCTTGAGTGATTTGCTTTCGACCATCTTTTCGCCTGGGATGTAGGAGATGTAAATATTGGCGAAATCAGGCTGGCCGGTCATTGGGCACAGGCTGGTGAATTCTGGGCAGGTAAACTTAACGAAATAATCGTTATGGGGATGCTTATTGGGAAAGGCTTCCAGAATCTCGGGGGCATAAGTGGTTGGGTAGGCGACTTTTTGATCGCCTAATAGGGTAAGGCTGGTTAAATCTTCGGCTTGACGCATGAGGAGTCCTTAGTTTTTTTAAGTGGGAGGATTTCGAACCACAAAGGGAAATGAGGCTCCATTATACGGGAAAAGGCAGGCGTGGGGGCCGAGGGTAGAGAGAAGACAAATGACGCTGCCCGCCATATAGGCGGGCAGCGTGCGGCAAACAGATGGGCTTATGGATTCACTGGTAAGGTGACGTCTGGTAGCTTGAAGCCATAGCGGCTTAAGGGAATAACGGTCACTGACGTGGGTGGGGTGCTGATGCTGATCTGCTCGCTTTGGCCTGGCAATAAATAAAAGTTGGTCAGCGGTACGGTTTTATTACCGGGCTGTAGCGTGACCTGTGGCGCCATACGGATGACGTGCTTGCTCGGGTTGCTGATGGTGAGCTGGTTTTGGGCCACGCTGAAGCGTAGGCCTTCCCAAGGTGTTTTGTTTTGGGCTACGGCGGCTGGCTGAATCAGAAAGCCAATGTCTTGGCGCACCGGCATTTTAGCGGTATTTTCTGCGGCTTGGCTGACGCCTTCAAAAGCGGCTTTGAGCAAGACTTCCTCGGTGAGCTTAGGGCCGTCCTTCAACACAAAGTTAACCTGTTGGCTTTGGCCTGCGTCGATGCGGGTGATGGGGGGCGAGATCAAGATGCGCTTGCTGTAATCTTTGCCGTCTAAATCAATCAGCTTGGTCACCAATAAGATGGGGGCGGAAGAGATGTTTTGGATGTTGAAGCTGACGCGCTTTTCCGACTCGGGCAGGATGATGCCGGTGCTTTCTAGTTGGAAAGAAGCCTGTGCGGTAGTACAGAACATCATGCTTAAGGTGGCGAACAACGCGAAGCGCGCACGGGCGCGTAAACGTTGGCCTAAGCTGCTGCGTGATGCCTGTTTGGAGAGAGTGTGAATCATGGCTATTCCTTGGGTCATAGGGTTTATTTGAATGTAATCACTTATCAATATATTTGTCAAAATAAGCGCTTGTCTGGCATAGGGCTAGGTAACATTAGCGACACACTGCTGCCGTTTCTTCGTAGGTGGCGTTGGGGTTAAATTGCTTCGGCGTTTCATATTCCACCACGCATTCGCTGATGTTGGCCGCCTTAATTCGTATCGGCTGGCCAATGTCATCATTGATCAACATGACATTGCCGTCGCCAACAACAGTGCTTAAAAACTGCCCCGCCATATTCAACACGCTGGCGCCGGTTGAGATGGCTTGACCATCCGGTGTGCGGATAGACAGCAACAGCTGTCGGGTTTCGGTGACGGTAAAGGTTTTGGTGGCGACGGTGCCGCGCGCCAATAGTAAATCTGTCGTGGTGCTGCTCAGGCGGACGTTCAGCGGCAAGGTCTTGGTGTCAATTTGGGCCAATACTTGGCTGTAGGGCTGAATTCTGGGCAAAATCGCGGTGCCAAAAGGATTGGTGAGCGTGCCGCTGGCGCCAGATGCCTGAACCTTTAAGTTACTTTGTTTGGGCACTTTAATTAGGGCAAAGGTGTCGCCAATAGGTTGTGACGAAGTGGCAAAGGTTTGGTTGGCGTAGGCCAGGGCGCCGCTAGCGGTCAGCGACATTGAGCGGCTGTCGGTATTGTTGGTCGAGGCACTGGCGGTGAGCTGAGTCAACGAAGTGTTCATATTCAGCGACGCATTATAGCGCTGCTGCTGGTCTGATTTTGTGGCACCAATGGTGTAGCCATGATTGTTGCCGAGCTGACCTTGATAGGTACTGCCCAAGGTCAACTCTTCACCAACGTATTGAGCACGGCTGCTGAATGTGCCGCGTCCTAAAGGTAGGCTGAGGCTGGCGTAGGCTGACTTGGTGCCCAAAGACGTTTTTTGGACGCTGAAATTGAATGAAGCCCGTCCCCAGCGATGATTGCTGGACAACATATGGGTCAAGTCGCTGCCGCCGTGTTCGTGGTAGCGATTCTGGGTGGCCACATAGGAGAAGGCGCCGAAACGAGGGTGTGACCAGGTCAGCGAGGCGCTGGCTGCATAGCGCAGCTTAGACTCACCGTCTTCTGCTGTTTGCCAGACGTAGCCACCAAAGGCCTCGTCAGGGCTTAAAAAGTCCGGCGTGCGATACAGTGCCGACAGCGAGGCGTTAAGGTTAGAGAGCAGGCTGATCTGGCCTTGAACATCAGCTTGCGCGCCTTTTTGGCGATCGGCGTTAAACAAGGCTTGAGCAGAGGAATGGCGCCAGTTGCTTGGCCGCTTGGCATGGGCGACGTTGAGGCCAGCGCTGATCCAATGGCCTAGAGGGCTGGTATAGCTGCCTTTAGCCACCAAGCTTTGGTAGTCGTTGGCAAACAATGCGGCCGTGGTGTAGCGCTGTCTGGCCGTTGGGCTGAAGGCGACTTCGCCCATGCCGAGTAACGGCGTATGGTTGGGCTCGTCGTCGATGGCCTGAATTGGGTTGTGGTAGCGGCCCAGTGCCACTTGATAAGTAGTGGCTTCTTGATAGCTGTTGGCATCCATGGCGCTGGCCACGCTAAACTGGTGGCGATGCCCATCTTCTTCTAATACCGTTACTTCAGCCGGTAGGCCGTTGATGAAATTGCTGACATTGCGTAAAGAGAAGGGGCCTGAGGGCACGATGGTGCGATAAATTAAGCGGCCGCGCTGACGAACCTCAATGGTGGCATTGGTGTTGGCCATGCCTTCTATAGGCACAATCAGTTCAGACGATTGGGTTTGTGCGCTGTCGCTGTGTAGCTCTAGGCCACGAATGGGCAGGCCTGAGAAGGCTTCACTGCGGCTGCTGAATTGGCCAATTTTGACCATGGACTTAATCGCCTCAAACGTGTGAGCCGCGTACAGTTCTTCTGAGCGAAATTCGTCGTTGTCGAGGCCACGGGTGAAGTTGCTGCGGTTGCGGATGATCCAGTTCTTGAAGTTAATGCCGGGTTCTAGCCGGCCTTGCACAAAATTAAAGTCGCTATTTTTACTGCTGATCTTTTGCGCGTAGATATTATAGTTAAGCAACAGAGCATGGCCACCGGTTTCAATGTGGTCATTGGCTTTGGCTGGATCAAATGCGGTTTCGGGCAGCATGAGTTCAACCCGAAATTGGCCGGGATAGGCCTTAACGCTGGCCGTGGGCCAAAGCGTGGTCACCGGCAGGCATTGGCTACCGTGTGGGCTGGGGCGAAGCTTTAGCGTGTTCAAAAGTGCTGCATCTAGGCACAGCTGTCCCTCTTGGTCGAAGGTCGCTTCAGTTTGGTAAACGTTGGCCGCATTCACGACCAAGGTGACATTGTTTTTTCCGGGTAAAAAACGGGCTTCACGATTAAAAAATTCCGCCACCTCCGTACTGTAGCCCAAGGCTTCGAGCGTTTTGGTGTCGAAGCCTTTATTATCGGCATAGGCCGTCCCTGCCAGCAGCAATGCCGAGCAGGTAAGTGATGGCGTAAGGGGTGATCGTAAAGAGAACAAAGTGTGTTCGCCTATGGAATAAGTTAATGAAGCTGTTTTAGTTTCTTGTTTAAAGATGGCCTGCTCTAACCCAACATCGGCAGGGTTAAATACCAAAGGCAAAGTTGAGGCTCATGGAGCCATCAATTAGGGTGCGATCGGTAATCGGGCCATTCATTTGTGCCACAGACGCCAACGTCGGCAGCACTTCTAATTCCGCGGTAAAAACTCGGCCACTTTTTTGCACATTATTGGCGTTGGCCCAGCCAATGGCGCGATGGGTGGTGGTCAAAGTCAGGGAAGACACGACGTTAAACGCGGTGCTGTTAGTGCTGAATAGACGGGTGGGGTCGCCGTCAACGGTGGCGTTTTTCATGGTGACCCGATAAAAGCCGATTTTACCGCTGCCGTTTACTTGACCGAGGCCGTAGTGGCCCAAGCCTGGCGTACTGGCGCTGCTGGCGCGATTGTCTACGGTACTAAAGGTTAAATAGGTTTCGGCGTCGCAGCTGATGTGCCAGACCTTATTGATCGGCGCCAAAGGTGTATTGGCGTTGGCTTTTAATAAGGAGCCTGAGAGCCGCCCGACGCTATAGCCGCCGTCGTTGGGTGACGAAACGGTGCAGTGCTGGTCATGACCGGCATCTTGGCTGTGCGGGGTCAGTGGCGATAGCGCATAGGCCTCAGGGGCAAATAGGGTTAAAGCCCACAGCATGGTCAGTAAACGAATAGAGAGGTGCATGATTAATTTGCCTTGGTTTGTTTAATGCCCTGTAAATATATTTGTTAAGCTGATGTAAAAAGGGGTAAAGCTTAGGAGGCCCTCAGGCATTATGGCGGTAATTTATGCCGAATTCAATCGTGGCAATGAGCTAAATACCAAAAGCGAAATTCAAGGTCATCGCACCGTCAATATTGCTGTCCTCAGTGATCGAGCCTTGCATCATGCTAGAAGAAGCCAGTGTGGGGTAAATGATTAAGTTCGCCCCAAAAACGCGGCCGTTTTGCAGACGGTTGGTGCCAGCGGCCCAGCCACTGACATAGCCCTTATGGATGTAAGTGGTGGCTTTGGGGGCGATGGCGCTGGATGAGGTGGTAAAAAGGCTGGTTGGCGTACCGTCTACGGTGCCGTTGGCCATTTCAACATAATAGGTGCCGATTTTACCGCTGCCGTTAATATTGCCAAGACCATAATAGCCACTGGCGCTATTGGTTGATGAGTCGGCACGATGGTCGGTGGGCGTGAGCGTGAGGTAGGTATCGGCATCGCAGCTAATGGTCCAATGCTTGCTCATTGGCGTCAGCTGGGTATCGGCGTTGGGCTTAATGAGCGTGGCCGAAATCTTACCCAGATCATAAACACCATCGTCAGCCGCCGCCACCGTGCACGAGGGGACCACCATTTCGCCATGGACCGTCAGCTCGGCGGTTGGCGGGGCCGCTTGAGCCGTTGGCATCGCCACGAAAGTTGCGATTATGAGGCTCATAGTGTTCAGCGTGCGCTTCATCATCAGTGTGCTTTCAGGTTAAATGCCATAGGCAAAGTTAAGGGTCATTGAGCCATCGATATTGGCATCGTCGGTAATCGGGCCATTCATTACGGCAGATGAGGCCAAAGTGGGCGTGACCACAAAATCAGCAGTAAATACTTTACCACTTTGTTGCGTGTCCTGTCTGGCAGATGCCCAACCATGGCGGTTTTCCTTGTGAACACTCAGATAGGGCACAATATTTTCCTTGCCCACGGTGTTGGTCATGGTGGAAAAGACCCGCGTTGTGGCGCCATCGACGGTTGGGTTGATGACCTCGACCGTATAAAATCCAAGTTTGCCTGTACCGTTGACGTTGCCTAGACCAAAGTTTGGGCGGGCCACGGTGCTGGCGCTTTCGGCACGATTGTCAACGTGAGAAAAATTCAAATAGGTTTCCGCATCGCAGGTGATGGTCCACGTTTTACTGATGCTGGGTAAAACGGTATCTGATTGGGATTTCACCATCGTGGACGATAGTTTACCAATATTGTAGACACCGTTATCTGTGGCGGTAACGGTACAAACAGGTACCGCCAATTTGCCTTTAACCGTCAAATCGGCTGTCGGTGGCGCAGCGTGAGCCCCCGGCATGGCCAACATAAACCATGCAAAGGCTGTACTGCAAAGTAATAAATGATTCATGTTGGTGATTTTCATATTAAATGCCGTAGGCAAAGCTTAACGTTAATGAACCATCTAGGTTGGTGTCATCGGTAATCGGCCCTTGCATGATGGCGCTAGAAGCTAGGTAAGGCTGTACCGTGATGTCTGCGCTAAATACTTTACCACTTTTTTGGGTGGTTGAAGATGCTGCCCAACCAGAGCGCCCGCCAGTGGCAATGGCGGTGGTGGCCGCTACGTCGGCTGATGCAATGACGTTGTTGCGCGTGCTGAATAAAGACGTGCTGGCATTGTCAACGGTCGCTTTACTCATGGTGGCGGTGTAATAACCGATTTTGCCATCGGTATTGACTTTACCCAAACCAAAATTCGCATTGGCGACGGCGCTGGTGCTGTCGGCACGGTTGTCGGTTGGGGTTAGGTTTAAATAGGTTTCCGCATCGCACGTCACGGTCCAGGTTTTCACCATCGGCGTTAAATTGGTATAGGCATTAGGTTTGACTAAGGTGGCAGACTGCTTACCGAAGTCATACACGCCATCATCGCTGGCGGCGACGGTACATACTGGCACCACTAACTGGCCTTTGACTTTTAATTCGGCTACTGGAGGGGCAGCATAGGCGTTTGCCATGCTGAACGCCATTAGGGCGAAGGCAATGCTGGATAAGGTTTTATGATGACTCATGATTTAGCCTTTTTAGGTTAAATGCCGTAGGCAAAGTTAAGGGTCAAAGAGCCATCAATATTGGCGTCTTCCGTAATGGCACCATTCATGCTGATGGTCGAGCCTAAGAAGGGGGCGACTTCTAGGTCGGCAACAAAGGTTTTACCACTTTTTTGTACCGTGCCGCTTGACCAGCCGTTGCGGTTAGCTGAGCTCACGGCCACGGCGTTTGCGGTGGCGATGGTGGCACTAGGCGAGCTAAACAAATTAGAGGCGGCGCCGTCGACGGTGCCGTTTTTCATGGTGACAGTGTAGTAACCAATTTTACCGCTCTCATTCACCTGGCCTAGGCCAAATGAAGTGGCATTGGCTACAACGGCAGAGTCGGCGCGGTTGTCTACGGGTTTAAAGTTCAAATACGTTTCGGCATCGCAGTTGACCGTCCAGGTTTTGCTCATGGTAGACAAGGCTGTATTTGCATTGGGTTTAACCAAGGTGGCGGAAATTTTACCCATGTCGTAAACGCCGTCGTCGGTGGCCGCAACGGTACAGGTAGGAACGGTCAGAGTACCGATGACTTTTAATTCTGCTGTCGGCGGGGCTGCGTGAGCAGTGGCCATGGCTAATAGTAGGGCGGATGCGGTGCTGAATAAAGTAATGTTCTTGTTCATTTAGATTGTCCTTATTATGGGTTATGGGTGGTTAATTAAATGCCGTAGGCAAAGTTAAGGGTTAAAGAGCCATCAATATTGGTGTCTTCAGTAATGGGGCCATTCATGTGGCTGGTCGAGCCTAGTACTGGGGCGACTTCAAGGTCGGCGACAAAAATCTTGCCGCTTTTTTGACTGGTGCCACTAGACCAGCCATTACGGTGGGTTGTGCTGATGTAAACAGAGGTATTTGAGGAGATGCTGGTGTTGGCGGCACTAAAAACATTAGAAGCCACGGAGTCAACGCTGCCGTTTTTCATGATGACGCTGTAAAAGCCAATTTTGCCTGTTTCATTGACTGAACCTAGACCAAAAGAAACTGGGTCGCCGCCCAGATTGGTTTCGGCGCGGTTGTCGACGGGCCTGAAGTTTAAATAGGTTTCGGCATCACAGGTTACGGTCCAGGTTTTACTTATGTTATTTAATGTGGTGGTGGTCGCGGGCTTGACCATGGTGGCGGAAATTTTGCCTAAGTCATACACGCCATCATCGGCCGACGCGACTGTACAGGTGGGAACGGTGAGGGTGCCGATGACTTTTAGCTCAGCCACAGGGGCCGCTGCTTGGGCCGTAGCAAGGCCAAAGGCAAGAGTGGCTAAAAATGCAGAAGCAGCATGAATTGGTCGAGTCATAAAGAATGTCCTTTATCTTTGTTATCAGAAATATGCTTAATATTTAAATGGTTTAGTTCTGGTGAGGCTGATGTGTGCCCTTGGGTGCTGCCTGTTGGGGCTAAGTGTTAATTTATGATAGTAATTAAGTGAGTCTGGAACAAATATGCCAATGACTTATGTTAAGAAGAGAAAGTTCAGGTAAAAAAAAGCATTTTTAAGTAAAATAGTTCTGCTTAGAGGGCGTTTTTAGCGGGAGGCAATAAGATTTCTCTGGTGCTTTTTTAGACGTTTTTTTTGAAGTTTTTTTAAATTAATTTATAATAAACAAGTTGTTATGATTTTTTATTGAGTGTGGTGATGGGGTTGGATCGTGTTGTTCTGCTTATCGATGGCGAAGGGGGCCCTGACAGAAAAATCAAAAAAAGGACGAGGATGTATTTAGGATTAAATATCCTATTATCATTGCATTGGTTTTTTTAAATTCACCTAACTTTGCAAAATTTAACGTAGAAAGACATTTCTTAACCAACAGGCGCGCTGTAAAACGGTGATTTCGACTTTTGGGCGTGGGGCGTTGATGATTAAGGCACGATTGAGCGCAAAAAGCCGCTTGATGTGGGGATATAGATGCTTACCGTTTAGTCGTAGGGTGGGTCGCGACCCACGTGGGTTTTAAGGTAGGCAGGGGGGTACGTTAAGAGCGGTGGGCAGGCTAGGCTTTCCCCACCTTACGCAACGTTTAATAAACCATGGTTTGCGGTATTCATCCTCAAAATACTCTTTACCAACTACGATGCTTACCGTTGAGTCGTAGGGTGGGTCGCGCCCACGCCATTTGTCGTTGGGTATTGTGTGGCGATTTGGCGGGTAGGCCACGCTGTACCCGCCTACGAAAGCATCACCGTAGGGCCATGCAATGCATAAAGCCCTAGAACAGCTCGCCTTGGCCGCCATCGCCCTGCACCCTAACCTTGGCTTCGCCTTCGGCAAAACGAAGGTTGAGGCTTTGGCCCAGTTTAAGCTGGTTGGCGCGGGTGATGACTTTGCCTTTGCTATCGGTGACGATGCTGAAGCCTCGAGCCAAGACGTTGTTGGGGCTGATGGCTTCCAATAAGCCCATGCTGCGCTGAAGCTGCTGCTGTTTGTGTTGCAGCAGCTGCTGCCAAGCCTGGCTGAGATTGGTTTGTTGCTGGCTCAGTTGGCGCTTGGCCTGCTCTGTGTTGGGCTGCTGATGACGCAGCTGTAGCGCCAGCCGCTCTATTTTTTGACTGTGCCAGAAGTGGTTATGGCGCAGTGCCTGAGTGAGGTTGAGCTGGTGTTGTTGGAGCCGTTCACGTTGCTGTTGCAGCGTTTGGCGTGGATGTGGCAGGTGGCTGCTGAGCCAGTCTAATTTTTGGCTGGCGTCAAAATAACGCTGCTGTAACGATCGGTACAGCTGCTGCTGTGCCACACCGACCTTGTGCAAAAGATCGGCCTTATTTGGGCTGACCAGCTCGGCAGCGCCAGTGGGCGTGGGCGCACGGAGGTCGGCGACAAAGTCGGCAATGGTAAAGTCGGTCTCGTGGCCAACGCCGCTGACGATGGGTAGGGTGCTGGCGGCGATGGCGCGCGCGACAACCTCTTCGTTAAAGGCCCACAGATCTTCGATGCTGCCGCCACCGCGGCAGACCAGCAGCACGCTGACCTCTTGGCGTTGATTGGCTTTATGGATGGCTGCGGCGATTTGCTGTTCGCTGCCCGCGCCCTGTACCGGCGTGGGGTAGACGATGACGGGGATGTTGCTCATGCGTCGTTTGAGGGTGCTGACCACGTCGCGTAAAGCCGCTGCGGCGAGGCTGGTGACGATGCCGATGGCCTTGGGATGGCTAGGGATGGCCTGTTTGCGCTCTGGTGCAAACAAACCTTCCATTTGTAGCTGTGTTTTGAGTCGTTCGTAGGCTTCAAACAAGCGGCCAAGGCCGGCCAATCGGCATTCGGTTACGCTGATTTGGTATTCGCCACGGGCTTCATAAATGCTGATCTTGCCAGTCAACTCAACCTGATCGCCTTCTTTTAAAGGGGTGGCCAAGCGACTCACGTAGGATTTAAACATGGCACAGCGTATTTGTGCCTTGCTGTCTTTGAGTGAAAAATAATAGTGACCGCTGGCGGCTCGGGTTAGGTTCGACACTTCACCGCTGACCCATAGGCCCCGTAAATGGTTTTCCAATAGGTTTTTGGCCATCGCGTTCAGTTCAGAAACGGCCACCGGCGCTGGGCTAAATAATTCACTCATACACAACTCAATCTATGAAAAGGCTTGCAATAGGGCAATTATAACCAAAAAGCCGCCCGATTGTGCATCAGGGCGGCTGGCGTTGTTGAATACGGGTTTAAAGCTTAGTGTTTTTGCGGCGTGGGTGCGCGGCCTAACATTTCTTCTTCATAGCGTTTGCCTTTTTCAGCATCGTAGACGCCTTCCCATTTAGCGATCACCAAAGAGGCCAGAGAGTTGCCCACCACGTTCACGGCGGTGCGGCCCATATCCAGAATACGATCGACGCCTAGGATAAAGGCCAGCGCCTCTACGGGTAGGTTCATCGTGGTCAATACCGTGGTCAAGACCACAAATGACACGCCCGGTACCCCGGCAATGCCTTTAGATGCGACCATAAGGGTAATCACCATGGTGATTTCTTCTAACAGCGTTAATTGAATGCCAGAGATTTGGGCAATGAAGATCACCGCAATACTTTGGTACAGGGTCGAGCCGTCTAGGTTAAACGAATAGCCGGTGGGGATTACAAAGCCAGTGATGGATTTGGGTACGCCGTAGGCTTCCATTTTTTGCATCACCGTGGGTAAAACGGCTTCTGAGCTGGCGGTTGAGTAGGCCAGAATCAATTCGTTTTTGAGGATCTTCATCAACGTGATGATGTTTAGTTTGCAGTAATAAGCCACGCCGCCCAAAATCACAAACACAAAGAAGATCATGGCGCCATACACCAATAAAATCAGCTTGCCCAACGGCAGTAGAGCGCTAAAGCCAAACTGGGCGATGGTCACTGAAATCAAGCCAAATACACCGATTGGCGCATAGCGCATGATGATGTTGGTGAGGCGGAACATGGTGTCGGAAATGGCTTTTAAAACGTCTAAAAGCGGCTGTTTTTGTTGATTAGGTAGGCCTAATAAGGCCACGCCGAACAGCACCGAGAAGAAAATCACCGGCAGCATTTCGCCTGATGCCATAGACGAAATCACGTTGGTCGGAATCATGTCCAAAATCATCACCACAATACCGTGGGGCTGGTTTTCTAAAGCCGCGGCAGTGGTTTTGTATTGGTCTAAGCTCTGCGCCGCCGGCGTTAGCGAATGTAGATCAATGCCCACGCCGGGTTGGAAAACATTGGCCGCAAATAGGCCCACTACGATGGCCACGGTGGTGATGAGTTCAAAGTATAGGAGCGTTTTGCCGCCTAAGGTGCCGAGTTTTTTGGCGCTTTCCATGCTGGCAATGCCGACGATGAGGGTCGATACCACGATGGGAATGACGATCATCTTGATTAGGCTAATGAAAATGTCGCCTAAGGGCTTCAGAACATTAATATGAATGGTTTGGTAATATTGGTGCCAAGCGTGCTCGGCATTCATATTAACGCTGTGTAGGAACGCCCCAAATAAGACGCCTAGGATTAAGGCCAGGCCGATTTGCCAGGCGAGGCTGGTTTTTAAAGACTTCATCATGCTGTTGAACATTGCGGTATTCTTCCCTTCTATTTAGGAAATATTTTTGTCGTTTTATTATGTGGTTAAAAAATGCCAGAATCGGGCAGAATCAGTAGACGCAGCTTGCAGAGAAGTCGGGCATTTTATCACTGTGCGAGAATTTTTTAATACAGTTAATGTAAAGATTTGTTAATCCTTTGAATTATCGTGCTAATTAATTTAGGGTTTTTGGACTAAAAAATTCGTTTTTGTAGTTGTATTGGCGGTTTTGATCGCTACGGAAATCTGTTAAAACAAGGGTTTATGAGAATGGGCTGCTGATTGAGTGAGCGAAGCATGGGATGAGGCAAGCGCGCTAAGGCCCTCTATCGCTGGAGGGTAGACAATCATCGGGTCGGGCAACGCAAAGCGCATTCACTATTTTGGCCCGCAGTGGGCAACGATGCAGCGTTCAGCTTGTTTAGGGCAAATCATTTTTAAGCTGCATGCTAACCTTGATGGGGCATGGCCTGAAGCTTTGGGCGGCCTGGTCGGTTACAGTAAATGCTTCGGTTTGAGCGCCGATGAGGCCCATAGGCCTGTGTCAAAATGGCGGTTAAAGCACAAAAGGGCTTGCTTAGACTTAGGCCTTACCTTTAAAGTATTTCTTTTTAAGCCTAAAGGGTGTGTGCCTGTGTGGACGATTATTCAGCAAGCGGGCTGGCCAATTTGGCTGATCATTGCCGCCTCTGTCACCTCGGTGGCGATTATTTTGGATCGTTTAGTGGCCTTAAGGCGCAGCGTGGTGATGCCGCTGAGCATCGTGCCAGAGTTTGAACAAAAAGCGACTCACCCCGATCATGCCTTGACGCCAGCAGCGTCGGCTTCATCGCTAGGACGTATTTTAAGCGCTGCCTGGCTAGACGAAGGCGCCCATAGCGCCATTCGCCAAGACAATATGGTGAATCAAGCCAACCTCGAAACGGTGGTGTTGGAAAAAAACCTCACCCTCTTAGGCACGATCGCCGCCATGGCGCCGCTGTTAGGCTTATTAGGGACGGTGATCGGCATGATTGAGATTTTTGCCGCCCAATCGCCTTCCGGTACCGACCCACAGCAGCTGGCCCGCGGCATTTCTGTGGCGCTCTACAATACAGCGTTTGGCCTACTGGTGGCCATTCCCAGCATGATGTTTTACCGTCATTTTCGGGCCAAGGTGGAGGTTTACCTAACCGACATGGAAGTCATCGCTAACCGACTTTGGCATCAGCTAGACTCAGCCTCGGGCGAGCGGCCTCAGAATAAAGGGTAGGGCATGAATTTTAGACGGCGTAGATCATACGAAGAGCCGGAAATTAATTTCATTCCACTCATCGACGTACTGCTGGTGATCCTCATCTTTTTAATGGTCACCACCAGCTACAGTCGGTTCACCGCACTAGACATTAAACTGCCCGCTGCTGATGCAGTGGCCCAAAACCCAGAAGACACAGCGCAACAGCCGATCTGGGTGGGCGTGGCCAAAGATGGGCGCTGGCAGGTGGATCAAATCGACGTGGACGGCGGCGATGAGGCCGCGCTTCAGGCGGCTTTAAAAGCACGCCTAGCCGATGCCGCCGAGCCATTGGTGGTGATTCAGGCCGACGCCGATGCCTCGCATCAGTCGGTGGTGAAGGTGATGGAAGCCGCGCGAGCGGTGGGCATCAGTGATTTAAGTTTTGCAACGGATAAACACAAGCCATGATGAGCAGCAAGATTCAGCGGCATTGGCAGGCACCCAGCTTCGGGCTGAGCTGTCTGTTGTGGCCGCTCAGCTTGATTTTTTCAGGCGTGAGCCGATTTCGGCGGCTGGCCTACCGATGCGGCTGGCAAAAACAGGCTAAATTGCCCATACCCGTAGTGGTGGTGGGCAATATTCATGTCGGCGGCGTGGGCAAAACCCCCATCGTCATGGCCTTAGTGCGGGATTTTCAAGCCATGGGCTTAAAAGTCGGCGTGATCAGCCGTGGCTATGGGCGCAGCAGCCGCATGACGGCCTGCGTGTCGGTCGGCGGCAGTGCGGCCGATTATGGCGACGAGCCTTTGTTGATCGCTCAAAGCACGGGTGTACCCGTGGCCGTGGGCAGCCAGCGCTACGATGCTGGCCTATGCCTGTTGGCGGCGCATCCAGATTTAGACGTCATTTTAACCGACGACGGCCTGCAGCATTACGCCCTAGCGCGCGACTTTGAAATCGTGGTGCTCAGCGCGGCTTACGGCTTAGCCAATACCGGCCTGCTGCCGCAAGGCCCGCTGCGTGAACCCATGAGCCGCATCAGCCAAGCTGATGCCCTAGTGGTGACCCAGGCCGAAGCGTTGGCCAAGGTTGAGGCGCAGCTGCCCAAAACGGCGCCACGCTTTGTGTCGCGGCTTAAGCCCGGTGCTTTTTATCGTTTAGACGATCCCAGTCAAACGGCCACCGTGGCGCAATTGCAGGCACTAGAGGTGACGGCAGTGGCTGGGATTGGCCAGCCGCAGAAGTTTTTTAATACCTTGGCTACCCTTGGCTTAAGCCCGCGTGAAACGTTGGTGTTTCCCGACCATCACGAGTATCAAGCCAGTGACTTTATCGATGCCGATGCCGTTTTTGTGGTGACTGAAAAAGATGCCGTGAAGCTGAAAAATATCCCCCTATCACAGGTGTGGGTGTTGCCAGTTAGTGCTACAATAGAGCCTAATTTGGCCGTCTTTGTGTGTGCCGAGCTGGGCCTTAAGGCCCACGCCACGCCAGCGTCCAGACCGACTCATCCTTACTCTGAATAATAGGTGGAATACCCAATGGATCAAAAATATTTAGATATTTTGGTTTGCCCCATCACCAAAGCCCCTTTGGTGTATAAGCCAGAAACCCAAGAACTCATCAGTAAAGCCGCCCGTTTGGCCTTCCCAATCGTAGACGGCATCCCGATGATGTTGGAAACCGAAGCCCGTGAGCTTGGCCCTGAGGAGACGGTGTGACTGAAGCCTTTGTGGTGGTGATTCCGGCCCGTTTGGCCTCGAGTCGATTGCCCAATAAGCCTTTGGCCGACATTGGTGGTAAGCCTATGGTGGTGCGGGTGGCCGAGCAGGCGCGTAAAAGCGCTGCCACCGACGTCATTGTCGCCACCGACCACGAGCTGATTTTAGCCGCCTGTGCCGAACACAAGGTTAAAGCCGTGTTAACCCAGCCAGACCATCCCAGCGGAACCGATCGCTTGGCCGAAGTGGTGGATCTTTTGGCCTTACCAGCAGAAACCTTGGTGGTGAACGTGCAGGGTGACGAGCCCTTAATCGACCCTCAGCTGATTGACCAGCTGGCCTTGAGCCTTGCCAACAGCGCCGCCCCGATGGCCAGTGCGGCTCACCCGATTCACGACGCTGCGGAGTTTTTTAACCCCAACGTGGTGAAGGTGGTGTTGAACGCCAAGAACGAGGCGATTTACTTCAGCCGTGCGCCGATTCCGTGGGCGCGCGATGCATTTGCCCATGATCAAACCCAACTGCCTCAAAATGGCGCCGTGTATCGCCACATTGGCATCTATGCTTACCGCGCAGGTTTTTTACAAACCTATCAGCAGCTGGCAGTGTCGCCCTTAGAGCAGATTGAGGCGCTGGAGCAGCTACGGGTGTTGTGGCACGGTGAAAAAATCGCCATGACGGTGGTGGCTGAAGCTCCCGCTGCGGGCGTGGATACTGCCGAAGATTTAGTGCGTGTGCAGGCGCTATTTGCACAGCAACACAATGATTAACCAAAACAACAGATCAAAGGATCGATATGAAAATTTTGCTATTAGGCGCCCCTGGCGCAGGTAAAGGTACCCAAGCGCAATACATTACGTCTGCGTTTAACATCCCCCAAATCTCGACGGGCGATATGTTGCGCGCTGCGGTTAAAGCCGGCACGCCACTAGGCCTAGAAGCCAAAAAAATCATGGACGCCGGCCAATTGGTTCGCGACGACATCATTATTGGCTTAGTGAAAGAGCGCATTCAAGAGGCTGATTGTGCCAACGGCTTCTTGTTTGACGGTTTTCCACGTACCCTAGCTCAAGCCGAAGCCATGGTTGCCGCAGGCGTGGACCTAGACTATGTGGTGGAAATCAATGTCCCCGACGAAGCCATCATCACCCGTATGTCAGGCCGCCGCGTTCACTTGGCGTCAGGCCGTACCTACCACTTAGTGTACAACCCACCTAAAGTAGAAGGTAAAGACGACGTGACCGGTGAAGACTTGATTCAACGTGAAGACGACCATGCCGACACGGTTAAAAAACGCCTTGACGTTTACCATGAGCAAACCGAAGTATTGGTGGGCTTCTACAATGGCATGATTAGCCAAGGTGTGGCCAACGCGCCTAAATACATCAAAGTAGACGGTACTCAAGCCGTTGAAGCCGTTAAAGACGAGATTTTGGCTCAGCTTAAATAAGCGCCGCTGAATCAGACTTAGCCCCTGTGCTCACCGATGGTGTGGCGCAGGGGCTTTATTGTTGTTGGATAAAGCGTTTTTACTTCGGATGATATGCTGGTTTTGGGCTGAGTATTGGCATAATCATGCGTTGTGTTGCGCCTCAGGTGACTAGGCAATATGCTTTTTTGGTTGTCATTTTATTAAACTAATGATTATAAATACATCAATTTCTCGTGGCGGACGTATTTTTTTACACTTCTAATATAATATCTAGCCAATCAAATCCTTGTTTGTCATATTGTCATGACAAATGACGTTTCAATTTAAACTTAATGTTTTAAGATAAATGGATATGTATTTTGAATTGTAGTCATAAGAGAGCCTAATCATTTAATTTAAAGGCATATGATGTTGGCAATAAATGGTTATTGCTTATCTTGCCTTTGGCTTCATCTGCCCAGAAGTTTATAGTACAGCATAAATGTTAATAGAATAATTTTATGCGCCCTTTATACAACTTCCGCCTTAAACCCCTGTCGTGTTTTTGTGCCGCCCTCATGCTGTCAGCGCCTGCTTGGGCGCAAGAACCCGTGACGCCTAGCGTGCTGCGTGCCCCCATCAGCACCCCAGCTCAAGAAGAGCAGCGGGCCCGTGATCGCCAACAACAGCTACAGCAGCAGGTTCAGCCGCCACGCGACGTACGCCTCAATGCTGATGAGGTCACCGCGCCAGCCATGCTGTCTTATCAGCTGCCCCAAGATGAATCTCCTTGCTTTGCCGTGCAGTCTGTTGTCCTGGATGGGGAAGCAGCAGAGCGCTTTCAGTTTGCTTTAAAGGCGGTTTTACGCAAGACCAGCTTTAAAGCCGGCCAGTGCCTTGGCGCCCAAGGCGTGAATCAGCTGATGACGCTGATCCAAAACCACATCATCGAGGCAGGCTACACCACCACGAGGGTGCTGGCCGCCCCGCAAGATTTGGCCAGCGGTACCTTGGTTTTGACCATCTTTCCTGGGCGCATCGGCGCCCTTAAGTTTGACGACAGCCAGCCCGAACAAACCCACGTCGGCCGCATTCAGGCCTCACACAATGCCTTTCCACTAAACGATGGCGATATTCTGAATTTGCATGCGCTAGAGCAGGGCTTAGAAAACCTCAAGCGCGTGCCCACGGCTGAGGCCGACATTCAAATCGTGCCCACGAACGACCCCAACGATCCCAATACCAGCGATGTGGTGGTGAGCTGGGCGCAGCGTACCGTGCCGTATCGGCTTAACTTCAGCGTCGACGATTCTGGCAGTAAATCGACCGGCAAGTATCAGGGCAGCGTGACGGTTTCTATTGATAACCCTCTGGGTTTAAGCGACCTCTTATACGCCAGCTACAACCAAGACCTCGGCTATGCCTCTAAAGCCGTCGACGAGCACGGCAATAAAGACAGCAGTGGCACCCACGGCTACGCGTTTCATTACTCGGTGCCTTACGACAACTGGCTGTTTGCCTTCAACGCCAACCGTCACAGCTACGATCAGGCCATTGCGGGTGTGAATGGCCATTACAACTACAGTGGCACCAGCGAAAACACCGATCTGTCGATGACCCGCTTACTGTTTCGCAACGCCAAACATAAAACCAGCGCCACCCTTAAAGGCTGGCTGCGTACTTCCACGAGCTTCATTGACGATGCCGAGCTCACCGATTCAAACCGCCGCGTGGCCGGCTGGACAGCACAGTTAAATCATAGAGCTTATTTGGGCAGCAACACCCTTGATTTGGGCCTAGGCTACAAGCGCGGCACCGGCGGTAAAGAAGCCGAACGGGCGATTGAGGAAACGTTTGGCGAAGGCACTAGCCGCATGAAGGTCATTACGCTCGATGCTTCCTTGCTGGTGCCGTTTCAGCTAGGTCAACAAAACCTCAGCTACGACACGGCCGTACGAGCGCAATGGCATAAGACACCGTTACTCACGCAAGACATGATGAGCATTGGCGGCCGCTACAGCGTGCGCGGCTTTGATGGCGAAGTCACCTTAATGGCCGAACGCGGCTGGACCTGGCAAAACACCTTAACGTGGACTTATGCCGGTAGCCATCAAACCTACTTAGGCGTAGACATGGGCCATGTGTCTGGGCCATCGGCTGGGAATCTGTTGGGGCAGAATCTCATCGGTGGCGTGTTTGGGCTGAAAGGTCAGTTCGGCGGCTTTGGCAATCTGTACTACGACTTATTTGCCGGCAAAGCCATCAAGAAGCCGCAGTACTTCCAAACGGCCAACATCGCCTATGGGTTTAATCTTTCTTATTCTTTTTAAAATAAACACCAACGCAGTCGCTGGGGACAGTCATGAACAAGCAATGTTATCAAATCATCTTCAATAAAAAACGGGGCCAGATGATGGTCGTGGCGGAGAACACCGTGCGCGAAGGCAAGAGCACGGCCGATGGCGAAACCGGCTTTAACGGCGCCACCACCACATCGTCACGACGTGGCTTTAAATTGCTGTCGTTCTCATTGATGTTGGCGTTGGGCAGTGCCGTCATTCTCAGCCCCATCGCCGACGCCCGCGTGGTGGCCGATCCTAATGCTCCAGGCAATCAGCGCCCGACGATTTTGCCCTCGGCTAATGGCACGCCTCAGGTAAATATCCAAAAGCCGACTAAGGGCGGCGTGTCGATGAACCAGTATCAGCAGTTCGACGTGGATAAAAAAGGCGTCATCCTCAACAACAGCCGTAAGAACACCCAAACCCAGCTTGGCGGCATGGTTCAGGCCAACCCTTGGCTGGCCGGCGGGTCGGCTAAAGTCATCGTCAACCAGGTCAACAGCCGCAACCCCAGCCAGCTCAACGGCTATGTCGAAGTGGCCGGGCAAAAGGCCGACGTCATCATCGCCAACCAGGCAGGCCTCAGCATTAACGGCGGCGGCTTCATCAACGCCCCGCGGGTGACCCTCACCACCGGCAATCCCATCATTAAAGACGGCCTCGTGGCTGGCTATGCCGTGCAGGGCGGTGCCGTGAATATTCACGGCGAAGGTCTCGACGTGCGCGACGCCAACTACACCCGCATTTTAACCGCCGCCGCCAACATTAACGGCGGCGTGTGGGGCCAAAACGT
Source organism: Neisseriaceae bacterium CLB008 (assembly GCA_041228285.1). Lineage (NCBI taxonomy): Bacteria > Pseudomonadati > Pseudomonadota > Betaproteobacteria > Neisseriales > Neisseriaceae > Neisseriaceae bacterium CLB_ANTARCTIC_008. Next base: position 1,708,406 of record CP166133.1, on the reverse strand, counting down.
TGACGTGGTCGCAGGCCATTATGATTTAGACGCCAACGACCAAATCAGCACCACCGCTGCCGATCAAAGCGCGCCAGCCTTCGCCATCGACACAGGCGCCTTAGGCGGCATGTACGCTGGTAAAATCACCTTGGTCAGCACCGATCGCGGCCGCGGTATTCAACACCAAGGCCAATTATTTGCCAGCGCTGGCGGCGTAAGCCTCAGCGCCGACGGTCAGCTCAGCAACAGCGGCGTGATCAACAGCAACGGCAAGACTGATGACGTGAACATTCTGGCCACGTCGGTTCACAACAGCGGCACCGTGTCGTCGCAGCACAATCAAAGCATTCAAACCCAAGACCTCACTAATACAGGCCTCTTGGCCAGCGCCCAAGAACTAAACGTTCAGGCCACCGACATCGTTAACGACAAAGGCACCTTCAGCGCAGGGCGCTTGGATCTTAGCGCCAATACATTGAGCAATCTTAACGGCGAATTAATCCAAACCGGGCAACAGTCGCTGCTCATTGAAGCCGGACAATTGAGCAATACCGATCAAGGCCATATTGGCGCCGTGCCGCTTAAAGATACAGGCGGCGAGACGCCTGGCTCAGGCGAAGGCCCAAGCACTGGCCCAGAGCAGCCGAGCGGCCCGAATATTGATCAGCCCACCACGCCACCGAGTACCGGCAGCGCTGGCGGCGGCGTGGAAACCGCGCCCACCGTACCGGTGACCTTGGCCACGGGGCAGATCAACATTGCCCAAACCCTAGTGAATCAGGGCGGCGTGATCAGCGGCAGCGGTGGCGTGGATTTGGTCGCTCAAGAGGGTTTGAGCAATCAAGCGACGCTTCATTTAAATAAGCTCAGCGTCAGCGGCGACCAGCTGGATAACCGTGGCGGTGAACTGAGTGCCAACGACATCAAGGTGAATACTGACGCCGTTCACAACCAGCAAGGCCGCATGACGGCATTTGCCCACTTTGACACGAACACCGGACAATTTAATAATCAGAAAGGCGTTGTATTGGTCGGTAAACAGGCCCAAATCAACGCCGACGTGCTCGACAACAGCCAAAAAGGGCAAATCGCCAGTAATGAAACCCTCAGCGTGATGGCTCAAACCCTCAATAATCAAGATGGTGAGCTGCTGTCGGGCAGCAGCCTTAACCTATCGGGCCAGCAGCTAGACAACCGCAGCGGCACCATTGAATCGCAGCAGCTGGATCTGGCCTTTGCACGCATCGACAATCAGCAGCAGGGCGCCATTCGCGCCAATGAAGCCCTCAACATCAAAGCCACACAGGCGTTGGCTAACCAGCAGGGCCAAATCAGCTCAGCCAACAGCGTCACCATTCATGATGGCGGGGCCCAAACCCTCAGTCTAAGCAATACCCAAGGCGAAATCCTGGCCGGAACGGATGCTCACATTCAGGCTAAATTCCTCAGCGGCGACGGTATGGTGGCAGCAGGGCAAGACTTGAGCATCGGCCTGAAAGACGACTTTGTGGCCCAAACCGACATCGAGGCCAACCGCAACCTCAGCATCAGCACCGAAGGCAGGCTCATCAATCAGGCCAGCATCCAAAGCGGTGCTGAAATCCAAATTGACGCTAAAAACGTAGACAATCAGGCCAGCGGCATCATTCAGGCCGAAAACCACACCCAGCTAAACGTGGCTGAAAACCTCAGCAACCGCGGCCTCATCAACAGCAACGGCTTAACCCTTTTGCAGGTCGGACAAAAACTGGATAACGTCGGCACCGGTAAGGTTTATGGCGATCACGTCGCCATTGCCGCCCATACCGTGCACAACCGTGAAGAAGCCGTGGCCGGCGTCACCACCGCCGCCACCATTGCCGCACGAGAACGCTTAGACATCGGCGCCCAACACATCATCAACCAAGAGCATGCCCTGTTGTTCAGCGGCGACAGCATGCATCTGGGCGGCAGCCTCGACGCCAATCATCAAGCCACCGGCAGCGCCAATCTGATCGAAAATAAAAGCGCCACCATCGAAAGCTTGGGCGACATGGCCATTGCCGCCGTGAAGTTGGTCAACAGCAATGAGCATTTCAGCACCGAAACGGTTTTAGTGAAGGGGCCGACAAACGTGTTTTTGATCAGCCCAGAAGGCGACGCCAATAAATATGATGGTTCAAACTTTCAGTGGCAAAACTGGAGCCGCGCAGGCCGCTACGTGTGGAAAAACAGTCCCAGCGTCGGCACCGGGACGATTCTCGGCAAAACGCCGATTTTACGCCTAGGGGAGGAAAGCTGTAGCAACCCCCTAGATGAGTCTACCTGCGTGCCGATTCCTGGTTCTGAATACGCGGCCGACAATCCTGCTTGGGCCTATTTCAACCTCACCGCTCCGGCGGGCGAGCCTGCTGAACCGAACCTAGTGGCGCCCATTGCGCCCACGATGCTGAAACCGATTGCCCCTGAGGTACCGGCCGGCGAAAGCTGCGATGGCAGCAGCTCGGCCGCGTGCGTGGCCTATGCGCAAGCCCTAAGCAAATATGAAGCAGATTTGGCAGTGTATACCGAGGTCAATCAAGCGTATGCCCAGCAAAAAGCAGCTTATGATTTGGCCATCAATGCCTATCATGATGCCTTAGAGACATGGTATGACCAAAACGAAGCTCAGTTCGATGCCCTAGACGAAGCGATTGAGCGCTATAACGGTCAATTCAATCAGCAGTTCACCCGCTGGACCCAATACGAGATTGTGCGTAGAGAGTACGAAGATCAAGTAAAAACCTCCGACCCCGGGCGCATCGTGTCCGGTGGCAATATGACCCTCAGCGGCAGCGTCATCAACGACAAGAGCACCATCATCGCCGGTAAAACCATGATCGGCGGCCTCGACAACATTCAAAACATCGACGCCACCGGTGAATACATCATCACCGATGAAGGCACCAGCCAATACACCCGCAGCCGCTGGCGTGGCGGCTTTAAGCGCTATCATCAGCGCAAATGGGATGGCAAACAGAAGTATGCCGACGAACAGCGCCAAACCATCACCCTCAGCGTCGCCAACAAGCAAGAAAACGCCTCATACGTTAGCGACAGCCACAATCAACGGCCCACCGACGTGGGTTCGGTGAACAGCATTAACGGCGTCGGCGCCCAAAACGGCGCGCCCAACGTCATCAACAGCACCCAGCCGAACACGCGCCTGCCCAACAGCAGCCTGTACAGCATCAACCCCAACGGCCAAGATTATTTGGTGGAAACCGACCCACGCTTCACCAACGGCAAGCAGTGGCTAGGCAGCGACTACATGCTTAAAATGATGGGCGCCAACCCCGACAATATGCACAAGCGCCTGGGCGACGGCTATTACGAGCAGCGCCTGGTGAATGAGCAAGTGGCGCAATTAACCGGCAACCGCTACCTTGGCGGCTACGAAAACGATGAGGCCCAGTTTAAAGCCCTAATGAACAGTGGCGCCACCTTTGCTCAAGCCCACAACCTCGCCCCCGGCGTCAGCCTCAGCAAAGAAATGGTGGCCCAGCTCACCAGCGACATGGTGTGGCTAGAAACCCAAACCGTGACCTTGGCCGATGGCCGCACCCAGTCGGTACTGGTGCCCAAGCTGTACGTCGTGGCTCGCTCAGGCGACTTAAGCCACGGCGGTACCTTGATTGCCGCCAACGACATGCAGCTTAACGTCAGCGGCGACCTCGACAACAGCGGCACCATCGCCGGGCGCAACATTACGGCGCTGAATGCCCAGAACATCAACAACATCGGTGGCCGCATCCAAGGCGCTCAGGTTCAGCTACAGGCCAAAGAAGACATCAACGTTGTGGGCGGCAGCGTCATCGGCCAAAAAAGCCTGGCCCTAGACGCAGGACGAGACCTCAACGTGATCACCACCACCAGCAGCACCGAGCAGCAGGGCGGCGGTTTTAACGGCAGCCGCACCAGCATCGATCGCGTGGCCGGGCTATACGTCACCGAAGATGCAGGCATTCTGCTGGCCCAAAGCGGCCGCGACATCAATCTGGCTGCCGCCAACGTCAGCAACAGCGGCGCTGAAGGCCAAACCTATTTATTGGCCGGCAACGACCTCAATGTGGGTACTGTTACCACCGGCCGTCAAGAATCAACGGTACAAGACGCCAAGAACTACCGCATTCAGAACAACAGCCAAGAAGTCGGCAGCAACCTCAATAGCCAAGGCGATATGACGTTACAGGCGCAGGGTCAGGTGACCGTAACCGCATCAGACCTCAACAGCGAGGCCGGCGCCTTGTCCATCCTCGGCGTTAAAGGCGTGACCATTCAATCGGGCCTGGCCACCGATGAATTTGCCGAAGGCCGCTACCATAAAGACAGCGGCGCATTGAGCAGCAAATCACGCGAAGTGCGCTACACCGACGACAATACCCAAGCAGTGAGCAGCAACGTCACCGGCGCCAGCGTGCAGATCCACAGTGATCAAGACGTCAATATTAAAGGCAGCAACGTGGTCGCCGACCAAAAGCTCACCCTCAGCGCCGGCCAAAACATCAGCATTGAGGCCGCCGAAGAAACCAACCGCAACAGCCAGTTCCACGAAAGCAAAAAGTCGGGGCTGATGAGCAGCGGTGGGGTGGGCTTTACCATCGGCAAGAACCAGCTGTCGACGGATAGCCAAAACACCAACCTGACACACCAAGGCAGCATGGTTGGCAGCCTCGGCGGCGACGTGACCATGGTGGCGGGAGAGGCTTATCGCCAAATAGGCAGTACCGTGTCGGCGCAACAGGGCGATGTGACCATCATGGCCAAACAGGTTGATATTGTAGCGGCTGAAGATCGTTACAGCAGCGACTTTGTACAGAAGCAAAAACAAAGTGGTTTAACCGTGGCGTTGAGTGCACCGGCCATCAGTGCAGCGATGCAGGCAAAAGACACGATCGACAGCAGTAAAAAAGTGGGCCAAAGTAAGAATACTCGCGTCAATGCAATGGCCGCAGCCAATACCGCGATGGATGGTTATAAAAGCGTAGGGGCAGCAAAAGATGCGATCAGCAATGGCATGTCGGCCAATAATGTCAGCGTGAGCATCACTTATGGTTCAAGTAAATCAGAGCAGAGCACCAAAGTGGCTGGAACAGAGGCTGCTGGAAGTACCATTTACGCAGGTGGTAACGTGAACATTGTGGCTGCTGGTGCTGATAAAGCTTCAAATATCAATATTGTTGGTTCAGAAGTGGCTGGTGGCATGAGTACAAATTTATTGGCTGATAATGAAGTAAATATTTTAGCGGCCGAACAAACTCATACCGAGCGCAGCGACAATAAATCATCTGGTTGGAATGCCGGCGTGGCGATTAGTTACGGCTCCAATGGCCCAGCATTTGGCGTGACAGCCGGAGGCAATAAGGGCAAAGGTTATGGCGACGGTGATGAGGTGAGCTATGTGAATAGCCACGTTGGCAGCAGCACCGGCCAAACCAGCATTGTCAGCGGTGGCGCTACGAACATCATTGGTGGTCAGGTCATCGGTAAAGGCGTGGCCATTGATGCGGCTGAGTTGAATATAGAAAGCCTGCAAGACACCGCCACGTTTAAAGGCAAACAGCAAGACATCAGCGGCCAGGTGACCGTAGGCTATGGGGCTTCTGCCAGTGGTAGTTTTAGTAAATCAAAAATTAACGCAGACTACGCCAGCGTCAACGAGCAAAGCGGTATTTTAGCGGGCGACGATGGTTATCAAATCAATGTTAAAGGCAATACCGATCTTAAGGGTGGCTTGATTACCTCGACCCAATTAGCACAAGACCAGGCACGTAACCAGTTAACCACGGGTACCTTAACCAGCAGTGACATTCAAAACCATGCTGATTATGAAGGCAGTAGTTTTGGCATCAGTGGTGGCGGAAGCATCGGCGGTGGGAAAGGGCCTAAAGAAGTCGGCGGTATGAACTTGGCTCAGGTTGGTCAGAATACATCAACCACAGACTTAAAGACTGGCGAAACATCGGCCTCTGGTGCATTAAGTGGTTCTAAATCAATTGGTTTTGGTGCAGATAGTGGTCATGATAAGAGTACGACATACTCCGGAATCAATACGCAGAATATCAACATTGTAGATGTAAATGGACAGCAGTTAACGGGTAAAAATGCAGAAGCAATTATTGCCCAAATTCAAACCTCGGTGACTACTGATACGGCAGCACAAAACAGTGGCCATATCGGGAATAATTTTGACAAAGATAAGGTTCAAAAAGAGTTAGATTTACAGCGAGAAGTCAGTCAGGCCTTTGATCAGAATCGGCAGGAAGTCAAAGATAGATTATATAGTGCAATTAAAGACAAGCGTGACGAAGCAACAGCGCTGAGGATGGCTAATAATGGCTTCCCTACTGATGAGTCTAAGCGATTAGATGCAGAGGCAGATGCCTTAGCTAAAAATACAATGTATTTTGATTTGGCTGTTGGTGGTGTCTGGGGTGGTTTAGACGTTAGTAATTTAGTGTCAATGGGTTTATTAACTCAGTCTGACTTAGTTTATCAAGCAGCTACAGCTGATAAAAAATATTTTTTACAAACGTGTAAAGGGCCAAATGTTGATTGTCAATATCGAGAAGTTTTATTGACGGATATTCATCCTGATGAGCGTACAAATTTAATTACGGTCTCTAATCCAGGTATTTTGAATGATTTGGATGCTTCTTTGAAAAATGCATCAAAGCAAAATGCGACGGAGATAAACCAGGGCGGTATTATTGTGATTCCCAATCCTGAAACAGGAAACCCTGTTGCCGAGTTGATGTACGCAGCATATGATAAAGTTAATAACTTAACTGGGGCGAAATTCTTACCACTTACCAATTCCCAGCAAGCTAATTTAGACTTATTACAGTGGGCACAAATAAATCAGTATGTTATTGATACGAGTAACCATAGTCGTGGTGGTTTGACCGCGAGTATCAGTTCACAAGCGTTCATCAATAAAGGTTATGGTGTATTGCCAATTAATCAGGCTAGGTTTTATGGTACGGCTACTAACGTGCAAGACTATGCGAATTTATTAGCAAAAAATGGTTCTGGTCAGGCTTACTCGGCAGTGCATGAGACCGACTTTGTGGGTCGCTCCCCCTTAATTGCCCTCCGGAGTAAATATGTTACGGGTGGGAATCCTCCGACCGGGGGGATTTATCAACCATGGTTTTATAGTCATAGCAGTTATTTCTATGAGATGCCGCCTGAGAAAATTATTATAAATGGGAAAATACAAGAAAATCCACTTTATAAAGAGTATATAAGCGCATGGGGTAATGATCCTGATGCGTCTAAACCTAAATTAGTAAAACCTACTGTAACGAAGGGGATGTAATTATGCATTTTATTAAAAAGATTACTTTAGTGGCGTTAGTGCTTTTTTTGTATGGATGCAACTCTCTTATGACTGATATCTTTGTTGGAAATATTCCGACAGAGGAAGATAGTTGGTATAAAAAAGATATGACCCAAAAAACTCAGATCAATGATTTTGATGAATGTTATCGAGCAGCGGAATACAAATATAATAAAAAAGAACAGTTTGAAGAAAGACATAGATTGAATCAAGAATGTTTACTAGGTAAAGGGTACAAATTTTATCCTCGGGGCTTGGATGGTTCTAAAGCATCTCGTTGTACCGCAGGTGGAGATGGTGATGGGCCAGCTTGCCAATCATTGAAGAACGTTAGAAACAGATAATTTTTAAGCCATGAGCTAGAACAGGCATTAAATGCATTTACAAAATAAATTAATACCGTTGTTTTTAATCAGTACAATTCTTTTAAGCGGCTGCTCTATTGTGTCTGATTTATATTATGAAGATTGTGCTGTACATCCAGATTATTTTAAGCAGCTGTCGCAAGAAGAGCAGGCAGCGTTTGTTAAAAAATGTGGTGGCCCACCACGTATGGTTCAAGTTGTCCCAGTGGGTAAATAGTGAATTAAGACGTTTCAGCTGACCGAGTGAAAGCTAATGTAAAAATGATGTAATATTTTTGGTGAGAGTCATGTCCTTGCTATTTTGCTCGTAGTTGGTCTTTTTCGTCCGTGAGCTTATGTGTTTAAAACGTTTTTTCCAACGATACATACCACTGTTGGCTTTGGCGAGAGTAAAAGGCGGGCAGATTACTATTTATTTTTAGATACCGATAGTTAAGCTTAGGGGTAATGCCTTTAAAGTGGAGCTGCCTGTGCCAAAGGGCTACGTTTGCCTGGTATTCGGTGTCTCTACGGATTTGACCTAGAAAAAAGTGAGGGGCATCAAATCGGCGTTGGCCGTAACGCATTGCGGTCCTGGCTGATAATCCACCAGTAAACTCTTTAATTACGCCAAGTCGTACACTGGTTTTACGCGAGGACTCATCCTCTGCATTAAGATGGTCAATCTGATGGTCTATGCCACCGTTGAACACCAATGTTGACGACACAAAATAGGCGATGCCGCTAGAAAGTCCGTGTAAGTTGCCTTCATAGCGTTGTAGACCCTGATCGTGATAGCGTTTATGGGCGTAGGTATAGGCTCCGATGACTTGGGTTTTGGATGATAACCATCGGCTGTATTCAGAAACGAGCCCAATATTGTGGCTATAACGAGCGTCTCCTAACCAGCTTTGCTCATAAAAGGGGCTAAGACTAAAACTGGTTTTAATATCTTGATTTTTGTATCCACCTTCTAGTCTTAGCGTGTGCTCATTGTACTCAGATTCATCCCAATAGCGTGTACCCTTAAGCTGTGCGGCTATTGTGGCATAGTGATTGCCTTCAATATTGATGTCTCGATCTAAGGCTAGAAATGCACTGAGGCCTTTGGCTTTTTTGGGCATTGCCTCTTCATTTTTAATGAAGACATAGGGGCCTATATTGAATTCTTTGACAGAAGAGGCATTGTTGACGTTACTGTTTTGAACGTATTGTGCACCAGCCTGTAGATTCCAACCTATTTTACGCTGTATTTGCGTTAGGTATCGTTCAGCAATGTACCTAAGGTGTTCATCTATATCATCGGCTTTGACTTTAGTAAATTGATCTTTGGCTGCTTCATATTCTTTATTTTCGTAGAGCATCGCGGCTAGATCGAAGCGGACGTAAACCAGATCTGGTTGCTGGGCAATAATGCTCCGGTAAGCCTTGACTGCCAAAGTGTGTTGGCCACGTTGCCGCGCTAGAGCAAGTGTAGGGTGGGCAAAGCCTGTGTTGCCCACTCTGTTTCTTTACAGGTTTCATTATCGACAAGAAAGAAACCCATGAAAAGCTGGCTGGTTTTAATGAGTATTGCCTTGAGCGGCTGTATCCCCATTCGGGCCATACCGAAATACAACCCTAATATTTATGGTCTTCCGCCACCTGTTGAGGGGTATCAAAAAGCTGAGACTATTGGTTATACAAATACAGATCAGAGGTGGAAGGACCTACAGGCATGTGGTGTCAGGAAATATAATGAAGGCTTATTAGATTTAAATGGCCAAGGACCAGGAGTGACTGTGAAGCAAGTTATTGTGCGTAGGGATAAAGTGAATGGTTGTATGAAAGAAAAAGGTTATGTGATTTACAGCCCCGAACGTTGCATGAAGAACAAAAAGCCGACGGGTTTATGTAATTAGCTAACGTATAAGGAGGCAAACTTTATTTACCTCCTTATAGACAAGAAAGAAATCCATGAAAAGGTGGCTGGTTTTAATGAGTATTGCCTTGAGTGGCTGTATCCCCATTCGGGTCATACCGAAATATAATCCCGATATTTATTTGGTTCCGCCGGCAGTTCAAGGATATCAAAAAAACGATACGATTGGGCATACAGATACTGAACAAAGATGGAAAGATTTACAAGTTTGTGGGGTCAGACAATACAATGAAGGCTTATTAGATTTAAATGGGCAAGGACCTGGGGTAACGGTAGAACAAGTGATTGCCCGCAGAGATAGAATTAATAGCTGTATGAAAGCAAAGGGATATGTTATTTACAGCAATTTGCGGTGTGTCAAAAATAAAAAGCCGACGGGTTTGTGTAATTAGTGGACTGTTCTAAGGAAAGTAAAAAGAATGCATGTGCTCACTAAGTTAATGCCATTATATATGGCCCAAGTATTGGCCGTGTTTAACTAGCGCATTTAGATACGGTGGTTTTCCGTAGCATATAATCACATTGGTTGGAATGGGTAGGTTGAGGCTGCCCATTTTTTTGAGTAATGTATATGCCAAATGATTTTATTGGGTTGACTTTAAAAGGTGTAAAAATCTGAATTTAGCTATTATACGAATCATCCCATAGTAAGCGTTACAAAAAATCTAATGGAAAATATGGTCAATCAGGCATACATTTTGATGGTCATAGTCGTGGTAGCCTCACGGTGGGCAATGCTTTGGAATCGATTAGTAGAAATCCGAATAGTGTAGGGCAATATGGTGGCTTGACTATTAATATGGTAGGGCCTGCTTATAATGCGTTAAAAGCTGATGGGCTATTGTCTTCATTACAGGGTCGGGACAAAATGAGTGAAGCAGAAGCAAGGGTGAAAGAGATTCAATATCAATCACATAAGGATGATTTTGTTGGGACGGTGTTGGGTGGAAATAAACCGACAGGTGGAGATAGGCCAGAGGGCACGACGAAATGGGGGCAATATTTGAATATCTTGACGGGTACGGAGACGCCGCATAATTGTTATGTTTCTGGGAGTCCAGAGTGTTTGCGAGCAGGATTTTGGTCGAATTCTCCTAATGGACAGGCATTATATTTTCCAGCTAGTTATCAAAAAATTAAGTAAGGATTGTTAAGTGACTATAAAGGTAATCAGTGTTTTATTATTATGTAGTGCTTGTACTTTGACTATTGATCAACCTCCCCGGACAGCTATTGAGAGTTGGAAACGACATGATACGACAAGAGAGCAAGTAGGGATTGATCTAAAAAAATGTGGTTTAAGTATTGGGTATAACTCTATGCCTATTAATTTACATTTAAAAGCATCCATATGTATGGAGAACAAAGGGTATTATTTAGGAAAGCCGGGAGATAAGACTTGTAATATTAAACACCTTCAAAAATATGAGGCTTGTGGTGGTTTACAGACAGAATAAGACATAAATGAAAAGTATGTCTGAGTAGTTTTATATTGCATGAGTGATTTGTTAAAAGTTGGAATGCTTAGGCGCTTGGCAGCAGTAGGGCGGGCAAAGCCTGTGTTGCCCAGGCTGTTTCTTTACGGATTTTATTACCAACAAGAAAGACATCCATGAAAAGGTGGCTAGTTGTAATGAGTATTGCCTTGAGTGGCTGTATCCCTATTCGGGTTATACCGAAATATAATCCCGATATTTATTTGGTTCCGCCGGCAGTTCAAGGATATCAAAAAACCGATACGATTGGGCATACGGATACTGAACAAAGATGGAAAGATTTACAGGTTTGTGGTGTGAGACAGTATGATGAAGGTCGCTTAGATTTGAATGCTTTTGGTCCTGATGATACTACTCAGCAAGTGATTGCACGTAGAGATAGAATTAATAGCTGTATGAAAGCAAAGGGCTATGTTATTTACAGCAATTTGCGGTGTGTCAAAAATAAAAAGCCGACGGGTTTGTGTAATTAGTGGACTGTTATAAGGGGAGTGAAAGAATGCCTGTGCCCACTAAATTAATGCCATTATATATGGCCCAAGTATTGGCCGTGTTTAGCGAGCGTATTTAGATACGGTGATTGTTTCGTAGAGTCTAATCACATTGGGGGAATGGGTAGGTTGAGGCTGCCCATTTTTTTTGAGCAATGTATATGCCAAATGATTTTATTGGGTTGGCTTTAAAAAGAATGAAAACCTGAATTTTAGCTATTATGTGAATAATCCTGCAGCCCAGGCTGACCGTTTTATTGATAGAGCAGGACAGATAACAGACCCTAAAAACATTTATATTTGGGCACCGAGTAATGACCCCGTGGTCACGTTTGCAGGCGGCTATGGCAATGATTACTGGAGTGGTTTGTCAGCAGCAACAGCGTTCACAGTAGTCCAGGCTCTGGTGCGCTTGGCAGTAAAACCGAGTATGTGCCTACGCCAATCAGCTATCCTAAAGACGATAAAGTGCTTAATCAATTACGGGAAAAGCATCGAGAGAAAATGCAGGGGGTTTACCAACAGGTTTTAGACAAGCCAAAACAGGTACCTGTGGCCAAACAACCTGATGGCACTCAAATATTACAGGAGCAGGTACAAAAGCAAAGTAATAGGGACATGAATCAACTAGGTAATCAAAATAGCCAGAATGTCATGATGATTAATGTACCTTCTGCCACGGTCCAGAAAATTCAACAATTGCAGCGGCATTTAAATTAAAAGGTGTAGGACGTGAATAAAATTCAAATATGTTTTATGGTTATTTTTTCATTGATATTGACAAGTTGTATGAATACAACCAATGGACCCGTATATAGAGACGGCTGGAAGGGTCGCCATGTTGATGAGTTTAGTAAAGAGTGGCAAGGCAAAGGGTACTCTTGTAGTAAAAGGAAGGCTAGAGAGGATGCAGGAATAGTGGAATGTTATATTAGATATAATCAACCAATTTGTCCTAAGACTATTAGGAAGGGAGCGGTTTATAATTTGGCAACAGAAAGGATTTTAGGGAAGTCAAGTCATGAGGTTACTGCTAATTGTTTTTAGAAAAAATTGCATATTTTAAATGGGTAGGGATTTCTTGGTTTAATAGACTCTAAGTGAGTTTGGTGCGCCTGGGTCGTGTTTAACTAGCGTGTTTAGATACGGCGATTGTTTCGTAGAGTCTAATCACATTTGATGGAATGGGTAGATTGAGGCGGCCCATTTTTTTGAGTAATACATATGCCAAATAAGTTTTTTGGTTTGGTTTTAAAAAGTGTAAAAACCCTAATCTTAGCTGTTATGTGAATAATCCTGCGGCTAAAGCAGACCGTTTTATTGATAAAGTAGGACAGGTAACAGACCCTAAAAACATTTACATTTGGGCACCGAGTAATGACCCCGTGGCTACGTTTGCAGGCGGCTATGGCAATGATTACTGGAATTCGATTAAGGCTTCCCCAGTGGTTTGTCAGCAGCAACAGCGTTCACAGTAGCCCTGGGTCTGGTGCACTTGGCAGTAAAACCGAGTATGTGCCGACGCCAATCAGCTATCCTAAAGACGATAAAGTGCTTAAGCAACTACAGGACAAGCACCGTGAGAACATGCAAGAAGTTTATCAGCAAGTACTAGATAAGCCCAAAGTAGTGCATGTGGCCAAGCAACCTGATGGTGCTCAAAGCTTACAAGATTAGATACAAAAGCAAAGTAATCGGGATATGAATCAGCTGAGCAATCAAAATAGCCAGAATGTTATGATGATTAACGTGTCTTCTGAGACAGTTCAGAAGATTCAACAATTACAGCAGTATCTAAAATAAAGGCTAAGAAGGTCAAGTATGTATGAATAAATTTAAAGCATATAGAGTACTGTTGTTTTTACTATTTTTTTCAGCTTGTACTACAACAACAAATACTCCTGTTTATAAGGATGACTGGAAGGGACAGCATGTAAACCAGTTTGTTGAAAAATGGACAAATAACGGATACCAATGTCGTAAGCGGCAAGAGAGAGCGTTTGATACAGGAAATGTTTTAGGAATGGCTGAGTGCTATACTTATTCAAAAGCATTGTTTTGCCCGAAGACAATTAGACGGGGGGTGGTATATGATCTGGATACAAACGCTATTTTAGGAAAGTCTAGTTATTATGTTGATGAAAAATGTTTTTAGCAATATTTTTTAACAATAATAGGATGGACAAAGCCTGCGTTCCTACGTTGTTTCTTTAAATACTTTCATTATCTGCATGAAAGAAACCCATGAAAAGCTGGCTGGTTTTAATGAGTATTGCCTTGAGTGGCTGTATCCCCATACGGGTTATACCTAAATATAATCCTGATATATATTTAGCCCCCCAGTGATTCAAGGATATCAAAAAACCGATACGATTGGGCATACTGATCCAGATCAGCGATGGAAGGATTTACAGGTTTGTGGTGTGGTTGACTATAATAGAGGTGATTTGGATTTGAATGCCTCAGCTCCCGGTGAATCATCTAAGCAAGTAATTGCTCGACGTGAAAATATATCGGCCTGTATGAAAGCAAAGGGCTACGTTATTTACAGCAATTTGCGGTGTGTCAAAAATAAAAAACCGACAGGTTTGTGTAATTAGTGGGCTGTTATAAGGGGAGTGAAAGAATGCATGTGCCAGCTGTATATGCTGTTGATGTTATATATAGCCCAAGTATTAGCCGTGTTTAACTAGCGCATTTAGATACGGCGATTGTCTCGTAGAGTCTAATCACATTGGTTGGAATGGGTAGATTGAGGCTACCCATTTTTTTGAGTAATGTATATGCCAAATGACTTTATTGGATTGGCTTTAAAAAGGGTGAAAACCTGAATTTTAGCTATTATACGTATCATCCCATAGTGAAAGAAGCGTGTTTTGTTAAGTAGCCAAGCTAAGGAACGGAGTCCGAAAATATTCATATTTGAGCACCGAGTATTAACCGTGTCTTCAAACCGTTCAAGGCGGATTGTCATGCAGTTGATTTTTAAATTTGGTAAATAAATATGAATAAATGGTTGATATTAATGTTAAGTGGGACAGTATTAAGTGGCTGCCTCATCCGAGTTGTAACGCCAGTTAACCTTGATGCTGAGTATTATCCTCCCCCGATTCAAGGGTATCAAAAGACAGACACTATAGGCCATACTGATCCTGATCGTAGATGGCATGATTTACAAACCTGTGGTGTTCAAAAATATAATGGAGGAAGATTAGATTTAAATGGGCAAGGTCCAGAGGAGACTGTAAAGCAAGTGATCGCTAGAAGAGATAAAATATATCAGTGTATGGAAGCAAAAGGCTATGTGATTTATAGTATTGAGCGTTGTATCAAAAATAGGAAACCCACAGGACTGTGTAATTAAACAGGCGTAGGGCAGCAAGAGTTGGGTGGGCAAAGCTTGCGTGCCCACGCGGTTGATTGTCATTCCTATACCTCTTAACGAAGATAGACATTTTTACTTTTCAATGTAGTTGCAAAAGCGTGATATAGTTATTTGTCATTTAAATTAAGTACCCTATGTCACATTATCGTCGCAGCCTCATACATGGAGGCACCTATTTTTTCACGGTTGTTTTGGCCGATCGCCGTTCGACGCTATTGGTTGATGAGATTTTACACTTTAAAAGGGTTTATAAGCAGGTGGCTTCGCGTTATCCCTTTGTGACGGAAGCTA
The DNA here is from genome assembly GCA_041228285.1 of Neisseriaceae bacterium CLB008. Lineage (NCBI taxonomy): Bacteria > Pseudomonadati > Pseudomonadota > Betaproteobacteria > Neisseriales > Neisseriaceae > Neisseriaceae bacterium CLB_ANTARCTIC_008. Next base: position 1,693,136 of record CP166133.1, on the reverse strand, counting down.
TTTGCGTTTTGCCTGATCATTTGCATGCTATTTGGCGCATGCCTGCGGATGATGCCAACTATGCTTTGCGTTGGGGCCAAATAAAAAGCTTGTTTTCGAGGGCCTATCCGCATACGGCACGTAGTGCGAGTAAAATAAGAAAGCGAGAAAAGGGGATTTGGCAAAGGCGTTATTGGGAACACCAAATTCGTGATGAGAAAGATTTACAGCGTCATATTGATTACATACATCATAATCCTGTGAAGCATGGTTTGGTGGTGCAGGTACGAGACTGGCCTTATTCAAGTTTTCATCGCTATGTGCGTGAGGGTTTCTTGCCACTGAATTGGGGCGATCATGATGATTTAGGTCAGTTTGGTGAGTAGGTGTGTGCATTGATGGTGGTTCGGTGGGCACGCAAGCTTTGCCCACCCTACGTTTGCTGTTTCTTTACGGATTTTATTACCAACAAGAAAGAAACCCATGAAAAGCTGGCTGGTTTTAATGAGTATTGCCTTGAGCGGCTGTATCCCCATACGGGTTATACCTAAATATAATCCTGATATATATTTAGCCCCCCCAGTGATTCAAGGATATCAAAAAACCGATACGATTGGACATACGGATACTGAACAAAGATGGAAAGATCTACAGGCTTGTGGTGTTAAGAATTATAGTGATGGCCGTTTAGATTTATCCGTTGCTTATTCAGGTATGACTACTCAGGATGTGATAGAGAGACGTAAAGCAATATCAACATGTATGGAGGAGAAAGGCTATGTTATTTATAATAGATCAAAGTGTATCAAAAACAAAAAACTAACGGGTTTGTGTAATTAGTGGACTGTTATAAGGGGAGTGAAAGAATGCCTGTGCCCACTAAATTAATGCCATTATATATGGCCCAAGTATTGGCCGTGTTTAGCGAGCGTATTTAGATACGGTGATTGTTTCGTAGAGTCTAATCACATTGGGGGAATGGGTAGGTTGAGGCTGCCCATTTTTTGAGTAACCTATATGCTAAATAGTTTTAATGGGTTTGCTTTAAAAGGTGTAAAAATCTGAATTTAGCTATTATACGAATCATCCCATAGCAAGTGTAGATATCATCTACGTTTGTTCAATTAAAACAAGGATAAGTGCATGAAACAATGGGTGATATTGGCCGCTGCATTATGGTTGGCGGCTTGTGCAACGGTAAATCCAGCCGAGCAGCGCCAGCGTTTGAGCGCGTTGATGATGAGCAGTGGCGAAGTCAATCCTCAGGGGCAGATAATGGTGTTGGCTTCAAACTCGGCGGGTAATCCGCTTTCGAACGCGATGATGGCTTTGGCCACGGCAACGGTGGCCCAGAGCAATACAGAAAAAGCGTTGAATCAGCTGATGGCGCTGCCGAACATCAATATTGGGATTCATGGCGCCAGTAGTGCGGTGGATGCAACCTTAATCAAAAATGCTTTAAATCGATACACCCCCCGAGCCAATCCGCCGACGCTGTTTTACTATGGTACTCGCTCCGATCAGTTTGCGGCGATTGAAGAGCTGGCCAAAACCAAGCAGGTGAAGTTTGTGTATTTGGTTGATTAAAGTGGCTTAGCGCCTCAAGTACTGAGGCCTGCGTGGGCAGTGGGCTTAAAATCGGGTAAGATTGTGGCCTAAGGGCTGGCGGCTCATGGCCGCGCCTGATTTTTTGATCTTATTTGCCCTTGAAAGGACGCCATGCCTTCTTCTAAAGACGTTGCCAAGCTGGCCGGTGTGTCCCAGGCCACCGTGTCGCGAGTGTTGAACACGCCCGAACTGGTGCGGGATGAGACGCGGCTGCGGGTTGAGGAGGCGATTGCGCGCTTAAACTACATTCCTGACGCCAGCGCCCGCCAGCTGGTCAGCGGCAAAACGCAAACCATTACGCTGTTGTCTGGCCCCTTGGACAATCCTTTTTTTGTGGATTCTACGGCGGCCATCGTGCGCTATGCCAACCAAAGTGGCTATGCGGTGAACGTTCATTTTGTCACCGACAATAAAATCAAGGAAGTTTATCAAGCTGCCTTGGCCAATAAGGCCGACGGCATCATCATGTCATGCGTTTTATGGGACGATCCTATTTTTGCGCAATTGTCGCGTTTAAATATGCCTTTTGTAACCTACAACCGTAAACATCAAAATAACCGCTGTTTCGTGGAAATGGACAATGTTCAGGCCGGTCGGCTGGTGTATTCATTTTTGTTTGAGCACGGCCATCGGCGCATGCTGTGGCTGGGGGGCGCAAGCAATACCAGCACGTTTGCCAATCGTCTTCAGGGTTTTCAAAGCGCCTACCAAACGCATGTGCTCAACCATGCTGAAGAAACCATCCCCGAGCCGTGGGTGGTGAATCGTGACGATGTTGATCAGGCAGGGTTACGGCAGTTGCTGTGGGCGTCGCAGCAGCGAGAGGACAGGCCTACGGCCATTGTGGCGGCAACGGATGCGATTGCGATTGAGGTTTTAGACGCTTTAAGCGCTTTAGGCATTGATTGCCCGCAGACGGTGAGCGTGACCGGCATCGACAATGTGGGTTTAAGCCAACACCACGCGATTGGCTTGACGACGGTAGGGGTGGAAAGTGAGCAAAACCTAGGGCTGGTGGCGATTCAAGCCTTGGTGGCGCAGCTGAAAAACCCAGCTATTGAGCCGGTGGCGTTAACCCTGCCGGTGACTATTTTTGCGCGAAAGACCACGCGGGACTTGTCGGATTGAAATTTTTTAGCTTAGAATGTATACGTATTCATTTGTAAATGAATACGTATACATAACAATGAAACGCATGAGATACGTCATGTAAGGAGAATGCCATGGGCTTTGCTAAATGGAAAGATCGTGTAGAAGGAGAGGAGGCGCCCCATATTCCCTTGGGGCCATTCCACTTACGCCTGCCGTTTATACATTATAAATTTGAGTGGCCGGATTACATCCAAGGCCTGTTGATGTGCGCCGTCGATTTGGCGGCGATTCCGCTGTTGATTCAGCTATTGGGCATGCCGTTTGAGGTGGCCTTGGCGATTGTGATGCTGAATGGCCTGTTTTACTTGGCCCACCATTTATTGGGTGATCCTTGCGTACCGGGATGGATTACGCCGGCGATTCCATTGATCATCATGTATTGCCAGCAGTTTCCTGAGGGGCCGGAGCGGGTGCATTCGCTCATTGCTTTTCAGATGACCTTAGGCGTCATGTGTATTTTGCTGGGTACAACGGGCTTGGCGTCTAAGCTGATTCGGTTTATTCCCAGCGCGATGAAGGCTGGGATTGTGATGGGCGCAGGCTTGGCCGCGATCATTTCCATCTTCCAAGTAGGCGGGCGGTTTGAAACCTTCCCTGTGAGCATCACCATTGCGGTGGGCATCGCGTTTTACGTGCTGTTTTCTAAGCATTTTAGTGAATGGCAAAAGCGCAATAAGGTTTTGGGCATGGTGGCCAAGCTGGGTATTTTCCCCATCATCTTATTGGCCGTGGTGGTGGCGCCTTTGGCGGGCGAAGCCAGTTGGCCGAGCATTCAATGGGGCATTTCGGCACCAGATTTTGGGCGCTTATGGCGTGAATACACGGTGTTTGGCTTGGGCATGCCGCCTTTGATGATGTTTGTCACGGCTTTACCGACGGTTTTGGCGGCCTATATTGTGCTGTTTGGCGACATCTTGCAAAACAAGGCTTTGCTGGCCGATGGGCAAAAATACCGTCCGGATGAAAAAGTGGAATATAAGTCAGAACGCGCCCATTTGGTGTTTGGTGGCCGCAACGCGTTCATGAGTATTTTAGGACCAGACGTGACCATGTGTGGGCCGATTTGGTCGGCGATGCAGGTGGTGATGGTGGAGCGATGGAAAAAAGGCCGCAAGGCGATGGATTCTTTTTTTGGCGGCGTGGGGTCTTTCCGTTGGGGCACGAATACCGGCCTATTGCTGTTGCCGATCGTGAGCCTGGTTGAGCCTATTTTAGGGGTGGCCTTGGCGTTGACGCTGTTGATTCAAGGCTATGTCAACGTGAAAATCGGCGTTTTGGAAGCAAAAAGCCAAACCGATTTGGGCATTGCGGGCGTGATTGCGGCGATTTTGTGTATTAAAGGCGCCAGCTGGGCGTTTGCGGCTGGGGTGTTGATGTGTTTGCTGATTTACGGCAAGGACTTCTTTAAAGGCTCTGTTGACGCAACCTTCACCAAAGATCAGGCTGATCAGCCTCAGGCCACGACTGAACAAACCCATCAAGAGCCTTAAAGGCCGAAGGAGGATGCATGACGCAATATCAAACTAAATTAGTGGGCACCAGCCATAATGGCTGGGGCGCGTTACAAGCCTTACCGAGTGAGGTAGCCAAGTTCCAGGCCCAGCGTGTGTTAATCGTGACCGATCCCTTTTTGGCACAATCAGGCTTGGCTGAGCAGATCAAGGCCCAGCTGCTGGATTGTGGCTGTGAGGTGTTCATCAATAGCGAAGTGGTGGCCGAACCGCCCCTAGCTGTGGGCGAGCGGCTCGTGGCCGAGACCAAGGCTTTAAACTGCGATTTGGTGATTGGTTTAGGCGGCGGCAGCGCCATTGATTTGGCTAAGCTGGTGGCGGTTTTGGCAACGCACGAGGGCTTGGTGGCTGATTATCTAAACCTCAGCGGCCATAAGCAATTGAGCAATAAGGGCCTGCCGACCATCATGATTCCGACCACGTCAGGTACGGGCTCTGAGGTCACCAATATTTCGGTATTGTCTTTGGCCAGCAGTAAAGACGTGATTGCCCATGATTATTTATTGGCGGATGTGGCGATTGTGGATCCAGCATTAACCGTGACGGTACCGCCTAAGGTGACGGCAGCAACGGGGATTGATGCGTTGACGCATGCGGTGGAAGCCTATGTGTCGGTTAACGCCAATCCGATCACCGATGCTTTTGCCTTACAGGCAATTAGCTTGATCAGCGGTGCTTTACGCCAGGCCGTGAACCAGGGGGCGGATCGGCAGGCGCGTAGCGACATGAGCTATGGGAGCTATTTGGCTGGGGTGGCGTTTTTTAATGCGGGGGTGTCTGGAGTGCATGCTTTGGCCTATCCTTTAGGCGGCCAGTTTCACATCAGCCACGGTGAATCGAATGCGGTATTGCTGCCGTTTGTGATGGACCATATTCGCTCTGCCTGCGCCGCTAGACTACGGACGGTTTATCACGCCATGGGTTTTGAGGTGGCGGATCTGTCTGATGAAGAGGCTTCGCAGCGTTGCGTGGTGGCATTGCGTACCTTGGTGCGCGACGTTGGTATTGCCCAATCGCTACAGGCCTATGGGATTGAGGCAGATGCCATTGCCTCTTTGACTACAGATGCTTTAAAGCAAACGCGGCTATTGGCACGAAGCCCGATGCCGTTGGATGAGGCAGGCGTGACGGCGATTTACACCGCCGCTTGGCAGGGGGCTTAGGCCCGGTTTTAAGTTTAAGCGCGACGGCCTTGCTAGGATGATCTAGCAAGGCCGTTTTTATTTGGCCATTTTGTGTTGCAGCAGCACCTTGCCGCCCGACAAAATGTCGGTTTGAATGCTGATGCGGGCGGCTTGGGGGTCTTTATTCTTGATGGCCTGCAAGATGGGGTAGTGGTGATCAATCATTTCTCGGCCGCCTAGCAGATAAACCTGGGCGATCAAGGGCCCAATCTTGATCCACAGCTGGCGCAAAACGTCCATGAGAATCGGCATTTGGGCGATGCGGCACATTTCAAAGTGAAATTTCTGATTCAAGATAATGCAGGTTTGGCCCTGAGTATTCATTAGTGCCTGTTCATTTTCTTCCAATATACCCTCTAAAATCGCAATATCTTGGTCGCTGGCCATCAGCGCAGCTTTGCCCGCAGCCATGCCTTCAAGCTCGAGGCGGATGCTGCGAATTTCTAAGTATTCGGCCAGGGTTAAGTCGATGACGCGGATGTCGCGGGGCGAATGGAGCACGAAGGCGCCTTCTTGCACCATGCGTAAAACGGCATCGCGCACGGGGGTCACGCTGGTGCCCATGGCTTGGGCCAATTCTCTTATTTTTAAGCGTTCGTTGGGCAGTAATTCGCCCATGATTAAGTTATTGGCCAACTGGTTGTAAACGTAATCACCCTTATTGTCGAAGCGGTCAATATTGTCCACGATAAGCATATTTTATGCCTTTCAAAACGTTAAGATGCATCATGAAATTTTGACTAATTTAAATTTATATATAAATCAAATAGTTAAATATTTAGTATGTTTAATCCAAGGCCATTATATTGACTATGATGCATTATGGTCAATATACTGATTTTCAGGTTCAGACGCGATCGAGGCGCATCATGGACGTGCCGATCAGGTCAATCAATTCATAGGGTTAAACACAATGAGCATGAATGAACGGGTAAGCCATCAGAATCATAATACAGATGCAGGCTATGTTGAAGTGTTGACCATTGCGCCGCCAGACATAGAGCTAGTGGATGCTGTATCCGTGGCGCAAACAGCCTACGGCTATGTTGGTGCGGTTAAGCCCTTAGGCGGCGAGCGGGACAAAAATTATTTGGTTGAATCGCATGGCCGCCCGCCCATGGTATTGAAGTTCATCAATATTGCCGAAACGGCCGATGAAATAGACGTGCAAATTCAGGTGTTGAACTGGTTGGCGAAGCAGCCGCATCAGGTATGCATGCCGCAGAACTTAGCCACGCTAGACGGTGAAGATCTGTTTTGGTTCGAAAAAAACAATCAAGTCATCCGCGTGCGCGCCTACACGTTTATTGAGGGTCAATCTATTTTGGGCTTGGCTGAACCACAGGCATTGTATGGGGCGTTTGGCGCCACTGCGGCGCAGATGGTCACGGCTCTAAAGGGTTTTGATCACCCGGCGTTGGAACGGGTGTTGCTGTGGGACATGATGCATTTAATGCAGCTGACCGAATGGCTGGCGCAAATTGATTTAGAGGATGCTTTGAAAATAGAAATAGCGGCTTTTTTCGAACATTTTGGCCGCAACGTGTGGCCGCAGCTTCAGGCTTTGCCGCAGCAGGTGATTCACGGCGATTTATCCAAGAGCAATACGGTGGCGTCTGCCGCCCAGCCTGACCAGATACACGGGGTATTGGATTTTGGCGATTTGTGCCGCGGGCCGCGGGTGGTGGAGTTGGCCATTGCAGCGTCTTATGCCATTGATGAATCGGATCAAGCCTTATTGGCTTTGCCCAAGGTAATGGCTGGCTATGAGTCTTTATTGCCGTTGACGGCGCAGGAGCGGGCATTGCTACCTGATCTCGTGAAGGCGCGCCTGGTGCAGCGGATGGTGATTTCCAAGTGGCGGGCGCAGAAGTTTCCCAACAACGAGCGCTACATTTTACGGGCGACCAATCAGGCGGTCGCCTTATTCAAGCAATTCATTCAATAGTTACACCCACACTACGAGGAGTTGACGGTGGTTACTGCGACGGATTTATTGGCAAGACGTAAAGTATTGGGGCCGGCCTATCGCCTGTTTTATCAGGAGCCGTTTTATCCGGTTCGGGGCGAGGACGTTTGGCTTTATGACGAGCGTGGTCAGCGGTTTTTGGATGCCTACAATAATGTGCCGGTGGTAGGGCATTGCAATGCCCGAGTGGTAGCGGCCATGGCCGAGCAGGCATCGGTGCTGTGCACCCACACGCGTTATCTACACCATTTAATTTTAGACTATGCGGACCGGCTGTTAAGCCGCTTTCCCGCTGAATTGGATCAGCTGATGCTGACCTGTACCGGCAGCGAAGCCAATGATTTGGCCATTCGCATTGCCGAGGCGGTGACCGGTGGGCGCGGCATTGTGGTCACCCACAATGCTTATCACGGCGTCAGCCACTTATTGGCGCAGATGTCGCCTTCTTTAGCGCCGATCTCATCTTTTGTGCGCACGGTGACGCCGCCTAGCAGTCAGGCGTCGGCGGACGAGGCAGAACGCTTTGGCCGCGAGGTGGCGGATGCGTTTGCCGACTTGGCGCAAGCGGGCATTCGGCCTTGCGCCTTGATCATCGACCCAGTATTGGCCAGTGACGGCATTGATCTTTGCGCACCCGATAGCTTGGCGCCAGCGGTGGCGGCCACGCATGCGGCAGGGGCCTTGGTGATCATCGATGAAGTGCAAACAGGCTTTGCTCGCCTAGGCTCGCAATGGTGGGGCTTTAATCAGGTTGGGGTACGGCCAGACATTGTCACCATGGGTAAGCCTATGGGCAATGGCTATCCGATAGCCGGCGTGGTGGCCAGCGCAGATTTAGTGCAGCAGTTTGCCAATAAGGGGCGTTACTTTAATACCTTTGGCGGCAATCCTGTGGCTGTGGCCGCAGCGATGGCGGTGTTGGATGAGCTAGAAACGCGCCAACTGCCGGCTCAAGTAGATCGAGTGGGCGCAGAAATACGCCAGCAGTTCGAGCAGCGTTTGGCACCTCTAGGGGTGAAGGCCATTCGCGGCGAGGGCCTGTATTGGGGCATTGAAATGGCCGCCGATGGGCGTGAGTCGGGGCAGGATCGAGCCATTCGGGTGGTGAATGCGGTGCGGGCGGCCGGGGTGTTGTTAAACCATTGTGGGCCCAATGGCGATGTATTGAAAATTCGCCCACCGCTGACCTTTAATAGTGAGCATGCGGTGCTGTTAACCGATAGCCTGGTGCAGGCTTTGAATCAATGAGTCACAAACGAACAAAAAAAACAGTGTTTTCGCAGTAGAACTTCAGAGAAGTAGACTTAAAAAAGCTAGAGGAAAAACTTATGCGCCTTGAGCGTTGAAAGGATACGAGCAATGAAAGCGACACATCTTTTTTTGATGATGGGCAGCCTGTTGGTGGCTGCGTGTAACAACGGTAGCGGTGGCGATGCGTCGACGTCTGGGCAGGCGAGTTCAGCCCCAAGCGGTGGTCGCGACCTCACCGTGGCGTCTTGGGGCGGTACTTATCAAGACGCTCAGCGGGAGATTTATTTCAAACCCTTTACTGCCGAAACAGGTCGGCGCATTTTGGATGAAAACTATGATGGCGGTTACGGCGTACTGCAGGCTAAGGTGCAGGGCGGTAACCCGAACTGGGACGTGGTGCAGGTTGAATCTGAAGATTTGGCCCGTAGCTGCGACGATGGCCTGTTGGAAAAATTAGATTGGGACAAGCTGGGCGGTAAAGACAAATTCATCGACAGTGCGGTGAATGATTGTGGCGTTGGCTCTATCGTGTGGACGACGGCCATTGCCTATGACGCTGATCGTTTGAAACAAGCGCCGCAATCGTGGGCAGATTTTTGGGACGTGAACAAATTCCCGGGTAAGCGCTCGCTGCGCAAAACGCCTAAATACGCCTTAGAGTTTGCGCTGTTGGCCGATGGGGTGAATAAAGACGACATTTACACCACCTTGGCCACGCCCGCTGGCGTTGACCGCGCTTTTAAAAAGCTGGATGAGCTGAAGCCCCACATTGTGTGGTGGGAAGCTGGCGCCCAGCCGCTACAGCTGCTGGTGTCTAAGGAAGTGGTCATGGCCACCGCTTACAATGGGCGGATTGCTGGCCTGAACCGCAGCGATGGCACCAACTTTAAAGTCGTGTGGCCAGGCAGTATTTATGCGGTCGACAGCTGGGCCATCTTAAAAGGGGCGGCCAATAAAGAGGCAGGTATGGACTTTATCGCCTTCGCCAGCAAGCCTGAGCATCAGGTGAAGCTACCTCAGTACGTGGCTTATGGTCTACCGAATAAAGAAGCCGCCGCACAAGTGCCGGCCGACTTGGCCGCTGATCTACCGACTACAGCAGCCAATATGAAGGACGCCATTCCCTTAAACATTGATTTTTGGATCGATCATTCCGAAGAACTGACTGAGCGCTTCAACGCTTGGTTGTCTAAATAAATCACTTTGATGTTGCCCATCTAGGCTGAAGCGCCTGGATGGGCCCATCAGCCAAATCAGCACTAAACAATAATAACGACTACGAGATACGAGGAGAACGTCATGCAAGAAGCATACATTCGATTTGACAAGGTGAGTAAGTTTTATGGGGATCAGTGCATTATTGAAGACCTCAGTTTAGACGTACATAAGGGTGAATTCATCAGCTTACTGGGCCCTTCTGGCTCGGGCAAGACCACGATTTTAATGCTGTTGGCGGGCTTTGAAGCGGTGTCGGCCGGTAGCGTGTTGCTCAACGGCCAGGTGTTAAACGACATTCCCGCCTATAAGCGTAATATTGGCGTGGTGTTTCAAAATTACGCCCTGTTTCCCCACATGAGTATCGCCGACAATATTGCGTTTCCCTTGCGGATGCGCGGTGTGGCTAAGAGCGTGATTCAAGAGAAGGTGCATAAGGTTTTAGACATGGTCAAGCTACTGGCCTTAAAAGACCGCAAACCGGCTCAGCTCTCCGGTGGACAACAGCAGCGTGTGGCCTTGGCGCGCGCCTTGGTGTTTGAGCCCGAAGTGGTGTTGATGGATGAGCCGTTAGGCGCGCTAGACAAACAGCTGCGCGAACAGATGCAGCTAGACATTCGCGAACTGCATCGACAGCTGGGTTTGACCATTGTGTTTGTCACCCATGATCAAGAAGAAGCCTTAACCATGTCTGACCGCATTGCGGTATTCAATAAGGGCCAGATTGAGCAGATTGCCACCCCACGCGAGATTTATGACTGTCCTCAAACTCAATTTGTGGCTGAATTCATCGGCGCCACCAATTTAATCCGCGGCGTGATTGATCGATTCGAACAAGGCCAATCGGTGGTCAGCATCGGTGGCGGTAAAAACATCGTGGTGCCGCAGCAAGAGGGGATGCAGGTAGGCCAAGAAGTGCTGCTGTCGGTGCGGCCAGAGCGCATCACTTTAGGCCATGAGGCCAATGGCGCCGACAATCATTTTTACGCCAAAGTGCGCGACAGCGTGTATTTGGGCAACCATCTACGGGTGCAGCTAGCCGCCGAAGACCTAGGCTTGATCGTTAAATCCAACCGAAGCTCGGTGGAATGGGCGGTGAATACGCCGGTGGTGGCCAGCTTTGCGTCAAAAGACTGTTGGGTGGTGCGCTGATGAACCTATTTAAAACCAAAAAAGGCAAAGCCTACGCCTTGATCGCGCCCTTGTTTTTGTTTTTATTGGTGTTTTTTCTGTGGCCGCTGTTGGCCATGATGAAGCAATCGGTGTCGGATGACGCCGTGGCCAAAGTCATGGATCGCACTGCGGTGGCGATACAGGATTGGGACGGGCAGTCGGTGCCGAGCGTGGCGGTGCAGCAGGCGGTGATGGCCGACATTCAAGCCACCGATGACGAACAGGCATTGGGTGATATGGTGCGCAAGCTCAATAGTGAGCAGGCGGGTTTTCGAACCCTCATGACCAAAACCATTACCGCGGTAAAGAGCCAGAGTGCGCCGACGGGCCGCTTAACCGACATCGATGCGCGTTGGGCCGAGCTGCCTTATTGGCAGGCCATTAATAAGCTGATGGCGCCGCTGACCGCCCGCTATTTATTGGCGGCGGTGGATTTAGGCCAAAACCAGCAAGGCCAGATTGAGGCGTTGCCGGCCAGCCAGTCGGCTAACCGCGACATTTTACTGCGCACCTTCAGCATTGCCGCCATGGTGACGGTGTTTTGCGTGTTGATCGGCTACCCTTATGCGCTGCTGTTGGCGTCTGCAAGCGGTTGGTGGCGTAACCTATTGTTTATGGCGGTGCTGCTGCCGCTGTGGACGTCGCTATTGGTGCGCACCGCGGCTTGGTTTATTTTATTGCAAAATCGGGGCTTGATTAACGATGCTTTGATTGGTCTGGGCCTAATTGACCAGCCGCTGGCCTTAATCTTTAACCGTGTAGGGGTGGTGATCGCCATGACCCACGTGTTGTTACCGTTTATGGTGTTGCCGATCTACAGCGTATTAAAGACCATTCCGCCCAATCTCATGCCGGCTGCTTCATCGTTAGGCGCGGCGCCGTGGCGTGCGTTTGTCACCATTTTATTGCCCTTAAGCTATCGCGGCATTTTATCGGGCATGCTGCTGGTGTTCATGACGGCCATTGGCTACTACATTACCCCAGCCTTAATCGGTGGGCCGGGCGATCAGATGATCAGCTCCATCATTGCCTACTACGCCACTGGCGCAGCGAACTGGGGCATGGCGGGCGCCTTGGGCATCATTTTGCTGGTGACGTGTTTGATTCTGTTTAGCATCTATAGCCACATGACGGCAGAAAAGCGGGAGGCCCACTAATGTTAGGGAAAATCGTCAAAATCATGTTTGGGGCGGCGGCCGTGGCCTTTTTACTCGGTCCTTTGGTGGCCATCTTGCCACTGGGCTTTACGTCGAGCAGTTTTTTGACCTATCCGATGCCTGGGTGGTCGATGAAGTGGCTGCAAGAGCTGTTCGTGGCGGATTCATGGCGCCGTTCCATCATCAATAGCTTAATCATCAGCGGCGGCACCACGCTGTTGGCCACGACATTGGGCACGATGGCGGCCTTGGGCCTGCGCCATAAGGGCATCATGCTGGCGGCGCCGATTCGGACGCTGTTTATTCTGCCTATGGTGGTGCCGGCCGTGGTTTTGGGCGTGGGCATGCAGCTGTTATTTACCCGCTTAGGCATCGCCAATACCTATATGGGGGTGATTGTGGCCCACACCATTGTGGCGATTCCGCTGGTGTTGATCAGCGTCAGTGGCTCATTGGCTGGGATTGATGGGCGCCTTGAGCTGGCGGCGGAAAGCCTAGGAGCGGCGCCTTTTACCGTGTTTCGCACCGTGACCTTACCCTTGGCGATGCCGGGGGTGGCGTCGGGCGCGGTATTGGCTTTCGCCACCTCGCTGGATGAAGTGGTGTTGACCTTATTTGTGGCCGGACCGAATCAACGGACTTTGGCGCGGCAAATGTTCTCAACCATTCGTGAGAACATCAGCCCGACGATCGCCTCGGCGGCCTTCTTATTCATTGTGGCCACCATTGTGATCGGTATGGCGACGGTGGTGTTTAAAAAACGGGTGAAAAAACTCAGCGCGGCGGCCTAGGGCCGCAGCCAAGGAAAAGAGGTGAGGCAATGAAAACCAAGTGTTTATTGTTAACCGGCGCGAGCCGCGGCATCGGCCACGCCACGGTTAAGGCGTTTGAGCAGGCTGGGTGGCGGGTTTTGACCATTTCACGCCAGCCGTTTGCCGAAAACTGCCGCTGGGCCCAAGGTAAAGAAAACCACATTCAGGCTGATTTAGAAGACTTAGCCCGCATTGAAGATATTGCGGCCTTGGTGCGCAGTAAGCTGCCCGATGGTGAGCTGGCGGCCTTGGTGAACAACGCCGGCATTTCGCCTAAAAATGCCGCCGGCGATAAGCTCGACGTGCAGGGCACGGATGCCGAAACCTGGACGCGGGTATTGAATGTGAATCTGGTGTCGACGGCGCTGCTGGTGCGGGCTTTGCTGCCCGAGTTAATCAAGGCGAAGGGGGCGGTGGTGAACGTGACGTCGATTGTGGGGTCGCGCGTGCATCCGTTTGCCGGCGTGGCCTATGCGGCTTCAAAGGCTGGTTTAGCGGCGCTGACGCGAGAAATGGCGTTTGAGTTTGGGGGCATGGGCGTGCGGGTCAATGCCATTGCCCCTGGCGAAATCAGCACCAATATTTTATCGCCGGGCACCGATGCCTTGGTGGCCAGTGAGGTGCCGATGCGGCGCTTAGGCACGCCGTCTGAAGTAGCGCAAACGATTGTGTTTCTGTGTTCGGAGGCGTCGTCATACATCAATGGCGCTGAGATCCACATCAACGGCGGCCAGCATGTGTGATGCTTGGCAACCTAAGGAAAGGAGTGGCTGTGAGCTTAAGCTATGAACAACAGGTCAGTGCGGCTGAATGGCAGGCGCGCTGTGATTTAGCGGCGCTGTATCGGCTGATGGCCTATTACCGCATGACCGACCTCATCGACACCCACATCAGCCTCAGGGTGCCGGGCGAGCCCCATCATTTTTTGATCAACCATTATGGGGTGACCTTTAATCAAATGAAGGCTTCTGATCTGGTTAAAATCGACGAAGAAGGGCGGATCGTGTCGGATTTGGATCGCCATAAAACAGTCAATCCTGCCGGTTTTGTGATCCATTCGGCGATTCATGCGGCCCGCGCCGACGTGCATTGCGTGGTGCACACGCATACCGCTGATGGCATTGCGGTGTCGACCCAAGCGCAGGGGCTGCTGCCGATTAGTCAACATGCGCTGAAGTTTTACGGCAAGCTGTCGTATCATCCGTATGAAGGCATTGCGCTGTGCACCGATGAGCGGGTGCGCTTAGTGCAAGACCTAGGCGATAATCAGGCCATGATTTTAGCCAACCACGGGCTGTTGGCGGTAGGCGGAACGGTATACGAAGCGTTTAATCAAATCTACTTTTTAGAAGCCGCTTGCCAAATCCAGAATAAGGCGTTAGCAGGAGGGCAGGCGCTGATTTATCCGAGCGAGGCAGTGTGTCTTAAAACCGCGCAGCAGCATTTGAGCGACTATGATGTGTATGTGCGCCAGTGCTGGGATGCGGCGGTGTCGTTATTGAATCAGGCGGCGGACTATTGTCGTTAGCCTTAAGCTTTTGGCTTAGCCATCGCCACCGCTTGCGGTGGCTTTTTTTGTGTCAGTCGCGTCATGTGATTGATCTGGTGGTGAAAATGGCTGAATGTGGTCAGTTTGGTCTCAATGATGGCGTCGGCGGTTGCGTTGGGTCAGGTGGATGAATATCGGCGCTGACATTGATTGACAATCGGGGTGGGGTGCATCACTATGAATATTCCAATCAATTGATTTCAATGGGAGAATGCAATCGTGAGCGATTTAAATGCAGTCTTGGCAAGAAATACGGCACATGCGCCAACAGACCTTGGCCTCCAGTCACAAACGGTGGCCTTTTCTCATTACAATCACCTATCCGCCCAGCTGCCGATTGACCCTCAATCGGGTCAGTTGGTGGCGGGCGGTATTAAAGCGCAGGCGGCGCAATGTTTACACAATATTAAAGCCATTGTTGAGGGTATTGATCATGTGATGAGCGATGTGGTTCGGCTGACCATATTTGTGACCAATATCAAAGATCTAGACCTTGTTGATGAGGTGTATCAAACGTTTTTTTCCAGCTATGTGCCGACGCGCACCACCGTAGCGGTGGATGCCTTGCCTATGGGCGCCTTGGTGCAAATTGAGGCGCTGTTGTCCAATGGTGAGGGCACGATTCCGAATGCGCCCCAGGCGGGTGACTTAATTAAGCTGGGGAACAACACTGCCCATGCGCCTCTTTGTCGGCTGTCGACGCAGGCGGTGGCGTTTTCACATTACAATCATCTGACGGCGCAGCTGCCGATCGACCCTAAGTCTGGACGGGTGATTGCTGGCGACGTGAACACGCAAACGGCTCAGTGTTTAAAGAATATTAAAGCGATTCTGGAAAGCCTAGACGTGCCTTTTGACGACATCGTCAAAACCAGTGTGTTTCTGAAAGACCTCGCTGACCTTGACGCTGTGAATGAGGCATACCGCACGTTTTTTCCTGACTCTGCGATTGCCCGAGCCGTGGCCTATGTGCCGGCGCGTACCGTGATTGCGGCGGCGGATTTGCCCATGGGGGCCTGGGTGCAGATTGAGGCGATCGTGTCGCATGGCGACGGTACGCCACCGCAGGCGGTAGAAGACCGACACGGGCTGATCATCGAGGCGCACAATACGCCTCAAGCGCCGATCAATGCGCTGGCCACGCAAACGGTGGTGTTCTCCCACTACAATCATGTGTCGGCCCAGCTGCCGATTGATCCTCAATCAGGCCGCTTAGTCGAAGGCGGGATAAAGGCGCAGACAGAGCAGTGCTTGAATAACATCAAGGCCATTGTAGAAAGCATCGGTCATGCCATGAGCGACGTGGTTAAAGTGAATCTGTATGTGAAAAACCTTGCCGATATGGATGCGGTGAACGCGGTGTACCAAGGTTTTTTCCCCGGCGGTATCCCAGCGCGACGGGTGGTGGGCGTGGGCGCCATGCTTCATGATGCCTTGATTCAAATAGAAGTGGTGGTGTCGAATGCGGAAGGCACGCCGCCAACCGTGTGAAGAAGCCCCTTAAGCGCTGATCAAGCTAACCCCATTTTGTGAGGACGAAATGGGGTTTTTGCTTATGGGGCTCGGGTGTCGTGTAGACGCTTCAGCATGGTTCACCCAGTCAGACACGCTGCCATAAACCCTGTGCCTGGCGGGTGGTCGGTACGCATCTGAGCATGGCTGGTTTCGTTTTACGGCTTCATTTTGTGGGGGAGTTCGGGGTGGATAGCCGATATTTATTTGGCACTGGGCCATTTATTTTGGTTATTTCTTTAAGATCAAAGGGTAACCACCCTGTATTCAAGGGCATTTAGCCTAGATTTGCTTGAAAATGAGCCATTTATTTGCCTCAAAACTTGAACATTGGTTTAAGCCTGTGTTAGTTTAAAAAGCATAAATGATTTATGCCAATCTCTATGTAGGTGTTTTGTTTCATTTTATTAAAACCCTTACATGTCTCATCTGCTGCCGTTGCAGCGTTTCGTTTTCTGGATCAAAGTATCGTGTGGTTCAATGATTGCCTGAGGGGTTAATCAAATAAGCAAAAGGATTGGTCTTTTTTCAACATTACAAGGATGGTTATGCGTAAGAAGAAAAAAGCAGTACCGATGCACATCAATGATATTACCATCATTGAAAATCAAAAATTAAAGAAGGCCATTACCGCCGCTGCACTGGGTAATGCCATGGAGTGGTTCGACTTTGGGGTGTATGGCTTCTTAGCCTACGTCTTGGGTAAGGTGTTTTTCCCAGACGCTAGCCCCAGCGTCCAACTGGTGGCGTCATTGGCCACGTTTTCGGTGCCGTTTTTGGTCCGGCCTTTGGGCGGGGTGGTGTTTGGGATCTTGGGCGATCGGCTCGGGCGGCAGAAGGTTTTGGCCGTCACCATCATCATCATGTCGGTCAGTACCTTCGCGATTGGCTTGATCCCTTCCTATGCCAGTATTGGCATCTGGGCGCCGATATTGCTGTTAATCGCCAAGCTGGCGCAGGGCTTTTCGGTGGGGGGCGAGTACACGGGCGCGGCAGTGTTTGTGGCCGAATACGCGCCGGACAATCGACGCGGCTTCTTGGGTAGCTGGTTGGATTTTGGTTCGATCGCCGGCTTTGTGCTTGGCGCCGGTGTGGTGGTGTTGATTTCTGCCATCGTGGGCGAGCAAGATTTTGAAGCCTGGGGTTGGCGCATCCCGTTCTTTATTGCCGGGCCTTTGGGCTTGATTGGCCTGTATTTACGCCATGCGCTGGAAGAAACGCCGGCGTTTCAGCAACACGTTGATCAACTCACTGAAGACGACAAACGCAATATTAAAGCGCCAGCGAAAATTTCGTTTAAAGAGGTGGTGCGCAATAACTGGCAAGGCTTATTGGTGTGCGTGGGCTTGGTAATCGCCACCAACGTGACGTATTACATGCTGTTAACCTATATGCCCAGCTATCTGTCGCATAACCTGCATTATTCTGCTGATCATGGCGTGTTGATCATCATCGCGATCATGTGTGGCATGCTGTTTGTGCAGCCGATTATTGGCCTGTTGAGCGACCGCTTTGGCCGTAAGCCCTTTGTGATTGGCGGCAGCTTGGGCCTGTTGCTGCTGTCGATTCCGTGTTTTTATCTGATTAACAGCGGTTCAGTAGGCTTGATTTTCTTGGGCTTATTGCTGTTGGCGGTGATGCTGAACTGTTTTACGGGCGTGGTGGCGTCGATTTTGCCGGCCATTTTCCCGACGGCGATTCGCTACAGCGCCATGGCCATTGCGTTTAATATTTCGGTCTTGGTGGCGGGCTTTACGCCGACGGCGATCGCCTGGCTGGTGGAAGCAACGCAAAACCTCTACATGCCGGCCTATTATTTAATGGTGGTGGCGGTGATCGGCTTGATTACGGGCCTACGCATGATTGAAACCGCCAATAAACCCCTAAAAGGGGCCACGCCGGCGGCGTCGAGTAAGGAAGAAGCGCGCGAGATTTTACAGGCGCATTACGACCACATCGAAGGCCGAATCGAAAACATCGATGAGGAGATTGAGCGCTTGCAGAAAAAACGGGCCACTTTGGTGGATCAGCATCCAGAGATCAACCATTAAACTAGGTTAAGTGGTTCCGTGAAAAAAACGGCACGCGATCAGGCGTGCCGTTTTGTGTGTGCGGGCTAGGATTAAGCGGCGATGGCGGCGGCGATTTGTTCGCCTAAGGCCTTGATGGCGTCTAGATCGCCTACTTCTTTGGCATGTAGGTTCATGCTTTCGCCTTCATAGCGGGGAATTAAATGATAATGGACGTGGTCGACGGTTTGGCCGGCTACTGCACCATTAAACTGGCACATGGTTAAGCCTTGGGCACCGGTGACGGCCATCAACGCCGGGGCGATTTTTTTGGCGGTGGCAATGCAGGCTTGGGCGCCTTCGGTCGACAGTTCAAACAGGGTCACGGCAGGCTCTTTGGTCAGGATGAGCGTGTGGCCTGTGGATTGCGGCATGATGTCCATGAGCACATAAGTGTGCTCGTCTTCATAGACTTTAAAAGAGGGGGCTTCGCCGCGGATGATTTTGGCGAAAATATTATTGCTGTCGTAGCTCATGATGGTCTCCTTGGGAAGCATCTATGGTCTCATCAAATCGTGGCTGAGACAATCCTATTGCGGTCAGAATACGGCTGGCGTATTGGTTTGGCTTGGCTTAAGATAAAGCTTGGTTAAATAGGAGGATGGCAATGGGGACGGTACAAGTGTGCTTGGGCGACATAACCCAGATGAAGGTAGACGCAATCGTGAATGCGGCCAATACGTCTTTATTGGGCGGTGGTGGCGTTGATGGTGCGATTCACCGCGCTGGCGGGCCAGCGATTTTGGCCGAGTGCCATGCGATTCGCGCCAAACAGGGCGGCTGTGCCGTGGGCGAGGCGGTGATCACTACGGCGGGGCTGTTGCCGGCGCATCATGTGATTCACACGGTAGGCCCTGTATGGCAGGGTGGTCAGCAACAGGAGGCGGCCTTATTGCGCCAAGCCTACGACAATTGCTTTGCCGTGGCGGCAGCGCATGGCTTGAAGTCGTTGGCGTTTCCCAATATCAGCACCGGCGTGTATCGCTTTCCTAAGCCTGAAGCCGCACGCATTGCGTGGGCGGCGATGACGGAAAACCTGCGTCGTTATCCTGAGATTGAGACGGTTTGGGCGGTGTGCTTTGATGAAGAAAATTGGGCGCTGTACGAGGCGCTGGCGGCAAGGCCTTTGCCGTCCTAAACAAAAAACCACCCTAGGGTGGTTTTTTTATGGGTCATGGTTGGCCTAGAGTAGCTCGAGGGCGACCGCCGCTTGAACCAGATCGGCCAAAGAGGGCGAGGCCATTTTGGCGATCATATTGGCGCGGTGACCTTCAACGGTTTTACGGTTGACGCCTAGGGCGTCGGCGGTTTCCTGATTGGACAGGCCGCGCACCACGTGTTGGAACACTTCTTTTTCACGCTTGGTCAAGGTGTTGTAGCGGGCTTTTAAGGCCTGTTTTTCGTGCACGCTGGCTTTGTGCGCTTTGTCTTGCGTTAAGGCCATCTGAACGTGGTCGATCAACACTTGGTCGTCGAAGGGTTTTTCTAAAAAGGTCAGCGCGCCTTGCTGTAAGGCGGTGACGGCGGTGTCGATGCTGCCATGAGCAGAAATCATGATCAGCGGCAGGTCGATGTGGTATTTGGCCAGATTTTTTTGCGCGTTGATGCCGCTTAAGCCCGGCATGCGTAAATCCATGATGATACAGCCTTCGGCGTCGCTTGGGCATTGCTCCAGAAAATCTTGGGCATTGTCAAAGCACACGACGTCTAAATGGACGGAATTAAGCAACCATTTAAGCGAATCGCGCACATCTACATCATCGTCGATGATGTACACGCGTTGCGGGGTGTCTGCTGGATTCATGAGTGGCCTTTGCGAAAAAACGGTCGAACGGCGTATTTTAACATAAGCGCTTTGGCCTGGCTGCGAGATTTGCCGCTAAGCTGTGGCGCGCTGGGTTTAAATGCTGGTCATTAAAGTAAAGTAAAAGCTAGTGCCGCCTTCGGGGTTGTTTTGCGCCCACAGTTCGCCCCCCAATGCCTCGATCAGCGAGCGGCTGATGGCCAAGCCTATGCCCAGACCTGAGGATTTAGTGGTGAAAAAGCGCTCAAACACTTTGTCGGCTTCAGCCGGTAGGCCCATGCCAAAATCTTTGACCTGTACCTGAAGATGGGCGGTGTCGTATTGGCTGACGGTGATTTGGATGACTTTATCGCGACCGTCTGGGCAGTCGGCGTAGGCTTCGATGGCGTTGACCATCAGATTGAGCAACACTTGTTCGACCTGAATGCGGTCGGTTTCGACTAGGGGGATGTCGGCCGGTACCGTGGTTTCAAAGCGGACGTGCTGGCGTTTGGCCTTGGGGTGGCAAAATTCGACTAAATCTTCGATGACGTCGCCGAGGCCGAACAGCTCTTTTTTAAATGGTTCGCGTTGGCGGGTGAAGTCCATCATGCGGTGAATTATTTCGCCAGCGCGCAGCGCCGTAGCGGTGGCTTTTTTGATTGGATATTCCACATCGGCCCAAGCAATATTGGCCTCTTGGCCAAAACGCCGTTCGATGCCCCGCAGATAATTGACGATGGCGGTGAGCGGCTGATTCAGCTCATGCGCTAGGCTCGATGCGAGTTCGCCCATGGCCACCATGCGGCCGGCGTGGTTGATCTCTGTTTGGTATTGGGTCAGCTTGGCCTCGGCGGCACGGGCCTCGGTTAAGTCGTGGGCAACGAGGGAAAAATAGTCCAGCTCGGCCGTCATCGACATATGCGCCAAAACCTCTATAGAAACGGGGATGGCCACGCTTGAATTCAGCTGGCGCATCGAGAGTTCGCCGCGCCAGCTGCCGTGTAGGCTGGCTTTAACTAGGGCGTGTTGCAGTAGCTGCTGATAGTCGGCCTCGGGGAATAATTCACTCAGTTCGAGGTTTTCTGGCTGCTTGTGGTGGAGCGATAAGGTGTTGCGGGCGGCTTCGTTGATGTATTTAACCCGATGCTGCAAAGATGCAAAAATCACCATGTCGCTGGTGCTTTCCATGACTTGAACCAGTCGGCGGTTGGTCTGGTCGGCCAAAATACGGTGGCTGATGTCGCGTGACACCACCAGGATTTCTTTGATTTCGCCGCTGTGCTTGTCGCGAATGGTGCGGCTGGTGCTTTCTAGCCAAATGTATTCGCCGCTTTTACTGCGAAACCGATAGGTATGGGTATACAGGCCGCGGCTGTAGTTGACGTTGCGGGTGCGGCGTTTAAAGTTTTCGACGTCGTCAGGATGATATAAATCGTAGGCAGATACGCCGATGATTTCCTCCACGCTGTAGCCCAATAAGTGGGTGATGGCCGGAGAGGCGTAAATAAAGCAGCCACGGTCAGGTGTGTGGCGAGAAATCATGTCGGTCGATTGTTCGGCCATTTCTGCCAGCATGCGGTTGCGTTCGGTTTCGTCGGCTAAGGCCGTCAGTTTGGTCTGCTGTGCCATGCTCAACATGTTCAAAGAACTGAGTTGTCGGAACGGGAGAGTATACATGATCTGCCTGCTTTTCAATACGGTGGCCAAAGCGCTCAAAAGGACGGCGCCCATCATGAAGATGGGCGCCGCTGGGTTTAACGTAACAGCAGTTTGCTGAACAGCTTAAACTGAGGGTGGCTGGAGTCGCGCACCCACTCAAAGCCCAGCATTTCAGCCGTGATGATGTGGATGCCGGCAGCGCGCATGCGTTGACAGGCCAGCTCGGTTTCTAGAGGGTTACGCGCCGAGATGGCATCGGCCACCACGTAGACGGTTTTACCCTGTGCTAAGAAGCCAAAGGCGGTTTGAATGATGCAGGCTTGGGCTTCCATGCCGCATAAAATCACGCTGTTTTTAGCGGTTTTGGCCAAGCGGTCGCAAAATTCAGTGGATTCGGCGCAGGAAAACACGGTTTTGCCGACGAAGGCGTCTTGACCTAATAGCTCAACCAAGGGCTCTGCGCTGTGGCCTAGGCCTTGTGGGTATTGCTCTGAGCCTAAAACAGGTACATCTAGGGCCTGGGCTAGGGTGATCAATGCCTGGCATTTTTGCACCAAGGCTTCGCTTTGGTGAATGCCGCCCAATAGTCGGCCTTGCACGTCGATGACCAATAAGGCGCTGTCTTGTACGTTGACTAACATAGTCTCTCCTTAATCAATAAAGCCTTAAGCTTCTTTCGGACGACGATCCACCATATTGGTGGCCACGCCGGTGGCGACCACTTGGCCTTTGACCGTGCACACGGTTTCTAATTTCACGCGACGACGTTCGGTGTCGATCTCAATCACGGTGGCGGTGGCGGTGACGGTGTCGCCAATGTGTACCGGAGCCTTAAAGCTGAGCTGTTGATCCACATAGATGGCGCCAGGGCCAGGCAGGCGTGTGCCTAAAACGGCAGAAATCAAGCCAGCGCTGAACATGCCGTGCACGATGCGTTGACCAAAGCGAGTGGTCTCGGCGTATTCGGCATTGATGTGAACAGGATTGTCGTCACCGGTGACGCCGGCAAACAGCACCACGTCCGCGTCGGTAATGGTTTTGGCGTAGGCAGCGCTCATGCCAACTGTTAAGTCTTCTAAATAGTAACCATGTAGATTTGTCATATAGGCTTTCTTAGTCGTTGTTGTTCGGGTTAGTGAGTGTCACTGTAAGGGTATTCCAACATAAAAGCAAGTATTAATACTTGATTTATATTTTTGACTCTGTTAGCCTGAAATCATGTTCGGTCGACAGATCGAAGCGCCAAAGAATCACCCACAGGGAGAACTCAAAATGAGCAATACGTCGATTAGCCTATTTGATAAAGCGTTAAAGAGCTGGCTGCCTAAGAGCTGGCGAGGCCAGGAGGGTGCGGCGGTGCTGAGCGCCTCTTCAACGCTGTCGCCTAATCTTGACGGTAAAGACATTGAGACCCTGCGCCAGTGGATCGACAGCTGTTTGGCTAAAGATGGCTGCCAGGTGACGGCACGCTCTCGTGCGGCCACCTTGGGCACGCATTTCTTACATTTGAGCGACGTCGGTCGACTGCGTTTTTTACGCCTTTTGGCCCAAAACGACTATGGCGTGGAAGAAGATAAGGTTCAGGCCGCCATCACCGCATGGCAAAACTGTAGCGTGGGCGGGGCCTGTGCCGAGCCTGAAAGCAGAGTGGCCGCAGAAGAAGCCTTGCGCCAAGCTTTAGAACCACGTCGGATTAAGCTGTTGAAACAGTTTAACGGCCTCCAGTCTGGGGTAAAGTTTTTAGTTGACCTGCGTGCAGAAGTGTTGCGTTTACGTAAAAAGCATCCAGAGCTGGCGCCTTTAGAAGTGGATTTAAAAAGCCTGCTCAGCAGCTGGTTTGATATTGGCCTGTTACAGCTAGAGCAGATCGGCTGGCATTCCAGCGCCGAAACCCTAGAAAAGCTGATTGCCTACGAAGCAGTTCACACGATTAAAAGCTGGAAGGATTTAAAAAATCGCTTGGATTCTGATCGCCGCTGCTTTGCTTTCTTCCACCCCAATATGCCAAAAGAGCCATTGATTTTTGTGGAAGTGGCCTTGGTGAACGGGATTGCCGATAGCGTGCAAAAGTTGTTGGATGAAGAAGCCCCTTTAGAGGATTTGAATAAGGCCGATACGGCGATTTTCTATTCGATATCCAATGCGCAAATGGGCTTAGCGGGCATCAGCTTTGGTAATTTTTTGATCAAACAAGTGGTGCAAGAGCTGCGTGAAGAGTTTGCGCAATTGAAAAACTTCGCCACCTTGTCGCCGATTCCAGGTTTTAACCGTTGGTTGGCGCAGCAAGATGCCGACACATTGATGACTTTGCCCGGCGGTAAGGAATGGCTGGCGTTGCAAGACAACGAAGCCGGTGGCGGTGCCAAAGTCACCAAGGCGAAACCTAAAAAGGTAGCTAAGGGCGAAGACCCTAAAAAAGAAGCCTTGCTGCGGCTGGTGGCGCACTACCTCAGCGTAGAGAAGCGCGGGGGCAAAACGGCTAAAGACCCTGTGGCTCATTTTCACCTCAGTAACGGCGCCCAGCTGTGTCAAATCAACTGGCAGGCCGATACGTCGGACAAAGGCGAGAAAGAGGCTGCCGGCATGATGGTTAACTATTTATATGAGCTGCCAAAAATTGAAGCGCGCAGCCAGCAGTATTCTGAACGAGGCACCGTGGCGCTGTCGCGTCCAGTGCAAAAATTACTCAAGTAGGCTGCCTACGAGCGGCCTAGATTAAACCCTACTGAGGCGGCAACCTGCCCCCAGTACCCATGATTGAATAAAAGGAGCTTGACGATGGAACAAAAAATTGCAGTGGTGACCGGTGCGCACGGTGGTTTGGGCGAAGCTATGTGTAAAGCCTTGATTGAACAAGGCCGTAAAGTGATTGGCACCTATTATCCGGGCGCTGAAACCGAAGCCGCGGCTTTGGCTTGGCAAAAAGACATGCAGGCGGCGGGTTTTGAGCTGGCTCTGTACGCGCTTGACGTGACCGACGCCGATGCCTGTGTGGCGTTTTATGCTCAAGCGCAAGCCGAGCATGGCCCTGTAAGCATCTTGGTGAACAACGCCGGCATTACCCGTGACGCACCAGTGAAGCGCATGAAAGTTGAGCAATGGCGCGCCGTCATCGACACCAACCTAAGCGCCATGTTCAATATGGTTCAGCCCGTGTTTGACGCCATGTGTACTCAAGGCTGGGGCCGCATCGTGAACATTTCTTCTTTAAACGGTGAAAAAGGCCAGTTTGGTCAAGCCAACTATGCTGCGGCTAAAGCGGGCGTATATGGCTTAACCAAATCTTTGGCGCAAGAGGGCGCACGTAAAGGCGTGACCGCCAACGCCGTGTCTCCTGGCTACATCGACACGCCGATGGTGCGCCAAGTACCGGAAGACATCTTGAACAAGATCATTGCTGGGGTACCTGTAGGCCGTTTGGGCACGCCTGAAGACATTTCACGCGCCGTGGCCTTCTTGACCGCTGACGATGCAGGCTTCATGACCGGTACCAATTTGTCGATTAACGGCGGCCAATACATGTAAGGAGTAGTTGACCATGGCATACCAAGCCCCTATCAGCGACATGCTGTTTGTGCTGAATGATTTACACGACTTTGCCGCCGTGGTCGACGCTTGCGCCTGTGAAGACGCGAGTGCCGATCTGGTTGAGGCGATTCTGGAAGAGGGCGGCAAGCTGGCCGCCGAAGTGATTGCGCCCTTGAACCACAGCGGCGACATGGCGGGCGTGACCTTAGACGGTGACGGCCGCATCACCACCCCCGCAGGGTTTAAAGAGGCTTACCAAGCCTTTGTTGACGGCGGCTGGGGCGGCATTCAGTTTGGCAGCGACTATGAAGGCCAAGGCCTACCGTTTGCGCTGGCCACGCCGATTCAAGAAATGATTCACGCCGCCAATATGGCGTGGGGCTTGTGTCCATTGTTGACTCAAGGCGCGGTTGAGGCGATTGAGCAAAACGCCTCAGCGGCCCTTAAAGAAAAGTTTTTACCCAATATGGTGAGCGCTCGCTGGAGCGGCACCATGAACTTGACCGAGCCTCAGGCCGGGTCTGACTTATCGAATATCCGCACCACGGCCAAGGCCGAGGGCGATCATTACTTAATTCAAGGCCAAAAGTGCTTCATCACCTGGGGTGAGCACGACATGGCCGAAAACATCGTGCATCTGGTCTTGGCCAGATTACCGGGGGCACCTGAAGGCGTGCGCGGTATTTCGCTGTTTTTAGTGCCCAAAATCATGGTCAACGCCGACGGCAGCCTGGGCGAGGCCAACGACTGTCGCGTGCTGTCGATTGAGCACAAAATGGGCATCCACGCCAGCCCAACCTGTGTGATGAGCTTTGGCGACAACGGCGGCGCCGTGGGCTATTTAGTCGGTGCTGAAAACCGTGGTCTGGCCTGCATGTTCACCATGATGAACAATGCCCGCCTCACCGTTGGCCTGCAAGGCGTGTCGATTTCAGAGCGTGCTTATCAGCATGCCTTGGCCTATAGCCAAGAGCGGGTTCAGGGCGTGGCACCAGGCTTTAGCGAACCAGGCCCCATCATTCGCCATCCCGACGTGCGCCGTATGCTGCTGTTGATGCGCAGCTTAACCGAAGCCGGTCGCGCCTTGGCCTATTTGGCCTGTCGCGAAGTGGATTTAGCCAAGCATGTCGCCGATCCTGACGCCTTAGCCCGCCATCAGCGGCGCTTGGACTTACTCACGCCCTTGGTGAAGGGCTGGTGTACCGAGATGGCGCAAGAGGTGACGGCTTTAGGCGTACAGTGCCACGGCGGCAGCGGCTTTGTGGAAGAGGCCGGCGCGGCGCAGCATCAGCGCGATGCACGCATTTTGCCGATTTACGAAGGCACCAACGGCATTCAGGCCATGGACTTAGTGGGCCGTAAGGTGTTGCGCGATCAGGGCTTGGCGATGAATGAGCTGCTGGCAGAAATGCAGCAAGACGCCGCCGCGTGGTCAGGCCTGGCCGCGATTGACGGTGCCTATGTGGCCTTGTTTGGCCAGTCGCTACAGGCGCTGGAAGCGGCGACGGCAACGCTATTATCCCAAGGCGAAGCCGACCCTAACTTGCCGGGTGCTATGGCGTTTAACTATTTAATGCTGGCGTCAACCGTGGTGACTTCGTGGCAGATGCTGCGCGCTTGGGCACTGGTGGCGGATGAGACGCGCAGCGCGCATCTGTCGGAACCGTTTAAACGCAGCAAGCAACACACCTGTGGTTTTTACCTGGCCCACGTTTTGCCTCGCTATTTGGCGTATGCGCAAATCATCGCCTTTGGCAGCAAAGACGTGATGGCCTTGGCTGAGGCTGATTTTTAAGCTACCGCAGACAATCTAAGCAGCGCACGGATAATAAACCATAATAGAGGAGAACGTGATGTTGATTAATGGCCAATGGCGTTTAGCCGAAAACCGCTTTTCGGTTCACAACCCAGCCACCGGTGCGTGGCTGGGGGATGTGGGCGACGCCACCCCTGCCGATATTGAGGCGGCGATCGCCGCCGCCCACCAGGCTTTTCCCGCCTGGTCGGGCACCAACCCTTATGAACGTGCCCGTCTATTAGGCGAGGCGCACCGCCTGATGCTGGCGCAAAAAACCGAGCTGGCTGAGCTCATGAGCCAAGAGCAGGGCAAGCCCTTGAAGGCGGCTCTGAACGAGGTGCAGTACGGCGCCGATTTTTTGAGCTGGTATGCCGAGGAGGCTAAGCGCATCTATGGCGAGACCATTCCATCTGGCCGTGATAATCAGCGCTTTTTGGTACAGCACCAGGCCGTCGGCGTGGTCGGTGCCATCACGCCTTGGAATTATCCGATTTCCATGATTACCCGAAAGCTGGCGCCAGCCTTAGCGGCCGGCTGTACCGTGGTGCTGAAACCGGCCGAAAGCACACCGCTGTGCGCCGTGGCGATGATGAAAATCTTTGAAGCCGCTGGCTTTCCTGCCGGCGTGGTGAATTTAATCACCGTGAGTCGTCCCGACGCGGTTGGCGAGGCGTTTTGCCAAGACCCCAGAATACAAAAACTGACCTTCACCGGCTCTACGGCCGTGGGTAAAAAGCTGAATGCGCTCGCTGCGGCCCATTTAAAGCGGGTGTCGCTAGAGTTGGGTGGCCATGCGCCGGCCATTGTGTGTGCCGATGCCGACCCAGTACATGCGGCCAAAGGCTTGGCGCTGGTGAAATTCCTGAATACCGGCCAGGCCTGCATCAGCCCTAACCGTCTGTTTGTGCATCAAGACATCATGGCACCTTTTTTGGCCGAGCTGGTGAAACGCGTGAGCGCACTTAAAGCAGGGCCAGGCTTAGAGCCGGGCAACAGCATTGGCCCCCTCATCAATGCAGCTGCGCTGAATAAGGTTGATGCTCAGGTCAAAGACGCTGTGGCCAAAGGCGCCACGCTGCTGTGCGGCGGCCAACGGTTGCTGCATGACGGGCTTGATCAAGGCTATTTCTATGCGCCCACGGTGTTGGCGGGCGTGACTGAGGAGATGCGTATTTACCGTGAAGAAACCTTTGGCCCAGTGGCCGCCGTGTTGGCATTTGATTCGGAAGAAGCGGTCTTGCGCCAAGCCAACGACACCCAATATGGGTTGGCGGCCTATGTGTATACAGAACAATTGGCGCGCGCCATGCGGTTATTTGAAGGCTTGCGCTTTGGCATTATTGGACTAAACGACATTAACCCCACCAGTGCGGCGGCGCCATTTGGCGGCATGCAGCACAGTGGTTTAGGACGAGAAGGAGGACGTGCAGGCATTCATGAATATTTAGAAACCAAGTTAGCAGGCATGGTGATTTAGCAGTTGATATAGAGGAAATAAACTTAAAACGAAAAAACTTATAGGTGACGCAGTGGAACGCGCGCATCTGGAGGGTCATAACAATGAGCATTAAAAAACGTGCCGATGGCGCAGAACAGCCGTACTCTTTGGGCATTCTGAAGCTTAGACTACCCTTTATTCACTACAAACTGGAGATTCCCGATATTTTACAGGGCATGATTTTATGCGTCGTGCCCTTGAGCATCACGGCTTTAATGACCCAAATCTTGGGCATTCCGTTCGAGATTGCAGTGGCGTTTGTGGTCTTGAACAATTTCTTATACTTAATGCACACCAGCTTTGGTGATCCCTCTGTTGCGGGTTGGATTACCGCAGGGCTGCCGCTCTATGTGGCCTTCCTATTGGGCTATCCCGAAGGTGAGGCGCGTATCTTGGCGCTGATTGCCTTACAGCTCACGCTGGCGGTGATTTTCCTAGGACTGGGGGTGTTTAAAGGCGCCGACGCGATGGTGAAACGCATGCCGGAGTCGATTAAGGCGGGGATTTTGATTGGCGCGGGCGTGTCGTCGATTATTTCTCAATTTGGCACCGATGGCCGCATTTGGAGCATGCCGATCACCGGCCTGTTTGGCTCTGCCTTTGCCTTCTTTATGCTGTTTTCGGAAACCGCTGCGCCGCTGCGTAAACGTTATCCCTTATTCCGCTACGTGGCCCAATACGGCATTGCCGTACCGTTCTTGGTGGCCTATGTGTTCGGGATTGTGATCGGTGAAGTGGCCATGCCGACCTTAGAATGGGGCGTGGTGTCGTTCCCGGTTACAGAAATCATCCAGAACTACTCGGTGTTTGGTCTAGGCCTGCCGTCGCTACAGTATTTTATTGATGCGCTGCCTTTGGCTTTTGCCGCCTACATCATTGCCTTTGGCGATATTTTGGTGATCGACTCTATGTTTAAGCGTGCCGATGAGGCGCGCCCAGACGAGAAACTAACCTTTAGCCCGCAGCGTAACAGCATTATTTGTGCCATTCGTAACTTTATTCACGGCATGGTGGCACCAATGTTGGGCTTGTCTGGTCCGTCTTGGACCGGCGGTCAGGTTTTGGTGATCAATCGCTACGCCAGTAATCCGCGTAAAGTGGTCGACAGCTATTGGGGCGGTGCCACCAGCTTGTTCTGGGGCATGAGTATCGCCATGATGTTTGTGCCGATTGTGTCTTTACTCAAGCCTGGCTTAAACTTAGGCATGGTGATTACCTTGTTGATTCAGGGCTATTTATGTGGTTATTTGGCTATTGAAATGTTGGCCAATCGCAGCAATGTGGAGCGCGGCGTGGCCATCATGATCGGCGCCATCTTGGCGGTGAAGGGCGCGACCTGGGGTTTAGGCATTGGGATTGTGCTGTACATCTTATTAGAGCGCAATTGGCTGCAAGGCCGTGGCGAGCCTAGCGGCGAGCCTGAGCATGAGACGAAGGAATCTTGAGCATGGGAGTACACAGCATGAACGCAATCAACCGTTTTAACGACGCTTTGCCGCCCAATCCGGCCAACTTCTCAGCCTTGACGCCGCTGACCTTCTTGCGCCGCAGCGCTATGGCGCACCGCGATCGCTTGGCCGTGATTCACGGCCCGGTTCAGCGCACTTGGGGGGAAACCTATGCACGCTGTCGCCAAATGGCAGATGCTTTGGCCCAGCAAGGCATTGGCACGGGCGACGTGGTGTCGACGCTGTTGCCCAATGTGCCGGAAATGTTGGAGCTACATTTTGCCGTGGCGATGGTGGGCGGGGTGTTGAACACCATGAACACCCGCTTAGACGCTAAGACGCTGGCCTACATCTTGGATCACAGCGGCACCAAGGTGTTGTTTACCGATAAGGAGTTTCACGCCACGGCCAGCGGTGCTTTGGCCAGCTGCCAGCAAAAACCGCTGGTGGTAGACGTTGATGACGTGAATTACAGCGGCGGGGCCCTCATTGGCAGCATCGACTACGAAACCTTGCGGGCTAAGGGCAGCGTGGATTATGCCTATGCCGAAGTGGCCGACGAATGGCAGGCCATCTCACTGAACTACACCTCGGGCACCACCGGCCAGCCTAAGGGCGTGGTTTACCACCATCGTGGTGCTCACCTCAATGCCTTAAGCAATATCATCGGCATTGGGCTGTTGCCAGGATCGGTGTATTTGTGGACGCTGCCGATGTTTCACTGCAACGGCTGGTGTTACCCTTGGGCGGTAGCGGCGATTGCCGGCACCAGCGTGTGCCTGCGTCAGCCGCGGCCGGAAGCGATTTTTAACGCCATCGCCACTCATAAAGTCACCCATATGTGTGCCGCACCCATCGTGCTCAACATGATGGTGAATGCCCCGAAAGAGGTGCAAAAGCCGTTCGACCATGCGGTTAAAATCGCCACTGGTGGCGCGGCACCGGCTTCGGCCACCATTGCCAAAATGGAGGCCTTGGGCATTAACGTGGTGCACCTGTATGGCTTAACCGAAACCTATGGGCCAAGCTTGGTGTGCGAGCCTCAAGACGATTGGGTGGGGCTAGACGCCACCCAAAAAGCCACCAAAATGGCGCGCCAAGGCGTGTATTCCTTATCCATGAGCGACATGAAGGTGGCCGACGAGGAAGGGCGCGCCGTGCCTAAAGATGGCGACACCGTGGGTGAGTTATGGGTACGCGGCAACAGCGTGATGAAAGGGTATTTAGACAATCCTGCCGAAACCGCCAAAGCCTTTGAACAGGATTGGTTTCACACGGGTGACGTGGGTGTGTGGTACGAAGATGGCTATGTGCAGATTCGCGATCGCTCTAAGGACATCATTATTTCGGGCGGCGAAAATATTTCCAGCCTTGAAGTAGAAAATGCCTTATACAACCATCCTGCCATTTTGGAAGTGGCCGTGGTGGCTGCACCCGACGACTATTGGGGCGAAGTGCCTTGTGCCTTCATTACCTTGAAGTCAGGTCAAGAGCAGGTCACCAAAGACGACATCGTGGCCTATTGCCGTGAACATTTAGCCAGCTTTAAAGTGGTGAAAAAAGTGGTGTTCACCGAGGACATCCCGAAAACCTCAACCGGTAAAATCCAGAAAAAGGTGTTGCGGGCGATGTTGGTGGAAGAAGAACCTAAGTAAGCTGTGTGTGAGAGAAGCCGCCTGCGGGCGGCTTTTTTGTGGCTGCATCTGGTAGGGTGGGTAAAGCGCAGCCTACCCACGGCCTTTGAACCATAAGGCATAAAAACCGCGTGGGTCACGACCCACCCTACGGTAAAGCAGCCGCTGAGAATCAATACATCGCATCGGGTGGGTAAAGCGCAGCCTACCCACCGATTGACTGAATACCCCTGACAGCACCAGCCCACGGGCTATAGGCCGTTTTGTCAAAATAATCGAAAATCATGCGATGTCTTGAGAAGGGTGATATAGTCATGATTCTACACAAGGAGTTTATAACATGAGTTACGATAAAATCAGACGGCAAGAACTCATAGAACAATATGAGGCAGACGCACAGTTTCGGGCCCAATATGCCCAGCTGCAAGAGGCTTTTTTCAAGGCATTCGTGCATGCGCAAAAGTTAGTTGACGGCGGTACGGCCGCCATGCCAGAAGTGCATGGCGTATTGGAGCAGGCCAAACGAGGCTTCCCAGAAGACGTGGTCGAATACTTTACCTTAGAAGGCCGCGCCCGCGAATCCAAATAAGGCAGCCTAGGCCGGTAATCAACCATGCCCCCGCACAACGCAGATAGCGTGTTGGCGGGGGCATGGTCCATTCTGGCCGATTAAAAAGTGGCTTAATCCAGCTGAAACTGCTTGCGCAGGTTTTCCAACTGCTGCAAACGGCTTTTGGTTTCTTCCCAGTCGCGGTTATTTAAGGCGGCGATCAGCGTGTCGATCAACAGCATCACTGACACGTTGGTGTCCCAGCCAGAACGCCCTTCAGTATAGGCGGTGAGCACGACGTCGGCCTGGCTGGCCACGGGCGATGTCCATTGGTCGGTGATGAGGACAATGCGGCATTTACGCTCTTTTGCCAGCGTCACCAAGGTGGCCAACTCAGGCCAATAGCGGCGAATATCAAACACAATCAACACATCATTTTTACCCATGTCGACGATGTGCTCAACCCAGGTTCTGGGCATCGGGCGCAATAGCGACACCTGCGGGCGGATAGCCTGTAGGTGATGGCCGAAATATTCGGCCAAAGAGCCGGTGATGTAGCCACCGATGATCCATAAGCGATGGCGTGGTTGGCCCAACCACTCGACCACGGTTTCAAAATCAGCCAGCAATAAATGCTCGGCCGTCTGTTGCAATAACTGCTGAATATTATTGATAAACCCATGCGCAAAGCCTTGGTTGTCGGTCATGAGGTTGGGATCGCGCCGCAAGAGCGGCGACTGTAGCTTGGCGTCTAGCTCTGCGCGCAGCGCCTCTTGGAAGGCCACATAGCCATTAAAGCCGAGCTTGGCGACTAGACGCAATACGGTGGGGCCGCTGGCGGCAGATTTTTGCGCCAGTTGGGCGATGGTCTCGAGGCCGGCGAGTGGATATTGATTCAGTAACACACGGGCGACTTTGCGTTCAGCCGGTGTGTAAGCGTTGTAATCTTCGCGCAAACGCACGGCTATGGTGTTGTTGGGCATAGGCGCTTTCATCTTCAAACATGACGGGATGATTGCATTATATCGCTTTTAAGGGGCATGACCGCAATGTTTGGAATTTTTGTTCCAAATTGTTCTTGATTTTATCAAATATAATGTTTATTCTATTTTTAAGAGGCGAAGATACGCCCGTAAAACGTAGAAAAACCCTTAAAAACAAAGGAGATTTACATGGAAACAGAGATTAAGGCCAACCGCGAACGTGCTGTGGCTGATTTACGTCAACTGATTGCCGATCGCGAGATTAAACACGTCAAAGTGGGCTTTTTTGATCTGGATGGCGTGATGGCGGGCAAGTTCATGGCGACCGAGAAGTTCTTATCGGCATTAGACAATCATTTTGCGTTCTGCGACGTGGTGTTTGGCTGGGACGTCAACGATGAGCTGTTTGACAACATCAATCTATCGGGCTGGGCCACGGGCTACGCCGATGCTCAAGTGCAGCTATTGCCTGAGCTATGGCGCGAGCTACCGCTAGAGCAGGGCACGATCTTGGTGCCGGGGCAAATTATTGGCCACATGAAGCCGCTGTGTCCGCGACAAATTCTGAATAAAGTATTGGCGCGTGCTCAGGAGATGGGTTTTGAAACCGCCGCCGGCTTTGAATATGAAATGCTGGTCACCAATGAGTCGCATGAATCCTTACGCGCCCGCGATTTTTATGAGCCCATTCCTCTGGGGCATGGCCCGTTTGGTTATTCCATTTTGCGTACCGGCGTGAACAATGATTTTTATGAAGGCCTTTTAGGCGTGTGTAACCACATGCAAATTCCAGTAGAAAGCTTCCATGAAGAAACGGGCCCAGGCCAGCTAGAAGTGGCCCTTCAGGTGATGGAAACCCATTTGGCTGCCGACAATGCGGCCTTGTTTAAAACCTATTCTAAAGTATTGGCACAAAAGCAGGGCCGCATGGTGTCGTTCATGGCTAAGTGGCATCAAGATCATGCGGGTCAGGGCGGTCATGTACACGTGTCGCTCAAACGCTCTGATGGCAGCAGCGCTTTTTACGACGATACTCAGCCGGGCAACATCAGCCAGGAGATGCGCTGGTTTGTCGGCGGCTTACAGAACATGGCGGCCGATTTAATGGCCATTCATGCACCGACCATCAACAGCTATCGCCGCTTGGTGCCCGGCTATTGGGCGCCGACCTCTGCCTTATGGGGCTTAGACAACCGCACCACGGCGATTCGCGCCATCAGCGGCAGCCCTAAATCACAGCGTATTGAATATCGAGTGCCAGGGGCAGACTGCAATCCTTATCTGGTGGCGGCCGCCATTTTTGCTGCCGGCCTACACGGCATTGCCAACCAGATTGAGCCAGATGCCGCCTATAAGGGCAACGCCTATGCAGCGACGCCGCCGCCAGAATTAACGCTGCCGCGTAGCCTATGGGATGCGGCTCAGCGGCTACGCGCCTCAGACACGGCGCGTGAATGGCTGGGCGATGACTTTGTGGATCATTACGCCAGTACCCGCGAATGGGAAGAGCGAGAGTTTCAAAAACACGTCAGCGATTGGGAACGCCGTCGCTATTTTGAAATTATTTAAACGATATGGTCTCGATAGACCCCTAAGGATTGAATATGAAGCAAACATTTACCGTGGTTTCACCTATTGATGGGCAAGCGCTTTACACCAAAAACTACGCCGATAAAGCCGGTATTGATGCGGCCATTGCCGCCGCTAAAAGTGCCCAAGGGGGCTGGAACAACACGCCGCTGGCCGAACGCAAGCGCTTGATTGGTGCCGCCATTGATTGGCTGGTGGCTCATCAAGATGACGTTGCCCACACCATTACCCAAAGCATGGGCCGCCCGATTAGCCAATCGCCGGGCGAGGTCAGGGGTTTAGAGGAACGCGCCCGCCACATGTTGGCGATTGCCGAAGAGGCGTTAGCCGATGTGGTGCCGGCTGAAAAGGCAGGGTTCAAGCGCTTTTTACGGCACGAGCCGGTGGGCACGGTCTTGGTGGTGGCGCCTTGGAATTATCCTTTCTTAACCGCAGTCAACAGCATTGTGCCCGCGCTGGCGGCAGGGAATGTGGTGTTGCTGAAACACTCCTCACAAACGCCGGCCGTGGCCGAATGGTTTCAAGCCGCGTTTGATGCGGCAGGCCTGCCTGCCGGCGTGTTTCAGCATCTACATTTAAGCCATCAGGATACAGATGCCTTATTGCGCTCTGAGGCAGTAGATTTTGTGGCCTTTACCGGCTCGGTGAGCGGCGGCCATCAAGTACAGGCCGCGCTCAGCCAGCGCTTTATTGGCGCCGGCTTGGAGCTTGGCGGTAAAGACCCTGCCTACGTTCGGGCCGATGCCGATGTGGCCGTTGCGGCCGAAAACTTAGTCGATGGCGCCTTCTTTAATTCTGGCCAGTCTTGCTGTGGCATTGAGCGTATTTATGTAGACGCAGCCGTCTACGATGACTTTGTCGCGGCCTTTGTGGGCCATACGCGCCAATACCGTCTGGGCAATCCCAGCGAGGCCAACACCAATTTAGGGCCGCTGGTGAAGGTGTCGGCGGCTGATTTTGTTCGGGGCCAAATTGCCGAGGCGGTGCAGCAGGGTGCTAAGGCGTTGATTGATGAGGCCGACTTCCCGTTGAGTCAAGCCGGGACGCCGTATCTGGCACCGCAGGTTTTGGTGGGGGTTGACCACACGATGCGGGTGATGACGGAAGAGAGCTTTGGCCCGGTAGTCGGCATCATGAAGGTCGAAGGGGATGCAGAGGCGGTTCGCCTCATGAACGACAGCGACTATGGCTTGACCGCATCCATCTGGACTCAGGACGAGACGGCGGCGGCGCGCCTGGCCGCCGAGATTGAAACCGGCACCGTATTCATGAATCGCTGTGATTATCTTGATCCAGCGCTGGCGTGGACCGGCGTGAAAGACACCGGCCACGGCATTTCTTTATCCAGCTTGGGCTATGCCCAGCTGACGCGGGTGAAGTCTTACCATTTTCGTATTGCCTAAGGCTGATGAACATTAACTAAATGAGATGAGGAGTTGAACATGAACTTAACCGCCAACTGGCACTACCCAACCGCCATTCGTTTTGGCGCTGGCCGCATTAAAGAACTGCCTGCGCTGTGTGCCGAATTAAACATTAAAAAACCATTATTGGTGACGGATTCGGGCTTGGCCAAGCTGCCCATTCTGACCGATTTAAAAGCCTTATTACAGTCTGCCTTGCCTGACTTTGGCCTATTCGACCAGGTTCGCCCAAACCCTGGCGGCATCGACGTCAACAATGGCGTGACGCTGTATCGAGATGGCGGCCACGATGGCGTGATCGCCATTGGCGGCGGCAGTGCTTTAGACGTGGGCAAGGCGATTGCGCTGATGGCGGGACAAACGCGGCCGCTGTGGGACTTTGAAGATGAAGGCGACAATTGGACGCGGGTGAACGAGGCGGGCGTGGCGCCCTCCATCGCCATCCCTACCACGGCCGGGACGGGCTCAGAAGTGGGGCGCGCTTCTCTCATCATCGATGAAGCGGCGCATCGTAAAGTCATTATTTTTCACCCCAGCATGCTGCCCAAAATCGTCTTGGCCGATCCAGAGCTCACCGTGGGCCTACCGCAGCACTTAACTGCGGCCACCGGCATTGACGCCTTTGTCCATAACTTAGAGGCTTATTGCTCACCGTTTTATCATCCGCTGGCGCAAGGGGTGGCTTTAGAGGGCATGAAGCTGGTGCACGATTGGCTGCCACGAGCTTGTGCGGATGGCGGCGACTTAGAAGCGCGCTCGCACATGCTGGCCGCGTCGATTATGGGCGCCACCGCTTTTCAAAAAGGTCTAGGTGGCGTGCATGCGCTGTCGCATCCCATTGGTGCGGTGTTTGATACCCATCACGGATTGGCCAATGCCATTATGTTGCCTTATGTGCTGGTGCGCAACCGTCCTGCGATTGCCGAACGCTTGGCCGATGCCGCTCGCTATATCGGGCTGACAGACCCGACGTTCGAAGGCTTTTTGGCGTGGATTGTGGCGCTGCGGGCCAGCTTGAATATTCCGCACAGCTTGGCTGAAATCGGCATAGACGCCAGTCGCGCAGCAGAAATTGGGGCGGCGGCAAAATTAGACCCAAGCGATGGTGGCAACCCCATCAACTTGAGCGCAGACGATTATGCGGCGATTTTTGTGGCGGCGGTAAAGGGGCAGCTATGAAGAAACCCGTTATTGGCTTGACCACGTATCCTGCCAGCGCCGACCACGGCTGGCACACGCCCGTCCCCTATGTGGATGCCGTGATGAGGGCGGGCGGGGTGCCGGTGTTATTGCCCAGCCAATGTACCGATGGGGCGCAAGAGTGGCTTAGCTGCGTCGATGCGGTGGTGCTCATTGGCGGGGGCGACATCGACCCAAAGCGCTATGGCGGCGCCGATCACGAGACGATTTACGGCCTCAGTCCTGAACGGGACAGCGCTGAAGCCGCCTTGGTGGAGGCCTTATTGGCTCAACCGAAGCCAGTCTTGGCGATTTGTCGCGGCATGCAGGTTTTAAATACGGTCTTGGGCGGCACGCTGCATGTTCATCTATCCGATGTTTTTGGCGAGACGGTGCGCCACCGCGATGAGCAGCGTCAGCCCATAAAGCATGGGGTGGATGTCGCTGGCGATAGCCATCTGGCCGAACTCATCGGCACGCAGGTGGAAACGGTGTCCTGGCATCACCAGGCGATTAAACAATTAGGTCAAGGCCTTGAAGCGATTGCCTGGGCGCCAGATGGCGTGATTGAGGCCGTGGCTCTGGCTGATCAGCCTAATTGGTTAGTGGTGCAGTGGCATCCAGAGCTGAGCGCCACCGAGGATCAAGACCAACAAGGGTTGTTTGACTGGCTCATTGCCCGCGCGCAACAGGCCAATCAGCCAGCAAAATAACCTTTGGCTGGCCATGCCAGAGCTTTGGGCTCGAAGGCCATAGTCGCTGCCTTCGAGCCTGTTCTACAGAGGCCGTACCTCAATCAAGCCTTAAAGCGACACCATAACAACCATAATCAAACCAGGAGAAAGTCATGTTAGAAACCCTCAACCCGCCGTAATTGGCATCATTAAGCCCAAGAATTTGATGCGAAAACAAACCCATCCAAAGGGTGGGTAGGGATGCTTTTGACTCAAAATACTGACGCTTGGCCGTTCCGCTTCACCTAGCAAGCGATGCAGGACGGCCAGATAAGTAAAATAGAGGAGTAGACTCATGGAAGTAATTGGCACGGTGATTGTGTACATCATCATGATTTGTGCGGTAATGGGCGCCTTCGGGGCGATTCGAAATCCTGAACACGGCATTGGTCGGGAATTCATGAATGGCGTTCACACCGTTGGTCACATTTTCGTTCCCGCGGCCGGCATTATGGCGGCCATTCCGTATTTAACTTGGTTTATCAGCCAGTTTATCAGCCCGGTGTTTGAACTGATCGGCGCCGATCCTGCCTTAGCGGCCACAGCCATATTGGCTTCAGACATGGGCGGCTATCAGCTAGCCAACGCTTTAAAGGCCTCTTATGAGGGTTGGGTGATGGCGATGGTGGTGGGCTTTATGTCGGGCGCCACCATTGTGTTTTCCATTCCCATGGGCTTGGCCATGCTGAATCGGCGCGATCATAAATACATGGCCTTGGGCATTATGTCGGGCGTTTTATCTATTCCGATTGGGGCCTTCATTGCCACGGTTTTGATTGTGACGTTTGACACCGACATTCGCACCATCATCAGCACCACGGCGGCGCCCACGCACGTGTTTGCCATCTCGATTATGCAAATCTTGATTAACCTGCTGCCGCTGTTTGTGTTTGTGGCCTTGATTGCCTTGGGGCTGAAGTTGGTGCCGAATGCGATGATTGCGGGTTTTATGCTGTTCGGCCGCATCATGGATGCCTTGATTAAGCTGGTGTTGGTGTTTTCGATCGTGGAAATTTTTACCGGCTTTTTCAGCAGCGTGCTGGGTTCGTGGGGGTTCGACCCGATTATGGCGGATGAACTGGATCAGTTTCGAGCCCTAGAAACGGCAGGCTATATTGGCATCATGCTCGCCGGCGCTTTCCCCATGGTGTATTTGATTCGCAAACATGCGGCTAGGCCGCTGGCCGTGGTGGGCGATTGGTTGGGGCTGTCGCCAGCGGGTAGTGCAGGCTTGTTGGCGACCATGGCCAATATTTTGGCGATGTTTACCTTGATTCGCGACATGCCGCCTAAGGATAAAGTCATCAATATTTCGTTTGGGGTGTGTGCCGCGTTTTTATTGGGCGACCATCTGTCTTTTGCCGCCAACTTCCAGCCCACCATTATCTTGCCCTTAATCATTGGTAAATTCAGCGCCGGCGCCATCGCCATTTTCTTGGCTTATAAGCTGTCGGTGCCGGCGGCCTTGGTTTTGGCTGAGCAAGATAAGCTGAATGATCGGCATTTAGGTGATGAGACGCAAGAACAGGATGATGTGCCCTAACGGATGTTGATGGGCCGATGGCAAGAGGCCAGCGTGGACACCTTAGGCGTCTATGCTGGCCTTCATGCTGTTTGCAGCTTGAATCTGCCCCGATTAAGGGATCAGGGTGATTTCTTGAAACCGCAGATGGTGTAGCCATTCGCGCAAAATCAAGGTGGCGGCCATAAACGGTTTGTTGGTGGGAAGGCCCTCGATGCTGGCGGGGCGCCCTTCGATGATGTAGGTGAGCCGATTAAATAGCTGTTCGACGGCGTCGGTGGGCAAGACCCAAATCGGCGTGCCCTGTAGAGGGGCCTGGGCCAGCTGAGCGACCTCATGCAGACAGGCATCGCGGCTAAACAGCTGCGGGGCCTCTAAGCGTTGAATCGAGGGCCAAGCCTTGGCTACTTCGTCTTCAACGTAGGCAATGGCCGCTTCCATTTCTAAGGCATTGGGCAGATCGTGTTGAAAAAACTGCTTGGGCAGGCTGAGGGTGCCGAAGGCGAGGCTGATGCGTTCGTGGGCGCCGATGCGGCATTCGCTGCGGTGCTGGCCGATGTGCAGCACCACACGATTGGGCTCATCATTGTGGGCCAAGCATTTGGGCCAGCGCGAGCCTAGGCTCGCCTGTGCTAATGAGGATTGTGCCATTGCGTGTACACCTCGTTGTCAAAAAGCGAAGTCTTCTAACTAGAAGGTCTAGCTTAGCACAGGCTTGGTTAAATCGGTGAATGAAGGCGAGGCGTCATGCTTTAAAACAAGTGTTTATGTCGCTCGCGGTCAACGTTAAATCATGAAGCCCACCAGTTCGGTTTCGGTAAAAATTTTGGCCTGGCGCGGTGTCACCGCCACCCAATCGCCCTGTTGGTATCGAGCCTGCTGTTGTTCGGCATGAGTCAGCAAGACGTCGATGGGTTTACCGTCGCCGCTGCTGCGCTTGAGGCTGAGGCGCACCATGGGGCCAAAGGCGTCAATGTGGCTGATTTGGCCTTGGGCTAAGGCAGGCTGATCAAGCGCGCGCGAGAGCAGTAGCTCATGTGGGCGCACATAGGCGACGGCGGCTTGCTGCACCGAGGCAGCAAAGCCGGCGGCGGGGTAGCGATAGGCACCCACGACAAACTCTGGCCCTTGCTGGCGGCCGTGAAAGGCATTCACGTCGCCTAAAAACTCAGTCACGAAGGCATTGTCAGGCTGCTGATACAGCGTTTCGGGGGCGCCTATTTGGGCGATGCGGCCTTGGTTCATAACCACAATTTGGTCGGCAATGGCTAAAGCCTCTTCTTGGTCGTGGGTCACTAAAAGGCTGGTGATGCCTAGCTCATGGTGGATGTCGCGTAGCCAGGTGCGTAGTTCTTTACGCACTTTGGCGTCGAGGGCGCCAAACGGCTCGTCTAATAGTAAGAGTTTGGGCGAGACGGCCAAAGAACGCGCCAGCGCAACGCGTTGGCGTTGGCCGCCAGAGAGGCTGCTGGGATAGGCGTGGGCCAGATGGGCCAGCTGCACCAGCTGCAGTAAATCCATCACCTTCTGGTGGATGCTTGCTTTATTTGGCCGCTGGGCCCGTGGCTGCACCTGTAGGCCAAAGGCGACGTTGTCGAACACGCTCATGTGGCGGAACAAGGCATAGTTTTGGAACATAAAGCCAATGCCACGCTGGTTGACGCTGTGTTGGCTGACGTCAACGTCATCGAGAAAAATGTGGCCAGAGGTGGCGGCTTCTAGGCCGGCGATGGTGCGCAGCAGCGTGGTTTTGCCGCAGCCGCTGGGGCCCAGTAAGGCCACTAGCTGGCCGCTGGGCACGGTGAGGCTGATGTCGTGCAAGGCTTGGGTGGTGCCATAGTGTTTGTTTAAGTGTTGAATGCGGATGCTCATGAGGGGGACCTTTCAATGACGGCGGTGGCGCGTTGGGCTCGATCGTATTGGCGTTGCTGCCAATAGGCGAGGCCATGCTGCAGGGCGAGGGTGATCAGCGCTAAAAAGGCCAAGAGGCTGGCGGCGGCAAAGGCCGCCACAAAATTGTATTCGTTGTACATGATCTCAACGAACAGCGGGATGGTGTTGGTTTGGCCGCGAATGTGGCCAGACACCACGCTGACGGCGCCAAATTCACCCATGGCGCGGGCGTTGGTGAGGATGACACCGTAGAGCAAGGCCCATTTAATATTGGGCAAGGTGATGCGCCAGAACATCTGCCAACCGCTGGCGCCTAAGATCAACGCCGCTTGCTCTTCTTCATCTCCTTGGGCCTGCATCACCGGCATCAGTTCGCGCGCCACAAAGGGGAAGGTGACAAAGAGGGTGGCCAAGACAATGCCGGGCAGGGCAAAAATAATGCGGACATTATGTGCCTCCAAATAGCCGCCGATGATGCTGTGACTGCCAAACAACAGCACGAACATCAACCCCGCCACCACGGGTGACACCGAAAACGGCAAGTCCAATAAGGTGGTCAACCACGCTTTGCCTCTGAATTGAAAGCGCGTCAACAACCACGCCATGGCCACGCCCAGTACAGCGTTGATGGGCACCACGATGGCTGCAGTTAAGAGCGTTAAGCGGATGGCAGCGAGGGCATCGGCTTCGGTGAGCGCCGCCACATACAGACGCCAGCCTTGCCGCAACGCTTCCATGAATACCGAGATCAGCGGCACGATCAGCATCAGGCCGACAAAGGCCAGCGCCAGCGTCAGCAGCAGGATGCGCACCCACCGCGGTTCGGTCAGGCGGGTATTGTGTGATTGAGGGCTCATGAGCGACGCTCCATGCGTTGGGTTAACAGCCATTGGCTGACGTTAAGGGTCAATAAAATCACAAAGGAGATCAGCAGCATAAAGAGGGCCACGGCGGCCGCACCTTGTACGTCAAACTGTTCCAATTTGGCGTTGATGATGAGGGGCAGAATTTCTGACACAAACGGCAGATTGCCGGCGA
This sequence comes from Neisseriaceae bacterium CLB008, assembly GCA_041228285.1. Classification (NCBI taxonomy): domain Bacteria; kingdom Pseudomonadati; phylum Pseudomonadota; class Betaproteobacteria; order Neisseriales; family Neisseriaceae; species Neisseriaceae bacterium CLB_ANTARCTIC_008. Next base: position 1,650,731 of record CP166133.1, on the reverse strand, counting down.
TGAAGATCACTGAGCCATATTCTCCTGTGGCGCGCGCAAACATCATGCCCGATCCCATCAATAAGGCCGGCATCAGTTCGGGCAGCAGCACCCGCCGAAAAATCGTCCAGCGCGTGGCCCCGAGCGTGGTGGCGGCTTCTTCCCATTCTGGCTGTAGCTGTGCCAAAACCGGCTGCACCGCCCGCACCACAAACGGCAGGCTGACGACGATGAGGGCCAATAAAATACCGTTGGGGGTAAAGGCCACCTTGACGTTGATTTTCGCCAGCCATTGGCCAATCAGGCCGTTAGGCGCATACAGGGTGGCTAGGGCGATGCCGGTGACCGCCGTGGGAAGGGCAAACGGCAGGTCGACTAGCGCATTTAGCAGGCTTTTGCCCCAAAAGTCATAGCGCACCAAGACCCAGGCCAACAGCGTGCCAAACACCATATTGATGAGGGTGGCGTATAGCGACAGCTTGAGGGTAAGCCACAGCGCCGCCAGCACGCGGGCGTCGGTGACGGTGTGCCACGCATTGGCCCAGCCCATATTGCCTATGCTTAAGGCCAGCATGATGAAGGGTAAAAACACCAGCAGCGACAGCCATAAAATCGACACGGCCAGGCTGAGGCGAAAGCCAGGTAGAACGGTGGCGGTGGTCAATAAGCGCATAGTGGGCTCCGAATTCAGCGCGGCGGTTGGCTGATTTGATCCAGCACGCCGCCATCGGCAAAATAAGTGGTCATGATGCTGTCCCAGCTGCCAAAAACGTCTTGGGCCAAGAAGCGTTCAATATTAGGAAACTGCGCGGTATGGGCGGCCAAAACCTCAGGGTCTTGCGGGCGTAGAAACAGCGAGGCGGCTAAATCTTGCGCAGGCTTAGCCCAGTGGCCTTGTAAATACGCCGTGGCGACGGCCTGGCTGCCTTTTTTTTGCGTCACCGGCTGAACCACTGCCATGGGGCTTTCGATGACGATGGAGTAGCTGGGATAGACCACTTCAAAAGCGTCTGGGCCGAATTCACGTCTGGCCAGTTGGGCCTCATTTTCAGGCGCAACGAGTACGTCGCCAATTTGTCGCTGCACAAAGGTGGTGGTGGCAGCACGCCCGCCGCTGTCTAAAACAGGGATGTTTTGGAATAGAGTGCGCATATAGGCTCGGGCGGCGTCATGATCGCCGTGATGGGTTTTTAAGGCGCTGCCATAGGCGGCCAAAAAAGCGTAGCGACCGTTGCCAGAGGTTTTCGGATTGGCAAAAATCACTTGGGCATCGTGGCCGACAAGGTCGGCCCAGTCGCGGATGTTTTTGGGGTTGCCAGTGCGCACTAAAAACACCGTGGTGCTGGTGTAGGGCATGGCGCCATTGGGTAGTTGCTTAGCCCAGTCGGGCGCGACCAGCTGGCGCGACACCAGCAAATTGAGGTCGCTGCTTTGGTTCATGGTCACGACATCGGCCGGCAAGCCGTTGGCCACGGCCAAGGTTTGTTTGGTTGAGCCGCCGTGAGATTGAGCAATGCGCACGCGGCTACCGGGATGGGCCGCCTCATATTCGGCCACAAACATCGGGTTATAGGCTTGGTAGAAGTCGCGGGTGACGTCGTAGGACACGTTCATGAGTTCAATGTCGTGGCCATTGGTGGTGTCGGGCGCGCTGCCGCAGGCCGCCAAGGAGAGGCTAAGAGCCAGGGCAGTGAGGCGTTGGCGCCAGCGTTGGGTGAAGATAGACATAAGGGCATCCTTCCGGGCTAGGCGCTGACGCGCTCAGGGTGGTAAAAGTCGAGGGCGGGATTGAGTACAGGCTTAATTACGCCGCTGCGGATGACAAAATCGCCAAAGTCTTCGTGGGGGCTGCGCGAGCGCGCCCAAGCGCCGATCAGTTCGTCCAGCCGTGTCAGAATTTCGGCGACGGTGATGTTCTCGCGATCCAAGCGGGGGATGCGTGTGCCGGTGCGGTTGCCGCCTAGATGGAGGTTGTAGCGGCCAACGGCCTTGCCGACTAGGGCTATTTCGGCCAGCATGGCGCGGCCACAGCCGTTGGGACAGCCCGTAACGCGTAGAACAATGTCGTCTTCGGCCACGCCGTGACGGCCCATAATGGCCTCAATCTGGTCGACGAATTCGGGCAAGAAGCGTTCGGCCTCGGCCATGGCTAATGGGCAGGTGGGCAAAGACACGCAGGCCATCGAGGCTTGCCGCTGCGGCGTCAGCTCGGCGCGGATGAGGCCGTGGGCGCGGGCAATGGCTTCAATGTCGGCTTTGTCGGCCTCAGCCACATTGGCCACAATGAGGTTCTGGTTGGCGGTGAGGCGAAAATCGCCTTGGTGAACTTTAGCCAGCTCACGCACGCCTGTTTTCAGCGGCTGGTCGGCGTCGATGAGGCGGCCGTTTTCGATGAATAAGGTTAAATGCCAGCGGCCATCCGTGCCCGCTACCCAGCCAATGCGGTCGCCGCGGGCGTCAAAGTGATAGGGCCGAATCGGTGCAAAAGCGGTTTCCATGCGCGCTTCCACCTCGGCAATAAAGGCTTCTGTGCCCACCCGCTCTAAGGTGTAGCGGGTTTTGGCGGCCTTACGGTTGCTGCGGTCGCCCCAGTCACGTTGCGTGGTGACCACGGCCGCTGCCGCAGCGAGGGTATGGCTTAAGGGGATGAAGCCGAATTCACGGGCGGTATTGGGGTAGGTGGCTTGGTTGCCGTGCTCCATGGATAGGCCACCGCCTACCAATACGTTAAAGCCTACTAGCTCACCGTCTTCGGCAATGGCGACAAAGTTTAAGTCATTGGCGTGGATGTCGACGTCGTTTAAGGGCGGAATCACCACCGTGGTTTTAAATTTACGCGGCAGATAGTGGTCGCCCAAAATCGGCTCGACCACGCTTTGGTCTTCGCTGCTGTGCAGCTTTTCGCCGTCTAGCCAAATTTCGGCATAGGCACGGGTTTGCGGCAATAGATGCTCAGAAATCTTCTTGGCCCATTCATAAGCTTGTTGATGCAGCTTAGATTCAACCGGATTCGACGTGCACAACACGTTGCGATTGACGTCGCCGGCGGTGGCGATGGAGTCAAGGCCCAGCTGGTGCAGCCATTGGTGCATGGGCTTGATGTCGTCTTTGAGCACGCCATGAAACTGAAAGGTTTGGCGATTGGTGAGGCGAATGCTTTGGTATAGGGTGTGTTCGCTGGCAAATTGGTCGATGCCTAGCCATTGCTGGGGGCTGATGATGCCGCCAGGCAGGCGGCAGCGCAGCATCACGTTTTTTAGCGGCTCCAGCTTTTGGGCCACGCGCTCGGCGCGGATGTCGCGGTCGTCTTGTTCATACATGCCGTGAAAGCGAATCAACTGGAAATTATCGCCGTTAAAACCACCGGTGAGGCCGTCGTGGAGGTCGGCGGCAATGCTGCCGCGCAGGTGTTGGCTCTGGCCTTTAAGGCGCTCGTTATCGGACAGCGGTGCATTGGGCAGCTTGGCTTTGGGGTCGGGGGTGGTAGACATAATGTGGGTTCCTAGGGTCATCTTATGGGTTTAATACACGTCGCGCTGATAGCGCCCTTGTTCGCGTAAGTCGTTTAAATAGTCGCGGGCGTCGTCGGCATCGAGCTGGCCTTGTGCGGCGATCAGCTCAAGTAAGGTCGCTTCAACGTCGCGCGCCATGCGATTGGCGTCGCCGCAAACATAGAGGTGGGCACCGTTTTGCAGCCATTGCCATAGCTGTACAGCTTCTTGACGCAGCCGATCTTGAACATAGGTTTTTTGCTGTGGATTCTGGCGCGACCAGGCCAGGCTAACTTGGTGCAGCAGGCCTTGCTTGTGCCATTGCTGCCATTCGGTTTGGTATAAAAAATCATCGATGAAGCGTTGATTGCCGAACACCAGCCAGTTCTTGCCGCTGGCGGCTTCATATTCGCGCTGCTGCATGAAGGCGCGATAGGGAGCCACGCCGGTACCGGCGCCGATCATGATGATGTCGGTGGCGGGGTCGTGGGGCAGACGAAAATGCGGATTGGGCTCAATGTAAACCTGAACCGATTCGTCTTCTTGCAAGCGGGCGCCCAAAAATCCCGAGGCGGTGCCGTTAAAGGATTCACCTTCGTGTTCAAAATGGGTCAGGGCCACCGTGAGGTGTACTTCGTTGTCCACTTCCGCTTGGGCCGAGGCGATGGAGTACAGGCGGGGCGTCAGCGGCCGCAGCAGGCTGTAAAAAGTTTGGGCATCAAGGACGCTGGGCGACAAAGGATGGCGGCGCAAAATGGCGACAATGGGCGTGCTGGCTATGTAGTCATTCAAGGCCTTGGCGTCGTCGATGAAGGCCAGTAAGGGCTCAATCTGGCCCAGTTGGGCATAGCCTTTCACGAATTGCGGCGTGTTTTGGGTCAGTTCGGCATGGTGTAACAGCACGGCGCGCAGCGGCTGTTGTTGGCCGTCGGTGAGGGTGACCAGGTCATCGCCGTTAAAGCCAGTCGCGGCCAGAATGGCGTCGACTAATGCTGGCTCATTGCTGGGCCAAACGCCAAGCGCATCTCCGGGCTGATAGTGGATGCCGGAATCGCCTAAGTCGATGACCACGTGCTGAATGTCTTTGGCGGCGCCGCTGGCGGTGATTTTTTGGCGCAGCGACAGGGTGGCGTGATACGGCTGGGCTTTCGTGTAGGCGCTGGCCGGTGCTGTGGCGGTCGCGACCGTTGCGGCGGCCGTCTGCGTCGGCGCCAGTGCGGCCAAGGTCTGGCTGATTTGGGCACACCAAGCGTCGGCGTCGGCTTCGTGGTCAAGGTCGCAATCTTGCCGTGGGCTCAGGCGGGTAGCGCCTAGGCGTGTCAGTTGCTCATCAAAGTCTTTGCCGGCCTGACAAAAATCAGGGTAAGAGCTGTCGCCTAAGGACAAAACGGCATAGCTCAAGGCGCTCAGGTCGGGCGCTTTTTTACCGAATAGATATTGATATAGGGGAATGGCTTCTTCCGGCGGCTCGCCTTCGCCTTGGGTGGAGGTCACCAACAGCACGATGTCCTCTTGGCTCAGTTGCTTACTTTTGTAGTCGGCCACGCCGCTTAGGCGCACTTTAAGGCCCAAGCCATCGAGGCGCAACAGTAAGGCTTCGGCAACGCGGCGCGCATTGCCGGTTTGTGAGGCCGATAAAATGGTGATTTGCCGTGCCGCCACTTCGGTGGCCGTCGGCGTCAACAGCGCCTCTAGATTGAGAGGGTCGGTTTGGCTTTGTGCCCAACAATAGCCGGATAGCCAGGCAAGCTGGGTGGCGTTCAGCGCCGTCAGCTGCTGGGCAAGTGCAGGGTCAAGCGGAAAAGCAAGCGCGCTCATGAGAATCCTTTGTGGTCGTGTTCTTAGATGAATGGGAAGGAGCTTATTGGCTCAGCGCCGTGATCATGCCTGCCGCCACGGTTTGGTTGGTGGCTTCATCGATGAGGATGAAAGCGCCGGTATTGGGGTTGTCTTGGTACAGCGTGGGCACAATGGCCTGCTGTAGGCTGAGCTGGACGCTGCCGATGTCGTTTAAGGCTAAGGTTTCGGCTTCGCTACCGTGGCTGAGGGTGTGGACGTCCCAGACGCTCAGCACTTGACTGACCTTGGCGTACACGGTTTGAGTGCCGTGTTTGAGCCAATAGCGCCGAGCCGGATTGAGCGGACGTTGGTCAAACCAGCACAGAGAGGCGGTCAACCGTTTGGTGGCTAGATAGGGTGAATTGGCCGCCACAATGGTGTCGCCGCGCGACACATCAATGTCTTCGGTTAAGGTTAAGGTGAGGAGGTCGCCTGCTTGGGCGTGGGTCACGGCGCCTTCTAGGCCGAGCAAGGATTGAATGTGGCTGAGCTTGCCCGCAGGTTCGATCCATACCGGCTGGCCTACGCTGAGCTGGCCTTGTTCTAGCCGTCCTTGGTAGCCGCGAAAATCATCGGCGGCGCTGCCATCCTGTCTGGCCACGCGCTGGACGGGGAAAATGGCGGCTTTAGCGTCGTCGGGTAGACTGCGGTCGGTGCTCAGGCCAGACAATAAGCTCAATAAGGCTGGGCCTTGATACCAAGGTAAATTGGTGCTGGCGGCGACAATATTGTCGCCGTAGAGCGCCGAAATCGGTACATAGTGGATCTGCTCAGGCTGTAGGCCTAGGCTGTCAGCCAAGCGCGCATAGGCGGCGGTAATCGCCTCAAAAGCGCCTTGATCGTGATTGAGTAAGTCCAGCTTATTAACCGCCACCACAATGTGAGGGCAACCCAATAGCTTCAATAAGGCGCTGTGGCGCTTAGTTTGGGGCAATAGCTGCGGCTCGCTCTGGCTTAAGTCGAGGCGGCTGGCGTCGATCAGCACAATGGCGGCGTGGGCAGTGGAGGCGCCGGTGACCATATTGCGGGTGTATTGTTCATGGCCAGGCGTGTCGGCAATGATGAATTTACGCTCAGCGGTGTTGAAGTAGCGATAGGCCACGTCGATGGTGATGCCTTGTTCTCGTTCCGCCGCAAGGCCGTCGGTGAGCGAGGCAAAATCTGGCACGCCGTCGTCGGTGCGCTTGCTGTGGTCGTGATGAAGTCGATCCAGCTGGTCGCTTAAGAGGGCGTGGCTGTCGTACAGCAGACGGCCAATCAAGGTCGATTTACCATCGTCGACGCTGCCGGCGGTGATGAATCTTAAAACAGAAGGTTGGGTGCTCATAAGGGTCCTTTTCGTGCTGCAATGGGGCGGTTGGGTCTGGGCTTAAAAATAGCCGGCGCGTTTACGTTCTTCCATGGCGACTTCAGAAACCTGGTCGTCTAGGCGGGTGGCGCTGCGCTCAGAAATCTGGCTCAGGGCGGTTTCGCGGATGATGTCGGCGGGCGTGGCCGCTTCGCTGGCCACAGGGCAGGTGCAGCTGATGTCGCCGACGGTGCGAAACCGTACCGAGCGCACGCTGCTGTCTTCGTTGGCCGCCTTTGGCGTGTAGGCCGTCACCGGCACCAACAGGCCGCGGCGCTCGACCACCTCGCGCCGATGGGCGTAATAAATGTCGGGCAGCGCCAAACCTTCGCGCTCGATGTATTGCCAGATGTCTAGCTCGGTCCAGTTGGAAATAGGGAAAACGCGCATGTGTTCGCCCGCGTTCAGGCGAGTGTTGTAGAGCGACCAAAGCTCTGGACGCTGAGCTTTAGGATCCCATTGGCCGAATTCATCCCGAAAAGAAAAAATACGTTCTTTGGCGCGGGCTTTTTCTTCATCGCGTCTAGCCCCGCCCATTAGGGCATCAAACCCTTGCTCGGCAATGGTTTCTAGCAGCGTCACGGCTTGAGCTGCATTGCGTGAATCGGTGGCGTGGCGCAGCACCACCGTGCCTTTGGCGATGGAGTCTTCTACGTGGCCAATCACCAAAGGTGCGCCTACGCGCGCCGCGGTTTGGTCGCGAAAGGCAATGACTTCGGGGTAGTTGTGGCCGGTGTCGATGTGCACCAGCGTAAACGGCAGCCGCAAGGGCCGATCACCAAAAGTAAAGGCTTTACAGGCTAGGGCCAGCAGCACGACAGAATCTTTGCCGCCGGAAAACAACAGCGCGGGGTGGCGGGCTTCGGCTGCCACTTCACGAATGATGTGGATGGCTTCGGCTTCAAGCCAGTCAAGGTGGGTAGTGTGTAATGTGGTCATACTAAGACTCGCTTGGGTTGGATTGAGAGGAAGGGTGGAGGCCACACTCTTTGCTGTCTTGTTGCTCCCACCACCAGCGGCCGGCACGGATGTCTTGGTCGGCGCGTACGGCTTTGGTGCAAGGGTCGCAGCCAATGCTGGGATAACCCTGTTGGTATAAAGCGTTGCAGGGCACGTCGAAATGCTGGATGTAGGCCCAAACGTCAGCCTCTGACCAATCAAACAGCGGGTTGAATTTGGCCATTTGCCGTTCGTCATCAAGCTGATGAAACGACAGCGTGGCGCGGGTCACCGATTGCGCCTGACGTTGGCCGGTAAGCCAAGCATCGGCGCCTACTAAGGCGCGATTTAAGGGTTCAATTTTACGAATGTGACAGCAGCGCTGGCGCAGCGGCACGCTGTCGTAAAAAGCGAACGCACCATGCTTGGCTTCGTAGGCAGCAGTAGCCTCTGGGTCTGGTGCTACGGTGGTCACAGTGAGTCCGTAGCGGCGCTGAACCTGAGGCAGTAAGGCCAAGGTTTCGAGCGGTAGCTTGCCGGTGGCTAGGGTGAAGATGGTAATCGGCAGCTGCTGGCGCGCAATGGCATCGGTGAGCACCATGTCTTCGGCGGCGAGGCTGGAGGCCAAGCGGCTGTCTAGCGCTTGCTCGGTGATGTAGCGCAGGCGAATGTCTAAGAGGCGGATTTTATCTGCCAAGGCATTTAGTACTGCAGTCGTTGCCTGCGGGGGTTGCCACGGCAAGGGGTTGATTTGGCTGACCATAAAAGTCACTCCATGCTTGTTTTTGTCATAAGGCCATCGTAGCAACAGACGTCTAGACGTGTAAAATAACATTAACAGCTGTGCTTATAACCAAAAACCATATGGGGTAAAGATGACTGAATAAGCCAAAGTGAAGAAGGGGTTTAGAGCGGTGAGTGTGGCGTGCGTATATAACGTTTGGTTGTGAGCTAAGGCCAATTGGGTATTTTACTATTTACGTCTAGATGGCTAAATTAGGGTTTTGGTTTCGCTTTAAGGACGCCGTATGGCCTATTTCCCTTTGTTTGCAGATTTAACCGACAAGCCCGTCTTAGTGGTGGGCGGCGGCATGGTGGCAGAGCGTAAGATCGCAGCCCTATTAAACAGCCAAGCGCAGGTGCAGTTGGTGGCACCCAAGGTCAATCAGGCCATTCAGGGCTGGTTAGATGCCGGTACGGTGTCGTGGCTGGCAGCCGATTTTGAGCCGGCCCAGATCGACGGGGTGTGGCTGGTGATTGCGGCCACCGACGATCAAGCCTTAAATCAGCAAGTATTTTTGGCCGCTGAAGCGCGCCATCGCCTGGTGAATGTGGTGGACGATCAGGCGCTGTGCCGCTTTATTACCCCTGCCGTGATTGAGCGCGGGCCGATTCAGATCGCCGTTTCCAGTGGAGGCGCGGCGCCCGTTTTGGCACGCCAGTGGCGTGAACGCATTGAAGCCATATTGCCCCAGCATTTGGGCAGTATGGCTACTTTAGCCGCGGCTTGGCGCACGCGGGTGAAGGCGCGTATTCACAGTTTTAATGAACGGCGCTATTTTTGGGAGCGCCTCTTCAACGGCCCATTCGAACAAGCCGCGCGCAGCGGTCAATTGCAGGCGGCAGAAGCCGTACTTGAAGCGCAGCTAGATGGCCATCAACCCAGCCTTGGATCGGTGACTTTGGTCGGGGCCGGGCCAGGAGACGCTGGGTTGTTGACCCTCAATGGTCTACAGGCGATTCAAAGCGCCGATGTGGTGTTTTATGATGCCCTAGTTGGGCCCGAGGTATTGAAGCTGATTCGCCGCGATGCCGATCAAATCGCCGTGGGCAAGCGCGCCGGCGGCCACCAAGTGGCGCAGCAGCAAACCAATCAGCTGCTGCTGGACTATGCCTTGGCGGGTAAGCGCGTGGTGCGGCTAAAAGGCGGCGACCCATTCGTATTCGGCCGTGGTGGCGAAGAGCTGAGCGTGTTGGCCAAGGCCGGCATTCCCTTTACGGTGGTGCCAGGCATTACTGCGGCTTTAGGTGCGACGGCTTATGCCGGCATTCCGTTAACGCACCGTGACCATGCCCAAACGGCGCTGTTCGTGACCGGCCACTGCCGCCCCGACGGTGACGAGCTAGACTGGGCCACGCTGGCGCGTGGGCGGCAAACTTTGGTGGTGTATATGGGTACGATTAAAGCCGCCGACATCAGCGCTGCCTTAATTCAATATGGCCGCGGCCACGACACGCCAGTGGCCATCATCAGTCACGGCACTTTGCCGACGCAAAGCGTCCGCATCGGCACGCTGGCCGAACTGGCCTCTTTAGCCGAAGGCGCACCGACGCCGGCCTTGATCGTGATTGGAGAAGTGGTGGCATTACAGCCTGAATTGGCCTGGTTTGGGGCGGCGGCCAGCGACCAACCAACACAGAAGGCGACACAAAGATTGGCTTGTGTTTGAAAAGTAGTGTGTTATTTTTAAGGATGCTATGATATGACGATTAATTTTACCAGACGTCAGGATGATTTATGAAAGATTTATTAGGTTTTGATCGGTTGATTACCCCCAGTATTTTAGTGTTTTTTTACTGGATTTCCAGCGCGCTGATTATTATAAGCGGCGTCTTGATGCTGTTCAGTGGCCATGCAGGTCAAGGCATCGCTGTGTTGGTGTTGGGCCTCATTAGCTGTCGCATCAGCTTCGAGTTGATCATGATTGCGTTTAAGAACAATGAATACTTGAAAAAAATTGCCGAGCAAACCCAACGTTGATGGGTGGCGATGAGTGAAGCGTGACTGAGTCACGCTTTTTTTGTGGGTAAGCATAGGCTTTGAGCATTATGGGGTTTGTCTGATCGACCCATTGATGAATCATGGTTTATTGCGATTGGGTCGGGTGGGTAAGGCGAAGTGTGCCCACGATCTCAAATGAGCCAGTGCTCCTGAATCATCTGCATGGGCCGCGGGCCAGCCTACGCATAACGGTCAACGTGATGGCTATTAAATAGTGGACACAGTAAACCTTGGTATGTCACTGCGTTCTTTGATCGTCGCGGCGCTTATTGCTGAGTTGTAGGGTGGCGTAAAGCGCAGCGTGCCTAATCGTTACTGCCTAATGCCATTCGTTTCCTCATGCCTTGGTGATTTTGTTTTGGGTTTGAGGGCGCCGCCATAAAAAACCTGCGCCCACGCTCATCACCCACAGCGATCACCTCATCAGATCAAACGATTAGCCAGAGGGGCGACTTTATGCAAAATTAGGCAAGACGGCGAAACATAAAATAATGTTGAAACAATGTGTTGGGGCTTTATGAGCCTAAGCCGCTTGTCTACTTTTACTCAATGAGGAGCAACATCATGGCAAAAATCATTTGCGTTTTATACGATGATCCAATCTCAGGCTATCCCACCCGCTACGCGCGTGACGGCCTCCCGAAATTAGAGCGCTATCCCGATGGGCAAACGCTGCCAACGCCTAAGGCCATCGATTTTACCCCAGGTACACTATTGGGCAGCGTGTCCGGCGCTTTGGGCCTACGGGATTATTTAGAAGGTTTGGGGCATGAGTTCATTGTCACGGCCAGCAAAGATGGCGACCACAGCGTGTTAGATCAAGAGTTGGCCGATGCTGAAATCGTCATTTCCCAACCGTTTTGGCCAGCCTATATGACGGCGGCGCGTTTTGAAAAAGCCAAAAAATTAAAAATGATCGTCACCGCCGGTATTGGCTCGGATCATACCGATTTACAGGCGGCAATTGATCACAACGTCACCGTGGCAGAGGTGACTTATTGCAACAGCAACAGCGTGGCGGAACATGTGGTGATGATGATTTTAGGCCTGGTGCGAAATTACATTCCGTCCTATAACTGGGTGATGAAAGGCGGCTGGAACATCGCCGACTGTGTGGCGCGGTCCTATGACTTAGAAGGCATGAGCGTCGGTACTGTGGCGGCAGGGCGCATCGGCTTAAGAGTGTTGCGTTTACTGAAGCCGTTTGACGTAGACTTACACTATATGGATCGGCACCGCTTGCCAGAAAGCGTGGAGGCAGAGCTTAACCTCACTCATCACGACAGCCTCGCGAGCTTAGCCCAAGCGTGCGATGTGGTGACCCTCAACTGTCCTTTGCATCCCGAAACCGAAGGCATGGTGAACGCCGAGTCATTGCAGGCATTTAAGCGAGGGGCTTATTTAATCAATACTGCCCGCGGCAAACTGTGTGATGCACACGCCATTGCCGAGGCGCTCGAAACGGGGCAGCTAGCTGGCTATGCGGGAGACGTGTGGTTTCCGCAACCGGCACCGGCCGACCATCCTTGGCGCAGCATGCCGAACCATGGCATGACGCCGCACATTTCTGGCACCAGCTTGTCGGCTCAGGCTCGCTATGCCGCAGGCGTGCGCGAAATCTTGGAATGCTATTTCGCCAACGAGCCGATTCGTCATGAATATCTAATCGTTCAAAATGGGGCTTTAGCCGGCGTGGGCGCGCATTCATACAGCGCAGGCAATACCACGACAGGCTCTGAAGAAGCGGCCCGCTATTAAGACGAAAAGTGGGGGATCATGTTGACACATATTTGGCGTATGCTGCGGGCTCAACTAAAGCCTGCAGCATCGGCATCCCCGTCTTTGAAAAAGGTGGTGCTGGTGGGCGCAGGGGTGTTTTTGGGGCTAGCGGTGGTGGCTTTCTTGGCCGTGTTGAGCGGCCAGCCTTGGCTATTGGGTTCGTTTGGGGCCAGCTGTGTGTTATTGTTTGGTTTTCCGAATGTGCCGTTTTCGCAGCCCCGTAACGTCATTGGTGGGCACATGCTTAGCTCGGCCTTAGGCCTCGCCTTTCTGTGGCTCTTAGGCCCTAGCTGGTGGGCCTTAGCCGCTGCTGGCGCCGCGGCCGCGATGCTGATGCTGTACACGCAGACCGTGCACCCGCCCGCAGGCAGCAATCCCGTGATCGTGTTTTTAAGCGATCCTGGCTGGGGCTTTTTATGGCTACCGACTTTATTTGGCGCAATCTTGCTGGTTTTGCTGGCTAAAGCCTATGCGGTGCTGCTGCGACGCTGGGCGCCCGCGGTAGTGGGCTAATGCATGCGCCGATGACTTTTAAAAAGGAAACGGTTATGTCTGAATCGACTCAAACAGCGGCAGCGCCCACTCGGGCCGCCGCTTTTTTATCCAAAGAACGCATCATCGCTAAGCCGGGGTTTAATCGCTGGCTGGTGCCGCCCGCGGCATTGGCGATTCATTTGTGCATTGGGATGGCCTATGGTTTTTCAGTGTTTTGGCTGCCCTTATCGCGCGCTTTGGGCGTCGATGCGCCCTTAGTATGTGGTCCAGAGGTGGGCTTTTGGCGCGAGTTGTTTACCACGCAATGCGATTGGAAAATTTCTACCCTAGGTTGGATGTATACCCTGTTTTTTGTGTTGCTGGGCAGTTCGGCGGCGCTGTGGGGCGGTTGGCTAGAGCGTGCTGGGCCGCGTAAAGCCGGCGTGGTCAGCGCCTGTTGTTGGGCCGGCGGCATGCTGGTGTCGGCACTGGGCGTGTATCTGCACCAGTTTTGGCTGATGATTGTGGGCTCCGGCATCATTGGCGGCATTGGCCTTGGCTTAGGGTATATTTCGCCGGTCAGTACTTTAATCAAATGGTTTCCGGATCGGCGCGGCATGGCCACCGGTATGGCGATTATGGGTTTTGGTGGCGGTGCCATGATTGGCTCGCCGCTGGCGGCTGAGCTAATGGCTCGATTTTCGGGGCCAACCAGCGTCGGTGTGACCGCGACGTTTGTGGTGATGGCCTTGATTTATTTTGTGTTCATGATGGGTGGGGCGTTGTCGTATCGCGTGCCGCCTTCTGGCTGGCAGCCCCAAGGCTGGACGGCACCCGTGCAAAAAAGCAATGCCATGATGACCAAGCAGCACGTGCACGTGAAGCGGGTGTGGGGTATTCCTCAGTTTTGGTTGGTGTGGATGGTGCTGTGTATGAATGTGTCGGCTGGTATTGGGGTGTTGGGCATGGCCAGCCCCATGCTGCAGGAAGTATTCGGGGGCTCGCTGATTGGGCTGTCGTTGAGCTTTACCGAACTGAATGCCGAACAGTTGACTGCCATTGCAGGCGTGGCGGCAGGATTTACGGCTTTACTCAGCCTGTTTAATATTGGGGGTCGCTTTGTCTGGGCCAGTTTTTCTGATCGTTTGGGCCGTAAGCTGACCTATACCGTGTTCTTTATTTTGGGCGGCTTGCTGTATGCCAGCATCCCTGGCGCTGCGGCTACGGAAAACCGCTTCTTGTTTATGGCCGCTTTTTGCATCATCTTAAGCATGTACGGTGGTGGCTTTGCCACGGTGCCCGCTTATTTAGCCGACCTATTTGGTACCCAGATGGTGGGCGCCATTCATGGGCGGTTGCTGACGGCTTGGGCCACGGCCGGTATTTTGGGGCCGGTGGTGGTGAATTATATGCGTGATTATCAGCTGTCATTAGGCATTCCACCGGCGCAGGTGTACAGCCAAACCATGTATATCTTGGTGGGCATGTTGGTGATTGGTTTGGTGTGTAATGTGCTGATTCGGCCGCTGAATCCTAAATACTTCATGACTGATGACGAGTTGGCGCAAGAAAAACGTTTAGCGCATGATCAAGCGCCTGTGGCCGTGACCGCAACCGTGACGTCGGCGCCTGAACGCAGCCACACAGGCCTAGTGGTCTTAGCCTGGCTGGCGGTTGGCTTGCCCATGGCTTGGGGCGTGTATCAAACCTTAGTGAGCGTGAGGGCGTTTTTATAAAGCCGGCGCGCCGTCTGCGTGGGTGCCTGAAGAGGGGCTTAAGGCAGGCGGGCGTCTGCCTGAGCCTGTAGGTCAACGCTCTGGAACGCCTGAATCGTGGCCTCAACCAAGGGCGCATGGGGACGGCCAGCACGCACGATGAAGCCAATCCTACGCTGTAGCTGTGGCTGTAGCGGTAGGGCGACTAAGGCGTGGCTTAAGTGGTTAAGACAGAAAATACTGTGCGGCATAATGCTGTAGAGGCCTAGCTGTTGGACGTGACCACACAAAACCATGAGGGAATCTGATTCCAGCTTGGGGGTGGCGATGACGCCGGCGTGGGCAAAAGCGCGATCAATGCCGTGGCGGCTTTGCATATTGGGCGTGAGTAAGCACAAAGGCAGTTTGGCCGCTTCGACCCAGCTCATGCTTTGGCGGCCAGCAAAGGCATCGGCGTGTTGAGCGACGACTAAATACCGTTCTTGGAACAGTGCCGTGGTCTCCAGGCCGAAGGGTTGTTGGTTGTCTAAATAACTGATGCCTATGTCTAATTCAAACGTGGTGAGCTTGCGTAATATCTCGGTGGCGGCCAGATTAAACACCTGATACTGTATGCGTTCATGCTGCTTCAGGCAGGCATCAATTAAAAAGGGCACCAGCGGTAGCGCAGTGGGAATGCTGCCTAAGCGCAATGTGCCGCTGAGGCCTTCGCTTGGGCGTTGTACGGCCTGTTTAAGGGCAGCGCAGTCGGCCAATATGCGCCTAGCCCACAACAACACTTCTTCTCCTTCTGCGGTAAATCCTTCGAAACGTCGACTGCGTTGGACGATGACGACGCCTAGTTCTTGTTCTAGCTTCTGAATGGCGCCGGATAAAGCCGGTTGTGAGACATGACAAGCTTTGGCGGCGCGGCCAAAGTGGCGCTCCGTTGCCAGGGTATTCAAATAGGTCAACTGTCGAATAAACATGGTCAAAGCCATCCCCATGATGGGGCCGAATAGGCCATTGTGTCTCTATATGCTTTTGGTATATCATAGCGGTAAATCAACGCCGGCTCAAGGCTTGACTTTAGGCTGGCAAGGCTGTGCATTTGGTTTATTGTATCTGGGTAAGCCGAACGATCAGGACAGCAAGCCATACAGCTAGGGTCATGATTGAGTACAGACGAGCCCGTTTTAATCAGGGCTATTCCTGAAATGAGCTTATCGCTAGATAACGCTGAAGCAGAGACTCTCACCATGGCTTTTAATCAACACCTGGCTTTAAGTATTTTCAAAAGCGTTGCTCAGCAGCAAAGCTTTAGCCGCGCAGCGGTTGAACTAGGCCTATCGGCGTCGGCCGTGAGTCAGGCCATTCGGCAAATGGAAACAGAATTAGGCACGCGGCTGGTCAACCGAACCACTCGCTCGGTCAGCTTGACCGAAGCGGGGGCATTGCTGTTGGCACAGATTGCCCCTTTGTTGACGGATATGGCCGAGGTTTTAGACAGTGCGAAAGTGCGCCCACAAAGCCTAAAAGGCGTGCTGAAGCTGTCTATGCCTTACGTTGTGTGGCAAGGCGTGGTGTGTCCGATGCTGGCTGATTTTGGCCAAGCCTATCCTGATATTGAGCCATTTATTGAACTGGCCGATGGCCTGGTTGACATTGCCGGCAGTGGCTTTGATGCTGGCATTCGCTTACAGCAACAGCTGTACCCCAATATGCTGGCGCTGGCGTTGCCGCTGAATTTTCAGTCGCTGTTAGTGGCCAGCCCTGATTATCTCAGCCGCTATGGTCGGCCTGAGCGGCCAGAACAACTGGCGCAACATCGCTGTATCGGCTATCGTAGTGATGCTCAAGACGTGGTGCTGTCGTGGCGGCTCAAGGCCGTGTCTGGGCCGTTCACCCATCAATTTAGTCCCAGATCACTGTTGTTAAATGATGAGCGTAGCTTAGTCGAAGCGGCGAAGTTAGGCTTAGGCATTGCCCAGGTTTACCGCTTAGGCGTCGCTGATGCTTTGGCTATGGGCCAATTGCGCCCAATTTTACCGGATTGGCTCAGCCCTAGCCATCGCTTTAGCCTGTATTATCCTAACCGCCAATATTTATCTACCCGCCTTCAAGTGTTCATCAGCATGCTGAAACAGCAGGTGACGCGTATGGCACAGAGTCAGGACGATGATGAATCGCAGCAATCCTAAAAACCTAGTTGATTTAGAAACCTTTGTGCAAGTCGTCGACAGCGGTGGGTTTTCAGCCGCGGCGCGGGTGTTAAACCTCAGCGCCAGCACCGTCAGCAAACAGGTTAAACGACTCGAAGCTGCTTTGGGTACCGATTTGTTTACCCGCAGTACACGCCACATCTACGTGACCGAAAAAGGTCGGCAGATCTATGCTTCGGTGCGGCTAGCCTTGAGCCAGCTAGATGAGGCCTATGCTGTGGCCGAAGCTGGCCAAGTGCAGATGTCGGGGCCGATCGCCATCAGCAGCCCTTCGGTGTTTAACCAAGCTTTTTTAATCGGGGCGATGCAGGCGTTTAAAACCCTGCACCCGCAGGTGAGCTTTTATCTGAACAATTCCAGCCGTTTAGTGGACATGTACGCCGACGGCATCGACATCGCGATTCGCATCGGCCATTTATCCGATTCTCAGCTGGTGTTGCGTAAAATATTTGATGCCCACCGGGTACTGGTGTGCGCCCCAAACTATGTAGACGCTGCTTCAGGTCGGCGGGCGCCGGTTAATCTTGAGGAGCTACAGGCCTTACCGGCGTTGATGTTCGCTTATCCTGGCCACGACAGTGGTCAGTGGGCGCTGGAGCATGATGGCGGCGAGGGCGGTACGCAGGTTGTTAGCATGAATAAAGCCATGGGTGCCGATGATGGACACATCTTATTGCAGTGGGCGCTGGCCGGTCACGGTGTGGCATTATTGGAGCCGTGGGTGGTGGCGGACGACTTAGCCGCTGGACGTTTGCAGCGTTTGCTGCCCAATTGGATTGGGCCTGCGCGCCCCGTGCAGGTGGTGCGTACTCAAAAGCATGCGGTCTTGGGGCGAGTCGCCCAGTTCACTGAGTTTTTGGTTGATTATTGCCGAGCGCGGCACAGCCAGATTTATGACTATTCGTCACAAGTATTGTGATTATTTGCGACTAGTAAGGCAGGGTTGAGCAGATTAGCATGGCGGTTCTTTATCGATCATAGGAATTGCGATGCCTTTAGCCTTACTAGCCTTAGCCATTTGTGCCTTTGCCATTGGCACTACCGAGTTTGTGGCCACCGGCCTATTGCCCGATTTTGTGCAAGACTTTCAGATTTCCATCCCCCAGGCGGGCTACATCACTATGGGTTATGCCCTAGGTGTGGTGGTCAGTGCGCCCATTTTTACCTTATTACTCTTACGCTTTAACCGTAAAAAAGTCCTGATTTTTTTACTGTTGCTGTTCATCGGTGGCAGCCTGCTGTCGGCGCTGGCGGCTGGTTTTAATCAGCTGATGCTGGGGCGCATCGTGTCGTCGCTGTGCCACGGTGCCTTCTTTGGCATTGGCTCTGTTGTGGCCACACGTTTAGTGGCGCCCAATAAGCAGGCCAGTGCCATTGCGCTGATGTTTTCCGGGCTGACCTTGGCCAATGTGGTGGGCGTGCCCTTAGGCACTTTATTTGGGCAAAGCTTGGGCTGGCGCTCGGCCTTTTGGGCCATTGCAGTCTTGGGCCTAGTGGGCTTGATTGGCTTATGGCGACTGGTTCCAGCACAAGAGGTTGAGCGCGTGTCGGTTAAAGGCGAGCTGGGCGAATTTAGAAAACCACGACTGTGGCTGGCGTTGATGGTGACGGCGGCAGGCTTCAGCGGTTTGTTTGCCATGTTTGCCTATATTGCTCCCTTGGTTGTCGAAATAGCCGGCTTTGCGCCGAGCAGCTTGGCTTGGGTTTTGGCGCTCTTCGGTGTGGGCTTGGTGGTGGGTAACTTGGTCTCGGGGCGTTTGGCGGATCGCTATTTAAAACAGACCTTGTTGGGTATGCTGGCTCTTTTGATGCTGCTGTTATTGTTGTTGACGCTGAGCGTGCACAGCCCAGGCTGGCTATTGCTGAACGTGTTTTTATTGGGCGCCATTGGTTTTGGGACGGTGCCGCCGCTGCAATTGTATTTAATGGCCCAGGCAGAGGGCGCGCCCACGCTGGCGTCGGCGGCTAATATCTCAGCGTTTAATTTGGGTGCGGCGGCTGGCGTTTGGCTGGGAGGTGAGGCGATTGCTCAAGGTTGGGGCCTGTTGTCGCCCAGCTGGGTGGGCGCTGGCATGACCGGCGTGGGTTTGTTGCTGGCGCTGTACGCCTGCGCTCGCTCGGTTAAACAGGCTGAGCCAGCTTGATGACGGCAGCCACGTTGCGTGCGGTTTGGCGCACATTGGCGGCGGCATTGGCGAGGGCGGCGTCTAGGGTTGATGGCTCATGCACGGCGCTGAACACCGCATCGATACCGTGCTGGTGGACTAAGTAGGCGTCATCGCCGTAGCCACCTGCAATGGCGATGACGGGCTTGCCATATTGTTTGGCTAAGGTGGCCACGCCCATCGGTGTTTTGCCAAAAATAGTCTGGCCGTCGATGCGGCCTTCGCCAGTGATCACCCAGTCGGCCTCGGCCACGTGTTGCGCTAAGCCCACTGCCTCGGCAATTAATTCATGGCCGGGGCGTAGCCGGCCTTTTAAAAAAGCCATTAACGCGGCGCCCATGCCGCCGGCAGCGCCAGTGCCGGCTAAATCGGCTACGGCAAGGTTTAAAGTGTGCTGAATTTTGTGGGCGTAATGGTTTAAGGCCTGATCGAGTAAGGCAACGTCGGCGGCGGTCGCGCCTTTTTGCGGCCCAAAAATCACCGCCGCGCCGTTGGGCCCGACTAAGGGATTGGTCACGTCGCAGGCAATGTCGATCTGGCAGTCGGCCAGCCGCGGGTCTAAGCCTTGCACATCAATGGTTTCTAAGCGCGCCAATGCGGCGCCTCCAGGGCCTAAGCTTTGGCCATCTTGGGCCAAAAACCGAACCCCTAAAGCCTGCAATAATCCCATGCCGCCATCGGTAGTGGCGCTGCCACCAATGCACAACAGCAATCGACGCGCCCCACGATCAAGCGCCGCCAAGATGGCCTCGCCCATGCCTTGGCTGCTGCTGGTTAAGGGTTGTCGTTCTGAGGGTGACACTAGCTGTAGGCCACTACAGGCGGCCATCTCAATAATGGCCGTGGCGCCATCAGGGCTGAGGCCGTAGTGGGCAACGATGGGGCGTCCTAGAGGATCGTGTACTGTTACGGGCAGTAGTTGTCCGCCAAGGGCGGTGGTGATGGTGGCGGCAGAGCCTTCGCCGCCATCGGCCATGGGAATGTTAATCAGCTTGGCCGATGGCAGGACATCGGTAAAACCAGCGGCTATGGCTTGAGCGACCTCAACGGCACTGAGGCTTTCTTTATAGGCATCGGGGGCGATGACGATGTTCATAGGGGTTGAGCCTTTGTCTTGAAAGGGCCGATACAGTCGGTGTGGGATAGATAGGCTGTTGTGTTCAGCATTTTGTGCGGGCAGGTTTAGGCGCCAGCCACTTTGTTTTGAGTATAGAGGCTAAGCCTGTGGGCGACAAGGGGCGGCCTAGAATCTAAAAAGGCCACGCTTTGGGCGTGGCCTTTAAGGCGGGTGTTGACGCATTAGGCTTCAAACGTGCCTTTAACAATGGCTTTGCCGTTGGCCACCATTTGACGGCCTTTGGCGAATACGGTTTGAATCTTGAGGTTTGCATCCAACACCAATAAATCAGCGTCTAGGCCAGGCTTAAGGCGGCCTTTATGCGGCAGCTGTAATAAATCAGCCACGGAACTGGTGAAGGGGCGTAAGGCCTCTGATAACGGCATGTGCTCTTGGTTGACGAGGTCACGCAGCGACTTCATCAAGCTGTCAAAGCCAGCGACCGATAGGCCGACTAAGCGGCCTTCGGCGTCAAACTTGGGCATGCTGCCATTGCCATCGGAGCTAATGGTGAGCTTGGCCATGGCCACGCCAGCGGCCAAGGCTTGGCTAATGGCATGGCTGGGTTTGACGGCGTTGCGCGCGCCGATATCAGGGTCGATGCCGCTGGTGATGTCGATGCTGCCGCCTTTTAGGGCAAAGGCAATGGCGTCGTCAAACAACGGTTGGTTGCGGTTCACGTGGGTGGGCAGGAGTTTGCTAATGGGCACATCCGAGGCATCCAGAAGCGCATACAGCGGCGTAAAGGTTTGGCTGCTGCTGCCCAAATGTAAGACCGTGATGCCGGCCTTATTGCCCAAAAGTCCGCCTACGCGCGCTTGCGTGCTGAGTCGGGCCAGTTCGGCGGGGCTTGGAGCCGATGAGCGATGGTCGGATACCGCCGTTTTGACGCCAATGATGGGGTCGATGAAGGCCACGTCTTGTTCGATGTGGCCGGTGATGGTGGGGCTGGGTACGGCGTAGGCACCGGTAAACATATAAGCGCTGATGCCCTCATGGTTTAAGGCATTCACCTTAGCCAACAGTGAGGCGGGATGGCGGGTGATGCCATCGGTGCCTAAAAGGCCAACGGCGGTGGTGATGCCGGCCTCGACCAGCGCCGATAGATTGGCCTCTGGTGTACGGGTGTGTGGGCCGGCTTCACCGCCGCCACCGATTAAATGAATGTGCTGATCAATGAAGCCTGGGCACAAGGTTTGACCACTTAAGTCGATGATGGTGCAGTTGGGCAAGCTAGCGGCGTCGATACTGGGTTCAATGGCCACAATCTGCTGCTGACACAGCAAAACGTCTTGAATGCCTAAGGCTTCAGGCGCGAATACAGTGGCGCCTCGCAGTAAGGTGAAGCGTAAAGAGAGAGAGGGAATGGCGTTCATGGCTGGCTTTTTCTGTGTGTGGGCTTAGGCCCAGTGGTCTTCAATTTGGGCACGGGTTTCGGCCACGCCTATGGCCCAGAGCTCATGCATGAGGGCGTCGTCTTTGTAATAATCGCCGCCATAATTGCCGTCGCCAACATAGTCGCGCACGCCTTGGGCGCTGAGCTGGCGCATGTGCTCAAGGTTAATCATGGGTTTTTGGGCGTCAGGCAATGCCACATTGGCGATGCGTGTCCAAGGAAAGTTTTCCATCCATGAGGCATGCGAGGCGACAGGATCAATGGCTTTGACTTTGGCCATGGTTTGCGGCGCCGCCCACCAGTTGTGTAGTTTGACCCGCGCGTCGGGATGGGTGTTCAGCCAGGTTTGTAGCTCGTTCAGTACGGGGCTGTTGCCGCCGTGGCCGTTGACCAATAAAATGCGCCGAAACCCCGCTTGGTAAACGCTGTCAAGGATGTCGGTAATTAAAGCAAAATAGGTGCTGCTGCGTAGTGAAATGGTGCCAGGATAAGCTGTGAAATAGGGCGCTAGGCCATAGGGTACAACCGGCAATACGGGCACATTGAGTGGTTCGGCGGCATCGGCGGCGACTTTTTCCGCCAAAATGGTGTCGGTCATGAGGCTTAGGTAGGCGTGCTGTTCGGTACTGCCGATGGGCAATACGATGCGGTCGTCGGTGTGCAGATGGTCGGCCACCTGCATCCAGCATTTGACGGCCTTTGGCGAATACGGTTTGAATCTTGAGGTTTGCATCCAACACCAATAAATCAGCGTCTAGGCCAGGCTTAAGGCGGCCTTTATGCGGCAGCTGTAATAAATCAGCCACGGAACTGGTGAAGGGGCGTAAGGCCTCTGATAACGGCATGTGCTCTTGGTTGACGAGGTCACGCAGCGACTTCATCAAGCTGTCAAAGCCAGCGACCGATAGGCCGACTAAGCGGCCTTCGGCGTCAAACTTGGGCATGCTGCCATTGCCATCGGAGCTAATGGTGAGCTTGGCCATGGCCACGCCAGCGGCCAAGGCTTGGCTAATGGCATGGCTGGGTTTGACGGCGTTGCGCGCGCCGATATCAGGGTCGATGCCGCTGGTGATGTCGATGCTGCCGCCTTTTAGGGCAAAGGCAATGGCGTCGTCAAACAACGGTTGGTTGCGGTTCACGTGGGTGGGCAGGAGTTTGCTAATGGGCACATCCGAGGCATCCAGAAGCGCATACAGCGGCGTAAAGGTTTGGCTGCTGCTGCCCAAATGTAAGACCGTGATGCCGGCCTTATTGCCCAAAAGTCCGCCTACGCGCGCTTGCGTGCTGAGTCGGGCCAGTTCGGCGGGGCTTGGAGCCGATGAGCGATGGTCGGATACCGCCGTTTTGACGCCAATGATGGGGTCGATGAAGGCCACGTCTTGTTCGATGTGGCCGGTGATGGTGGGGCTGGGTACGGCGTAGGCACCGGTAAACATATAAGCGCTGATGCCCTCATGGTTTAAGGCATTCACCTTAGCCAACAGTGAGGCGGGATGGCGGGTGATGCCATCGGTGCCTAAAAGGCCAACGGCGGTGGTGATGCCGGCCTCGACCAGCGCCGATAGATTGGCCTCTGGTGTACGGGTGTGTGGGCCGGCTTCACCGCCGCCACCGATTAAATGAATGTGCTGATCAATGAAGCCTGGGCACAAGGTTTGACCACTTAAGTCGATGATGGTGCAGTTGGGCAAGCTAGCGGCGTCGATACTGGGTTCAATGGCCACAATCTGCTGCTGACACAGCAAAACGTCTTGAATGCCTAAGGCTTCAGGCGCGAATACAGTGGCGCCTCGCAGTAAGGTGAAGCGTAAAGAGAGAGAGGGAATGGCGTTCATGGCTGGCTTTTTCTGTGTGTGGGCTTAGGCCCAGTGGTCTTCAATTTGGGCACGGGTTTCGGCCACGCCTATGGCCCAGAGCTCATGCATGAGGGCGTCGTCTTTGTAATAATCGCCGCCATAATTGCCGTCGCCAACATAGTCGCGCACGCCTTGGGCGCTGAGCTGGCGCATGTGCTCAAGGTTAATCATGGGTTTTTGGGCGTCAGGCAATGCCACATTGGCGATGCGTGTCCAAGGAAAGTTTTCCATCCATGAGGCATGCGAGGCGACAGGATCAATGGCTTTGACTTTGGCCATGGTTTGCGGCGCCGCCCACCAGTTGTGTAGTTTGACCCGCGCGTCGGGATGGGTGTTCAGCCAGGTTTGTAGCTCGTTCAGTACGGGGCTGTTGCCGCCGTGGCCGTTGACCAATAAAATGCGCCGAAACCCCGCTTGGTAAACGCTGTCAAGGATGTCGGTAATTAAAGCAAAATAGGTGCTGCTGCGTAGTGAAATGGTGCCAGGATAAGCTGTGAAATAGGGCGCTAGGCCATAGGGTACAACCGGCAATACGGGCACATTGAGTGGTTCGGCGGCATCGGCGGCGACTTTTTCCGCCAAAATGGTGTCGGTCATGAGGCTTAGGTAGGCGTGCTGTTCGGTACTGCCGATGGGCAATACGATGCGGTCGTCGGTGTGCAGATGGTCGGCCACCTGCATCCAGTTCATTTCTTTAATTAACATGGTTTGTAGTCCTTGCGCCCTTCGCCGTATTCAGGCGGCGAAGGGCGGTGGTGTGGTTATGTGTTCGAGCTGAAATGACGAGCCAAGACGCTTGGGTCTACTTTTTTGGTGTAGCGGCTGACCAGCATGGCGACGATCATGCCAAAGCCCCAGGCTGGGATCAGCGGATCGAGATGCAAAGCAAACGACTGGCTCAACCAGCCTAATTTGACGGCTACATAGTAACATTCACCCAAGATCACGCCGGTCAAGACGCCGGCTGTGGTGGCTTTACGCCAATACATGCCCAGAATCACGGCAATGACCCAAATGCCCAAGCCACCAAAGGAAAACCGCACGATTTCAAAAATACTGGCGGGCTTCATGATCCCAATGACGATGCTGATGATGCCGATGAGCACGGTGACCACTTGGGAGAGACGGAACACAGTTTTGTCGCTGGCGGCCGGATTAATCAGCTTTTGGTAAATGTCGCGGGAGACGCCGCCGGTGGCCACCACCATGAGGGCCGATACGGTCGACATCCCAGCCGACACAATGCCGGCAATCATCACCGAAGCCAAGATCGGGTTTAGCGACTGCTGTAGCATGATGGGCACAATGAAATCGGCGTCTTTGCCCTGTAGACCAATGACGGATACGAAGGCATTGACGCCAGACCATTCGATCATGGTGGCTGAAATCAACATGCCCAAGGTGCCTAAAATCACGCTTTTAAACAGTACTGAGTAGTTTTTCATGGAAAAAAACTTGGTGAATAAGGTGGGCTGGCCGATGGTGAAAAAGCTCCACATCAAAATCATCGACACATACACGCCAAACCCGTATTCACCTTTAGCACCTGGATGGGTTAAGTGATCGGGGCTGGTTTGCACCAATTGGCTGGTGATGGCTTCTAGGCCACCGCCTGCACGTACCGACATCACAAATGTCACCACGGCGGTTAACACCATGAGGCTACCCTGTAACACGTCGGTCAGCATGGCGCCGCGCATACCGCCATACATACAGTAGACCATCACCACCGCACCAGTAATGACTACGCCAGTCCATTCTGGGTAGCCGGTAAAGGTTTTGACGATGACGCCGGCGCCGACTAGCTGGGCGCCTGAGAGGGCGATCAAAAACAGGACCATCACCACGGCGTGGATGACGCGCATGGTATCCGACTGATAGCGATCGGCCAAATAGTCGGTCATGGTGAGGAAATTGTTGTGCTGGCGTAGCTGCATCAGTTTGCGGCCGACGAGGAGGGCGGGGATCAGCATGGAAAATGCCACCCCAGGAATGGTGATGCTCATGCCGGCAAAGCCATTATTGTAGGCGATGGCGGGCACGCCCATAAAGGTACTCATGCTGTATTGAGTGGCAAAATAGGCGATGCCGGATACGACGGCGCCAGCCTTGCCGCCCATCACCAAAAAGTCTTTCATGTTTTTGGTTTGGCGTGCGGCCACATAGCCGATGGCGGCGATGATGACAAAATAAATCAATAAGGTGATGATGAACGGCCCAGGCGTGGGCGTCAGAAACTGCTCAACGTTAGCGTTCATGATGTGGGCCCTCGCTACGATGGTCCTCATGACCTAGTTCAAAGTCTTGATATTCGGGTCGTTTCAAGCATTGGCGCGCATAGACTGCGGTCAAGATTAAAACCACCACCCCATGTGCTAACCAGCCAAAGACAAACAGCGGTACGCCCCAGAAACTAGGGATGTACGCTTCGCTGTAATACCAAGGCAGCGGCAGCATAATGAGCGCGTATAAAACCAAAAACACAATAAGCCAGTTTCGTTCGAAATGACTTTTAGGCTGAGTGACCATCGTCGATTCTCCAGGGAGCCGTGCTTTTTTTAAAGCATTTTTTATATTTTTATAGGTATTGTTGTGTGTGTTGGGTGCGTCTTCTTGATGTCTTACTTGTCTTATAAGGTGTCAGTCTCCTTTCAGGGTTGGTCAGTCGGTAAGTATAGGTATGGCAGTACCGATTCGGTTTGTTGGGCTAAGCGCTCGGCCGATTGCTTAACCTGTAAGGCTACGGCGGCACATAAGCCTTCAATTAAAGCAATTAAAGCGGCGCTGGATGCGTATAAAACCGGCTGCTCGGCCGAAGCAAACAGACACACGTCGGTTTGGCCAGCTAGTGGCGCGGTAGGGGTATCGGAAATACCCACTACATAGGCTTGTTGCGCCTTAGCCAAGTGCACCATTTCCAAAATGCTTTTTGAGTAGCGTGGCAGAGAAATGGCGATCATGACGTCGTTGGCGCCGAGCATGCTGATTTTACGAATCGCGCGCTCCGGGCCGCCTAAATTGTTTAATTCTTGTACTTTAGGGCCTAAAAAAGGCTCCAATATTTCAGTCATAAAGGTCGCGTGTAAGGCGCTGACCCCCATGCCAATAATAAAAATTCGTTCTGCGTTTAACAGGTGCTCAATGATGGGCTGTACAGATTTTTGGGCCAGCCACTCCTTGCTTTGGGCAATATTGCTGGCGAGGGCGTCAAAAGAAGCCTGTACGACTTCATCTTCTGCATGGTTTTGTAAAGCACCCATGCGCAGTTTTTCAGCAGGTTCAAATACTTTTTCAAAGACCGCCCTGAGTTCAGCGCGAAACAGCGGGTAGCCGTTGAATCCACATTCATGGGCAAATCGATTAACGGTTGCGACGGAAACGTCGGCAGCCTTGGCCAACTCTTCAATGCTCATGCTGGATACGGCAAAAGGCTTGCTGAGAATAAATTCAGCCAATTGCGTAAACGCGCGCGAGTAAGTCGGTAGGGCTTCAGTAATGTGCTTGATCAAATTCGTGTTCACGGGTTCCATCGTTGCACCTTATGCCTGATGAGTGATTAAAAGCATCCTAGCATGCATTGCAAAGTTATGTAAATAAATTTCCAAAAAAAGTAATTATTTTACAAAAAGCGTGGCTTAATTGAGACTGTTTTATTTTGTTTATTGTTTACAATGGCTTGATTTGTTTTCTGGGTTTTCATTCAAGAGCTGTTTATGTTTACGGTTTATTTTCATGGGATTGTTTTGACCGAACGGCATATGCTATTCGGTCGGATCGTGCTTAATTTTGGCCATGATGCCGTTGTGGACGCATCAGCCACAGCGACAGTAATGCCGCAGCGAGGGCCAGTAGGGCCGCGAGGTTCAGATTAGCGCTTAAGCCTTTGACGTCCATGATGCGCCCGCCAGCAAAGGCGCCAACGGCAATGGCCAGATAAAAAGCGCTGATGTAAAGCGCGGTTACTGCTTCGATGGCCTGTGGCGCGGCGCGCATCATCCAGCTCATTAAGCCAATGGACACCCCGCCATAGGCTGCGCCCCACAATAATAAAATCAGCATGGCGCGGGTGAGGCTGGTTATGGGTAGGTGATTAAGCCCGAAGAGTGCCAGGCTAATGCTGCTGGCTAAGACAAAGAGCAGCATGGCGATTTTGGTCGAATTGAAGTAGCCAATGAGTAGGTTACTGAACATGCCGATGGCGCCATAGGCAAGAAGAACTAGGCTTAACCATTGTGGTTGTAAGCTTAGGAGGGTGAGGGAAATGGGGCGAATATAGGTAAAAGCCATGAAGTGGCCGCCTACCAGCAAGAATGTCAGTAGCAATCCTAATAGTACGTTTGGGCGCTGCATTAGGTGGCGATAGGCGCTGAAGGATACCTGAGTGGTGACCGGTAATTTGGGCAGGCAGCGGATATTGAGCCACAGCACCATGAGGCTAAGGCCAGCCATGACGATAAAGGCGCTGCGCCAGCCGAACAGGTCGCCAATACCCGTACCAAGGGGGACGCCCAAGACTGATGCAGCCGCGACGCCGCCCACTATGATGGCAGTGGCAAAGCCAATTTTCTGAGGCTGCACCAATTGGGCAGCCACGCCGCCGGCGATGCTCCAAATGCCGCCAATGGCGAAGCCAACGAATACGCGCGCCGTGAGCATAAAAGCCATATTGGGTGCTAATGCGGTGGCGAGGTTGGCGGCCACGAGGAGGATCAATAGGCCACACAGTAAATGTTTACGATCTAGTGTTCCGGCCGCCAGCAGGCTAATGGGTGCGAACAGGCCGCCTAAAATAGCCGGGGCGGAGACGCTTAAGCCTGCGTAGCCTGTGCTGACGTTTAGCTCGCTGGCGATGGCGCTTAATAGGCCGATGGGCAGCATTTCTGATGTGATGACGGTAAAAGTAGCCATCGCCATGGCCAAAACAGCCGACCATTGATTGCGGTGCTGGTGTGCATGAGGGTGAGACATGACAAAGTCCATAGAGAGTGAAATAAGCCGCTAGTTTAACTAGATGGGAATATGATATAAATGGGCTATTTGTAGCAATATTGGGGACAATTTGTGTCTAATAAAAGCCTACCCTTGATTGATCACGTCAGTGATTTGTGGGTATTTGTACGGGTTGTGGAAACCCAAAATTTTACCCGAGCGGCTGAGCTGCTTGGTTTATCACGCTCAGCCATCGGCAAGAGTATTGTGCGCTTGGAATCGCGCTTGCAGACGCGGTTATTGCATCGCACCACCCGTCAGGTCAGCGTCAGTGATGAAGGTGCGGTGTTTTATCAGCATGCGCTACGCATTTTGGCCGAAGTGGCAGATGCGGAAGCGGTGCTATTGCAGCGACAGCTCAGCCCAAATGGCCGACTGCGTCTGGCCGTGCCCGCCACATTTGGTCGTTTGCAGGTGCTGCCGATTGTGACTGCTTATCTGGCTAAATACCCTGAGGTCAGCGTAGAGGTGATTTTTGCGGATCGCTATCACGACCTCATCGGTGAAGGCATTGATGTGGCCGTTCGCATTGGCGGCGAAGTCGACAGCGGTTTACGGCAGCGGGTATTGGCGCCCCATCGCTTGGTAACCTGTGCGTCGCCCGCGTATTTGGCCCAGTATGGGGCGCCGCAAACGCCGGCCGATCTGGCCCAGCATGAGGCGATTGTGTACATGCATTCGGGTCGGGCCGTGGCTTGGCGGTTTGATCAAGCTGGGTCAGATGCGACGGTGGCGGTACAGGGGCGTTTGCGCTTGGACAGCGTTGAGGCGATGCAGGCGGCGGCAGAATCAGGCTTGGGCGTGATCCAGGCTGGCGCCTACCTAGTGGCAGGGGCCGTACAGGCGGGCCATTTGGTGCCGATCCTGGAGGGGCATGCGGCCATAGGCGCACCGGTGTGCGCCGTTTATCCGAGCCGCCATCACTTAACGCCCAAGGTGCGCTGCTTCATCGACATGCTGGTGACGGCTTGGCAGCCTCAGCCACCGTGGTTGATGGCGCCCATGCGTGCACAGAAGTCAGAGGCTTAATCATATTCAGTACGAAACGGAGACGGTCGTCTGATGGGCGCTGCTGGTTTGACGCTTGGGGCCGCAGGGGCGGCAACGGGCACAATGGGTGCAGGGCACACCAAAGCGTAGAGGCTGTCTTCTTCTGCCGTTAACGGTAGGTAGTCTGCGTTTGCTTGAGGACGGTATTCTAAGAGTAATGACGTGGGCTCATAAGTGGCCGTGATGGCGCGATGGTTGGAGCGCATGCTGCGCGCCTGACAATTGATGGAGCGATCAAACACTAAGGTGAACTGGTCTAGCCCGTAAGGCTCAGTGGCTTGAGCAAACTGAGGATCGTCTTTAGGCATGTGGTAGACAATATTGAAGTCGTGAATGTGGGGTGCGTCAACGTGCTGCTTGATTGAGGCTTGATCAAGGAATTTATCTGGGTAATTGACCAGAGGGATTAATTGGGCAGCATGGCTGACGCTGGGCACGGCCTGGTTGAGCTGAGCCAGACTCAGCTGGGTGTCGGCCGTTAACGGTGCCGTGGATTGGCACAGCAGCTGCGCGTAGCGTTGCGCCTCAGCCTCACTGGAGATGGCTTCAAAACTAGGGTTGCTGTGGCGGTCGTATTCAATTAATTGGTCTAATTCAAACGGCTGGTAGGGGCGGCCGTTGGGGTCGCGCCTAGGGGTTTGGAAATGGCCATAGGCGATGCCGTTGCTTTCTTCACGTACGGTGATGTCGCTACAGTTGATGGTTGCGTGGTTAAAAAAGCTTTTCGGCTCAGCGCCAAAAAATGCGTTTAACTCCACGGCGTCTTCTTGGCTGTCAGGGACGGGGGTGTTTAACACCATGTTAAATTCAACCCAGCGTTCTCCTGCTGGCGCGTTTGGGCTAAGCGTGAATGAGGCCGTATCCACAAATAGGGATTTCCCCTCAATCACTGGGGCCCAGTTAGGTGCTTGCGCCCAGGCGGTGCTGGCGAAGAATGTGCTGACGGCGACTAGGGCAAGGTGACAGCGAGTGAGGCGAAAAGCAGGTGTGTGCATGGGTCATCCAACTGTGATTTAATGGTGTATGGGCTTGAGTATACCGACATCTTCAGGCCGCGCCGATCCCCTCTAACCAAAAAGATTAAGCCATGCCGATACAGCCTACCTTACCGCTAGCGTTTTTACGCCATTTAAATTCAGATCAGCCCATTAAATGGCAGATGGATGAGGTTGGCCTCTCTAGCGCTCAAGTGTGGCGAGGGGTGTCGCAAAAAACGGCCGCGGTTTGGTATTTGAAACAGCAAGCAACGCCTTGTTTACCGAGCGATTCATTGTTATTAGAGGCGCAGAAGCTACAGTATTTTTCTGGGTTGCAGCTGGCTCCGCGTGCGGCGTTGGTGATGGCCGCAGCAGGCCAAGAGCATTTATTATTGCCATGTGCTGAAGGCGTGCTGTTGGAAGACCTGGTGATGTCTGCTGCGGATACTGCGTCTCAAACCACCGCCATTCAAGCTTATGCCCTGATTTTGCGGCAGATTCATGCCTTGCCCATTGATGCTTGTCCGTTTAGCCAACGTTTGGCCGATAAAATACCGCTGGTGCAGGCCAGAATCGAGGCTGGTTTGGTCGATGCAGAAGACGTGGCGGCAGAAAATCCAGGTCATGATGTGGCCAGCTTGCAGCGTGAATGGCTGAGTTTACGCCCTATGAATGAGGACTTAGTCGTGGTGCATGGAGACTACACGCTCAGCAATGTATTTTATGGGCCCAAAACCGGGCGCGGCCAAGTCATTGATGTGGGACGCTCGGGGGTGGGCGATCGCCATCAGGACTTGGCCATTGCTTTACGTGAGCTGGCGGATTTAGGGCCCGCAGCGCAGACATTGTTTTTACAGGCTTATGGTTTGGCGCCATTAGATGAAGCAAAACGACACTTTTATCATCTGATGGATGAATTTTTTTAAGCTTTGAGTTTCATCAGCCAGCGCCATTTGGCTCTGTAAATAAGTGCTGCGGGGGCCTTTAGCTGCGCTGTTTTTGGGTTTTGGCGCGGCTGCTGGTTCGCGAACAAGCCAAGCCCTCTGCAGCATATTTAACCCTTTACTTTAATCATCCATCAATGGCGGGGTTTTACTTTCACCTTCTCGACGACCGATCTGCCAATAGGCGCAGGCATAGCACTCTTCACGCGTCCATCCTTGCTCCTTACGTAAGAAGTTGCGGCTGGCGCGTACGGTGGCGTGCTCGGCGGCAATGTGGGCAAAGCGGCTGTCTTGTAGCCGTGCTATGTCGGCATGGGCCTTTAAGGCCGTGGTGATGGCGCTGCCCTGGCTCGGGTCGGCATTGTGTAGCCACTGTATGTCTAGCTGGGCTGGACTACTGAGCGCTAACTCATCTTCTGGGCCATGTACTTCGGCGATCACATAGGCGTGGGCACTGGCTGGTAGCCGCTCCAATAGGGCGGCGGTGGCGGGAAGGCCAGAGGCGTCGCATAAGAATACATAGTGTTGAACATTGTCTGGCACTAGGCTAATGGCTTCGGTGGCCATTACCACGCCTAACTCATCGCCGAGCTGGGCGGCATCAGCCCAGGCGCTGGCCGTACTGTGGCCGTCGTGTAGCGCAAAGTCTATGGTGAGGGTTTGTTTGTCGATGTCGATGCTGCGATGGGTGTAGGTTCGCACAATCGGGCGCTGGCGTTCGTCTTGCACCATCCACTTCATGGTGGTGAAGTCAAAATCAGGCAGTTCAAAGTCTTTTTGGCCTGGTGGCGGCAGGAAAATTTTATTGTTGCTGCCTAAGGTTGTGTGGGCAAAGCGGGCAACGTCATCGGCAGTAAACACGATGCTGACGTAGTGTGGCGTGAGGTGGTTTTTGGCCACCACGCGTAAACGGGTTTTATGGGTTTCGGGAAAGCGCATAGTCAGGTTCTTTATCGATTTGGTGAATAAGGATGAGAACCGTAGTGTAATGAAAATCATTATCGATTGCAAATTAAAAACGATTAAAATCAATGACTAAACGCGAGTTATTTTCAAGTTAAGGCGGTAAATGATTGATGGGCCACAAAAAAACCAGCCCGAAGGCTGGCGTGGCAGGATAGACCGATTATTTATCCCGTAACCGCAACAGACGTAGGCTGTTAAGGGTGACCAATAAGGTGGCGCCCATGTCGGCAAACACCGCAATCCATAAGGTTAACCAGCCTGGAATCACCAGCAATAGCGCAATCAGTTTGACGATTAAAGAAAAACTGATGTTTTCTTTAATGATGCGCACTGCTTTACGGCTGAGGCGAATGGTGTAGGGCAGTTGATCTAGGTCGTCTTTCATGAAGGCAATGTTGGCGGTTTCTAGCGCGGTGTCGGTACCGGCCTGGCCCATGGCAATGCCTAGGGTTGCGGCGGCAAGCGCCGGCGCATCGTTGACGCCGTCTCCCACCATGGCCACTTTGCCATGCTTGGCTAACAAGGCCTTCATCTTCGTTAGCTTGTCTTCAGGCAACAGGTTGGCGTGCACTTCGTCAATGCCTACTTGGCTGGCCACTTTGGCCGCGGTTTGGGCGTTGTCGCCAGTCAGCATAATGGTGGTCAAGCCTTGTTGGTGCAGGGCTTTTAAGACCGCTGGCGCGCTGGCACGTAGTTTGTCGCGTACTGCAATGATGGCGGTGACGGCGGTTTGAGTACCCATAATCATCACGGTTTTTTGCTCTTGCAATAAGGCGTCTACCTGAGCGCTCAGCGTGTCACTCCAAGACTGCTGTAGGTTGTCGAGGAAGAGCGAAGGGTTGCCAATATAGTGGGTGATCCCGTCGATGTCGGCCTGAATGCCTTTGCCAGTAATCGACTGAAAATGACTGATATTGGTCTGGGTTAGGACCTCAGTTTGTAAAGCGTAGCGAACAATGGCCTGTGACAAGGGATGCTGTGAATTTTGCTCCATGTCATGGGCGATGGCCAAGGTATCTGCCTCGGGGGCGGCGCCCGTGAAGATAAAGTCGGTGACTTCGGGCTTGCCTTCGGTGAGGGTGCCGGTTTTGTCAAACGCAATGGCTTTTAGCGTGCCGGCTTCTTCTAGGTGAATGCCACCCTTAATCAAAATGCCCTGTTTGGCGGCATTGCCGATGGCGGTGACGATGGCAATGGGGGTCGAAATCACCAGGGCACAAGGGCAGCCCACAACCAGTACGGCCAAGCCTTGATAAATCCATTTATGCCATTCCCCGCCAAAGAATAGGGGGGGCACGACGGCGATTAAGGCGGCAATGATCATGATGATCGGGGTGTAATAGCGGGCAAATTTGTCTACAAATTGCTGTGCTGGGGCTTTTTGGGCCTGAGCTTCTTCTACAAGGCTGATGATTTTGGCCAAGGTAGAGTCTTTGGCCGCTTTGCTGACGGTGACTTCCAAAACCCCTTCTTCATTTAAGGTGCCGGCAAATACTTCATCGCCTACGGTTTTGTTAACCGGCATGGATTCGCCGGTGATCGGTGCTTGGTTAATGGTCGATAGACCAAGGCTGATCACGCCATCCATGGCAATTTTTTGGCCTGGCTTGATCAATAAAACGTCACCAATGCCGATGGCTTCTACGGGCGTCGATACCCAGTCACCACCTTGTTTGACCAAGGCCTCGTTGGGGGCAATGTCCATCAAAGACTGAATCGACTTGCGCGCCTTATTCATTGAATAGGCCTCAAGAGCTTCACTGATGGCGAAGAGAATCACCACCGTGGCGCCTTCTAACCATTCGCCGATGATGGCCGCGCCCAGAATGGCGACGGTGATTAAGGTATTGATGTCAAAAATAAACTTAGACAGGTTTTGTAGGCCTTGTCTGAATAGGCTTAAACCACCGATCAGCATCGTGGCTGCGTAGCCTAAGGTGACCCAAAACTCTGGTACCGCTTCATTCTTGCTGAGTACATAGGTGATTAACAGCACCACGGCTGCAATGACAACCTTGATGTTTTCCGG
This sequence comes from Neisseriaceae bacterium CLB008, assembly GCA_041228285.1. NCBI lineage: Bacteria > Pseudomonadati > Pseudomonadota > Betaproteobacteria > Neisseriales > Neisseriaceae > Neisseriaceae bacterium CLB_ANTARCTIC_008. Next base: position 1,616,695 of record CP166133.1, on the reverse strand, counting down.
CTGGCGCCAAAATGGTTTGTGCTCAAATACGCGCGGCTGTTCGCCCTCAGGGTGTACAACCAGGCTTTCAAAGGCGCCGGCCTTGGTGATGTCGGCTAGGCTGACCGAGCCGCTCACGGTCACTTTGGAGGCTGCGAAGTTCACCGTGGCGTTGGTGACGTTGCCTAGCTTTTTGAGGTTGTCTTCAAATTGACCGGCACAGTGGGCGCAGGTCATGCCTTCAACAAAATAAGTTTTTTTGCTGTCGTCATGGGCCGATGCGTTTCCAGCGTTAGGGCTGGCTGGCGTTTGGCAATGACCGTGTTCATCGTGGTCATGGTCATGGTCATGGCCGTGGGGGATATGTTTATCGTGTCGTTCGCTCATGGTTTTACCTCGTTCTTATGGGTGAGTGCGATCAGGATTAACTCACGAATGTGATCGTCGTCTAAAGAGTAATAGGCCATTTTGCCGTCTTTACGGTTTTTCAAAATGGCTTGCTTGTGTAGGGTGCGTAAATGGTGGGACGTGGTGGCCACGCTGGCGTCGATGATGTAGGCCAGATCGCACACGCACATTTCTTCGGTTTGGGTTAAAGCATAGGCGATTTTGGCGCGATTTTCGTCGGCTAAGGCTTTAAATAATTGCGCGACGCCGCCGAGGTTTTCGCTGCTTAGTGCGCGATGCACGAGGGCGACTTTTTCAGGCTCATGTGGCGCTGGCGAGTTGTGATGGTGGTCTGGATGGGTCATGGTTATTCATTCAAATGGTTATTTGATTGTTAGTCTAGGCTATCTTGGTCTTTTATTCAAGCCTTCGTTTGAATGATTGGGTGCAGTGTGTCAGATCTGGTCCCATTCAGGCCTGAATCTGGCGCCAATAGCTGTTAAAATAAGCGCATTCCGAGCGACTGCTCGATTTGACTGGATGAGAAGGTAGGCGTGATGGTGTCGATAAAAAGCAGCTGGCTGTTTTGTCAGGTGATTGATAATTTTGGTGACATAGGGGTGTGCTGGCGTTTGGCTCAAGACTTGCAGTCTCAGGCGCCTGTTGTGCTGTGGGTAGATGATTTAGTGCGGTTTCAAGCCTTGTGCCCAGCGGTTGATCTGAAGCAATGGCAGCAAATCATTAATGGCGTCTGTGTGATTCATTGGACGCCAGAGACGCTACAGCACGTTGCTTTAGCCAAGTTGCCTACGCCGACGGTGTTGATCGAAGCGTTTGCCTGTGAGGTGCCTACGATGGTGACCGCCTATGCCCAAACTCAGAATAGCCTGTGGCTGAATTTAGATTACTTAAGCGCCGAGGCTTGGGCGGCTGACGTACACCTTTTGCCTTCTTTGCAGGCCAACGGTATGGCCAAATATTTTTATTTTCCGGGTTTTACGCCCGAGTCGGGCGGATTGATTCGTGAACAGGGCTTGATTGCCGCGCGCGATGCTTTTTGCGCCAGCCCCAGTGCCCAAGCGGCGGTGCGCCTGCGTCTAGGGCTGCCAAAGCGGCGTGAGGCGGATGAGTTAACGGTGTTTCTATTTACCTATACATCAGCGGCCTTGCCGCTGTGGCTACGGGCGTGGCAGGCGTCTGAGCGGCCGATCACGGTGTGGGTGAATCCAGGCCAAAGTCTAGACAGCCTCAAGCCAGCCCTGGGTTTGGCACCAGAGGCTGTTGTGGCGGTGGGAGATGAATACCACTTAGGCCAAGTACGGGTGTGCGTTTTACCGTTTGTGGCGCAAGATGATTTTGACTATCTGTTGTGGCTGGCCGACCTCAATATCATCCGTGGCGAAGACAGTTTTGTGCGGGCACTATGGGCGGGGAAGCCTTATTTATGGCATATTTATCAGCAAGATGAGGCGGCACATCTGCCCAAGCTGGCGGCATTTTGGTCGGCCGCCTTGGCTGCGGCGAGTCCGGCTTTGCGCGAAGCGCATGAAGCCGTGAGTGTGGCGTTGAATGCGGCAGAAGAACGAGGCCAAGAGGACTGGACGCACGCTTGGTCTAAGCTATTGTCTTTATTGCCGCATTGGCAGATAATGGCGGCCGAGTACAGTCGCGCACAGGCAGGCTTACCGAGCTTGCGACAAAAATTAACTGCTTTTGTAAAAAATAAGTTAGAATAACGCGTTTTGTATTACTTTATATATTTTCAGGACGGAACATTAATGAAAACAGCTCAAGAACTTCGCCCAGGCAACGTGTTTATGTTAGGTACGGAGCCAATGGTTGTACAAAAAACTGAGTACAATAAATCTGGCCGTAACTCTGCCGTGGTTAAAATGAAGTTGAAAAACTTATTAAGCGGTAACGCCACCGAAGCCGTTTACAAAGCTGACGAAAAATTTGAAGTTGTGGTGCTAGAACGTAAAGAATGTACCTATACTTATTTCGCTGACCCAATGTATGTGTTCATGGACACAGAGTTTGAACAGTATGAAGTTGAAGCCGACGACATGGGCGACGCCATCAACTACATCATTGACGGCATGACCGACGTATGTGAAGTGACTTTCTACAACGGTAAAGCCATCTCTGTTGAATTGCCTACCATCGTGGTGCGTGAAGTGGAATACACTGAGCCAGCGGTTAAAGGCGATACTTCTGGTAAAGTGATGAAGCCTGCCCGTTTAATCGGTGGTTTCGAAATCAGCGTACCAGCTTTCGTTGAAATCGGCGATAAAATTGAAATTGACACCCGCAGTGATGAGTTCCGCAAACGCGCATAAGCCATCAGTACTGCTTAAAGGGGCTGCCTTAGGGCGGCCTTTTTTTATGCCTTTAGGCATAAGCCACGAGCCAGCCACGCTTAATCATGTTAGGATTCGGTTGGAATACGTTGATGGTCCTGTTAGTCATGGCGCTTTCAGCCCTTGATTGGCCGGTTATTTTACCTTTAGGAAACACGCATGCAGTTGCAAACAGACGTTGATTTAACCCCCTATAATACTTTTGGTTTGTCGGTACGGGCGCAGCATTTTGTCTCGTTGACGGATGTGACTCAGTTGCCCGAAGTATTGGCCTGCGATGAGTACCTCACTGGGCCTGTTTTATGGCTTGGCGGTGGCAGTAACGTCATTCTTACCCAGGATGTTCGTGGCCTAGTGGTGCACATGGCGACCAAGGGCGTGGCGTTTGAGGCTGTAGATGAAGAGACGGTTTGGGTAGATGCGGCCGCAGGTGAAGTTTGGCATGATTTTGTGCAACAGACGTTGGCCGAAGGCTATTGTGGTCTAGAAAATTTAAGCTTAATTCCTGGCACCGTGGGCGCTGCGCCGGTGCAAAATATTGGTGCCTATGGGGTTGAGGTAAAAGACCTCATCGAACATGTGGTGTGCTTTGATCTTCATGAATACCAAGTGGTGACGCTGAAGAATGATGAATGCGCTTTTGCTTACCGCGACAGTATTTTTAAACAATCGGGTAAGGGTCGCTACGTGATCCTGAATGTACGGTTTAAGTTGGGTCGTCGGTTTAACCCGCAAACCCAATATGGCGATATTGAACGGGCGCTATTGGGCCGTTTGCCGGATCGTCAGCAGTGGACGGCCATTGATGTGGCCCAGACGGTGTGCGCCATTCGGGCTGAAAAATTGCCCGATCCCCAAGTATTGGGTAATGCCGGTAGCTTTTTCAAAAATCCCATTGTCACGGCTGAAGCCGCCACCGCTTTTTTGCAGCACCACCCCGAAGCGCCGCATTATCCCATGCCGGATGGTCAGGTGAAGCTGGCGGCAGGCTGGTTGATTGATCAGCTAGGGTTAAAAGGGCATCAGATTGGCGGGGCTGCCGTTCATGCTAAACAGGCTTTGGTCTTGGTGAATAAAGCCCAAGCGACGGCGGCCGATGTCGTGGCGTTGGCGGCCGATATCCAGGCTAAAGTCTGGGCCGCTTATCAAGTATCATTAGAGTCAGAACCTAATTTCATATAATATATGGCTGTATGAGACATGCAGCCAATAAATACCATATGCAAAGGAATGTTTTATGGCAAAAGAAGTAAAACAGAATACCTACAATAAAATTGTGGATGCCAGTTTAGATTTATTTAATGAGCAAGGTGAGCGCAACATCAGCACCAACCACATTGCGGCTCATTTGAGCATTAGCCCAGGTAATTTGTACTATCATTTTAGAAACAAAGACGAGATCATCCTGCAGCTGTTTAAGCGCTACCGTCAGGATACCTTGCAGTATTTAAAAGAATATCAAGCACCGTCTAGTACTGATTCGGTTTGGAATTTTGTCCATAATGTGTTTGACGTGATGTGGCGTTATCGCTTCTTATTCGCCGACACCAATACCTTATTGGCTCGCAGCGACGAGCTGGCGCAAGAATACCACGAGTTTACCGAAACCGAAGTGACGCCGGCCATTGCCAAGCAGTGTCAGGTGTTAATTGACTGTGGTTTCATCAGCATCGATGAAGCGTCGCTTAAGCGTTGTGCCACCAATATTTGGTTGATCTCCAAATATTGGTTCGTCTTTGAAAGCTCGGCGCAACAGCAGCAGCCTTTGGACGAGCAGGCCAAGTTCCGTGGGATTAAGCAGGTGATGAGCATTGTGCAGCCCTATGTGACCGACGAATACAAGGTGGCCTATGAGGCCATCATTAACCGTGAAGACATCTAAGCGACGTTGATGGTGACGCCTAAAAGCAGCTGAGGCTGCTTTTTTTATGGCCGTCGCGTATCGGCTCTTGCTGCTGTGGTTGTTTTCTGGTCAGCATTATGGCAAAAGAGCGCTTGGAGGGAGCAGAAAAGGATGGTTTATCGAATCATTCGCTATTTTTTTACGTCTACAGCATAGGCCCTGAGGCGTAGGGTGGTGCAAAGCGTAGCGTGCCCACCGTTTTGAATCAAAAAATCATTAAATCATTTGTTTCAATGCTTCGGTTGTTTCGCTGTTACTCAATCGTTTTGTTTCGCCCCTTGGGCGACGTCATTTCTTTTGGATGTCCAAAAGAAACGAAGCAAAGAAAAAACACCCCACTTTATCCGCCCGCTTTGCGGGTGCCCTCGTTGGCCCGCACATTGCCGGCGGCAAGAACTCATATTTGGGCCTTCGGCCAAATACTCAAACATGCTTGCCTTAAAAGCCCCGGCCCTGCACGAACCGCCTCGGCGGCTAAAAAGGGGATGGTACTTCACCTACGGGAGACGTGGTGAGTTGTCATACAGGGTAGTGAAAGGCAATCTTCAATCAAGATCGAAATAACCGAAGCATTGGTGGTTTTTCATATTTGGATACCTCTGTATCAATCAATAAACCATGGTTTTCAGTTAGGAACGGTATACCAACAAACCATAGGTTAATGCGGCCTATTAAAAGCTGCTGAGGTTGAGTATTGGCCTTATAATGAGGGCTTCATGAATGAATCAAGTAAAGGGCTGAGCGTTGAAACAGTTATCAATATGGCTATGTTTGGGCTGGTTGTTTGTCAGTGCTTGGGCGCAGGCGCAAAGCAGCGTGTGGCGCGTGCACAAAGACGGCAAAGCAGTGATTGTGGCCGGCAGTATTCATGCGTTAAAACCCACGCAGCTGCCGTTGCCGCTCGAATATGATCGAGCCTTAGCAGCAGCGGATAGAGTGGTGTTTGAGGTGGATATTGAGGCGGCTAATCAACCCGAAGCGGCTGAGTATCTGTTGCAGCCATTTCGGCTGCCCCCGGGCGTCACGCTACAGCAAACGCTAGCGCCTAAGGTGTGGGCACAATGGCAGGCCAAATTATTCAAGCAGCAGCTACCGCAGCAGTTTTTCAGTGAATTTGACGCCGCCATGGCCAGTGTATTATTGCCGTTGACCGTGTTGAATCAAGCCGGCTATACAGACGGGATTGATCAAATCCTCTACGCCCGGGCCAAGCAAGCTGGTAAAACCATGGCTACCTTAGAGGACATGGCGGTTCAGCGCCAGGCTTTGCAAACCTTACAGGCCATTGATGGCAATGTGCTGATTCAGAATATGCTGGCGGATCTGGAGAACCCAGATAAAGACATCAGCATTTTGGTTGATGCTGTTTATGCCGGCGACACCGAGACGTTGGCGCCGTTTTTGGCCGACCTCAAACAGCCTGTTTTTGCTGCCTTTTACGACGCTTTGTTGACGGCGCGTAACCGCGCCTGGGTGCCGCAGATTGAAGCATGGATGGGTGAGGAAAAGCAGTCCACTTTAGTGGTGGTTGGGGCTTTACACTTAGTGGGGCCAGACAGCGTCTTGGCCATGCTGGCGGCCAAGGGCTATCAGGTCGATTATTACCAATAAGGCTTAACGTTGCTGGCGCTGGCGCTGAAAAAAAGCCTGTAAGAGTGCGACAGAGGCTTCATTTGCAGTAGGGATGGGGCCAAAGATGGCGGTGTGTTTATTGAGCGGGTGGTGGAACAGGTTGATGGCGCTGCCGGCGGCGCCCATTTTGGGCTCGGTTGCCGCGTAGATCACGCGGCGAATACGCGCCTGAGTGAGGGCGCTGGCGCACATGGGGCAAGGCTCTAGAGTCACATAAAGGTCGCAGTCGTCGAGACGGTAATTGTCAAGAGCGGCGCTGGCCTCTGCGAGGGCCACCAGTTCAGCATGCTGGGCCACATAGTGGTTGCTGATGCATTGATTAAAACCGCGGCCAATCACCACGCCATTTTTGACCACAATGGCGCCCACCGGCACTTCATTGGCGGCAAAGGCTAATTCGGCCTCTTCTTGCGCTAAACCCAAAAAATATGCCATCTCTGCCGCACTAGGGCGCGGCGCCACCGGTGGGTGTTGTTTTAGCTGCTGCAATAGCTCGGCGCGCTCCTCAGCGTTGATTTGCTCTGGCGTACAGGCTTTGACGCTGGCGGCGAGGGCCCACAGTGCCGAGTGGGTTAAGGTGAGGCCCTGAGCTTTAAGGCATAAAAAGGCGCTAACGGCGCCCAGCTCGATCAGTTCGGCGCGATTAGAAACCCCATCTTGCTTGAGGGCCTGAATTAATTTAGGCGCGAGCGGTGGTGTGGTGAGCATGATTAAGTCAGGGCCTTGTGAATGACCTGGCCATCTTTAAACAGTAATAGCTCGTTTTCCAACACCGGCGTCCACGCTTCATTGAGGGTTAAGGGTTGGGTGGCGATCACCGCTACTCGATCGTTGGGCGTGGTGTAATGAGCGAAATCAACCTGGACATCGTCGTCAACGAGCCGGGCTTCACCAAACGGCGCCTGGCGAATAATGTAATGAAGATGGGTCGTGGCGTGGGCAAAAAACACCACGCCATTGGACAACATAAAGTTAAACGTCCCGTGGGGGCGAATCTGGGCCGTTTTTTCCTGAACCGCGGCGAATAGGCTGGCTTCGTCTGGCTGGGCCTCAAAACGCTCGGCCAAATGGTTCATGAGGTCGCAAAAAGCGGCTTCAGAGTCGGTCGTGCCTACCGGCGTGTATCGCCCCGAGCTAACCGGATGATAGTCTTCTAGGTTGCCGTTGTGGGCAAACACCCAGTACTGGCCCCATAGCTCACGCACGAAGGGATGGGTGTTGGCCAACATGACTTCGCCTTGGGTGGCTTTGCGAATGTGGGCAATGACGTTTTCAGACTTGATCTGATATTGCTTGATTAAGTCGGCCACTGGGGATGAGGCGCTGGGCTGGTCGTCGTGGAACATACGCACCCCGCGACCTTCAAAAAAAGCGATGCCAAAGCCATCGGCATGGTGGTCGGTGAGGCCGCCACGGCGCCGAAAGCCTTCAAAAGAAAAAACAATATCGGTAGGCGTGTTACAATTCATACCCAGTAATTGACACATAAAACCCTCTTTTCTAACCTAAAGCGTAAAGCATCATAAACCTTATGACGACCATTACAATCGTACACAAACAAAATCAAATCGCGATTGCTGCCGATACCCAAACCACGTTTGGGGACGATCAGCGTTTGAGTCAGCGCTATGATCATTATTGTAGCAAAATCATGAAGCATAAAGGCAGCTACATTGCCATTGCAGGCAGTGCTGCCCATGACTTGGTGCTGCGTGCGGCCTTAAAAACGGTGAAAAAAGCCGATTTAATGGGCCGCGAAAATATTTTTAATACGTTTTGTAAGCTACACCCAAAACTGAAAGAGCATTTCTTTTTGCGACCGGAAGAAGAGGAAGATGATCCCTATGAATCCAGCCAGATGATGCTCTTGATCGCCAATGAAAGCGGTATTTATGGCGTGTATCCTATGCGCGAAGTGTACCAATTTAAACGCTTTTGGTCGATTGGCAGCGGTAGGAAATTTGCCATGGGGGCGATGTATGCGGCTTATGAGCAAGAGCAAATGACGGCTAAGGCCTTGGCCGAGCTGGGCGTTCACGCAGGTGCCGAGTTTGACGTCAGCACCGGCATGCCGCTAGAAAGTTTTACCTTGAAAGCACTGGCGCCAGAGGCTTGATGGCCTGCGTATTGAAAAATACGCCTTAGGCCTTATATTAATCCCTTAGCGCTTACGCCTCACACAGTTAAAGAATAATCATGGAAAATTTAAACCAAAAACAACGCTTTTTGTTCGATCATGCGCCAGTGCGCGGCATTCACGTACAGTTAAATAATGTTTGGCAAGACATCTTGCAGCAAAAAGCCTATCCCAAAGCCATTGAAAAAGCGCTTGGGGAGCTCTTGGCGGCTGGTGTGCTGTTGGCCAGTAACCTTAAATTTGACGGCCAGCTGATCCTTCAGGTGCAAGGCCAAGGCGTGTTGAAAATGTTGGTGGTGGAAGCCACCAGCGACCACACCTGTCGTGCCACCGCACGTTGGGATGAAAGCCAGACGCCCGCAGACGATGCCGATTTAAAAAGTCTGTTGGGCGAAGGTGGCGTGTTTGTGATGACGCTTCAGCCTAAGGGTGGGGAGCAGTGGCAGGGTATTGTGGCCTTAAGTGGCGACAGCATTGCCCAGATGTTGATGGACTATATGAAGCAGTCGGAACAGTTGGCCACCCACATCAGCCTGGCGCATTCGGATCAAGCCGTTGCAGGTTTGTTGTTGCAAAAATTGCCGCAAGAGGCGTTTGAAGATCCGAACGAATGGCAAAATCTTGAGGCCTTAACCCAAACGGTGAAGGCTGAGGAGCTGTTGACCTTGCCGGCAGAAACCGTGTTGTATCGCTTATACCACGAAAGCCCACCGCGCCTATTTGAGGCAGAAGACGTGGCCTTTGCGTGCACTTGCTCGCAGCAAAAAGTCAGCGACATGCTGTTGCTGATCGGTGGAGAAGAAGTCGGCAGCGTGCTGAACGAGCAAGGCAGCATTCAAATCAACTGTGATTTTTGTCACAAGGCCTACGTGTTTGATGAGGCAGACGTGACTGAACTGTTTGGGATGGATGTGGGCGCCGCCGTGGCCGCAGAGCAGCAGCGCAACCAATAAAAAAGCTGTTGTCCTGAGGCATTTGGTGTAAAATAAACGAACTTTATTCGGAAACCATGCATGAGTGTGACTGTTGAAACCTTAATTGAAGCAGCCCTGTTGACCAGCGAAAGCCCGTTGACGGATAAGCAGTTGCGACAGTTATGGACCCCAACATTGCCACAAGATGCTTTGGTAGACGTGTTGGCTAACCTGCAAGCGCGCTGGTCTGAGCGCGCATTACGGTTGGTCCACACCGTCGAAGGTTGGCGTTTTCAAATAGTGGCTGAGGCTTTTAGCGAACTCAAAGAAAAACTGGAGCCTGAAAAGGCACCGCGTTATTCGCGAGCGGTACTGGAAACCTTAGCCATTATTGCGTATCAACAACCGGCTACTCGGGGTGATATTGAGGCCATTCGTGGCGTCAATGTATCCACCCAAGTGATGCAAACCCTGAGTGAGCGTGGCTGGATCGAAGTGATTGGCCACAAAGAAGTATTGGGCCGTCCCGCACTTTGGGCGACGACCCCGCAGTTTTTAATGGATTTAGGCTTGGATGATTTAACTCATTTGCCGCCATTAACAGAGTTGGGTGAATTGGTTTTGCCCGACATAACCCCACCTGCCGCTAACCACGCCGCAGAAGAAGAATAAAAGATCCCTTTTATTGCTTAAGGAAAGACTCATGTCAAAAAGAAACGCGGCCCCTGGCCGATCGAAACCGGCTGCCCCTGGCGCAGCCACCAAACGACGCAGCGGTCCTCGTAGCGTTGAAAGCCTAAACATCGGTTCTGCTCAGCAACGCCGCAGCGGTCCACGCAGCAGCGAAACCTTTGATTCCATTGAAACCAAACGCCAAGGCGAACGCCCTGTGGCAGAGGCAACTTCTGCGCGTGCGCCCAAGCAGCGTACCACCCGTGCTAAGCGTTTGGTGGTTCGTAGCCCCAATCAAGAAATCAAAGACCGTGCCCGTAACCTTAAAGAAAAACGCACCGATTTAGACCGCTTAGAGCCAATGCGCCTACAAAAAGCCTTGGCTGCCTCGGGCGTGGGCTCACGTCGCGAAATGGAAGATTGGATTAAGCAAGGCCTAGTCAACATCAATGGCCACGTGGCCGTCTTAGGCGATAAGGTCCACCCACGTGACCGTGTGACGGTAAAAGGTAAGCAGGTCAATGTGAAATGGCCCGACCGTCTGCCCCGTATTTTGCTGTACTATAAACAAGAAGGCGAAATTGTGAGCCGCGATGACCCACAAGGCCGCGTGACCATTTTTGACCGTCTGCCGCAGGCCAATAGCTCGCGTTGGGTGGCCATTGGCCGTTTGGACGTAAACACCAGTGGCCTGTTGATTCTAACGACCTCTGGCGAGTTGGTGAATCGATTTGCCCATCCAAGCTTTGAGGTTGAGCGTGAATACGCTGTGCGTATTTTGGGTGAGGTCAGCACTGACACCATGAAGCTTTTATGTGAAGGCATTGAGTTGGAAGATGGTCCAGCTAAGGTCGAGCGCATGCAAGAACAAGGTGGTGAAGGCGTGAATAAATGGTATAACGTGGTGATTAAAGAAGGCCGTAACCGTGAAGTGCGCCGTATCTTTGAAAGCCAAGAGTTAACCGTTAGCCGCCTAGTGCGTACTCGCTTTGGCCCCATCGGCCTGCCTGCGCGCTTGAAGCGTGGCCAGTTCTATGAGCTGAACGAGTACGAAGTAGCGAATATTGTGAAATGGGCACAAATGCCATTGCCGGGCGAACGCATTCGCCGTTCGGCGCCTGCGGCCGAATAAGCCAGCGCACAATCAATATAGCCTACCGATGGATGACATCGGTAGGCTATTTTTTTGCTGGCTCGGACTAGCCTGGGTTTAGCATTCAATCACGCTGACCGAAACCGCAATCGCTTTTTGTTTCAGTGTGGTGGCTAAGCCGGCTAAGGACGTTTCTTTATAGGTTGACTTCATGTCGCGGCCCGTTTGCAGCATGGTTTTGATGACCATGTCTAAGGTCACTTTTTTATGGGTGCCGTCTTCCAGTAGCGAGAGTGCGCCCAGCTTAATGGCTTTTTCGGCGGCAATGCCGTTGCGTTCAATGCAGGGGATTTGCACCAAGCCGGCAACGGGGTCGCAGGTGAGGCCTAGATGATGTTCCATGGCCATTTCTGCAGCGTTTTCGATTTGAGCCAGGGTGCCGCCGCTGACGGCTGAAAAAGCACCAGCGGCCATGGAGCAGGCCACGCCTACTTCGCCTTGGCAGCCAACGTCGGCGCCAGAGATGGACGCATTGTTTTTATAGAGGATGCCAATCACGCCGGCGGTCAATAAAAAGTCGGCAATCGTGTCTTCGTCGGCATTGGGGTGGAAGGTGGCAAAATACTTCAGCACAGAAGGAATGATGCCGGCTGCGCCGTTAGTGGGTGCCGTCACCACACGACCACCGGCCGCGTTTTCTTCATTCACGGCCATGGCGTAGACCATGGGCCAAAGCTGGGTATTGATCTGGCCATTCTCACGCAGCGCCGAGATTTTTTCGGCCAAGGCCGGCGCGCGGCGGGTAACTTTAAGGCCGCCGGGCAAGATGCCTTTAATGGTGAGGCCGCGGTCGATGCAGGCGAACATCACGTCTTTGATTTGGCGAATGCCGGCTTTTACTGCTGCTTCATCGCGGCCAGAAAGCGCAACCTCATTGGCCATGACCAACTCGCTCACGCTGAGTTGATGTTCGGCGCACAGCGCAAACAGTTCGGTGGCGTTGCTGAACGGATAAGGTACGGCGACAGCGTCGGCATTTTCTTGACCGAAGGCCTCGTCAGTAACGATGAAGCCGCCACCGATGGAGTAGTACACCTGGCTAAGAAGCTTGTTTTCCTGATCATCGTAGGCAATAAAGCACAGACCATTTGGGTGTTTCGGCAGCGATTCGGTGACGCAAATCACCAGGTCGCGCGCGACTTCAAAGTGGATGCTTTTTTCGGGCGTCAGCTGTAGCTGGCCTTGGCTGTTGATTTGCTCAAGGCGTTCGGAAATGCTGTTGAGGTCGATGTCGTGGGGTAAGCTGCCTTCTAGGCCCAGCAATAGGGCGTCAAAGGTCGCGTGGCCCATGCCGGTTAGGGCCAATGAGCCGTATACCTCAACGGCAATTCGCTCGGTGGCCGCGAGATTTTGGGTTTGTTGCAGTAGGTCAACAAAAGCGACGGCGGCCTTCATGGGGCCGACGGTGTGTGAACTAGAAGGGCCAAGGCCAACTTTAAATATATCAAAAATACTGATCATGATTTGCTCCTGAGAGACGCTGGTAACGTGGTTGGATGCTTAGTCGACAACCTATTGGTTTGAGCCTAGAGTATACACGTTAATGAGAAAAGTCAGCAGCCTGCACCGACTTGTGGCATAAATAGCAATGATCTGTTACAGAAATAGGGTGCAGTTGTAAGTAAAGGAACTTTATTGGTCAGCAATTGACTAAATGACGGTAAACTGACGTGCGTGACACACGTTAACATCAGACTAAAATACACAGAAAGTGAAAGCACCATGAAGAAAAAACTATTGGTTCCTGTTTTGCTGGGTTTGGGCGTGAGCGCCCAAAGCGTGATGGCTGAAGGCCTTAATTACAACGTTGTGTCGATTAACGAGCAAGTCAGCAAAGAGGTGGTGCGTGATACATTAAACGTGCGTTTGTCTGTACGTGAAGAAGGTCGCGATCCTGCCGTGATCGCGCAGGCAGTCACCAAAAAGATGAATCAGGTATTGGCTCAAGCCAAGGCCTATCCTAAGGTAGAAGTGGCCGTGAGCGGCCGTAGCAGCTACCCGAGTAACAATAAAAAAGATCAAACCATTTGGTACGATCAGGCCACTATTAGCTTGAAAAGCCAAGATTTTCAAGCTTTAAACAAGCTTATTGCGACGGTGCAAGGGCAGGCTCAGATTCAAAATATGCATTATTCAGTTTCTGATAAGAAAATGAAGTCTTTTGAAGAAGACTTGATGACCACGGCCATTGAGCGCTTTCGCTATAAGGCCAACCACATCGCTAAAGGCCTAGGCGGTAAAGGCTATCGTATTGTGAACATCGACATGGGCTCTACGCCCGCTTCTTATAATGCTGGCTATGCCCCTAAAATGATGCGTGCCGCAGCGCCGGCAATGGATGAGATGGCGGTGATGGATGCTGAACCAGGTAATGAGCAGGTGTCGTTGAGTATTTCTGGCCAAGTACAGGTGAACGGCCTGTAATGAATGATGGATGCGTTCGCGCCTCCTTCTACGATTGTTTTTCTCGTATGGGCCGCTTCAACCGACAATTAGCCTAGGCCTGATTCAAGGGCCAGCATGTTGGCTATAAAAGGTAAGAGCCATGCGATAAGCCATCATCAAAGTTGAGTATTGATTAAAGCCCACCGTATGCGGTGGGCTTTTTGTGTTGTTAGGGCTGGTTTTTGGTGGCCCGCTCAAACGCATAGAGTGCGCCAGCTACGAGGCTAGCTAAGATGATTAAACCTAGAGTCATGATGAAGCTCCTGTTTGATGCAGCCGATATTGGCGAATGCGTCGACTCAATAATAGGCTGCCGTAGCTGATGAAGAGTAGGAGGATGGCATTAAGGCTTTTTGCTATGTTTGAGCTGTCGCCATAAAGGACAACCGGCAGCGCGATTAAGGCGACTTTAGCGATGTCTTCAATAAAGTGGGCCCAAGCGTTTAAGGTGTCTACTTCAAATGGTGGCTTTAAGAGATTAAACCACATGGTTAGCCTGCTTTGGCTGGGGTCATTTAGGCTTTTAGTGTAATGCCTTTTTTATGCTTTTGCAATATTGTTGCGCGTCACAGGGGATGATTCTGAAACCAGATACTCAAAAAATCCAACAGTGCGCGTAGCGCCTGTGGCATATGCTTGCGTGAGGTATAAAGGCCATAAATACCCAGTGGCTGTGGTTGGTAGTCGGTTAGAAGCGCCACGATGGTGCCGCTGTCGATGGCGCTGCGAACCGAGTAAGCAGGTTGTAGGCTGATGCCGGCATGGGCTAGGGTGGCGCTTAAAAGCACGACGGATTCGTTAGCGCTGAGGTTGCCGCTCACCAATACGGCTTCTGGCTCTTGGCGTTGCACGTGCTGAAAGGCCCATAGGCTTTTACCGAAATAAGAATAGGTCAGGCAATTGTGTTGACTAAGCTCGGCTAGGCTGTTCGGTGTGCCGTGGGTGGCTAAATAACTGGGGGTGGCGCAAACGATGGAATGGCAGGTGGCTAAGGGTTTCGCAATGATATTGGGGTCTAGATCATTGGTAATGCGCAGCGCTAAGTCGATGCGCGATTCAATGAGGTTGACGGCCTGATTGTCGATGTTTAAATCAATGCGTAGCCCAGGGTGCTGGCTTAAAAATTGGGTGATCGCAGGCGCAATCGCGGATTGAGCAAGTGACTGGGAGCAGCTGATACGCAGTAAGCCATGGAGTTGATGGGCGTTTTGGTCTTCAATCAGGTCGATTTCAGTGGCCAGCGCCAAGATCTTCTCACAGCGTAATAAGGCCTGTTCGCCGGCGTCGGTGAGGGTGAGCTTGCGAGTGCTGCGATGGAGGAGCCGTGCTTTGGCCCAGCGCTCCATGGTGGCTAAATGGCGCGTGACCATGGCGCGCGACATGTCGAGGGTGTCGGCAGCGGCAGAGAGGCTGCCTTTTTCGACAATGGTGAGAAAGACTTTGGCGGCTAAAATGCGGTCCATGGCTTGATTTGCTCGTTTTATGAAACAGACTAGTGCATATTATGCGGTTTTTTAACCAAATCATGCAACTTATAATGGCTGCATTGATTTATTTAGTTAATTAAACAGAATAGTGAGTGCAGCATGATGATTCAGAAAGTTTTGTTGAGTACCATTTTGGCGACGGCCATGAGCCTGAGTATGGCGGCGCAGCTGCGGTTGTCGGTTTACAATCCCGGTGAGGAAAGCGTTTTTCCCGTTTCGTCTAACATCATCAGCGGATCGACAGAGGTTGCCTTAATCGACGCGCAATTTCAAAAAAATGATGCCGAGGCTTTGGTGCAGCAGATTAAGGCCACCGGTAAGCGTTTGACAACGGTTTACATCAGTCATTCTGATCCAGATTTCTATTTCGGTTTGGACGTGATTCAGGCTGCGTTCCCGCAGGCGAAGATTGTGGCTACGCCAGCGACGGTGGCCGCCATCAACGCCACTCAGGCGGGTAAAGTGGCTTATTGGGCACCGATGATGAAAGAGAATGCCCCTAAGCACATTGTGGTGCCTCAAGTATTAAAGGCAGACCATTTTACCGTTGACGGTGAGCGCATTGAGGTTAAAGGGCTGAATGGGCCTAATCCGGCAGAAACCTATTTGTGGGTGCCATCATTAAAAGCCGTGGTGGGCGGTGTGGTGGTTTACGGCAACAATATGCACGTATGGTTGGCTGATGCGCAAACGCCTGCGGCGCGCCAGCATTGGCGTGAAACATTACGCAGCATCATCGCGCTACAGCCGGAAGTTGTGGTGCCAGGACATTTCTTACCCGGAGCTGCTCAGAATTTGACATCGGTACGCTTTACCGATGGTTATTTAGCCACGGTGGAGCAGCTGCTGCCACAAACCCAAAATTCGGCAGAGCTGGTTCAAGGGTTGACGCGTGCCTATCCTGATTTTGTCGCAGGTGATGACGTGACCTTGGGCGCTAAAGTACTTAAAGGGGAAATGCAATGGCCGTAAGCTGAGGCCATGATTAAGGGGCAAACGGCCTAGGGTGAACCCTAGGCCGTTTTTTGTTTATGCGGTGAATAGCTGCTGCCACAGCATGGACAGGGCGGAGAGAATCAGGAGTGCGCCTAGGCATTGATTAAACCAACGCAAATGTCGTGGTTGGCTCAGGATGTGACGCATTTTAGCGCCGACAAAGGCCCATGCCAGCAAAGACAGATAACAGACCACAAGGTAGATCATGGCAAAAGTAAAGAGCGGCGTCATGGTGTTTGGCTGACTAAAGAGCGAGACGCCAGAAGCGCAGGCAATCCAGGCTTTAGGGTTGAGCCACTGTAATAATGCCCCTTGGCCAAAATTGGGTACGGGCCGTTTAACCGCTTGTATGACAGGCGTGGCGCGCGCGATTTTGATCCCGACATAGACCAAAAAGGCCGTGCCGACGATGGTGAGGCTGGTTAAAAACAGTGGGTGACCGTTGATCAGCTGCATCAAGCCAAGGCTGACGGTGAGCAATAAGGCAATAAAGCCTAGGGTTGCGCCGCAGATAAACCCTTGCGTGGGCCGAACGCCGTGGCTGGTACCAGAAGACAGGATCACCATATTGACGGGGCCGGGGGTGATGGACATGGTTAGGGCGAAGATGGCCATGGCCAGCATGATGGAGAAAGAAAGCATGGGTTCCTAAGTAGCGTGATGTTGTTATTTTGATGTCAGTGCTGCTGAAGCTTAGCTCATTTTGGGGCGAGACCAAACAAAAATAGAATGGCTGGAAAGTAAATAGTGTGGCTGCACGTCAAAAAGCAACAGCCGTGCAACCTATTAGACTAAGTGTCTGCTGATCAAGATGAGGGCAGGGTGAGTAGATGGGGCATGCGTGAAGTGCTGACCAGCAGCTAGTGAGTGGATCAGGCAAAGACTGATGGTGGTGATTGTTTGGCAGCTAACCGGCGAGGCCGGTTAGCATGGGTGAGCTGAGCAGGTTCGGCTCAGTGCTCGAAGTAGCGCTCAATGGTTTTGCCTAATAGAATCAGCTGGCCGTGGAAGAAGTGGCCTGCTTGAGGAATGATGACGATGGGTAGGTTTTGTGGCTTGGCCCAAGCGGTCACCATGGTTAAGGGCACCACGTCATCGATTTCACCATGAATGATTAAGGTGTCGTCTACTGAGGGTACGTTGGGTGAATGGATTTTATAGGTAGCCACGGCTGGGCCAATCAATAATAGCTTGTCGGCGTGTACGCGATGTACCACCTGTGACGCCACAAAGCCACCAAAAGAAAAGCCAGCAACGGCCAGTTTGGCGCTTTCTTGTGGGTGAGCGGCTTTGGCGTAAGCGACTACGGCGAGGGCATCGTCTACTTCACCTTGGCCATAGTTGTGTTCGCCGTCGCTTTCGCCCACGCCGCGTAGGTTGGGTAAATAGCAATGGTAGCCCAGTTTGCTTAAGGCCTTGGCCGCAGTTTGAATGACTTTATTGGTGTTGGTGCCACCTTGAGTGGGGTTAGGGTGGTTTAACACCGCCACGCCTTGCGCTTGGCCTTGGGCTGGAATGTAAATGGTTTCTAGGCGGCCGACTGGGCCCTCTACCCAAACGATGTTGTTGGCTCGTAACATATTAGTCCTTTATCTATGCTGTTTTATTGTTATGGTGCGGTGCGTTATTGTGGGTCAACCAGAAGGCGGTTGACGATGTTGCCTTTAGTCAAATGCTCGTCCAGAATTTCCTGTACGTCGGCCTCATCAACATAAGTATACCAAGTGGCTTCAGGGTAAATGACCATCACCGGGCCGACTTCACAGCGCCCGAGACAGCCGGCTTTGCTGATGCGGTTTTTGCCTTCGCCAATCAGGCCCATGGCTTTGGCCTGACCGCGCATATAGTCCATCATGGCGTCGGCGTTGCAGTCGCCACAGCTTTGGCGGCCATTGGTGCGGGTATTGTTGCAAATGAACACGTGGCGTTTAAAGAAGCTCATATAAAATCCTATAAGAATAGCGTCTTGCCGTTGTTTAAATTGCTGCTGGTAATGGTATCCAGCATTTGCTTGAAGTCTAAATGGTATTGCTCGGACAGACGTTCGGCACGCAGCGCCAGCTCATTCAGCTTGACGATGGCTGGCGTGTCCTTAAAGGCCATGACCGCAATATTGCCGTGGCTGGCGGCAGGTACTTCTAGCACGAGGCCGTTGAAGACCGACAAGAGTCGTTCGACAAACATCTGATAGCGCTTGTCGCCGCTCCACCAGTTGGTGATGAACACGCCTTGATCGCTTAGGGCCGTTTTGCAGTGCTCAAAAAAATCTTCGCTGACTAAGTCGTCTACAATTTGTTCGCCATCGAAGCCGTCCACCATAATGACGTCGGTGCTGGCGCGACAGATCTTAATGTACTCAGCGCCGTCACCTTCGACAATATTGAATCGTTCGCCTTCAAACGGCAGTTCAAAGAAGGCCCGCGCCACAGCGATGACCTGGGGATTAATTTCTACCGCTACAGACTGGGTATCGGGTAAGTATAAATCGATCCAGCGGGTAAATGAGCCGCCGCCCAGACCAATTTGAGTAATGTGCTCAGGGGCATCCATGAACAACAGCCACGCCATCATGGAGCGGCTATAAGACAACACCAGTTCAGCTGGGTCGTCCAAATTCATTGAGCTTTGCACCGTAGCGCTGCCAAGGTGCAAAGAGCGAATATTGCCTTCTTCAGAAATGTCTACTTCAGGCAGGTGGTCTTGGCTAGGCCGTACGCGTCGACGGTAGGGGTTACGCGCCATGGTCACCTCCAGTGAGAATGCGGTTGTCTAAAATGCTGATGGTTTTGGGGGCGGAGGTAAAGCTGTCGTCTTTGTCAAAAGCCGTGTCGCCGCCGCCGGCGGGGATTTCGCCGCGCTGTAGCTGGGCAAAATTAAATAGCTGTGGGTCGGCCAAATGCGACGGTACAACGTTTTGCAAGGCGCTGAACATGGTTTCTAGGCGGCCAGGAAACTGCTTGTCCCAGGTTTGCATTAATTCTTTGATGACCTGGCGCTGTAAGTTAGGCTGTGAGCCGCATAGATTGCACGGAATAATTGGGAATGCCTTCATTTCAGCAAAGCGCACTAAGTCTTTTTCTTTTACGTAGGCCAAAGGGCGAATCACCATGTGCTCACCGTTGTCGGACACCAGTTTAGGCGGCATGGATTTTAATTTACCGCCGTAGAACATGTTCAAGAAGAGGGTTTCCAAAATGTCGTCACGGTGGTGGCCTAGGGCGATCTTGCTGCAGCCTAATTCTTTGGCCACGCGATAGAGTACGCCTCGGCGTAGGCGGCTACACAGGCTACAGGTGGTTTTACCTTCAGGAATCACCCGCTTCACAATGCTGTAAGTGTCTTCTTCGATGATGTGGTAAGGCACGCCCAAGCCTTCTAAATAGGTCGGCAAAATGTCGGCTGGAAAACCAGGTTGCTTTTGGTCTAGGTTGACCGCCACCAGTTCGAAGTTGATGGGTGCTGAGCGCTGTAGGCCCATGAGGATGTCTAATAACGCATAGCTATCCTTGCCGCCGGATAGACACACCATGATTTTGTCGCCTTCTTCAATCATTTTGAAGTCGTTAATGGCGTCGCCCACCTGATGGCGCAGGCGCTTATTTAGCTTGTTGCTTTCGTATTGTTGTTTTTTTTCAATATCTTGCATGGCGTATCGGTCTCGAAGCAGGGGTTAATGTAAACTCATCATTATAAGGCAAAATAGGGCTGTTAGGCCATTAAGTGTATAAGGTACAATGAGGCGGCCATGATGGGCTAAACTTTTTAGGGTTTTGAGCCTCTATCAGAGGGCGCACCAGACAGGCTTCTGGGCGATATTTTATTGACGGCTTTTATGGGACATACAGTGGCTTCATTAGAGACATGGATAGGCCTACGCTATTTGCGGGCAAAAAAACGAAATGGGTTTGTGTCATTCATCAGCTTGGTGTCGGTGTTGGGCATCGCCTTAGGGGTGATGGCACTGATTGTGGTGTTGTCGGTGATGAATGGCTTTCAAAAAGAAATTCGCGGCCAATTGCTGAATGTGGCCCCCCATGTGGAAGTCGGTTATTTCTCGTATGAAGAACACAATGGCTGGCAAAGCTTGGCCAAGCTGGCTCAGGATCGACCTGAAGTCATCAGCACGGCGCCGTATATTGCCGAGCAAGGCCTGCTGGTTAATTCGGGCGTGGTGCGCGGCGCGCAGATCAAAGGCATTGACCCCGTTGCCGAAAACACCGTAGTCGACTATGGGCAGAATATGCCCATTGGCCAATTCAGTGATTTAAAAGCGGGTGAGTTTGGCATTATTTTGGGCCAAGATTTGGCTCAGGCCTTGGGTGCGAATATGGGTGACAAGGTCACCGTGATCACGCCAGAAGGCAATAATACCCCAGCAGGCATGGTGCCGCGGCTAAAACGCTTTACCGTGGTGGGCTTGGTGAAAACCAAAGTGTTTGAAATGGACAGCACTTTGGCGATGATTCATTTGGCCGATGCCCAAGTTTTATTTCATTATGGCGAAGACGTTTCTGGCGTACGCTTAAAAATTAAAGACCCGCAAAATGCGCCTAGCTTCTTGCGTTCGTTCATGACGCCCGATCGACAAACTCAGATGTGGGCAGAAGACTGGACGGCTAAAAACCGCAGCTATTTTGAGGCAGTGGAACTAGAAAAGCGGATGATGTTCATCATTTTAACCCTGATCATTGCCGTGGCTGCGTTTAACCTGGTGTCGTCGTTGGTGATGGCGGTGAACGAGAAACAGGCCGACATCGCTATTTTGCGCACCGTTGGCCTGTCGCCACGCGGTGTCATGAAAATATTCATGATTCAAGGCGCTATTTCTGGCTTTATGGGTACTTTGGCCGGCGTGTTTTTTGGCGTTTTGACGGCTTATAACGTTGGCTACATTGTGTCTGGCATCGAAAAGCTTTTGGGCCGGCAGCTGATTAATTCGCAGGTGTATTTTTTAGATTATCTACCTTCGGACGTGCGCTTAAGCGACGTGGTGGTGATTGCTGTGGTGTCTTTGGTGCTGTCTTTCTTGGCCACTTTATACCCCAGCTATCGTGCGTCGAAAACCCAACCAGCGGAGGCTTTACGCTATGAGTAATTTGGTATTGCAGTGTGACGCCTTAAGTAAGTCTTATCGCGATGGTGAAGTATCGGTGGACGTGATTCAAAATCTATCCTTATCCGTGTATGAAGGCGAAAGCCTAAGCATTGTGGGCAGCTCTGGCAGCGGTAAGTCAACGCTCTTACATTTACTCGGCGGCTTAGACGCGCCGACGTCAGGCCGTATCAGCCTCAAAGGCCAGGATTATGCCAAGCTGAGCCAGAAAAAACTGGGCGATCTACGCAATCAGTATTTGGGTTTTGTGTATCAATTCCATCACCTATTGCTAGAGTTTTCGGCCCTTGAAAACGTGATGATCCCCTTGCTTATTGGTAAAAAATCTCGCGCTGAAGCGGAAGCTTTAGCGATGGCCATTTTGACTCAGGTCGGTTTGAAAGATAGGGTGAAGCATCGCCCTAGCGAGCTGTCTGGCGGTGAGCGTCAGCGCGCGGCCATTGCTCGGGCGCTGGTGACGCGCCCAGCCTGCATCTTGGCAGACGAACCAACGGGCAATCTAGACCGTAAAAATGCCCAAAACGTGTTGAGTTTGATGCTGGAATTAAAGCAAGAGTATCAGACCAGCCTGGTGGTGGTGACCCACGACGATGAGCTGGCGACCCGTTTTGATCGCGTCTTTACCATGCAAGAGGGCCACTTAGTGGCGGTGCTCAGCTAATGACTGGCGCCGTGGCAGGTGTAACGCAAACTTCGTTCGACGTCGTGCGGGCTGAGCATTCTGTGTATCAA
The DNA here is from genome assembly GCA_041228285.1 of Neisseriaceae bacterium CLB008. NCBI lineage: Bacteria > Pseudomonadati > Pseudomonadota > Betaproteobacteria > Neisseriales > Neisseriaceae > Neisseriaceae bacterium CLB_ANTARCTIC_008. The sequence continues at coordinate 1,594,785 of CP166133.1, read as the reverse complement.
GCCACCGCAGCGGTTTTGGCGCCGATTGCCCCACAAGCGTTCGCCACGGTGGCGCCTTATTTACGCCAGCTGGTGCATGGCCTAGATGAAGGGCACACCTGCTTGTCTTTGGCGCCTTGGCAAGCCCAAGCGTTGGGTAACGCCATGCCTTTGGTTAGCACCACGCCCGAAGTGGTGGCGCCCTTGCTGCTGTGGCGCCAGCGCTTAAGCTTTATGCGCCAATGGCAGGAAGAGGCCGAATTAGCCCAGCGGCTATTGGCATTGAGCCAACAGCCTGCGCTGGAGTTTCATCCGGCAGAAGCGCAGCTGGTGTTGACGGCGCTGTTTGGCGCAGACAACCACGATCGCCAAAAGCAGGCGGCGGCTTTGTCTTTATTGCAGGCATTCTTATTGATCAGCGGTGGCCCCGGTACCGGTAAAACCACCACCGTGGCCAAAATTGTGGCGACGCTATTGTTGGTGTTGAAGCAAAAAATCAGCATTGCTTTGGCAGCCCCTACTGGCAAGGCCGCTGCCCATATGGCTGCGGCTTTTCAAAAGGCCTTTACTAGCCTACAAGGTCGGCTTGACTGGGTCATGCAGGATGAGCTGTTGTCTTTTGTGCCCTTGGTTGAAGGACTACAGGGCCAGACTTTGCATCGCCTCCTAAAATTGAATCCGCTGACGCAGCAGGCGCGCTACCATCAGGATCAGCCTTTGCCCTATGATTTAATCATCGTCGACGAAGCCTCTATGATCGACAGCGGCATGATGCGGCAGCTGTTGGCCGCCACCGCGCCGAACAGCCGCCTTATTTTGTTGGGCGACAAAGATCAGCTACCTTCCGTAGGCGCTGGTGCCGTGGTGCAGACGCTGTTTCGGCCAACGGCGTTGTCTGCGACAACGGCGGCACAGCTGAATGCTTATTTACCCAAGCACGGCATACCCAGCGTGGCTGACCCGGGACTTGCACAGTGCGTCTTGGCTTTAACCCATAGCCATCGCTTTGATGCCCAAAGCGGCATTGGCGCCTTGGCGCGAGCTGTGAATGAAGCGCCCGATGACGTGGCGGATATTTTAAATGACTTTCCCGAGCAGCTGCGCCTATTGCCGCAAACGGCGGCCCTATACCCCGATCTATATCAGGCCCAGGCCCAGTATTGGCAGGCCATTCAGGCCAATGATGTGTCCCAAGCGTTTATCCATCAACAAGACGTCATCGTACTCAGTGCCTTAAAGGATGACGCCCTACGGTTTAATGAAACGTATGAAGGCTATTTGGCTAAGCGTGGCCATCGACAGGCACAAGAGGTGTTCTATCCAGGTAAAGTGATCATGATCAGCGCCAACGATTATCCACTTAATCTGTTTAATGGCGACATCGGGATTGTGCTGCTGGATGAAGCGGGCACGCTTAAGGTGTATTTTCCCAGCGCCGAAGGTTTTCGCGCTTTACCGCTCAGTATGTTGCCCGAGCATGAGAGTGCATTTGCGTTTACCGTACATAAAAGCCAAGGATCGGAGTATCAGGCTGTATGGCTGCTACCGCCTAGCTACAGCATTGATGAGCAAGATCAGGCCTATGCTTTGATGAATCGCGCTTTGGTGTATACCGCGATTACGCGCGCCAGAACGACATTTGGTTTTGTGGGCGAACCGTCAGCATTGGTCGCCGCCGCACGCCAGGTGGCCGAGCGTGACAGCCTATTGCCGTTATTGCTGTAGTTTTTGCTGTTGGCTATTGATTGAAAAGAAAAGCCCAAGCAGATGCTTGGGCTTTTTGTCGTTTAAAGCTTACGCGACAGCCAGATGACTCTGCCAATGATGGTGATGTCTTTGCCTAAGTCGTCAATATTGACATCAAACGGCAAGAATAAGGGGTTGTTGCTGCTGATGCGCATGATGTTGCCGGGTAAGGATTGGGTGTGCTTAATCATTCTGTTTTGATTAATGGCCAGCGCATAGAGGCCGTCTCCAGCTTGATTGTCGGCTAGATTAACCAAAACCTCATCTTGATCTTCAACAATGCCGGTCATGGCATTGCCTTTAACCGTCATTAAGATTAGATCGGCAGGGTCAGCCTGTAGCCTTGACGATAACCAGTTCTTGGTAAAGAGGGCGTAATTTGATAGGGCTGATTGTCCCTGATGACTGCTGTCTAGAGGGATTTTGACATGAGTGGCCAGAGGGTCTGAAGTGGTTTGACTCGATTTTTTTATGCCCGTCATCAACCAGTCTAAGTCCGCATCGCTTAGTTTGGCCAAGTTAACCATAAAGGTAGTGCTTGGGTCGCGGGTACCGTATTCATAATTTTGCAATGTGGTCAGCGACACCTGAAGCAACTGTGCTAGGTTGGCTCGGGATAGTTTTAAGTGTTGTTCTCTGGTCTCACGTATGCGGTCACCTAGTGACTTTAATGAGGCCTCATGGGTTTCGTTTGTGGTTGTCACTGTGGTATTTTATCCGTTTAAAAAGACTTTATATTTCAATTGCTTGGTTTGATTCTAACGCAAACGTGAGATTCTAACAACAATTAAAACACATTAAGGGTTGTTAATAGTTCCTTTTGTGGTAGTATTGCATGAAACAAGCACCTTATTGTGGTTGATGGCGTGGAGGCCAGTTTAAAAATCAACTGATAGAGGCAAACATTGCGGCGAAAGTGATCTATGGCTTGGCAATATAGAAGCGCTTGTTTTGTAACTATTTAATTTAATGAGTTAAGTGATTAATTTCACTGATTAGCATGCAAATAAAGGCTTGGTTGTCAGGCCCATATTAGCATGCTTGATATTGATTGTCTTATTTATTGCGATAGCTTTTAAGTATTGCGAATTATTTTTAAATAGTTTTAATAAATTTAAATACAAGGCACGGTGACATGCTAAATCGTGATTGAGTCTTTTTGTGGTTGCTTTAAGGCATCACGAGACGAAAGAGCATTGATGATGTGGCTGCTTGTACAACACAGTTGAGGGTTGACAAATGAATAAGGTCTTTAAAATTGTCTGGAGTCAGGCATTAAAAACATGGGTAGTGGCTTCTGAGCTGACTAAGAGCAAAAGCAAAAGTAAATCCACGGTTGATGCCAAAACGGCATGGGCGGTTGTGTCAGCTTTGGCCACTTTGAGTGGGACTGTCTACGCGGCCTCAGGCATCGATGGTGGGGCCACGTCTGGTGGTAGTAATGGCACTGCGATTTCTGCCTGTAAAGGCGGCTCGCAAGCGCAGGCGATTGGCAGCAATGCCATTGCGATTGGCTGTGATTCAGAGGCGAATAATAATGATGGAAAGTCAGGCGACACCAATATTCAATTGGTGAACCGTAAAAACCCGGGTAATCCCTATACCGGCACTGAATACCTCATGCAAAATGCCGCCAGCACGGCCATTGGCTATCGAGCCAAAGCCGCTAATGCTTCTATTGCCTTAGGTGATAAAGCGCAAGCGACAGATGTGGGCATTGCCATTGGTTTAGGTGCTGAGTCGTTGGCGAATTCTGCGATTGCGCTAGGTTCAATGGCGCAAGCAAAAGGCAATACTGCGTTTGCGCTTGGGCGTCAATCGGTTGCCGCAGGACATTATGCAACGGCGATTGGTAACGTGGCTTACGCCAAGAGTGACAGCAGTATCGCCATGGGCCATTCTGCCACCGCCGATGGTTATCGTGCCATTGCCATTGGTGGGGCTGATTCGAAAAAAGCGCCCAGTGATGGGGTATCAGACGGTGCAGGTTATCAAGCCAGCACGCAAACCTTAGCCAAAGGCGAGCAAGCCATTGCCGTTGGGAGCGGCGCCAGCGCCACTCAAAATAATGCGCTGGCTTTAGGCTCTGGCGCTGTCGCCAGCCTGGTCGGTGGCGTGGCCATCGGCCAAGATTCGCAGACGACAGCGTCTAATAAACAAGCTTACCTTACCGGTGCGGGCGCACCTAAAGCGGTTGTGTCTATAGGCGCCAAAGGCAGCGAGCGCCGTATGCAGCACGTGTCTGCCGGTGCAGAAGACACCGATGCCGTGAACGTGAGCCAATTGAAAGCGGTACACACGCTGGCGGAAAAAGGCTGGAAAGTCAGCGCCCAAGGGGCGAACACAAGCACAGTGGCGCCTGGTGATGTTGTAGATTTCAGCAATACGGACGGTAATTTAAAGGTAGCGAAAGGTGCTGCTAATCAGAAATTGACCATTGATTTGAATAAAGACATCAAGCTAGACAGTTTGACCATTAATAATGGTGGTCCCGTGTTAAATAAAACGGGCATTAACCTCAATAATCAAAAAATCATTAATGTTAAAGAAGGCACGAATGAAGGCGATGCCGTCAACGTATTTCAGCTGGATAAGTCAATTAAAAACCTAAACATTGAGCTGACCGGCAAAGGCCTGAACTTTTTGACCAATGATGGCACCCTCATCCATAGAGATTTAGGCACAACATTGGTGGTTAAGGGCGATGCGATCACAGACGGCACTTATTCCGGCAATAACATCAAAACCATCGCGGGTAAAGAAGGGGCTTTGGCCGTACAAATTGCGGATTCTCCCAAGTTTGGTGAAATCGTCATTAATGATGAAGGCCGTATCAGCGGACTTAAAGCCGGTGTGGCTGGTACTGATGCAGTCAACGTCGATCAGCTAAAAGAGGCTGCAGGTAAAGGCTGGAGCGTCACCGCTCAGGGCAAAGACAGCAGCGTAGTGGCGCCAGAAAGCACGGTTGACTTTAGTAACGCCGACGGCAATATTGTGGTGAGCAAAGAAGGCAATAACTTAAAGTTTGATTTAGCCAAAGACCTCACCGGCGACAGCTTGACCATCAATAACGGTGGCCCGGTGATTAACCGTACTGGCATCAATCTAAACAACACCAAGATTGTGAATTTGACCGAAGGCACGAATGATGGCGATGCGGTCAACGTGAAGCAGCTGACTAAGCAGATCACTTATGTGACCAATAACCTGACTGCTAAAGGCCTAAACTTCTCGGGCAATGAAGGCGGCGCGATTCACCGTGATCTAGGCACTACTTTAGCGATTAAAGGTGCGGCCACAACGGCTGGCGAATACAGCGGCCATAACCTAAAAACGGTGGCCAACGCCGATGGCTCGATGGCGTTGCAAATGGCGGAATCACCTAAGTTTGGCAACGTCACCATCAATGATGCTGGCCGCATCACAGGCTTAGAAAAAGGGGTTGAAGACACCGACGCCGTAAACGTGAGCCAATTAAAAGATGCGTCTGGTAAAGGCTGGAACGTCACCGCTCAAGGCAAAGACATGAGCTTAGTGGCGCCAGAAAGCACGGTTGACTTTGGCAACACCGACGGCAACATTGTGGTGAGCAAAGAAGGCAATAACTTAAAGTTTGATTTAGCCAAAGACCTCACTGGCGACAGCTTGACCATCAATAACGGTGGCCCGGTGATTAACCGTACTGGCATCAATCTAAACAACACCAAGATTGTGAATTTGACCGAAGGCACGAATGATGGCGATGCGGTCAACGTGAAGCAGCTGACTAAGCAGATCACTTATGTGACCAATAACCTGACTGCTAAAGGCCTAAACTTCTCGGGCAATGAAGGCGGCGCGATTCACCGTGATCTAGGCACTACTTTAGCGATTAAAGGTGCGGCCACAACGGCCGGCGAATACAGCGGCCATAACCTAAAAACGGTGGCCAACGCCGATGGCTCGATGGCGTTGCAAATGGCGGAATCACCTAAGTTTGGCAACGTCACCATCAATGACGCTGGCCGCATCACAGGCTTAGAAAAAGGGGTTGAAGACACCGACGCTGTAAACGTGAGTCAATTAAAAGATGCGTCTGGTAAAGGATGGAACGTCACCGCTCAAGGCAAAGACATGAGCTTAGTGGCGCCAGAAAGCACGGTTGACTTTGGCAACGCCGACGGCAACATCTTGGTGAGCAAAGAAGGCAATAACTTAAAGTTTGATTTAGCTAAAGATCTCACCGGCGACAGCTTGACCATCAATAACGGTGGCCCGGTGATTAACCGTACTGGCATCAATCTAAACAATACCAAGATTGTGAATTTGACCGAAGGCACAAATGATGGCGATGCGGTCAACGTGAAGCAGCTGACTAAGCAGATCACTTATGTGACCAATAACCTGACTGCTAAAGGCCTAAACTTCTCGGGCAATGAAGGCGGCGCGATTCACCGTGATCTAGGCACTACTTTAGCGATTAAAGGTGCGGCCACAACGGCCGGTGAATACAGCGGCCATAACCTAAAAACGGTGGCCAACGCCGATGGCTCGATGGCGTTGCAAATGGCAGAGTCGCCTAAGTTTGGCAACGTCACCATCAATAATGCTGGCCGTATCACGGGCTTAGAAAAAGGGGTTGAAGACACCGACGCCGTAAACGTGAGCCAATTAAAAGATGCGTCTGGTAAAGGCTGGAACGTCACCGCTCAAGGCAAAGACATGAGCTTAGTGGCGCCAGAAAGCACGGTTGACTTTGGCAACGCCGACGGCAACATCGTGGTGAGCAAAGAAGGCAATAATTTAAAGTTTGATTTAGCTAAAGACCTCACCGGCGACAGCTTGACCATCAACAACGGTGGCCCGGTGTTGAGTAAGACAGGCTTAAATTTAAACCACACCAAAATCACCAATCTTCAGGCAGGTAGTGAAGATACGGATGGCGTGAACGTTAAACAGTTGAAAGATTTAAAAGCTGAAGGCTTAAACTTTACCGCCAATGAAGGCAGTCCTATTCACCGTGATCTAGGCACTACTTTAGCGATTAAAGGTGCGGCCACAACGGCCGGCGAATACAGCGGCCATAACCTAAAAACGGTGGCCAACGCCGATGGCTCGATGGCGTTGCAAATGGCGGAATCACCTAAGTTTGGCAACGTCACCATCAATGACGCTGGCCGCATCACAGGCTTAGAAAAAGGGGTTGAAGACACCGACGCCGTAAACGTGAGCCAATTAAAAGATGCGTCTGGTAAAGGCTGGAACGTCACCGCTCAAGGCAAAGACATGAGCTTAGTGGCGCCAGAAAGCACGGTTGACTTTGGCAACGCCGACGGCAACATCGTGGTAACCAAAGAAGGCAATAACTTAAAGTTTGATTTAGCCAAAGACCTCACTGGCGACAGCTTGACCATCAACAACGGTGGCCCGGTGTTGAGTAAGACAGGCTTAAATTTAAACCACACCAAAATCACCAATCTTCAGGCAGGTAGTGAAGATACGGATGGTGTGAACGTTAAACAGTTGAAAGATTTAAAAGCTGAAGGCTTAAACTTTACCGCCAATGAAGGCAGTCCTATTCATCGTGATCTAGGCACTACTTTAGCGATTAAAGGTGCGGCCACAACGGCCGGCGAATACAGCGGCCATAACCTAAAAACGGTGGCCAACGCCGATGGCTCGATGGCGTTGCAGATGGCAGAATCGCCTAAGTTTGGCAACGTCACCATCAATAATGCTGGCCGTATCACGGGCTTAGAAAAAGGCGTGGAGGCGACAGATGCGGTGAACGTGAGCCAATTGACGGACACTGTGGGTGAGCTGGGCTGGACGTTAACGGACGAAGAGAATCAAAAGGCCAAAATTGGCGACAAAGCCACGATTGCATTAAAAGGGGATCAAAACGTGTCCGTTCGTCAGACGGGCCAAGATCAGGCTGGTCAAATCAGCGTGGCTTTGAATAAGGCGCTGACGCTTGAAAGCATTACCGGCATCGACAATAAAGCCCTGAATGTCCTGAGTGGATTGAATGTCGCGGGTGGGTTCAGTGTCGCTAAAAACAGCGTCATCAATATGGGCGGCAATGTGGTTAATAATATTGGCCAAGGCGTTGCGGGCACCGATGCTGTGAACGTGGATCAGTTGAAAAACGAGATCAGCAAGGTGAAGTGGTACGTCGACGGTAAAGGCGGTGAAATTGAAGTCACCCCCGGTACGGGTAATGGCTCTGGTGGGGTTAATCCAGGACCAGGTGAAGGCGGCAGCCAGCCGGGTAAACCAGGCGGCAATACAGTGACCATGAATGGTGCGGACAATATTGACGTTAATGTCAATGGCGAAACCAATACTGTGACCGTTGGCACCGCGGGTAAAGGCAGCATTACCGCCGGCAGTAAAGATGTGATTACCGGAGGCCAGGTTCATGATTTTGCGGAAAGCGTGCGCCAAATTGTGGGTGGGTTGCAAACCACGTTTACCACGCGTGATGGTTCTGTGAAGCATGTGGCGGAGTTTGACATGGCAGGCGGTACGCAAACCACGATTAACGATGCGATGAAGGCCATCGACAACAGCGCCGTTCACTACGATAAAAAAGCAGATGGCAGCATAGACAAGACCAAGGTGACTTTGGGCGAAAAAGGCACGCCAGTGACCGTGGGCAATGTAGCCGAAGGCAAAGAAGACACAGATGCGGTGAACGTCAAGCAGCTTAAAGGCGTTGAAAGTAAAGTGCTTAACTTTGATAACAGCATTAAAAACCTTTCTAAGAGCGTGAATCACTTGTCGCAAAAAATTGATGACATTGATAAAGACAGCCGTGCCGGTGTGGCAGCAGCCATGGCCGCAGCAGGTTTGCCACAAGCCTACCTACCAGGTAAGAGCATGATGGCGATCGCTGGCAGTACTTGGCGCGGTGAAAGTGGTTACGCAATTGGTGTGTCAACCATTTCTGACAACGGTAATTGGGTGGTTAAAGCCAATATGTCTGGTAACGCACGCAGTCAGTACGGCGCATCAGCCGGCGTTGGCTACCAGTGGTAAACCCATTACTCAGACAGAAATGATCAAAGGAATAAACATGAAGAAAATGAATAAAACCCTGCTGGGCTTGACCACGGTTGCTGCGATGTTGTTGAGCGCCTGTACCAGCGTGAGTCACGTTAAATCGAACGGCACCACCGATGAGGTGGTTTGGCCGGACGCCGAAAACGTGAGCTTTAAAACCGGTAGTTTCCCAGTGGTGAACGCATTGAAACTGGTGCGCCCAGGCATGACCAAAGATCAGCTGTACAATCTTTTGGGTCGCCCACACTTTAATGAAGGCCTGATTGGCGTGGTGGAGTGGGATTACTTATTCCATTTTCCACTGCCTAACGGTGAAGTGGTGACCTGTCAGTACAAGGTATTGTTTGATCAAGATAAATTGGCGCAAAGCTTTTTCTGGCGTGAGCCAGCCTGTGCTGATTTGATCAACGGTCGTCCGGTTGTGGCTGCGAAAGCAGAGCAGATCGAGCTGTCAGCCGATGCCTTGTTCCAGTTTAATGGCGCTTCAGGCGAGGAGCTGCTGCCAAAAGGTAAGGCACAGCTCAATGAATTGGTGGCAAAAATTCAGTCAGGCTATGTCAGCGTGGCGAATATTGAACTGACCGGTCATACGGATCGCTTAGGCAGTGAGGCTTATAACCAGCGTTTGGGTATGCAGCGGGCTGAAACGGTTAAAGCTTATTTACAGGCTCAGGGGTTGAATGCACCGATCCATACCAGCAGTGCCGGTAAAAGCATGCCGAAATCGCTAGGCTGTTCGGGCCAGAAAGCAACGCCAGAATTGATTAGTTGCTTACAGCCCGATCGGCGGGTGACGGTCGAAATTCAGGGCCAAAAGAAAAACTAAATCAGCGCAGGGCGCAATCAAAAAACCAGAAATCAGCTTGGCTGATTTCTGGTTTTTATTTTTTAACGTTCCAGCAAGAATGTTCAGCATGCATCAATAATAGGCTTTGAAATTACGTAACACGGCGCCCATAAAGTCATACGCTCTGTCCGTGTGATGCTCACTTCAACAACTGGCTGTCGCAAGATACGCCACACTTTCATTATTAAATATATCTATCGATGCGTTTGGTTTGATAAATATTTCGGTATCATAATTAAAACTGTCGACAATCTGCAAAGTAATCACGAGCGCTTATGCTTCAATTGTTAATTAATGTAAATAATTTAAACGTCATCAATTTACAACACTAAAAACAATGTTAATTAATTTACATATATTTACAATATTTAAAATTTGATCTTAGTCAAGACTGTTTATAAAAATAATCGCTGGTAAGATGCGACACCGAAATGGAGCGAGTTTTCAATGGGTAAGTACCCAGTTAGCTAAACAGAATGCAACAGTATCAAGATTATTTATTCATTCTGTTTAGTTAATTCAAATAAAAGTATCCATTTTAAATATCGTTTTGATTTTAGTTTAGTAACATTTCTTCAGTATTTATTTAATTATTTTTAAGGTTTTATTAATGAATAAGATTTTCAAGATTGTCTGGAGCCAAGCGACCAGAACCTGGACGGTGACTTCAGAGTTGTCAAAAGCAAAAGGTAAGTCGTGCAGCAGCAAGACCGTAGTAGGTGCTGTATTGATGGGGTTGTCGTTGTCTGCGGGTGCAGTGACGCTAGATGAAATGGGCGAAGTGGTTGAGCAACATACGGCCGCTATTGGTGAAAATACAGCCGCTATTGCTCAGAATACAGGCAAAATTAATCAAAATACAGCTGATATCGGTGCAAATACCGCTGCTATTGAGCAAAATGCAGCCGCCATCGAGCAAAATGCAGTTGAAATTGGTAACAATAAAGACGCAACCGAGGCCAACACGGCAGCCATTGGCCAAAACACAGCCGCCATTGGTGAAAGTAAAACGGCTATCGAGCAAAACAAAGTTGCCATCGGCGAAAACAAAGCGGCTATTACCGCTGCTGATCAAAAAATCAACGCTTTGAGTCAAAGCAGCGCTGATGGTTTGGCTCAGCTAGATACTAAAGTGACAGAAGCTAAAAAAGAAGCTGCTGATAATTTAAAAGAAGCAACCAAGCACTTTAAAGCAACTTCTGGCAAAGCTGATGCCAATGCTGCTGGCACAGACAGCGTTGCCGTAGGCCCTGCGGCTCAAGCGTTAGCTCAAAGTGCTGTGGCCGTAGGTGATGAAGCAACAGCTGCCGGCGAAAATGCGGTCGCCATGGGCACTAAGAGCAATGCCGCCGCTAATGCAGTGGCCATGGGTACCATGAGTAATGCAGCTGCGGATGCTGTGGCCATCGGTACTCAAACTAAGGCCGCCGCTAATGCGATTGCCATGGGTAATACGGCTAATGCTGCTGGCAACTCTATTGCCATGGGTAATAAGGCTCAAGCCATAGAGTCAAACTCTGTGGCCATGGGGCATGGCGCACAAGCCAACACCAAAAATAGTATTGCAATTGGTTTAGACGCAGGTCAAGGGACGAGCACGAGTATTGAGTCTGCTGACTATTCAAATGTGGCCATTGGTACAAAAGCAGGGCAAAACGTTAACGGCAGTTTTAACACGGCCGTAGGTCATTTGACAGGCCGTAAAGTTGAGGGTCAGTACAACGTTGTGTTGGGCAATGAGGCTGGCAATAACCTTAAAGGCGATGGCAATATTTCGATCGGTCACCAAGCCAATAAAAATATTGATCAAGACAATAATGATGTTCCCCAGAATGTAGAGTGGGCCATTGCCATTGGTAAAGACACAAAATCAACGGGTAATGACAGTATTGCCATGGGTTCTGGCGCACGTGCACAAGGCGTAAGCGGTATTGCTCTTGGTCAAAGTTCATTTGCGAAGGGCGACACTGGTGTGGCCATTGGTCAAGGCGCGCGAGCAAATGATGCTGGCGTGGCTTTAGGCGCTGGTTCAATGACTGATTCAATGTTGAAAGCCCCTGGCTCATATCTATCTGGTGAAGCAGCGCCTGGTAGTGCCGTTTCTATTGGCTTGTCTGAAGGCTCAACGGCCTTTACCCGTCGTATTACTAATGTGTCTGGCGGTGCTGCTGACCATGATGCGGTCAACGTGAAACAGCTTAAACAGGCACAGCAGGCCGTTGCGAATCTGGTTGGTGACGGTACCGGCGTACGTGCTGATGGCTCTTTTGCCTATATGTTTGATGGCAAAAGCTATTCAACGATTAATGACGCCATTCGCGCGATTCAAAGCGGCACTGTACCAGGCAGCCCTATGGATAATGCCGTACTTTATGATGCTACTGGCTCGGTGATTACCCTTAAAGGTTTGCACGGGACTAAAATTACAGGTGTGGCGGACGGCCAAGCCGATGGTGATGCAGTGAATCTAGGTCAGTTAAAGAAAGTCGTAGATGAGGGTAAAACCCACTACTTCTCGATCAAGACTGAAGAAGGTTTAGCTGGCAGTAATTTTGCTAATGAAGGCGCTAAAGGCAAGAACTCAATGGCGATTGGCCCTTCGGCTCGTGCTGAAAGCGAGCTGGGTACGGCCATTGGCTATGGCGCGCTTGCTGGCCTAGAAAAAAATGAAGGCCAAAACACCAATACGGCCGTTAGTCTAAGTGCTACTGCTGTGGGCAATCATGCGCGTGCAGAACAATCATCCAGTACCGCAATGGGTCATAATAGCCGTGCCTATGGCGAAAGCAGTGTTGCCGTCGGCCATAACACTAAAGCGAATGCTGAGCGTTCGATTGCTATGGGTAAAAATGCCGAAGTGATGCAAGCCGAAGACAATGGTAAAGCTGCTGGTGATGGCATTGCCATCGGTGTGGACTCATTGGTGACTCGTAATGAAGGGATCGCCTTCGGTACCCGTGCTAAATCACAAGACTATAGCGCCATGGCATTAGGTGTGGGGGCACATGCAAAAGAAAAAGCACTTCAGTCAACTGCTATCGGTTATAAAGCAATAACAGAAGCTGAGGGTGCTTTAGCCACAGGTCGTGAAGCTTTGGCTTCGGGTTTTGACAGTACGGCAATTGGTACTAAATCGAAAGCAGTTGCAAAAGACAGCAATGCCTTCGGTACGGGTGCAGAATCTAACGGCGTGAATGGTACTGCCATCGGTACGGGCGCTATAGATTATGCCGTGAGCGGTATTGCCATCGGTACGGGCGCTATCGCTGGTAATAAAAACAACAGTGGTGCTGCTGAAGAAGCCGTGGCCATTGGTAATAAAGCAGTTGCTGAGGGTAAACAGGCCAATGCGTGGGGCAGTAGCGCCAAAGTAACCGCTGAACGCGGTGTGGCCATGGGTACCAAAGCTGAAGTGCGCGTTGGCGCAACTGATGGTTTGGCCATGGGTACGGGCGCAATCGTTCATGATAATGCGACTAAAGCCATCGCGATGGGTGCTGGTTCACAAGTTAATGCCAAAAATGGTGCGGCATTAGGTAGTGGCGCACAAGTTAATCGTGCCGACTCTATCGCCTTAGGTTCGAACTCAAAAACCGATGATGTCTTGTACAATTCTGAAGCGGCATACAGCAAGGTTAAGCATGACGACGCCAAAACAGGCATTGTGTCTGTTGGTGCAAAAGGTGCCGAACGCCGCATCACCAACGTTGCTGGTGGTCAAAGTGACACTGATGGCGTGAACGTGGCGCAGCTAAAAGCCCTTGACAAAGTGTTGACTGAACGTGGCATGAATTTTGCGGGCAATACCGGTGCTGTTGAACACCGTAATCTGGGTGAAACCCTAGCGATTACGGGCGGTATTAAAGATGCAGCCACCGAAACCAGTGGTGAAAATCTGATTACCCGTATGACCGACAATGGTTTGTCGATTGAAATGGCTAAAAATGCCAAGTTCACCAGCGTGACCACTGGCAATACCGTGATGAACAACGAAGGCCTAACTATTAACGGTGGCCCAAGCATCACCACTGGTGGCATCAATGCCGGTGATCAAGTGATCAAGAACGTGGCTCCAGGTAAAAAAGGCACTGACGCCGTCAACGTTGATCAGTTGACTGAAGTGAACAAAGTGGCCAATAAAGGCTGGCAAGTTAAGTCTGACAATGTTTTAGGCAGCACTCAAGTGAAGCCAGGCGACACGGTTGACATTGGTTTGGCAGCAGATGAGAAAAACCTAAGCGTTGCGGCAAAAACCGACAAAGCTACTGGTGAAACCACCATTGATTTTGCGTTAAACAAAGAACTAAAGTTGACCAGCGTGACCACGGGCAATACCGTGATGAACAACAATGGCCTAACCATTAACGATGGCCCAAGCATCACCACTGGCGGTATCAACGCTGGTGATCAAGTGATCAAAAACGTGGCCCCGGGTCAAAAAGGCACTGACGCAGTCAACGTTGACCAGCTGACTAAAGTAAGTGACGTGGCCAATAAAGGTTGGAATGTAACCACTCAAGGCGCTAACAGCAGCAACGTTAAACCTGGCGATACGGTTGACTTTAAAAACACCGATGGCAACATTAAAATCACTAACAAGGGTAACGAGCTGACCTTTGACTTGGCTAAAAACTTGACTGGTCTAGATAAAGTTGAAACCAAAGAGCTGATCATTAAAGACGGCAAACCTGGTGCAGACGGTAAGCCTAGCCAAGACTTGAACGTAGGCGCTGAGTTGAACAAAGGTCTGAACTTTGTGACCAACGAAGGCAAGTTTAACCGTCAATTGGGTGAAACCACCACGATTAAAGGTCTGGCCTCTACTGCCGGTACCTTCAGCGGTAACAACCTGAAAACCGTTGCTGATGCAGAAGGCAATATTAATCTGCTAATGGCCGACGCGCCTAAGTTTGGCGACATCACCATTAACCAAGATGGCAAAATTACAGGCGTTCAAGATGGTGTAGCCGGTAAAGATGCGGTTAACGTTGACCAGCTGACTAAAGTAAGCGAAGTGGCCAATAAAGGTTGGAATGTAACCACTCAAGGCGCTAACAGCAGCAACGTTAAGCCTGGCGACACGGTTGACTTCAAAAACACCGATGGCAACATCAAAATCGCTAACAAGGGTAACGAGCTGACCTTTGACTTGGCTAAAAACTTGACCGGTCTAGATAAAGTTGAAACCAAAGAGCTGATCATTAAAGACGGCAAACCTGGTGCAGACGGTAAGCCTAGCCAAGACTTGAACGTAGGCGCTGAGTTGAACAAAGGTCTGAACTTTGTGACCAACGAAGGCAAGTTTAACCGTCAATTGGGTGAAACCACCACGGTTAAAGGTTTGGCCTCTACTGCCGGTACCTTCAGCGGTAACAACCTGAAAACCGTTGCTGATGCAGAAGGCAATATTAATCTGCTAATGGCCGACGCGCCTAAGTTTGGCGACATCACCATTAACCAAGATGGCAAAATTACAGGCGTTCAAGATGGTGTAGCCGGTAAAGATGCGGTTAACGTTGACCAGCTGACTAAAGTAAGCGAAGTGGCCAATAAAGGTTGGAATGTAACCACTCAAGGCGCTAACAGCAGCAACGTTAAGCCTGGCGACACGGTTGACTTCAAAAACACCGATGGCAACATCAAAATCGCTAACAAGGGTAACGAGCTGACCTTTGACTTGGCTAAAAACTTGACCGGTCTAGATAAAGTTGA
Source organism: Neisseriaceae bacterium CLB008 (assembly GCA_041228285.1). Taxonomy (NCBI): domain Bacteria; kingdom Pseudomonadati; phylum Pseudomonadota; class Betaproteobacteria; order Neisseriales; family Neisseriaceae; species Neisseriaceae bacterium CLB_ANTARCTIC_008. The sequence continues at coordinate 1,579,457 of CP166133.1, read as the reverse complement.
AACCAAAGAGCTGATCATTAAAGACGGCAAACCTGGTGCAGACGGTAAGCCTAGCCAAGACTTGAACGTAGGCGCTGAGTTGAACAAAGGTCTGAACTTTGTGACCAACGAAGGCAAGTTTAACCGTCAATTGGGTGAAACCACCACGGTTAAAGGTTTGGCCTCTACTGCCGGTACCTTCAGCGGTAACAACCTGAAAACCGTTGCTGATGCAGAAGGCAATATTAATCTGCTAATGGCCGACGCACCTAAGTTTGGCGACATCACCATTAACAAAGATGGCAAAATTACAGGCGTTCAAGATGGTGTAGCCGGTAAAGATGCGGTTAACGTTGATCAGCTGACTAAAGTAAGCGAAGTAGCCAATAAAGGTTGGAATGTAACCACTCAAGGCGCTAACAGCAGCAACGTTAAGCCTGGCGACACCGTTGACTTCAAAAACACCGATGGCAACATCAAAATCTCTAACGCTGGCAATAACTTGACCTTTGACTTGGCTAAAAACTTGACTGGTCTAGATAAAGTTGAAACCAAAGAGCTGATCATTAAAGACGGCAAACCTGGTGCAGACGGTAAGCCTAGCAAAGACCTAAACGTAGGTGAAGAGCTGAACAAAGGCCTAGATTTTGCTGGTAACACGGGTGAGTTCAACCGTCAGTTAGGTGAAAAAACCACCATTAAAGGTGAAGCCACTACGGCCGGTACTTACGTTGGTAAAAACCTGAAAACCGTGGCAGACGAAAAAGGCAACATCAACCTACAAATGGCTGAACGTCCTGAGTTCTCTGGCCTAGTATTGAATGGCGCAGACGGCAAAGATGCTTCTATTGCCTTCAACGGTAAAGACGGTAAGCCTGGCATGTCGTTAGTGGGTAAAGATGGCGGTCTAGGTCTACAAGGTGCAGACGGCAAAGCAGGCATTGGCTTTAGCGATGATGGCCGCATCACCAACGTTACTGCTGGTAAAGATGGCAAAGACGCTGTCAACGTAGATCAACTAGGTGAATTAGGTACTGATCTGACCAATAAAGGCCTAAATTTTGCCGGTAACGACGGTGAATTCCATCGTAACCTGGGCGAAAAAACCACCATTAAAGGTGAAGCCACTACTGAAGGCGCTTACGTTGGTAAGAACCTGAAAACTGTAGCGGACGATAAGGGCAACATCAACCTACAAATGGCTGAACGTCCTGAGTTCTCTGGCCTAGTATTGAATGGCGCAGACGGTAAAGATGCTTCTATTGCCTTCAACGGTAAAGACGGCAAGCCTGGCATGTCATTAGTGGGTAAAGATGGCGGTCTAGGTCTACAAGGTGCAGACGGCAAAGCGGGCATTGGCTTTAGCGAAGACGGCCGCATCACCAACGTTACTGCTGGTAAAGATGGTAAAGACGCTGTCAACATGGACCAATTGGGCGAGTTTAATACTGACTTGACCACTAAAGGCCTGGATTTTGCGGGTAACGACGGTGAATTCCATCGTAACCTAGGCGAAAAAACCACCATTAAAGGTGAAGCCACTACTGAAGGTGCTTACGTTGGTAAAAACCTGAAAACCGTAGCAGACGAAAAAGGCAACATCAACCTACAAATGGCTGAACGTCCTGAGTTCTCTGGCCTAGTATTGAATGGCGCAGACGGCAAAGATGCTTCTATTGCCTTCAACGGTAAAGACGGCAAGCCAGGCATGTCATTAGTGGGTAAAGATGGCGGTCTTGGTCTACAAGGTGCAGACGGCAAAGCGGGCATTGGCTTTAGCGAAGACGGCCGCATCACCAACGTTGCCCCAGGCATCGATGGTAAAGACGCTGTTAATATGGATCAATTGGGTGAATTAGGTACTGATTTAACCAATAAAGGTCTAAATTTTGCCGGTAACGACGGTGAATTCCATCGTAACCTAGGCGAAAAAACCACCATTAAAGGTGAAGCCACTACAGAAGGTACTTACGTTGGTAAGAACCTAAAAACTGTGGCAGACGCTGAAGGCAACATCAACCTACAAATGGCTGAACGTCCTGAGTTCTCTGGCCTAGTATTGAATGGTGCAGACGGTAAAGATGCTTCTATTGCCTTCAACGGTAAAGACGGCAAGCCTGGCATGTCATTGGTGGGTAAAGATGGCGGTCTAGGTCTACAAGGTGCAGACGGCAAAGCGGGCATTGGCTTTAGCGAAGACGGCCGCATCACCAACGTTGCCCCAGGCAAAGATGGTAAAGACGCTGTCAACATGGACCAATTGGGCGAGTTTAATACTGACTTGACCGCTAAAGGTATGGATTTTGCGGGTAACGACGGTGAATTCCATCGTAACCTAGGCGAAAAAACCACCATTAAAGGTGAAGCCACTACTGAAGGTGCTTACGTTGGTAAAAACCTGAAAACCGTAGCAGACGAAAAAGGCAACATCAACCTACAAATGGCTGAACGTCCTGAGTTCTCTGGCCTAGTATTGAATGGCGCAGATGGCAAAGATGCTTCTATTACCTTCAATGGTAAAGACGGCAAGCCTGGCATGTCATTAGTGGGTAAAGATGGCGGTCTAGGTCTACAAGGTGCAGACGGTAAAGCCGGCGTTGGCTTTAGTGAAGATGGCCGCATCACCAACGTTGCCGCTGGTAAAGACGGTACCGATGCTGTCAATGTCGATCAACTGGGTGAATTAGGTACTGATTTAACCAATAAAGGCATGGATTTTGCGGGTAACGACGGTGAATTCCATCGTAACCTAGGCGAAAAAACCACCATTAAAGGTGAAGCCACTACAGAAGGTACTTACGTTGGTAAGAACCTAAAAACTGTGGCAGACGCTGAAGGCAACATCAACCTACAAATGGCTGAACGTCCTGAGTTCTCTGGCCTAGTATTGAATGGTGCAGACGGTAAAGATGCTTCTATTGCCTTCAACGGTAAAGACGGTAAGCCTGGCATGTCATTAGTGGGTAAAGATGGCGGTTTAGGTCTACAAGGTGCAGACGGTAAGGCAGGCATTGGCTTTAGCGAAGACGGCCGCATCACCAACGTTGCCCCAGGCAAAGATGGTAAAGACGCTGTCAACGTTGATCAGTTGGGTGAAGTGACTCAAGTGGCTAACAAAGGCTGGAATATTAAGTCTGACAATGCCTTGACCAGTAAACAGATTAAACCAGGTGAAACAGTAGATATTGGTTTGGCTGATACTGAAAGCAACTTGAAAGTGGCTGCTAAGTATGAAAATGGTATTGCCACAATTGACTTCTCGTTGAACAAAAACCTGACGGTTAATAGCTTCACTAGCAGTACCGGTAAGCCTATTGATGTCCATGGTGGCTTTAACATTCTTAATGGCGGCTTGACGATTGCAAAAGGTCCTGCAGGTACCGTGAACATGGGCGGTAATCAAATTACTGGCGTGGGTGCGGGTACGCTGAATGATCATGCTGTGAATCTTGGTCAATTGAATCAAGCGATCAATGATCTACAGTGGCGCCTAGAAGGTGAAGGCGATGGTAATGGCGGTGCCGTGGTTAACCCTGGTAACCCAGGTAACGGTAACGGCAGCAAGCCTGGCGAGAAGGAAAATGGCGGTAATACTGGTGGCAGTGGCACTGACAGCAGCGATACCGGTAATCCAAAAGATAACCCTAACACTGGCGTTGGCAACAGCAATACCGTGGTGATGAAAGGTGAGAACAACATCAAAGTGACCGTTGATAAGGGCAGCAATACGGTGACCATCGGGACCAATGGTAATGGTGACGTGAGCAGCGGTAGTAAAGACGTCATTACAGGCGGTCAGCTAAACAACTTGGCTGAAGAAGTTCAGAAGACCTTTGGTAGTGGTGTGACGTATGTGTCTAAAGACGGTAAGGTTAGCCTTGAAACCAAGTTTGAAGTGGCTGGCGGTAAGCAAGACAACGTCACCGATGCTTTGAATGATTTAGACAACAGCGCCGTTCATTACGACAAAACTGCAGACGGTAAAGTAGACAAGTCTAAAGTAACGTTGGGTGAAAAAGGCAAAGAAGTCACCGTGGGTAACGTAGCAGCCGGCGTGAAAGACAACGATGCTGTGAACGTGAGCCAGTTGAAAGGCGCTGTCACTAAGATTGATAACCAATTTAACGAAGTTCATCAAAACATGGGCAAAATGAACCAACGTATTGATGACATCGATAAAGACAGCCGTGCCGGCGTGGCAGCAGCCATGGCCGCAGCAGGTTTGCCACAAGCCTACCTACCAGGTAAGAGCATGATGGCGATTGCTGGCAGTACTTGGCGCGGTGAAAGTGGTTACGCAATTGGTGTGTCAACCATTTCTGACAACGGTAATTGGGTGGTTAAAGCCAATATGTCTGGTAATGCACGCAGTCAGTACGGCGCATCAGCCGGCGTTGGCTACCAGTGGTAAACCCCATTACTCAGACAGAAATGATCAAAGGAATAAACATGAAGAAAATGAATAAAACCCTGCTGGGCTTGACCACGGTTGCTGCGATGTTGTTGAGTGCCTGTACCAGCGTGAGTCACGTTAAATCGAACGGCACCACCGATGAGGTGGTTTGGCCGGACGCCGAAAGCGTGAGCTTTAAAACCGGTAGTTTCCCTGTAGTGAACGCATTGAAACTGGTGCGCCCAGGCATGACCAAAGATCAGCTGTACAATCTTTTGGGTCGCCCACACTTTAATGAAGGCCTGATTGGTGTGGTGGAGTGGGATTACCTATTCCATTTCCCACTATCTAACGGCGAAGTGGTGACCTGTCAGTACAAGGTATTGTTTGATCAAGATAAATTGGCGCAAAGCTTTTTCTGGCGTGAGCCAGCCTGTGCTGATTTGATCAACGGTCGCCCGGTTGTGGCTGCGAAAGCAGAGCAGATCGAGCTGTCAGCCGATGCCTTGTTCCAGTTTAATGGCTCACAGGCAAATGAGTTGTTGCCACAAGGTCAAGAGGCTTTGGCTCAGCTGGCTCGCCAACTCAAGCAAAACTATGCTTCAATCAGCAGCATCGTTTTGACTGGCCATACCGATCGCTTAGGCAGCGATGCTTATAACCAACGCTTGGGCCAAGAGCGTGCCAATACCGTACGCATGGTATTGCAGCAGCAGGGCGTTGATGCACCGATCAGCACCCGTAGTGCAGGTAAGAGCATGCCTAAAACGACGAGCTGTGTAGGACAAAATGCTAATGCTGCTTTGAAAGCATGCTTGCAACAAGATCGTCGTGTAACGGTAGACATCGTTGGGACTAAAAAATAAACCTAGCTAGGTTGCATGAAAACGCCTGCTGATTATCAGCAGGCGTTTTTTTTATTGCTTTTTAAGATTAATACATTTTACATATATCATTTGAAAACAATGAACCCCGTTCATTTGTACTGTCGTTGCATATATGCGATTAAATTAATAAATCATGCCTTTAGTTTTAATAGAAATTAAATTAAAGGAGCAATTGTTGTCGACAATTTCTGTAATCTTTGTAAGTTTGTGATAATAAAGAGTTAATTTTTGTAAAGATTTATATCGATGTCAATACAGAACACAATAGGCAGGATTCCCATTTTGGGGCGTAAAGACTTTAGGCATATGAGGCTCTTGTGCCATCTGGTGTAATGAAAAAATACGTGTATGATTCGATTCAGCAATTAACTTGACTGATTGTTGAGTCTAAAAATATAGGGTGTGACTTTATAAACTTTAGGCCACAATTATATACATCACATATATTCTTTATTAAAGGTTTATTAATGAATTTCCGTTCTTTAGCTCTGGGTTTAGCGTTGTCTTCATTAACCACTTATGGTTTTGCCGCGGATGGTACTATTGAAATTAATGGCATGGTGACGGCTGCAACCTGTAAAGTCAATGCAGGCAGCACGAATAACATCAAAGTTTCTTTACCTGTAGTCAGCGCTCAGTCGTTTAAAGCCGTTGGGGATACCGCTGGTAAAACACCTTTTAGTATTAAATTAACTGAATGTTCAGAGGACAGCAAAGATGTTTCGGTGGCTTTTTCTGCTGCTCAAGCAAGTTTGTTTAATGCGACGGGTCACATTGTAAATCAAGCACAAGATCCTGCGGCCAACGTGAACATTGTTTTATTCGATGAACAAAATGGTGGCCAAAAACTTAAACTGGCACAAGGTGCCGAAGGTAAAGCGGTTAAGGTCGTTAATAAAGGTGCGGTGTTCAACTATACTGCTGCTTACATTGCTGAAGATAAAACCGTTGGTGCCGGCCAAGTGCGTGCATTGATGACGTACGACATTGCCTATAAATAAGTCGCTTTGTTGATATGGTTAAGTAATGCCTGGGTGCATTACTTAACCTTTTTTTATGATTATAGGTGTTGGTATGCGCGTATTGAGTTTTCTATTGTTGATGTTGATTTCGCTACCAAGTGTGGCCAGCGTGGTCATAACGGGTACCAGAGTGATTTATTCTGGACATCAGAATGAGGTGGGCATTGAGTTGAAAAATGATGCCAGCCAACCTGCTTTGGTACAATCCTGGGTGGACTATTTTGATGAGCCTAAAAATAAAGCTAATCTGGCCGTTCCTTTTGTGGTGATGCCGCCAGTGTTTCGGATGGAAGCCAACGAAGGCCAAAGTTTACGCCTGATGTATACGCAAGAGCCTTTGCCTACCGATAGAGAAACCCTTTTTCGCTTTAATGTATTGGAAATTCCACCCACACCAGAAGCGGGTGCTGCGAATTATTTGCTGATGGCCATTCGTAATCAGCTTAAATTGTTTTATCGTCCGGCCGAAATCAAGCAAAAACCAGATCAGGTCGAACAAGACTATATATGGCGGTTGCAAAAAGACGCAACCGGGCAATTTATCCTCAGCGTTGATAATCCAACGCCTTTTTATCTCAACCTTAGTGAGGTAAACCTGATTAATCAGGCTGGTGCTTTGGTGGCTTATGAGGCCGATATGATTGCGCCTAAAAGCCATCAGCAGATTGTGGTGAAAAACATCCCGTCCGCTCAAGTGCAACAGTTAAAAACCTTTCAGTTTGTGTACATCAATGATTATGGTGCACGTGTGCTTGTGACTGCACCGTTTCAACGTTAGGTCGTTACGTAGATGAATCAGGCGTTGCTTAAAGTCTTCATGTGCGGCCTTCCTGCGTTGACAATGTGGTCCACCGTGTCTGCTGTAGCCCTAGATGAAGGTATGGCTGAATCATTGAACACACAGCAGGTTGAACCCACCCTTAAAAAGCCTCAGCCAGCACCGGCACAGTTTGATGAAGATTTGTTGCGTTTGTCGAGCGTTTATCCGATGGTGGATTTAACCAAATTTGCGCAAGCCGATGCCGTTTTGCCTGGGCGTTATTTATTGGATGTGTTCGTTAATAATCAGTGGCAAAAAAACACCTTAGTAACGTTTAAACAAACGTCGGCGTCGACCGTTTCATTATGCGTTGATGATGCCTTGTTATTGGCGTTAAATGTTGCACCACGTGCCATCTCAGAGGCGGAAGCTGCTTGCCCGACGCTACAAGAGCGCTTGCCGGGTGCGAGCGATCAGCTTAATTTTTCCAGTTTGCGATTGAATTTAGTCGTGCCTCAAGCTTGGTTAAACGATACGGGATACACCATGATCCCGCCAGCCTTGTGGGATAAAGGCGATGTTGCAGCCTATTTTGATTACAATGCCAATAGCTACGGGACATGGCCAGATGAGGGGCGACGCCAAGTCGATCATGCTTTAGGCATTCGTACGGGCCTGCATTTTGGCAGTTGGGCACTGCGTCATAGTGGTTATTATAATCGTCCTTCACAGCGCTCTGGACATTATCAAAGCAATGATACTTATTTGCAAACTGAGCTATCCAACTGGCGATCACAGCTAAAAATCGGTGATTTCTACGGTTATAGCCAATTCATTGATGGGGTTAAACTGAGAGGGATTGAGCTTAAGACAGATGATCGTATGCTGCCGGCGCAGTGGCGTGGTTATGCCCCAGTGGTGAGGGGGGTGGCCATGACGCATGCGAAGGTGACGATTAGGCAACAGCAGCGCATTATTTATGAAAGCACGGTTCCGCCTGGTGCTTTTGCGATTAGAGATTTAAGCCCTTTGGGCTATGCGGGCGATTTAAACGTGACGGTCACCGAGGCAGATGGTCGTGAGGTCAGTTTCATTGTACCTTTCTCCAGTGTGGCGCAGTTGATTCGACCGGGCTCGGTTTATTACAGTATGGCGTTGGGTCGTTTACATTATGCTGATTCGGTCACAAATGATTCTGTTTGGCAGGGCAGTATGCAATACGGGCTTACCAATTATGTGACAGTTAACAGTGCGTTTCAATTGCATCCGGATTTTCAGGTTTTATTAGTGGGTTCCGCTTTTAATACCCAGCTTGGCGCCTTTGGTATCGATTTTCTTCAGACGACGGCTAAAATGGGCAATGGTCAGAATGAGCGGGGGCAACAGCTTAAACTAAACTACCATAAATATGTGGCACCAACGGCGACGACCTTGAATGTGACGGCCTATCGCTATAGTGAAAAAGGTTTTAGAAATTTAGATGCTTATTTGGGTGCATCGAATCATCACACAGAACGCCAGGAATATGCTGGGCGGCCCAAGCAGGAATTAGCGTTTTCCGTCAGTCAAGAACTACCAGAGCGTTGGGGGACATTTTATATGTCGGGTCTTTTTAGGCAAAGCTGGGCGCAATCTGGCTATGATAAGGAAGTTCAGTTTGGTTATAGCAATAGCTATAAACGTTTGGGATATGGGGTCTCGTTTAATCAAGTCGCCGATGTTAATAGTGGAGACAAAAAGAATCGCTTATTGTTAACTTTATCTATGCCGTTTGATGTGGCGAGTAGGCCTCAATACATCCATGTAAATCATAATCATAGTGAACAGGAGCAAGGCTATACTCAAATTGGGGTGAGTGGCGCACTAGATCAGCATAATCGTTGGTCGTATCAGGTGTCTGCCAATAAACAAAAAACTGACCACAGTTTGAGCGCTGGGACTTACTATCGTTCTGGTAAGGGTAATCTCAGTGCGTCGGTGACGACGACTAAATACAGCCATCAAGTTTCGTTAGGGGCTTCGGGTGCCGTGGTTTTACATCCTTACGGACTCACATTGTCCGAGAGTTTGGGGGACGCGTTTGCGATTGTCTATGCTCAAGGCGCTAAGGGTGCGGAGTTAAGAAACATGCCGGGGACGTTTTTGAATCATCAGGGCATCGCCGTCTTGTCTTCGGTCAATCCCTACGAAGTGAACGAAATTGGGATTAATCCTGCGAATATGCCTTTAGGGGTTAGTTTAAAGCAGAGCCATAAACAGTTAGTGCCACGTGGTAATACGGTTTCCCTGGTGCGATTCCAAACAAAAATAGGGCGAATGGTCTTGTTTGAACTGAATGATGTTGAGGGCAAACGGTTGCCGATGGGCGCTGATGTTGTTAATGCTGAGGGTGAGTCTTTGGGTTTTGTTGGGCAGGGGGGAAGAACTTTGCTGCAGCTGTCGCAGACACAGGGCATATTTTGGGTGAAATGGGGTGTGGATGAAACACAGAAATGCCAATTTCAGTACCAGCTTAACGCACAAGCGCCTAGTCAAGGCCCAGAAAAACACGTTTTGAACTGCCAAAAAGTGGAGTATAAAGAACATGATGAGTAATTTGTTCCGGCTGGTGGTGCTGCTTTTTTTGGCAGGCCCAACCTATGCCGCATGGGAGATTTGTCCTGGGCCGTCTAACTACCATGCCCAGCGAATACCAGCGCCACATTTAGAAACAATTGCCTCTTATACACCTAGGGGTAGCATAGATTTAAACACGCAACAGACTGCCTATGAAATTGTGGTTAAAGAAGGCAACAATGGTCAGATCGAGTTGAGCGATAAGCGTTTGATCAGTAAGTCTTTAGTCATGGAGGTAAAGCCGGCTTGCAATACTTCTGGTACTTATCACGCTAAATCTAAGGTTGAATTTGTGCCAGAAAAAGGCATGGGTGATAGTGGCCAGATGCAAGTGAGTACGGCGAGTGGCCTGGATTTAACCTTTAAAGTTATGTTTGACATTGATGGGCAGAAAATAGGCAGTAACCCTACTTCGAATAGATATGGTAATAAGTTTGGCCTACAGCTGGAAATCACTAAGATTCGCCAAACCGGCCCGATTAAAGGGGGGGGGGAGCAATATCAAAGAATTAAAGTCGGCCATTATAAGTTAGGCGTGATTGAAGAAGGTACGGGGTGGGATGGGGCGCAAATGGATATTTACCTTTGGATCAAAGTGAATAATCATCAGCAAACATGTAAAATAGTGGGCAGTAGTCATGTTCGAGCCGACCTGAAGCCCATTATGTTGAGTGAGCTGATGGCTAGGGGCGGCCCTGTTAAAGGTGGCGTTAGTGGCAGCATTAAGCTGAGCTGTCCTAAAAATTTGAAAGTGGCTGCCATTTTAACGGATCCTTATAGCCGCCAAGTCGTGAGTGACTATTTAAACAGCAGTGAAGATAATGGGGTGGTCTTTAAATTAAAGCGTAATAGTGTTGATGGGCCATATTTGCAGTTTGGCCCCAACACTTTTGGCAGCGATAATCGACATCAGTTTTTGATAGAGGCCAAACAGGGCGATGTTACGGCAACTTTTGATGTATATTATGCGCTGAAACCAGGCGTGACAAAAGTCAAGCCAGGGCCAGTGAGTGGCCGGGCTGAAATCACCTTTTCTTACCAATAGTCCCATCATTTAAAAAGCTGCCATCAAGGCAGCTTTTTTTTACATTCACAGAGGCCGCTTAAGCCGCTACTTTGAACTCGGCCTGGATGTGGCCATGTAAGTCTAGGCTCATGATGTCGCCAGGATGGACTTCGCCAACGCCTGCGGGCGTACCGGTGTAAATGAGGTCGCCTTTTTGTAGACCGTAGTATTGTGACAGATGGCTGATGATTTTTTGGACGGAAAAGATCATTAAGTCGGTGTTGCCGCTTTGGCGGGTTTGGCCGTTAATTTTCAGATCGAAGGTCAGGCCGCTGGGATCGTCAACAATCTGGCTGGAAACGAAATGGGTGATGCAGGCTGCGCCACGAAAGCCTTTACACTGGGTCCAGGGGTGGCCTTGGCTTTTGGCTTTGTCTTGCAGATCGCGTGCGGTCAAATCTAGGCCAATGCTGTAGCCGGCCACGTAGTTTAAGGCCTCTGCTTCACTGACGTTGTGGGCGTCTTCTTTAATCAGAATCACCAGCTCACATTCGTAATGAATGCTCTGAGAATAGCTGGGTAAAATTACAGGGCTAGTGGGGTGCAGTAAGGCCGAGGTGGGCTTTAAAAACACCATGGGCTCAGTTGGCACGTCATTGTTGAGCTCTTTAGCGTGGGCGACATAGTTGCGGCCGATGCAGAAAATATTGCTGACGGGGGTGTCTAAACCATTCAGTGAAACGGAAGCCATGTTGTTTTCCTCGTGTTTTTGTTGATTTTATGATGATAAGGCGGTTTGGGCGTCGAGGCCCAAACCGCATGTTTGGCGTTAAGCCACGTTAAAAGGTGCCGTTGACCTTTTTGTTGCGCATCAAGCACAGCATGTCGGCGGCGATGTGGGCTGCGGCCAGAGCGGTGATTTCGCTTTGGTCGTAGCTAGGGGCCACTTCAACTACGTCCATGCCGACGATGTTTAACGACTCTAGACCACGCAAAATGCTTAAGGCTTGAGCCGTGGTTAAACCACCAGGAACGGGGGTGCCGGTGCCCGGAGCAAAGGCTGGGTCGAGGCAGTCGATGTCGAAGGTCAAGTAGACAGGATTATTGCCAATGATGTCTTTGATGCGGCTAATGGTTTCTTTGACGCCGTTTTCATGTACCCACGGGGCGAATAGCATGTTCATGCTCATGAAGTCATCGTTCCAGGTGCGGATGCCTACTTGGGCCGATGTGGTGGGGTCGATTAAGCCATCTTTAACGGCCTTATAGAACATCGTCCCATGGTTCAATGAATCGGGATTGTCGTCTGGCCAAGTGTCGCAATGGGCATCAAAATGCAGCAGCGACAATGGTTTGCCGTATTTTTCAGCGTGTGCGATCAAGAGCGGATAGGTGACGTAATGGTCGCCGCCAAAGGTTAGCATCTTGGCGTTGCTGTTGTTTAAAATGTGGCGAGCATGATTGATGATGCTGTCTTTAATTGTCAGCGGATTGTGGGCATCAAACCAGCAGTCACCATAATCAATCACGGCCAAATCGTCAAAAGGATCAAAGCCCCAGGGAAAAGGTTTGAGTTCGGCCAGCTGTACGCTGGCGGCACGGATGGCGGCGGGCCCTTGACGGGCGCCGGAGCGAAAAGTAGTGGCTAGGTCTAGTGGAACACCAGACACGACAATGTCGCTGCCGCTTAAATCTTTGCTGTAATTACGACGCATGAAAGACAAAACACCTGAATAGGTATTTTCAATAGAAGAGCCATAGAGTGAGGTGCGGCTAATGGCACCGTCGCCAATGATTTCTGACATGCTTTTTTCTCCGAGAAAACGACGCATGAAGCACATGCGGTTACTGTCCATCTTTAAAACGGGGCACAGCCGACAGTTTGAGGCTGTACTGCTTTGTTAGCGCCCAAAGTTTGCCTGTTTTAACCCATAAAAGCAACCTTAAAAAAGCCCATGCCGCACTAGGCGGCATGGGCTAGGGGCTTATAAAATTTCGATGGCGTGATCGGCTAGGCGCGAACGCTCGCCGCGGCGTAGGGTGATGTGGCCAGAATGGGCCCAGCCCTTAAAACGATCGACGGCGTAGGTGAGGCCGTTACTGCCTTCGGTCAGATAGGGCGAGTCGATTTGCGCCAGATTGCCCATGCACACCACTTTGGTGCCGGCGCCGGCACGGGTGATCAAGGTTTTCATTTGCTTTTGGGTGAGGTTTTGTGCCTCGTCGATGATCACGAACTTATTGTGGAAGGTGCGCCCACGCATAAAATTCATCGACTTGATTTTAATGCGGGTGCGCATCATGTCTTGAGTGGCGGCCTTGGCCCAGTCGCCTGAGTCGTCTTCGCCTTTGCCCAGTACCTCAAGGTTGTCTTCCAGACCACCCATCCAAGGGTTCATTTTCTCTTCTTCTGTGCCGGGTAAGAAGCCAATGTCGTCGCCAACGGGGATGGTTGCTCTAGTGACAATAATTTCGTCATATTGTTTATAATCAAAGGTTAAGCTTAAGGCAGCGGCTAGGGTCAGCAAGGTCTTGCCGGTGCCGGCCTGGCCCAAAATGGTGACGAGGTCGAGGTTGGGGTTCATCAATAGGTTTAAGGCGTAGTTCTGTTCGGTGTTGCGAGCGTTAATGCCCCACACGGAGTGTTTGTTAGAACTGTAGTCTTTGATGGTTTGTAAGGTGGCCACATCGCCTTGGATGTCGATGACCTGAACGTAAAACGGTGATTCACCTTCGTCACTCCATAAGAGCTCGTTGATGGTGAACTCACGTACGTCTTTGCCTTTAACTTTATAGAAGACCGTGCCGTTTTCTTGCCAAGAGCTTAAGTCGGCGCCGTTGCGTAGCCAAAAGCTGTTGTCGAGTTCACGGTGGCCGGTGTACAGCATGTCGCTGTCGTCGATGATTTTATCGTTGCGATAGTCTTCGGCGGCCAAGCCTAGGGCTTTGGCCTTAATACGCATATTGATGTCTTTAGAAACCAGCGCAATATAGGTGTTTTTGACCTTCTTTTCAAGCGACAGCATAACGCTGAGGATTTTGTTGTCGCCGCCGGCCAGCGGCAGGCCTTCAGGCAGTGGCTCGGCCTCAATAGAGGTTTGTAAAATGAGTTTGCCGGTGGCTTCTTTATGGCCGGTCCCATTGAGGGGAATACCGGTGCTGATGGCGTCGTTGTTGCTGCTGATGAGGTCATCGAGGATACGGCTGGCTTGACGGGCGTTACGGGCGACTTCACTGAGCCCTTTTTTGTGAGCGTCCATTTCCTCTAGGGTGGTGAGGGGGATGTAGACGTCGTGCTCTTCAAAACGAAACAGACTATTGGGGTCGTGCAGCAACACATTGGTGTCGAGCACGAATAGGCGTCTTTTAGCAGTATTACGAGGGGAGTTGACCATTATGAATATCCTTACTTTGAGTGAATAATCGAAAACAGCAGCACCAACGGTTCATACAGGATAAGGCGTGTTACTTGTCGGCCTCCGACTTAAGAAAGGCCAATACTTCTGCGACATGGTCAGGAACGCGTACTTTGCGCCATTCTTTGCTGATGACTCCTTCTGAGTTGAGGATAAAGGTGGATCGTTCGATGCCTCTGACTTGTTTACCATACATGTTTTTCATTTTGATGACATCAAACAGGTTACAGACGGTTTCGTCGGCATCTGAGAGCAGAGTGAAATTGAGGCCTTGCTTGGCCTTGAAGTTTGCATGCGACTTAAGGCTGTCGCGGGAGATGCCGACAACGGTGTAGCCAAGTTCGGTAAATTCGGACAGGTGATCTTTAAAATCGTTGGCTTCTGTGGTGCAGCCTGGAGTGCTGTCTTTGGGATAAAAATAAACCACTAAAGGAAGGTGCTCATCGCTGTTGAACTGGACGTCGTCGGTCGCGGGCAGGGTGAAGCTGATTTTTTGGGTCATATTGGGTCTCCTTTAGACGGTTATGATGATGACAATAGCCTGATACCTCAACATTAAGCGTTATTGTTTTATCTGGCAAGTAGATAAACCGAATAATTAGGCTAAAAGCCTGTTGTAAGTGGCCATAAAGGTGTTCATAAAGGCCTCGCTCAAGTATCATTTAGGTTGAATTCATCTAGGATAGATAAGAGCCATGACGCGACAAATAATTTTGGATACCGAAACCACGGGCCTAAGCGCCAGAAATGGGGACCGGTTGGTGGAGTTTGCCGGGGTTGAGATGATCGACCGCCAGCTGACAGGGCGTTATTTACATTTGTACGTCAATCCAGAACGCGACATTCCTGCTGAGGCATCGAATATTCACGGGATTTATGATAAAGACGTAGTGGGTAAACCCATTTTTAAAGACGTTGGTCAGCAAATCATTGATTTTTTAGCCGACAGCGAACTGATCATCCACAACGCACCGTTTGACGTGGGTTTTTTAAACAGCGAGTTTGCCCGCGTTGGCATGCCGATGGTAGGGGATTTTACCGCTAAAGTCATCGACACCCTGAAAATGGCCAAAACCATGTTCCCAGGTAAAAAGGCGACGCTGGACGCTTTGTGTGACCGTTTTGAGGTGGACCGCAGCAACCGTATTTTGCACGGCGCCTTGATTGACTGTGAGCTGTTGGCCGGCGTGTACATTGGCATGACGCGGGGGCAGTATGGTTTAGACATGGGTGATCAAGAAGCCAGCGGTCACGATGCTGATTTGGTTCAAACCATTGTGCGACCGAGCCATTTAAACGTGATCTTGGCCGATGCTGAAGAGCTGGCCGCTCATGAAGCCTATGTCCAAGCCTTGGATAAGGCTGTCGGTGGGGCCAGCCTGTATCGCCAAGCGGCGCAGCCTGAATGAGCCCGCGTCACGTTGCCTTAATACCTGCGGCAGGCGTTGGCGCGCGGTTTGGTGCTGGTTTGCCCAAGCAGTACAGCCAGCTCTTAGGCCAGACCGTGCTGCACCATACCTTGGCGGTGTTACAGGCGGAAGCCAAGATTGACCAGGTGGTGGTGGTGATTGCGCCGGATGATCCTTATTTTGATCAGTATGACTGGCCGCAGGAGAAATTGACGGTGTTGCGCTGTGGCGGCGTTAGCCGCGCTCAAACCGTTCAGCAAGGCTTGGCTGAGCTATTGGCATTAGGAGCGGTGCAGGATCAAGACTGGGTGTTGGTACACGATGCAGCGCGTTGCTGCTTGAGCGCCACGGCCTTGTCTGGATTGATAGGCCATTTACACGGCCATACCATTGGCGGGCTGCTGGCGCTGCCGGTAGCGGACACGCTTAAGCGCGCCAATGCTGAAGGAGATGTGGCAGCCACCGTCGATAGAGCGGGGCTATGGCAGGCGCAAACGCCACAAATGTTTCGGGCACGGCTATTGGCCGATGCCTTAGCCTTAGGCGATCTGAATCAGGTGACGGATGAAGCGTCCGCCATTGAAGCCTTAGGCCTTCAGCCCAAGCTGGTCTTGGGTGAAGCCAGTAATTTTAAACTCACATTACAACAAGACCGTTTATTGGCCGAAGCGGTACTCAGCGCCAGACGGATGGAAGAAAAAGGAAGAGCATGACGATTCGCGTAGGCCAAGGCTATGACGTGCACCAATTGGTGGCAGGTCGCCCATTAATTTTAGGCGGGGTTGAAATCCCTTTTGATAAAGGCCTATTAGGCCATTCTGATGCCGACGCATTGCTGCATGCGATCACCGACGCTATTTTAGGCGCGGCGGGGATGGGCGATATTGGCCATCATTTTCCCGACACCAGTGCCGATTTTAAAGATGCTGATAGCCGCGTGTTGTTGCGTGAAGCCTATGCCGCCGTTCAGGCC
The DNA here is from genome assembly GCA_041228285.1 of Neisseriaceae bacterium CLB008. NCBI lineage: Bacteria > Pseudomonadati > Pseudomonadota > Betaproteobacteria > Neisseriales > Neisseriaceae > Neisseriaceae bacterium CLB_ANTARCTIC_008. The sequence goes on along the minus strand of CP166133.1, from coordinate 1,562,996 downwards.
GCTGGCTGGACCTTGGTGAACGTGGACAGCACCATTATTGCCCAGCAGCCTAAGTTGGCGCCGCATATGGCGGCCATTAAGGCCAATTTAAGCGCTGATTTAGGCCTGCCCGTGAGCGCCATCAACGTCAAAGGCAAAACCAATGAAAAATTGGGTTATTTAGGCCGACAAGAGGCGATTGAAGCGCAGGCCGTCGTGCTTTTAGTGGCGGCTCAGGCGTAAAAACTACTGGTCAGCGGGTAAAGAACGTTCTACACTGGTCTGGCAGTGATGCACGGCATGCAGATAGGCTATGCGCATGTCAGACACGCGAGAACGTGGTGAATGAGACAAAATCATAACCGGGAGAACATCTATGAAACAGCTCGATAAAGAAAAACAAGATGCTTTAAAAAAACAGGCTGCCGAAAAAGCATTAGAATTTATTCCTAATAATGAATACATCGGCATCGGTACGGGCTCGACGGTTAATTTTTTTATTGAAGCCTTGGCTAAATCAGACATTAAAGTCAAAGGGGCCGTGTCGACTTCAGAAAAAACGTCTGCTTTATTGGCCCAATACGGCATTCCTGAAGTCACCCTAAACGAAGTGGCGCATCTGCCGGTCTATGTGGACGGTGCCGATGAGATCAACCATTCACTCCACATGATTAAAGGCGGCGGTGGCGCTTTATTGTACGAGAAAATCGTGGCGGCCGCTTCAGACCAGTTCATCTGCATTGCCGACGAGAGTAAATATAAGTCGCGCCTCGGCCATTTTCCCTTGCCGGTAGAGGTGCTGCCACCCGCGCGCTCTTTTGTGGCGCGCCAGCTGGTGAAACTAGGCGGTATGCCAGAGCTGCGCACCGACTTTAAGACCGATAGCGGCAACTACATCTTAGACGTGCATGATTTTTTTGTGGACAAGCCGGTGACGCTAGAAGACGAAATCAACCGTATTCCTGGCGTGATGGATAACGGCATTTTTGCGCATCAACGGGCGCATGTGTTGATTTTGGCGACGGCCGACGGCGTGGACATTTTACGTTAGGCCTATTCGCTCGGTGTGAGTTGAGTAAGCCATAAAAAAGCGCTTCCCGAAGGAGGCGCTTTTTATTTGGCTGGCTGATGAGGTTTAAGCCAAGAATTCAATGGTCCCGTTTTCGATGGGGCCCAATACGGCTAATGATTCAAGCTGTACGCCAGCATCACGGATGGCTTTGCCGCCGTCTTGGAAGCCTTTCTCGATCACGATGCCCACGCCCACTGGCGTCGCGCCTGCTTGTTTAACCAAGTCGATGAGGCCTAGGCTGGCGTTGCCGTGCGCTAGGAAATCATCCATGATCAAAACGCGTTCGCCCTGATGCAGGTAGCGATGCGACACACGAACTTTATAGCCTTGTTGCTTGGTGTAGGAAAACACTTCGCTCTCATAAGCTTCTTGATCCATGTTCAGGCTTTGGGTTTTTTTGGCAAACACCACAGGCACGTTGTTAAAATGACGTGCGGCCATGCAGGCAACGGCGATGCCAGAAGCTTCAATGGTCAAAATTTTGTCAATTTCAACACCGGCAAAGCGCTCAGCAAAGGCTTTACCCATATTGTCTAAAAGCTGTACATCTAGCTGATGATTTAAAAAATTATCGACTTTTAAAATATAGCCATCAAGTAGGCGGCCGTCGTTTAAAATGCGTTGTTTGAGTTCTTCCATTGCGTGGTGGGCCAAATCAGTTAAGTGAAGTCGGAGATTATAGCGTTTTTTTGCCCTGGTTTACAGGGTTAAAGCTTAATAATTCATTTACGCGGGGTTTTCTCAATCAAAATCTGACGAGTGCCCGCTAATTTATCATGTAAAAACTGTTTGTCACGATTACAAAAAGCGTAGCCCCAGGTGAGAATCCACCAAAAGCTGGCTAAATAAAATGAAGTCTGGCTGGGTAAACCTTTGTTGCGGGCGGCCAGATAAGCAATGGCGGGAATGCCGGCCATAAAGGTCAGCATCCAGGCCAGACGAATCACAATGTGTGGGCGGCTTAACAGCTGGTCGCGCTGGTCGACGAGGCGAATACGCCAAACCTTCATCGGCAAGGTTTGGCCGCTCTTGGCCCAAGATAGGCCAAAGTATAGGCCCCAGGCGAGACATAAGATCAAGCCGGAAATTACCTGAGGCACCATGCTGGTGGTGGGGAATACATAGGTAAAGGGCACTGAAATCAATAGGGCGACGAGGGAGACGGCGGTCACCAGCAGCGATTCATACACAATGGCAAACAGGCGGCGGATAATGGGGGCGGGAGGGGTGGTCAAACTCATGCAAGATTCTTTCGCGCTAAGAGCGCCAAGGTTGGCGCCAGTAAATCGGTTTCGGTATAGGGGTCTAGAGCCAGCTCATAGTCTAGGCTGCGTAGCCAGGTCAGCTGGCGCTTAGCCAGCTGACGGGTGGCGATGATGCTTTTTTCTGTCATGCCAGCTAGATCGTCTTCACCGGCTAAATAAGCCCAAGCTTGACGATAGCCCACGCAGCGAATCGACGGCAAGTCAGGATTCAGGCTTGGATATTTGGCCTGTAGCTGACGAACTTCGTCAAGAAAGCCGCCTGCCATCATGGCGTCAAACCGTTTTTTGATTTGCGCATGCAGCAGGCTGCGGGTTTCTGGGATTAAGGCCAGCGTGGTTAAATTCAGCGCCGGCTTTTGCGCCTCTTGCTCTTGAAAATGCTGGCTCATTGGTTTGCCGGTGAGCATGAATACTTCCAAGGCACGCTCGATGCGTTGGCTGTCGCCTGCCTTGAGTCGCTCAGCGGTGAGGGGATCAACCGTCTGTAGGCGTTGGTATAGGGCCAAGAGCCCTAGGGTGGTTTTGTCGGCTTGGAGCTGAGCACGTATTGCAGGGTCGGCCGCTGGTAAGTCGTTTAAGCCCTCGGTGAGGGCTTTGTAATACATCATGGTGCCGCCCACGATAACGGGCAGCTTGCCGCGCGCCTGAATATCTTGAATCAAGGCCAGGGCATCGCGACAAAAATCAGCGGCACTGTAGCTGTCTAACGGCGAAATGATGTCGATCAAATGGTGGGGCACTTGAGCCAGTTCAGCCGCATTGGGCTTGGCAGTGCCAATGTTCATGTCGCGATAGATGAGGGCCGAGTCAAGACTGATGATTTCAATGGCGTGTACTTGAGCCAGGTCTAAGGCCAGCTGAGTTTTGCCCGAGGCGGTCGGGCCCAAAATAGCTAAGGCGGAAGGGTGCATCACTATTGCCCCCTCATGAATAGACCATCCAGCTCATTGATGGTTAATTTAACCCAGGTCGGGCGGCCATGATTGCACTGGTTTGAGCGCGGGGTTTGCTCCATATCGCGTAACAGCGCATTCATTTCTGGCAGCGTCAGCTGTCGACCTGCGCGAATCGAGCCGTGGCAGGCCATGGTGGCCAGCAGTTCATTGCGTTTCTCAGTGAGTACGTGGCTGGCGCCATAGCTTTGAATGTCGGCCAAAATAGATTGGGCCAAGCCTACGTAATCGCCCTTGGCCAGCATTAACGGCACAGAACGCACGGCAATGGTGTGTTCGCCCAGTAGAGACAGTGATAGGCCAAGCTGTTGTAAGGTGTCTTGGTGTTCGGCGGCGGTGGCGGCTTCGAGTGCGGTGGCTTCAAACGAGGCCGGAATCAGCAGCGTTTGGGTGGCAATATCGCCTTCGTCTAGCTGGGTTTTTAGGCGCTCATAGGTCACGCGTTCGTGGGCGGCATGCATGTCGACCAAGATCAAGCTGTTGTCCGCCTGGGCCAAGATGTAGATGCCGCATAGCTGGGCGATGGCGTAGCCAAGTGGATGTTCAGGTGCGGCTTCATCCCCAGGCTGGGGCTCGGCCAAAGCGGCTTGAGCCGCGCTGATTTGATCCAGCTCAGCAGGGCGTTGATACAGAGATTCGTAGGCGTTTAAAGCTTCTTTTGACTGCGCCAAGCTCAGCGGGCGCTGATAACTGGCACCGCCGCTTTGGGGGCGAAACGGTGCTGGGCTCACGCCGCCGCTTGCGGCAGAGCCGCTACTTGGGCGAGTGTTCATGCTGGTAGGCAGGGTGGGCTCTGGGCTCGCATCGACGCCTAGACCAAGCGCCGGCTGGCTAATCGAGGGGCGTACGTCGGCGCGGGTGTCGGCTAAAACGCGGTTGAGGGCGTGAAACACCAGTTGGTGAATGGCCTGGCCTTCACGAAAACGTACCTCAGTCTTGGTGGGGTGCACGTTCACGTCGACCATCTCTGGCGGCATGCTTAAAAACAAGGCAAAAGCAGGCGTGAGCTCATGGTGTAAGACATCTCGATAGGCTTGCTTGGCGGCGTGGAATAATACCTTATCGCGCACAAAGCGACCGTTGACGTAAAAATATTGTTTGTCCGTCTTGCCCTTGCTGTAGGTGGGGCTAGAAATATAGCCGCTTAAAGACAAGACGCCTTCTTGTGCCGGAACCGTCAGTGCGGCGGCTTTAAAGTCTTCCCCTAAGATGGCGGCAGCGCGGTCTAGCCCAGACTGTAGCGGCAGGCTTAAGGTTTGCTTGCCGTTGTGGCGTACGCTGAAGGCGATCTGAGGATTAGCCAAAGCAATGCGCTCAATGGCGCTGAGGCAGTGGGCGTATTCGGTGTTGTCAGACTTTAAAAACTTGCGCCGCGCAGGGGTGTTGAAATAGATGTCGACGATTTCGACCGTGGTGCCCAGATTGTGAGCGGTGGCGGTCACGGGGTGGAGCTTGCCGTCGATGGCCACGATTTGGTGGCCGTGTTCACTATCGGCGTGTTTGCTGCTGAGGGTAAGGCGGCTGACCGCAGCAATACTGGCCAAGCCTTCGCCGCGAAAACCCATGGATTGAACGTGTTCTAGATCGTGTAGGCTTTTAATTTTGCTGGTGGCGTGGCGATGCAGGGCCAAAGACAGGTCTGCCTCTAACATGCCGCCGCCGTTGTCGCTGACGCGCATTAATTTCGTGCCGCCGTTGACCAGTTCGATTTGTATGTCGGTGGCGCCGGCGTCAATGCTGTTCTCTAAGATTTCTTTGAGGGCATTGGCTGGCCGCTCCACCACTTCACCCGCCGCAATCTGGTTGATGAGGTGGTCGGGTAATTGAATGATGTGACTCATTGTTTTTGGCTACCTTTACGATGGCGTAGGTATTCCACCACGCCTGGCATAATGGATAAAATAATGATGCCCAGCATGATGACTGAGAGGTTTTTCTTCACGATTTCTAGATTACCAAATAAATAACCCGCCGTGGCGAACAGCAAGACCCAAATGATGGCGCCGCTGACGTTATAGGTAATGAATTTACGATAAGACATACTGCCCATGCCCGCCACAAACGGTGCAAACGTACGCACAATGGGCACGAATCGGGCAATGATGATGGTTTTGCCACCGTGTTTTTCATAAAAAGCATGGGTTTTGGCCAGATGGCTTTGCTTGAAAAACTTGGAGTGGGGGTTGCTGAAGAGCTTGGCGCCGATGGCCTTGCCGATGCTGTAGTTGACGGTGTCGCCCAAAATGGCGGCCACGATCAATAAGGCCATCATTAAATAGATGTTCATTTCGCCAAGGGCGGCGATGCTGCCTGCCATAAACAGCAGTGAATCACCCGGTAAAAATGGGGTGACGATGAGGCCGGTTTCGCAAAAAATGATGAGGAATAAAATCAGGTAGATGTAGGTGCCGTAGTTTTGGCTGAGTTCTAATAGATGAACGTCAAGGTGTAAGAAATAATCCATTAAGGTGGTGATTAATTCCATGGGAGCCTCTAGGAAAAAGGTTGCCCGAAGGCAACCTTATGTGTGGGGTTAAACGACGGCTTCTTCTTTTTTCTTGATCGGCTTGATCAGGCTTTCGCGGCTGAGTCCGAAGAACATCAGCATCGGGCTGGCCACCAAGACCGATGAGTACACGCCAAAGACAATGCCGATGGTCAGCGCCATGGCAAAGCCGTGTAGGGCGTCGCCACCAAAAACCAGCATCGAGATCACCATCGCTTCGGTTGAGGCGTGGGTGATGATGGTACGGCTCATGGTGGAGGTAATGGCGTTGTCGATGACTTCAGGCACGGTGTGGCCACGCATGCCGGGTTTGCGGAAGTTTTCGCGAATCCGGTCAAACACCACCACCGATTCGTTCACCGAGTAGCCCAGTACTGCGAGAATACCCGCCAATACGGTCAGCGAGAATTCCCACTGGAACAAGGCGAAACAGCCCAAAATAATCACCACGTCGTGCATATTGGCAATAATGGCCGATACGGCAAAGCGCCACTCAAAACGTACCGATAGGTAGATGATGATGCCGATACACACAAAGCTGATCGCCCATAGGCCGCTGCGCACCAGCTCATCGCCCACCTGCGGGCCAATGAACTCTACTTTACGCAGCTGTACATTGGCGTCTTGGGTTTTCAATAGCTGCATGACTTGCTCAGACAGCTGCGCTGAGTTCATGCCTTCTTTGTTCGGCAGACGAATCATCACGTCTTTAGTGGTGCCTAGGGCCTGTACCGAAGCCGTACCTAAATTTAAGGTGTTGACCTCATCACGGATCTTATTGAGGTCACTGCCTTGGCTATACTGCACTTCCATTACCGTACCGCCGGTAAACTCCACCGAAAAGTTAAGGCCTTTGGTGAATAAAAACACCACGGCCAAAATAAAGGTGGCCAGCGAGATAAAGGTAGTGAGCTTGCCATAGCTCATAAACGGAATGTCGCGTTTAATCTTAAAGAATTCCATTGTGCTTATTCCTTATTGCTGCCAGCGCGAAGGCTGTCATTTTCTGGACGCCACACTGAGCCAATCGACACTTCTTTGAGGCGATGACGGCGACCGTACCAAATGTTGACGAATGAGCGGGACACCATTACAGAGGTGAACATCGAGGTCATGATGCCGATACAGTGCACCACGGCAAAGCCACGAACGGGGCCTGAACCGAATACCAAAAGGGCGATACCGGCAATGAGCGAGGTCACGTTGGAGTCCACGATCGTTGCCCAAGCGTGTTTGTAACCTGCGCTGATGGCCATTTGAGGGGCCATGCCGGCGCGCAGCTCTTCACGAATCCGCTCGTTAATCAGAACGTTGGCGTCAATGGCCATGCCTAAGGTTAGGGCGATGGCGGCAATCCCTGGTAGGGTTAGGGTGGCCTGTAACATGGATAAAATGGCAATCAGCAGCACTAAGTTATAGGTTAATGACAGCACTGAGAACACGCCAAAGGTGCGGTAGTACAAAATCATGAACCCGCCCACGGCGATAAAGCCCCATAGGGTTGAGTGGAAGCCCTTAGTGATGTTTTCTTGGCCTAGGCTTGGGCCAATGGTGCGTTCTTCCGCGATGTTCATCGGTGCGGCTAGCGAGCCTGAGCGCAACAGCAGTGACACATCGTTGGCTTCGGCGGTGCTCATGCTGCCCGAAATCTGTACGCGGCCGTTAGGGATTTCGGTACGAATCACCGGGGCAGTCACTACTTCTGATTTCTTTTCAAACACCACAGGTGCGGCTGGATCGTCATTCTTTTGAGGAATTTGTTCGATCAATACCATGGCCATACGCTTGCCACGATTTTCGCGGGTTAGGTCACGGAAGATGCTGGCGCCAGTTGAGTCTAGGTTAATCGCTACGGCAGCGGCGCCGTTTTCGTCAAAAGACGGCTGGGCATCATTGATGTTGTCGCCGGTTAGCTCAACCTGGCGATTGATCAAGATGGGGCTGTTGCCCATTTGGCTTGGTTGATACAAGAGCTCATAGCCCATTGGCACGTTGCCATCCAAGGCTTGCTGCATCAGAGCGGCGTCGTCTTCGACCATGCGCACTTCTAAGGTGGCGGTACGGCCTAAGATGTCCTTGGCCTTGGCGGTGTCTTGAATGCCAGGCAGTTGCACCACGATGCGATCAGGGCCAGCCTGTTGGATCACGGGCTCAGCCACGCCTAATTCGTTGACACGGTTATGCAAGGTGCCCATGTTTTGCTTTACGGCATCGTCTTGAATTTTGGTAATCAAGGCCGGGGTCAGCGCGATTTTAATTGAGCGGTCGCCTTCGGCCTGAACGCCTAGTTCAGGTAAATCTTTGGCCAATACGCGTAAGGCCTGAGTTTGGCTGGCAGCGTCTTGCAACGGTACAATCAGGTTGTTCTCGGTTTGGCGAATGTTGCCATAGCGAATTTTTTGGGTTTTAAGGCTACGGCGAATGTCGCCAGCGTAGCGTTCCAGCTTTTTCTCAACCGCGGCCTTTTTGTCTACTTGCAGCAAGAAATGCACGCCGCCACGTAGGTCTAAGCCCAAGAACATAGGATTGGCTCTGATTTTGGCCATCCATGTTGGGCTGTCAGGCAATAGGTTCAAGGCAGTGATGTAGCCTTCACCCAGGTTATTCTCGATGATGTCGCGGGCTTTAAGCTGTGCCTCGGCATCGTGTAGGCGCACTTTAAGGCTGTTGCCGTCTAGGTAAATGCCGTTGGTACGGATGTTGTTTTGCTGCAGTTCATTTTCGATCTGCGCCATAGTGTCTTCGTTGATGACGATTGACTGGCGGTTGGTGGATACTTGTACGGCAGGCGTCTCGCCAAATAAATTGGGTACGGCGTAGACGCAGCTCACCACAAATACCACGAGGATAATGAGGTATTTCCAAATGGGATATCGGTTCATTGTCAACCTTACAAAAAGCAATAAGCCGCAACGAGTGCGGCCATAAAACGAGGGTTTTTTAGTTTTCCACTACGCTGGCGATGGCAGAACGTTCGATTTGAACTTCAACACCAGAAGCAATTTCAATGGTAAAGAAACGTTCGTCTACCTTGGTGATTTTACCCACGATGCCTGAGCTGGTGATCACTTTGGTGCCGCGGCTTAGTTCTGAAATCATTTTTTGATGATTTTTAAATTTCTTTTGCTGAGGGCGCATGATTAAGAAGTAAAACACCACCAAAATCAATACTAATGGGGCGAACTGGGCAATCAAGCTGCTAGAGCTAGCGGCGTCGGCGGCGTATGCAAAATCGATCATCTTTTTTCCTGTACGTCAAAATTATAAACAATGGGCTATTTTATAGGGGGCAGCCCAATTTTCCAAGTCATTTTGTCAATATTCCGCGGCTGTTTTCGAAAATACAAAAAAACCGCTGGAATAAACGCCATAATCTCGTGATGCCTCAATGTTTAAGGGTTTTTGGGACTGTTCACGCCCATAGCTCGCTCTTCGGCAAACTGTAGGCGGAAGGTTTCAAAACGACCTTCATCTAAGGCATCACGCACATCTTGCATCAGCTGCTGGTAATAATGCAAGTTGTGAATGGTGTTTAGCTGGGCGCCCAAGATTTCTTGAGTGCGGTGTAAGTGGTGCAAATAGGCACGACTGAAGTTTTGACAAGCATAGCAGCCACAGGTTTCATCAATCGGACGATGGTCCATCTTGTAAGTGGCGTTTTTGATTTTTAAATCGCCAAAGCGAGTGAATAGCCAGCCGTTACGCGCATTGCGGGTAGGCATGACGCAGTCGAACATGTCAATGCCGTGTGCTACGCCGTAAATCAAGTCTTCTGGTGTGCCCACGCCCATTAAGTAGTGTGGCTTGTCTTCTGGCAGCATCGGTGCGATTTCGCGCATCATGCGGTACATCTCTGGCTTCGGTTCGCCGACCGATAGGCCGCCTACGGCAATGCCGTCAAAATCCATGTCGATTAACGCCGCGGCGGATTCTTGGCGTAGGTTGCCGTACATTGACCCTTGGATGATGCCAAAGAGTGCGTTGGGGTTTTTTAAGTCTTCAAAGGCCTTTTTCGAACGTTCGGCCCAGCGCAGGCTCATCAGCATAGATTCGCGCGCGGTTTTCTCATCGGCTTCACCAGGCGTGCATTCGTCTAACTGCATGACGATGTCGGAATTCAGCGTGGTTTGAATTTGCATCGAAATTTCTGGCGATAAGAACAGCTTGTCGCCGTTGATGGGGCTTTTAAAGGTACAGCCTTCTTCGGTTAGCTGGCGCATGTCTTTTAAGGAAAATACTTGAAAGCCGCCAGAGTCGGTCAAGATGGGTTTGTCCCAGCCCATAAAGCCATGCAGGCCGCCGAAGCTTTCAATAATCTCTAGGCCGGGGCGTAGCCATAGATGGAAGGTGTTGCCCAAAATAATCTGCGCTTTAATGTCATGCAGATTTTGCGGCGTCATGGCCTTCACCGAGCCATAGGTGCCAACCGGCTGAAATACGGGGGTTTCAACCGTGCCGTGATTAAGGGTGAGGGTGCCGCGGCGGGCGTAGCCTTCTTTTTTGTGTACTTTGAATGACAGCATGGTGTATGTAAACGCAGTAAAAATAAAGCGCCTATTATAACCATGAATGAGGCGCTTTGTCCGCAGCTTATGCGTGGGGTTTAATCATGTCTATATGGGGGATGTCATCTTCCAGGTAGGGCCCAGAGACGGCCATAAAGCCGTGACGCTCGTAAAAAGTTTGTAGATACAGCTGGGCACCGATTTGAATATCTTGAGCGGGCCAGGCCTTCTGGGTTTGGCTCAGTGCCTCTTGAATGAGGTGGTGTCCTAGGCCGCTGCCGCGCTGCGTATGGTCGATGGCCACGCGGCCAATGCTGGGTTGCGGATAGCTGAGACCCGGCGGCAGGAGTCGGGCATAGGCCACCAACGTGCCGTCAGCGTCGTAGCCTAAGAGGTGGCGGCTGTCGGGATGGGTGTCTTTACCATCTAGTTCGGGATAGGCACAGTTTTGCTCAACCACAAATATGGCCACGCGCAGGCGCAGTAAGGTGTATAGCTCAAGCGTGTTGAGTTGGGCGAAGGTTAGGGTTTGCCAAGTGAGGGTCATGATAATGCTCCGTCGTGATGAAGTCGTGCGGCAAGGGTGAGGATTGGGGGCGGTCCATTCGTTGGCACTACGGTGCCGTTTTCAATGTTCCGATGGCTGGCTCTGCCGATCATATTCACCAGCTTACCGCGTGAGGCGGGTAGAGTCGAGGCCTATATTTGGGCGGTTAATAAGGGGAGGGCATTCGGTGCGGCGTTAGGCGAATGATGTTGAGATTTTAATCGATAAGGTCGGTGAATCACGAGCCAGATCGAGGCCAATGATGCAGAATAATGGGGCCTCTACGCCTATTTTCTTGCAAAAGCTTTTTTATGTGGGGTACAATCGTGATCTAGTCTCTTTTTAAGGAGGCTGTTTTTTGTTATTGCTTGAATGGATGGCGCCGCACGCGGTTGCTGTAAAGGGCAAAAAACAGCATCGCTTCAAGAGTTGGTTCATTAGGCACGTAGCTCAGTTGGTTAGAGCACCACCTTGACATGGTGGGGGTCGTTGGTTCGAATCCGATCGTGCCTACCATTAATGAACGTCTAGACAGTAATAATTTAAACTTTGTGGGTCCTATAGGCACGTAGCTCAGTTGGTTAGAGCACCACCTTGACATGGTGGGGGTCGTTGGTTCGAATCCAATCGTGCCTACCAATAGGCCATGAATCATTTTTTTGACGGCTTTTGATTTAGGAGTGTTGTTGCATGCTTAATGTTACCTTACCGGACGGTTCCGTTCGCCAATTTGATGCCCCTGTGAGCGTGTATGATGTGGCGGCTTCGATCGGCACGGGATTGGCTCGTGCAGCGATCGCGGGCAAGGTTGATGGCAAGCTAGTAGACACTTCATACGTGATGACAGAAGACGCACAGCTGGCCATCATCACCGCAAAAGACGACGAAGGCCTTGGTATTTTACGTCACTCGACAGCTCACCTATTGGCATTTGCCGTGAAAGAGCTGTTTCCGACCGCTCAGGTGACCATTGGCCCTGAGATCGAAGACGGTTTTTATTACGACTTTAGCTATGAGCGTCCGTTTACGCCCGAAGACTTGGCGGCGATTGAAAAGAAAATGGCTGAGCTGGCTAAGGCTGACTTGCCGGTTGAGCGCTTTGAGTTGTCTCGCGATGAGGCCATCAAGTTCTTTGAAGATCAAGGCGAAAAATACAAGGCTGAAATCATCCGCGACATTCCGCAGGGCGAAGTATTGTCTTTGTATCAAGAAGGCAGCTTTACCGACCTGTGCCGTGGCCCGCACGTACCGTCAACTGGCAAGTTAAAAGTATTTAAATTGATGAAGGTTGCAGGCGCTTACTGGCGTGGCAACAGCAACAACGAAATGTTGCAGCGTATTTATGGCACTGCTTGGGCCAATAAAGATGATTTAAAAGCCTATTTATTCCGTTTGGAAGAGGCTGAAAAGCGCGATCACCGTAAGCTAGGCCGTCAGCTAGACTTGTTTCATCTGCAAGACGAAGCGCCAGGTATGGTGTTCTGGCACCCTAAAGGCTGGTCGCTGTGGCAAACCATTGAACAGCACATGCGCCATGAGCTAGACAATGCCGGCTACAAAGAAGTGCGTACGCCGATGATCATGGACCGTAATTTGTGGGAAAAATCAGGCCACTGGGACAACTATCAAGAAAATATGTTTACCACTGAGTCGGAAAAGCGCGACTATGCCGTGAAACCGATGAACTGTCCTGGCCACGTTCAGATTTTCAACCAAGGCCTACGCTCATATCGTGACCTGCCTTTGCGTATGTCTGAATTCGGCTCTTGCCATCGTAATGAGCCTTCTGGCGCTTTGCACGGTTTGATGCGCGTGCGTGGTTTTGTGCAAGATGATGCCCATATCTTCTGTACAGAAGAGCAAATTGGTTCTGAAGCGCGTGAATTTAACCGCCTGATCATGAAGGTGTATCGCCAGTTTGGGTTTAACGATGTGGCCATTAAGCTGTCGCTACGTCCAGAAAAGCGTGCTGGTTCAGATGAAACATGGGATTTGGCTGAACAAGGTTTGCGTGAAGCCTTGCGCGACTGTGGCATGGAGTGGACTGAGCTTCCGGGTGAAGGAGCATTTTATGGTCCGAAAATCGAATACCATGTGAAGGATGCGCTGGGTCGTTCATGGCAGTGTGGTACACTACAGTTGGATTTGGTGTTGCCAGAGCGCTTGGATGCGGAATACGTGTCTGAAGACAATACCCGTAAACGCCCGGTGATGTTGCACCGCGCGGTCTTGGGTTCGCTAGAGCGCTTTATTGGCATGCTGATTGAAAACCATGCGGGTGCATTCCCCTTGTGGTTGGCGCCGGTGCAAATGGTGATCATGAACATCACGGATGCACAGGCTGATTATTGCAAAGACTTAGCGGCAGAATTAAAGGCGGCTGGGTTTAGGGTGGAGTTGGATTTACGTAATGAAAAAATCGGTTACAAAATCCGCGAACACAGCTTGCAAAAACTACCTTATCAAATTGTGATTGGTGATAAGGAACAACAGGAAGGCAAAGTGGCCGTTCGTCGTCGTGGTGGCGAAGATTTGGGTCAATTGACCGTGAGCGAGTTCTTGTTACTATTAAAACAAGAAATTGCTGCTTCACTTGCCGTAGACTAATTATTTAAAGGAGTATGAGCTATCGCCCAAGAACGCGAAGCACGAATCAATGGCGAAATTCGCGCCAACGAAGTGCGTTTAATTAATCACGACGGTGAACAAATGGGCATCGTTGATTTAAAAGTAGCCTTGGCCTTGGCCGAAGAGCATGATTTGGATTTGGTAGAAATTTCGCCGAATGCAAAACCGCCCGTGTGCAAGGTAATGGACCTTGGTAAGTTTAAGTACGAAGAAGCCAAACGACGTGACGAAGCACGTAAAAAGCAAAAACAGATCCAGGTTAAGGAAATCAAATTCCGCCCAGGTACGGATTCTGGCGACTACGCGATTAAAATGCGTAACATCGTGCGCTTTTTGACGGACGGCGACAAGGTGAAAGTGACTTTGCGTTTCCGTGGCCGTGAGATGGCCCACCAAGATTTGGGTATGGCCTTGTTGAAACGCGTACAGGCTGACCTAGAAGAAATCGGTACAGTTGAGCAGTTTCCAAAATTAGAGGGTCGCCAAATGGTTATGGTGATTGCCCCTAAGAAAAAATAACGTTATAATCTCGGGATTGGCTAAACGTCGCGTTAGCCAATCTTTATTATTGCGACAAAAATCGTGATGCATGGGTCCCTAAGCGTTGGCTTGCCAACCACCTTGCGTCTTATCTAAAAAAACTCATTGGAGCAGATCATGCCTAAAATGAAAACCAAGTCGAGCGCGAAAAAACGCTTTAAAGTACTAGGTAATGGTGGTGTTAAACGTGCGCACGCTTTCAAGCGTCACATCTTGACCAAACGCACCACAAAAAATAAACGTCAATTACGCGGTACCACTATGGTGAACGCCCGTGATATGGCTTCTATTTCTAAAATGTTACCGTACGCTTAAGGAGTTAATATATGCCACGCGTAAAACGCGGTGTTACCGCACGTGCTCGTCACAAAAAAGTTATAGCGTTAGCCAAAGGCTACCGCGGTCGTCGCAAGAACGTCTATCGTATTGCTAAACAAGCAGTAATGAAAGCTGGTCAGTACGCTTACCGCGACCGTCGTCAACGTAAACGTCAATTCCGTCAATTGTGGATCATCCGTATTAATGCGGCTGCCCGTGAATGCGGTTTGTCTTACAGCAAATTCATGAACGGCTTGAAAAAAGCATCAATTGAAATCGATCGTAAAGTTTTGGCCGACATGGCTGTATTTGACAAAGCTGCCTTTGCTCAAATCGCTGAAAAAGCCAAAGCCAGTCTTGTATAAGGACTGAGATATTTCTCAGGGAGGCTTAACGGCCTCCCTTTTTTATCGTTAATCGATTTTCTTAGCTTGAGAATCTGGTTCTTAGATCAGGTTGCAAAGGTTAATTTTTGTTGTACATTCAATACTTAACCTTTGCATAAGCTAAACTCAATGGGTAGACCTATGGAACAAGTGGAACACATTGTCGCGGCCGGGATTGCCGCAATCAACGCTGCGGCAGATTTAAATGAGCTAGAGTTAGTCAAGGCTCAATACCTAGGTAAAACGGGTGAATTAACCGGTTTATTGAAAAACTTAGGTAAGCTGCCGCCAGAAGAGCGTAAAACGCAGGGCGCGTACATTAATGAGCAAAAAGGCCACTTTCAAGAGGCCTTTAATCAAAAGCGTGATGGGTTTAATGAGGCTAAGCTAGCTGCTCAGCTCTCTGCCGAAGCGTTAGACGTGACCTTGCCCGGTCGCGGCAACGATGAAGCTGGTCTACACCCTGTGACGTTAACCATTAGCCGCGTCAGTGAATTGTTCCGCAGCATGGGTTTTGCCGTGGCTGACGGCCCCGAAATTGAAAAAGATTATTATAATTTCGAAGCCTTAAACATTCCTAAAAACCATCCCGCTCGTGCGATGGCCGATACTTTTTACGTTGAAAATGGCGATGTATTGCGTACCCATACGTCTCCGATTCAGGCACGCTACATGGAAGCCAATCGTCCGCCGATTAAAATCATTGCGCCTGGGCGCGTGTATCGCGTGGATTCTGACGCTACCCATTCACCGATGTTCCATCAGTGTGAAGGTTTGTGGGTTGATGAGGGCGTGACGTTTGCTGATTTAAAAGCCGTGATGACCGACTTTATTCGTCGCTTTTTTGAGCGCGATGACCTACAAGTGCGCTTTCGCCCTTCGTTCTTCCCGTTTACTGAGCCTTCTGCCGAAATCGACATTTTAGGCGAAAAAGGCTGGCTTGAAGTGGGTGGCTGTGGTGTGGTGCACCCCAATGTCTTGACCAATATGAACATTGATCCAGAAGTCTTTACCGGCTTTGCGTTTGGCATGGGCATGGATCGATTTACGATGCTGCGCTACGGGGTGAACGACTTACGCTTGTTCTTCGATAATGATTTGGCTTTCTTAAAACAATTTAAATAAGGGTGACGACATGCAATTTTCTTACGATTGGTTAAAAACTTGGGTTAACCCCAACTTAGCAGCCGATAAGTTTGCCCATGTCCTCACCATGGCAGGGCTTGAAGTGGAAGAGGCCGAGCGCCCAGCGCCAGACTTCAGCGGCGTGGTTGTGGCTGAAGTGAAGTCTGTCGTGCCACATCCTAACGCTGATCGCCTACGCATCACCCAAGTCGACATTGGTAGCGGTGAGCTGGTCCAAATCGTGTGTGGTGCCCCCAATGTGGTGGAAGGGGCGAAAGTGCCGTGTGCGACCTCTGGTGCCTTATTGCCCGGCGATTTTAAAATCAAGCCGACTAAAATGCGTGGTGAAGTGTCTAACGGTATGCTGTGCTCGGGTAAAGAGCTTGGCCTACCTGACGATGTTGATGGCCTGTTGATTCTGCCTAGCGATGCCCCTGTAGGCACCGACATTCGTGAGTATTTACAGCTAAACGACGATGTGTTTACCTTGAAAATCACCCCTAATCGCGCCGATTGCTTGAGCATTCGCGGTATTGCGCGTGAGGTTGCGGCCTTAACCCATCTGCCGGTTAACGAAGTGGCGATTAAAGAAGTGGCCGTGGGCCATGATCAAGCTGTGCATGCCACTATTGCGGCACCAGAACACTGTGGTCGCTTTTTAACCCGTCAAATTAACTTGGTGAATGCACAGGCAGCGACGCCTGATTGGATGAAGCAGCGTTTATTGCGCTCTGGCGTACGCAGCATCAGCGCCTTGGTTGACATCACCAACTACGTGATGCTGGAGCTAGGCCAACCAATGCACGCATTTGATGCCGACACCCTACAGGGTGATTTGGTGGTGCGTATGGCCAATGAAGGCGAAGTGCTTGAGTGCCTGAATGAAAAAACCGTGACCCTTAGCGCCAATACCTTGGTGGTGGCGGATGAAGAGCAAGCATTGAGCATTGCCGGCCTAATGGGCGGGGAAGCCAGCTCAGTAACCGACGCAACCCAAAACATCGTGTTGGAATCGGCATTTTTTGCCCCCGACAGTATTGCGGGTAAATCACGTCAATATGGTTTTGGGTCTGATTCTTCTTTTCGCTTTGAACGCGGCGTGGATTTTGAACTACAGGCTTTGGCTATGGCCCGTGCCAGCGAATTGGTGATCGACATCTGTGGCGGCGATGCCGGCCCTGTGATTGAAGCTTTAGGTCAATTACCGCAGCAAGAAGCCGTTAATGTGCGCACAGCGCGCGTGAATAAGATTTTGGGCACCGACATCAGCGCCGAACAAATCCACACCATCTTGACCGATTTAGGCTTACAGCCACAGGCTAATGCTGAAGGCTTTGCTACCTTTGCCCCGAGCTTTCGTTTTGACATCACGCGTGAAGTCGATTTAATCGAAGAGGTCGCACGCGTTTACGGCTATGAGAATATTCCGAGCGACCAGCTACAGGGTCGATTGGCTATGTTGCCTTTGTCCGAAACCATGAAGCCGCGCCAGCAAGTGTACCGCCAAATGGCCGGTAAAGGCTATCAAGAAGTCATTAACTACGCCTTTGTGGATGAAGCGTGGGAGCAAGATTTTGCGCATAACCTAGACCCGATTCGGCTGAAAAACCCGATCGCCAGCCACATGAACGTGATGCGCTCTACGTTGTTGGGCGGCTTGGTGGATGCTCTGGTCAGCAATCTTAACCGCAAACAAAACCGCGTGCGGGTGTTTGAAGTGGCGCGTGTGTTTGCCAAAACGGCAGCGGGTGAATACGATCAAACCGAAAAATTAGCCGCCTTGGCCTATGGTACGGTTTTGCCGGAGCAATGGGGCGCCGCCAGCACTAAGGTTGATTTTTACACGGTTAAGGCCGACGTTGAGAATCTATTGGCCGGTAAGGACGTACGGTTTGAGGCCGCCACGCATCCTGCGCTACATCCAGGTCGCTGCGCTGATATTTTATTGGATGGCCAAAAAATTGGCTTCATGGGTGAGCTGCATCCTTCATGGGTGCATAAATATGATTTGCCACAGGCGCCCATCGTGTTTGAACTGAATTTTGCCGCGACCTTGGCCCAAGCTAAGGTAACCTATGCGCCTACGTCTAAATATCAAGCAGGTCGCCGTGACTTAGCCTTTGTCTTGCCGCAAGACCAAAGTGCCCAAAGCCTGCTGGATGCTTTGAAACAGGTGAAACATGAGCTGATTCAAGACGTTCGTATTTTTGACCTTTACCAAGGCGATAGCCTGGCAGAAGGCATGAAAAGCTTGGCCGTGTCGGTGCACTTGCAAGACATGCATAAAACGCTGGTGGACGAAGAAGTGGACCAATTGATCACGAAATTGATTGATTCTGCAAAATTAGCCGGCGCTCACTTGCGTAACTAACCAAAAAAAACTAAAATACAGGCGCAAAATATTGATATTAAAAAATATTTTGCGTCGGTCGCACATAAATACTGATAAGGGTAATCGTTTCATGACACTAACAAAAGCCGAGTTGGCTGAGATTTTATTTGACAAAGTAGGTATTAACAAGAATGATGCTAAAGAGCTGGTTGAGATGTTCTTTGAGCAAATTCGCAGTACGTTAGAAAACGGTGAAGAAGTTAAAATCTCTGGATTTGGTAACTTCCAACTGCGCGATAAGCCGCAACGTCCTGGCCGTAACCCTAAAACTGGCGAAGAAGTGGCCATTAGCGCCCGTCGCGTGGTGACATTCCACGCAAGCCAAAAATTAAAAGGTATGGTTGAAAACTACTATGCAAAACAAAAATAATCATTTGCCCCCGGTCCCGCAACAGCGTTATTTTACCCTGCTTGAAGTGTGCGAGTTGGCGCAAATTGATGCGCACAATTTTGAACAATGGCAGTATCAAAATGGCGTGGTCTTGGGCTATGGTGGTAATGTTTATTCGCGTCAAGATGTGCTGAAAGTGCGCCAATTGCGCGCGAGCTTTGAGCCCAGCGTTGATCCGTTTACCCATGATCAGCTTGATGCTGCGGGTGAGCCAGCGATTGATGCTCAAGCTGCTAAAGAAGCGTTGGCCGCCGTGTTGGCTCGGCTAGAGGCTGCTTTGGTTTAAGGCTTTAACACATAAAAAAAGACATGCTTGGGCATGTCTTTTTTTATGGCTGCCGCTCATGAATAGGGCGCAGGCATTGTATTAACCCTGAGCAGCGTCGTGATTAAAAAGCCCATCCCAGATGGTGCTTGGGACGGGCCAGAAGACGTCGTTCTGAGATAGGGGCTTTAATCCGTGCTGCGGCGGCCCATTTTTTTAGCGATATAGCTACAGCTGGGCTCTACCGTCAATTGCGCCTCTTGGGTGAATGCCATTAAGGCATCGTACAGTCGGCCAGCAACGCCTTGGCCACGTAAAGAGTCATCCACGTGGGTGCGATAAGCATCGATTTGGGTCGGGCTTAAAAAACGATAGTTTAGTTCGGCGACAATCTGGCCTTGTTCGGCTAAATAAAAACGACCTTCTGCTTCTTGGGCTTCATGTTCTATTTTCATAGTAAAAATCCTTTCACATTGGGCTTACTGGGTAGTTGGCTGGCAATGCTTTGCGCTAGCTGCGCTAAGCCTTGGTCTAGCGCTTGTACCATAGCACGATAGCCATCGCCTTCTTGAGCGATGCTGATGCTAAACGGCTGGGTGATGGGTTTCAGGCCGGCGCTTTGAATGGTGAACTGGCCGCTGAGCTTTACTTGGCCATGATGGCTGCCTTGAAACTGATCTAACTGTACCAAAATGTCGTTCGGGCGGCTACCACGGGTATAGAAGCCGGCCTTGCTTTGGGCCTGGTTGAGCTTGTAGGCGAGGTTGCGGGCAACCGACTGCTCTGGGTTTTCGGCCCAAAGGTTTTGTTTCGATAGAACCACCTCGACGTCGCTGACCTCATACACCATGCTGCTGCTGTTTAAAAAGTCAGCCATGCGTACCTTCACGCTGTAGTTAACCTGGGCCTGGTTCGGGGCGGCAGAAACCTGTACCGGCAGCTGATAATAGGTGGGCGCATTGCTGGCGCAGGCGCTGAGTAAGCCTAATGACGTTAATAATAGGGGGAGATAACGCATCATTATCGGGCTCCTTTCGGGGTAGGGTCAGCCTGGGAGTTATTGAAAATTAAGGCATTAGGCTTTTCGTTCAGGGTGCGAATCACCGGCTTGACGTCTTGCAATGTCTGATTAATTTGCTTAATGGTTTCCTGTGCTTCTTGATAGATCGGTGCGTCTGGTGACACGCCTTTTAACAAGGTTTCTACCTGGCGCATGGTTTGGTTTAGCTGCTTGGGTAGGTTGCGCGTCTCATCGCTGTCGACGACTTTATTGACGCTATTTAAGGTGAGTTTTAGCTCGTTTAGGGTGCCGTTAAGTTCGCTCATGCTTTTCTCAATGGGTAGGTTATTGAGCTTGTCCAAGAGGCGTAAAATTTGATCTTCAAGGCGGTTTAGGCCTGATGCCGCAGTCGGAATCATGGTGTAGCCATGATATTGCTGACGCGTGCGGTTGGCACGGTTTTGCGGTTGCTGGCTCAGTTCGACAAACAACGAGCCCGTAATTAGGCTGTTGCTTTCGAGCTTGGCCGTTAGCCCTTGCTCAATGGCGCCTTCAAAGCGTTGTACCCATTGCTTTTGGGTTTGTTCGTCGGCGTTCAGCTCCATATTGCCTGGTTCGATGCGTAAGAGTACCGGGATTTTGCCGCTGTGGAACATGTTTAAGCTGTCGTTACGTTCAAAGAACGGCACTTGGCTAACCGACCCAATGGTTACGCCCTGGAACTGAATGTCGGCACCCGTCTCAAGGCCACGAATGGATTGATCAAATACGGCCACATAGTATAGAGCTCGTTCGGAAGGCTGCTGTAATACCTTGTCGACATCAGAATAGAGCACAAAGGGCTGGCCATTTTTGACGCTGCCGCCTTTACCGATTTCTTTGGGTGAAGAAAAGCTGATGGCGCCATTGATGAGGGAGGTAATGGGGCCAGAGCGAATTTTAATGCCCGCGCCAGTGGCTTGAATGTCAAAACCGTTCAACACCCAAAACTGAGTATTTTTACCGATCAGCTCATCGTAAGGTTTATTGATAAAAACCTCATAGTTAATGGTTTCGTCTTTGGGATTGAAGTCGGCGCGTTCAATGCGGCCTACGGTGATGTCGCGATACAGAATGGGGTTGCCTACGGGCAGCATGCGGCTGTCTTGGCCGCTGAGTTTCAGGCTGAGGCCAGGCTTGTTTGACACCATGCTAGGCGGATCTTCAGACACGACGAAGGTGGATTCCTCGAGCTCATCTTTGCCCGGGGTAAACTCAATATAGGCGCCAGAAACTAAGGTGCCAAGGCCGGTCACGCCTTCTAAGCCGATGCGTGGCTTAACGATCCAGAACTTAGTGTCTTTACGCAGATATTCTGCCATGCCCGATTTGAGGCGCGCTTTGACTTCAACGCCGTCGTTGCCAGGCCTTAAGTCAATGCTGGTGACGCGGCCGACCTCTACGCTGAGGATTTTCACCACGGTCTGATCGACCTGTATGCCTTCAGCACTGTTTAGGATTAAGGTAACTTCCGGCCCAATTTTTTGAATGTGGTTGATGATCAACCAGCCGCCGGTGATTAAGGCGATGAGGGGGATGATCCACACCACCGAAATAAATTTATTGGCCGTGACCTTAGGGGTCACAGCTTCTTCCGTGTTTGGGGTTTGCTGATCGGGTTGAGTCATAAAGAGGTACCTGGTTCTTGGGCAGCTTGCTTATCCCAAATTAAACGAATGTCAAAAATCATGGCGGCCACCATGCTTAAAAAGACCACGGCGCAAAAATACACCACGGCTGGGCCGGGTAAGACGGTGGCTAAAGGCACTTGCATTAAGGCCATTAAAATAATGATCACGAATACGTCGATCATGGACCAGCGGCCCACCAGCTCAATGAGGCGGTAAATCGTAGTGAGGCGTTTGGCTGATGCAATTGGTTTAAAATGAGCGCTCAATAATAATACCATTAAGCCGATCATTTTGGTCAGGGGCAATAAGATACTGGCCACGAAAATAATGATGGCGATGGGTTGGTCACCACTGTGCCAAAGCGTGATCACGCCGTCTAAAATATTTGACGCCTGGTAAAAAAATACGCTTTTGGTAATCATGATGGGCAAAATATTGGCCGGTAAATACAAAATTGCGGCGCCAATTAAAAACGCGCTGGATTTTTGGAGGCTCTGTGGTTTACGGTGCGACAGCTTGCTGTGGCAAACCTGACAATGGCTATGCTCGGCAGGGCTGGAAAAATAGCAGTCGGTGCAGCTGATGTCGCCTGCGTGGTGATTCGGTAGCGGGCGCTGTTGCAGCATCAAAACTTGGGCTTGGGCCCAGTGGGCGCGTACAAAAAACGAGGTGCGAATCAGGCAGATTGATAGGGCGGCCACCAGCCAAAAGCCTGGGCCGAAGGACAGGATGGCCAAAGACTGCATTTTCACCGACGCCACCAATACCGAAACGATGAATACGTCGACCATGATCCATGGCTTTAAGCGCATCATGATTTTGATGGCCTGAGCCATATAGGGCAGCGGTTTACAAAAGCGTAGCGCACCAAACACGTAGATGCTTAAGAGAGAAAAAACCAGTGGCGTGAGGAAAATCAACACCAAGGTGGCATTGGCTAGATAGCCATAATCCTGTTGGTGCAGCACTTTCATGATGCCCAATAAGTTGATTTCGACGTTGCTGCCGCCAAGATTGGCGCCCATGAACATAAACCACGCTGACAGCCACAGCAACACCAAACTGGCCAAGGCATAGGAAATCGGGCCGGAGTACGGGTTGTATTCAATGCGCACCAAAGCGTAGCCACAGCGAGGGCAGGCACAGCTTTCACCTTGATACATATCGGGTAGGTCGACCTTGAGCCCACAGTCAGGACAGGCCACGGCATGTGCCGGCAATCTGGCTTGCGCCATGCGGGGGTGCTGATAGGATAAGCGCCAGTGGGTAAGCAATCTATTCATAAGCATGTCATTTTAATGAGTTTTGGCCAAAATTGATATGATTTTTATGGCCATCTGCCGGCCGTGCCGTTAGCGCCTTGTTTTTAATGCGGGGTTTAAAGATAGGTAAAGATGATTGTACTAAAAAAAAGCCCTGCTATGGTGTCTGGTCATGATTAAGGCAAAAAGAAGGAAAAGACATGCTGTTTCGCTTAGTTTGTAGTGGGGTATTGAGTTTGACCCTGTTTTTCAGTTTAAGTGCCCCGACCATGGCCGCTCCTCGCTGTGGGCTGAAGATTCAGCAGTTGGAGCGCCAAATCGGTTACGCTAAGGCGCAAGGGCAGCAGCATCGCTTGCGCGGCCTACAGCGGGCTTTGGCCAATGTGCGGGCCCGCTGTCATGCCACACCTCAAGCGGCGCAATCTGTAACCGAGCAGCAGGCTTGGCGCGAAGTGGACATCGCCAAGCAGCGCTTGCGTATTCAAGAACGGCAGCTAGACCTACAGCAGACACGCTCAGTCGGCTATGCGGCCTGGTTGCGCTGGCAGCTACAGCAAGATGAAGCGGTGTTGCGCGAGCAATATGGCGTAGACTGAAGCTTAACGGGATAAAAAAAGGGCCTGTCGCTATTACAGCGGCAGGCCCTGAGTTTGGGTGTGTATTAGGCGTTTAGCGCCGCAATCACGGCATCGCCCATTTCGCTACAGCTCACCATTTGGCAGCCATCTTCGTAAATGTCGCCCGTGCGTAAGCCTTGTTGCAAGACTTTTTGTACCGCCGCTTCAATGCGGTCGGCAATAGCATCTTGGTTGAAGGTGTAGCGCATCATCATCGCGGCCGACAAAATGGTGGCCAAAGGATTGGCTTTGTTTTGGCCGGCAATGTCGGGCGCTGAACCGTGTGACGGCTCGTAGAGGCCTTGGCCACTTTCGTTCAAGGAAGCAGAAGGCAGCATGCCGATAGAGCCTGTCAACATTGAGGCTTGATCCGACAAGATGTCGCCAAAGATGTTGCCGGTCACAATCACGTCAAACTGTTTGGGGGCACGCACCAGCTGCATGGCGGCATTGTCGACGTACATATGGCTTAACTCAACGTCTGGGTAGTCTTTCGCCACTTCAATAAAGATCTCTTTCCACAGTTCTGTGGTTTCTAAGACGTTGGCCTTGTCTACAGAGCACACTTTTTTATGGCGTTTCTGGGCAATTTTAAAGGCTACGTGGGCGATGCGTTTGATTTCGCTTTCGCTGTAGCGCATGGTGTTAAAGCCTTCGCGCTCACCGTTTTCAAGCGTACGGATACCGCGTGGTTCCCCGAAGTAGATGTCCCCGGTTAATTCACGCACAATCATGATGTTTAGCCCAGCCACCACTTCTGGTTTTAAGGTCGAGGCATTGGCCAGCTCTGGGTACAGCACTGCTGGACGCAGATTGCCAAACAGGCCTAAGTCTTTGCGAATCGCCAATAGGCCGCGCTCTGGGCGCAATGGACGATCTAGCTGGTCGTATTGAGGGCTACCGACGGCGCCTAATAAGATGGCATCTGCCTGGCGGCAGATGGTTTGGGTAAATTCTGGATAGGGATGGCCATATTCATCGTAGGCGGCACCGCCTAAAGGCGCATAGGTGAAGTTAATGTCTAGGCCTTCGTTTTGAAACACGCCCAGAACGCGCGTGGCTTGTTCGATGATTTCTGGGCCGATGCCGTCACCGGGCAAAATGGCAATATTCATTGTGGTCATGAAACGCTTTCTTATCTGGATTATGCTTGGTACAGCCAAGGTTGGCTGGCTTGATGTTTGGCTTCAAAAGCCTTGATGTCGTCGGTATGGGCCAAGGTTAGGCCGATTTCGTCTAGGCCGTTCAATAAGCAGTGCTTGCGGTGTTCGGTGATGTCAAAGGCAAAGCTTTGACCTTCGGGCGTGACCACCTGCTGATTGGCCAAATCCACGGTGAGCGTATAGCCTTCGGTGGCGGCTACGGCCTGGAACAGCTGTTCTACTACGTCAGCGCTCAAGATAATGGGCAATAGGCCATTTTTGTAGCAGTTATTGAAGAAAATGTCGGCAAAACTGGGTGCGATGACGGCGCGAAAGCCGTAGTCATCTAGCGCCCAAGGCGCATGTTCTCGGCTAGAGCCGCAGCCAAAGTTTTCACGCGTCAGCAGGATTTGAGCACCTTGATAGCGTGGCTGATTCAGGCTGAAGTCAGGATTTAAGGGGCGCTTACTGTTGTCCATGCCGGGTTCGCCATGGTCTAAGTAGCGCCACTCATCAAAGCAGTTGGGCCCAAAGCCGGTGCGCTTAATTGATTTGAGAAACTGTTTGGGGATGATCGCATCGGTGTCGACGTTGGCACGATCAAGAGGGGCAACTTTGCCTACTACGGTGGTAAATGCTTTCATGTTTCGTCCTTAAAGCAAGGCTGCCCTAAAGGCAGCCTTGTTGTGTCCGTACAGTCAGTGCATTTCTAGGGGGTACGAGAGGCTTATTTGCCGCCCGCATTTTCGATGGCTTGGCCGCCACCTTTAATGTCTTTACCCACACCAGAAATGGTGTTGCAACCGGTTAAAATAAAGGCTGCTGTACAAAGTAACAAGATTGTTTTTTTCATGAAAGAGTCCTTTTCGATTTAAGAGGCTGTACTAATGTACCCATTCATTCTAAAGAATATTCTTAAATTTTAAAAGACTCTTTGCGTCTTTGCGGCTGATTTAGTTGATTAGGGTGCGTACATCCACAAAGTGGCCGCATACGGCCGCTGCTGCTGCCATGGCTGGGCTAACCAAATGAGTGCGCCCGCCATTACCTTGACGGCCTTCAAAGTTACGGTTTGAGGTTGAGGCGCAGCGCTCTTGCGGCGCGAGGCGGTCGGCATTCATGGCCAAGCACATAGAGCAGCCAGGCTCACGCCATTCAAAACCCGCTTCTTTAAAAATCACGTCAAGGCCTTCTGCTTCAGCCTGTTTTTTCACTAGGCCAGAGCCGGGCACAATCATCACTCGTTTCACCGAATCAGCCTTGTGGCGACCCTTGGCCACAACGGCGGCTTCGCGCAAGTCTTCAATGCGGCCATTGGTGCAAGAGCCAATAAACACCACGTCAACCGGCACTTGATTGATCGGCGCATCTGCTTCTAGGCCCATATACTGTAGGGCGCGGGTAATGCCTTGCTCTTTGGTTGCGTCGGTGGCCTGAGCTGGGTTGGGGACGGCTTGGTCAATCGACAACACCATTTCTGGTGATGTGCCCCAGGTTACTTGCGGTGCGATGTCGGCAGCTTCAAGTTCGATGACGCGATCAAAGTGGGCACCTTCGTCAGAAACCAAGGTGCGCCAGTAGGCAACGGCTTGATCCCAGTGCTCTGCGCTTGGGGCGAAAGGGCGGCCTTGTACGTAGTCTATGGTTTTTTGGTCTACTGCCACTAGGCCAGAACGGGCGCCCGCTTCAATGGCCATATTGCAGAGGGTCATGCGGCCTTCCATGCTGAGGTCTTGTACGGCGCTGCCGGCAAACTCAATCGCGTAGCCTGTGCCGCCAGCGGTGCCAATTTGGCCAATGATGTATAGGGCCATGTCTTTGGCGGTCACGCCGGCGCCGAGTTGGCCGTTGACCTTAATCATCATGTTTTTAGACTTCTTGGCGGTGATGCACTGCGTAGCCATCACGTGTTCGACTTCGCTGGTGCCGATGCCGTGGGCCAAAGCGCCAAAAGCACCGTGGGTAGAGGTATGCGAATCACCACACACCACGGTCATGCCTGGCAAGGTTGCGCCTTGTTCTGGGCCCATGACGTGGACAATGCCTTGGCCTTCATCTTTAAAGGGGAAGTAGGCCAGTGCGCCAAAAGACAAAATATTGTCGTTTAGAGTATCTACCTGTAGTTTGGAAATCGGATCCTTAATGCCCTCATCCCAGTGGTCGGTTGGGGTGTTGTGATCGGCGGTTGCGACAATGCTGTTCTTACGCCATAACGGACGATTCGCCATTTTTAAGCCTTCGAAAGCTTGAGGACTGGTTACCTCGTGGACAAGATGTCTATCAATGTACAAAAGCACGGTGCCATCAGCTTCTTCTTGCACCACATGGCTGTGCCAAAGTTTGTCGTATAGCGTATTTGGGTTCATGTCTATCCTAGTGTTTTGTTTGTTATGTTTGTGTCGATACCTTGATATTAAGCGCAAACAGGGCTTGAGTTCAAGTGCTATTCATCAAAATGTCTAAATTATTTAAAATATAGTCGATATTTTATAAAATACAGCCGTTATTTACCTTTTGTTGGACTGTTTGTCTAGTAAAGTGTGTCTAAATGGACAACGCGTGTTGCTGCGTCATGGTGCACTGTAGAGGTGTTTGGTCATGGCCCATAAAAAAAGCCCCTGCAAGCAGGGGCGATTGAATGAGGTGGGTGGGGGCTTTAGCGGGTACGGCTGCTGCTGACGCCGCCGACGATCTCGCCAAATAGTTGAACCTCACCCGTTGGGGTGTCGTTATTGAGGGTGACAATTGCCTCGCCATTGACGTTCTTACCGCGGCCATTGCTTTTGCCGCTGTATTGGCCGATTGGGCGCAGGCGCCTGTCGTCAGCAGGCTTGGCCGTCGGTGTTTTGGCTGTGTCTGGGGCCTCACCAACCAGAGGCGTGGCCTGCCATGCCGTGCTGGCGGGCTCGGTGGATAGGTTGTAAGGGGTATTCGCTTCTGCTGCCAGAGCGAGGCTGCTGAAGCCCAGCGTGCTCAATAGGGCTAAAGCAGACGTATAGATAATCGTTTTCATGAGCGTGTTCTCGTTGCCGTTAAAAGGTCATATGAGCTATGACCTTGATTATGGGCTTAAGTTCAGGCATTGGCAATCAGGTAGACCACGGCCGCACTGATGGCAACGCAGAGAAGAAACATGCCCCAGCCAGCAAACTTAAGCGGTGGGTTAACCGGCTGGCTCAGCTGTTTAAAGCCTGTAATCATGGGGCGGATCAGATTGTGCTTCTTGATGAGAAGATAGGCAAACACGGCCACAATATGGGCTGCAATCAAGCCAACCAGCACCCAAAATAAGGTGAGGTGAACACGGTACATGCTGTTGGCGGTGGATTCGCTGACTAAGTGGTTTAAATAACCAGGGTTGAGCCAAGTGTTGTTGTCTGGTGCGAAGAGGCCAGTCACCAGCTGAGCAATGACCATGCCCAGAAGTGCCACCACGCTTAGGGCGCCGACGGGGTTGTGGCCTGGTTGCTCGTGTTCGGGCATCTGGCCTTTCAAATAGCGCTGCATGCCGCTTTTACCGGTTAGAAAATTGCTGAAGCGAGCGGTTTGGCTGCCGCCAAACCCCCATAAAATACGGAAAATAATCAGGGCACAAACCACTAAGCCTAGGCGTTTATGCCAGGCTAACCAAGGGCCGCCCGTGGTGGCCGTCCACCACATAGCTGGAATACTGAAGGCCAATAGCCAGTGAAAAAGACGGGTGGGTGCATCCCAGACGCGTACTTTGGTGTGCATAGTGATCCTTAATCGTGACAAATTTAATTCGGGTATTTTACTCGAGTTTGTTGGGTTTGACCTTGTTTAGACGCAAAAATGCCCTAGGTGGGCAAAATAAACCCGAACGGTAGGCTGGCTACGGTTCGGGTGGTGAGGTTAGGCGTAGGTGATGCCGTCAAACTGGGTGCTGATGAGGGTGCCCGCACCTTGGGCCAGCATCTCGGTGATGTCTTCTAGAGCGCCAATGACGGCGGTTTGGCTAGATGCTTTGGCGAAGGCACAAGCCGCTGCCACTTTCGGCCCCATGCTGCCGCTGGCAAAATCCATGGCCATTAGGGCATCGGGATGAGCGTAGCGAATGGCTTTTTGCTCTGGCGTGCCCCAGTTCACCATGACGGCGGCCACATCGGTGGCAATGATGAAGTATTCAGCGTCGATATTGTGGGCCAAGAGGCCAGAAGCTAAATCTTTGTCGATGACGGCTTCAACGCCGGTCAGCTGGCCTTGATTTTTCAGCACAGGAATGCCGCCGCCGCCCACGGCAATCACAATCACTTGATTGTCAATGAGTAGCTTAATTTGGGCTAATTCATTAATCGCTTGCGGTAGTGGGCTGGCCACCACGCGGCGAAAATAGGCGCCGTCGGCTTTGATTTGCCAGCCTTGCTCGGCGGCCAGCTGTTCGGCCTCGGCCTGATTGTAAACAGGGCCAACAAACTTGGTGGGGTTTTGAAAGGCAGGATCATCTTGAGCCACCACGGTTTGGGTTAAAAGGTTGCAGATGTGACTGTCGGTAGGCAGATGATTGGCCAACTCTTGTGCCAGCATATAGCCAATCATGCCTTGGGTTTCAGCGCCTAGAACGTCGAGCGGATAAGGCGTGACCTTAGGGTCGACGTAGCGGCTATAGGCATCATTTTGCAGGCCTAATAGGCCCACTTGGGGGCCGTTGCCGTGGGCCAAAACCATTTGGTGGCCAAGACCATGTACTTTCGCCAGCTGTTGGCAGGCGATGACGACGTTGGCGCGTTGGTTTTGCGCGCTCATGACTTCACCACGTTTTTGTAAGGCATTTCCGCCTAAGGCAATCACTACTTTCATTTCTGTCCTTTTGAGGGTTTATTTTAGGTTTCGTTTAGGGCTGATGCGAACAGCAGCTGTTGGATGATGTCTGCGTAAATGTCAGACAATACGGGGATGTCAGCCAGCCGTATGGATTCGTTAATCTGGTGAATGGTGGCGTTGCTCGGGCCCAGTTCGACTAGCTCGGTAGCAATGTGCTTGATGAAGCGGCCATCAGAAGTCCCGCCCGTTGTCGATAATTGCGCTTGAGTGCCGGTGTGTGCCGCAATGGCGTGGCGACACACGTCGGTCAAGCGGCCTGCCGGAGTTAAAAACGGTAGGCCTGATAAAGACCAATCCAAGCGGTAATTTAGGCCATGGGCGTCGAGTAAGGCGTGCACGCGGCTTTTGAGTTGGTCGACGCTGGATTCGGTGCTGAAGCGAAAGTTAAAGGCTACGTTCAGGCTGCCGGGAATCACATTGCTGGCGCCGGTGCCGGCGTGAAGGTTGGAAATCTGCATGCTGGTGGCGGGAAAATACTCATTGCCGTGGTCCCATACTTCGCGGGTTAAGGCTAACAGCGCCGCGGCAAACTCATGCACCGGGTTTTGGGCCAGCTGCGGATAGGCGATGTGGCCTTGCTTGCCGATGATGGTTAAGGCGCCAGAAAGCGAGCCGCGCCGGCCGTTTTTAATCGTGTCGCCTAAGGTGTCGCTGCTGGTGGGTTCACCCACGAGGCAATAGTCGATGTGTTCGCCGCGCGCCTGTAGCGCTGCGACTACTTTTTGAGTGCCGTCGTGGGCGTCGCCTTCTTCGTCGGACGTGATCAATAGGGCGAGTCGCCCTGGATGATCGGGATGGGCGGCGACAAAGCGTTCGCAAGCGGTCACGAAGGCGGCGATGCTGGTTTTCATGTCGGCGCTGCCGCGGCCATATAAATAGCCATCGTGTTCGGTCGGAGTGAAGGGATCAAAGCGCCACTCATCGAGTGGTCCGGCTGGCACCACGTCGGTGTGGCCGGCAAAGCAAAATAATGGTCCGCCGCTGCCGTGGGTGGCCCAGAAATTGTCGGTGTCGCCAAAGCGCATGGTGTCGACCTGAAAGCCGATGGCTTCGAGGCGTTGACGCAATAGCGCTTGGCAGCCCGCATCATGAGGGGTGATGCTGGGCGCACGGATTAAAGCTTTCGTTAGTTCGAGGGTTTGATTCATCAGGTTCTCGCTTAAGGAAGTTCTTTGAGGGTTATTTTTTGCTGAAGCTGCGCTTAATCATGTGCCACCAGTCTTTGCGGTTTAAAGTGGGGCGGCGATTAAATACATCATATTTGTTTTCGTCGATGCGGTGCAGGATGCGCTGGCCGCCGAGAATGATCATGCGCAGCTCAAATCCGAGCCGGCCTTTTAAGACGGTGCCCAGCGGTGAGCCAGCCTTAAGTAGGCTGTGCGCCCGTTCACATTCATGATGCAATAGACGCTGAAAGGCAAAATTAACTTTTTTCTGGGCGATGTCGTCTTCGGTGACGCCAAAGCGCACTAGGTCATCTAGCGGGATGTATAAACGGCCTTTTTCCCAGTCGACGCCAACATCTTGCCAGAAGTTAATCAGCTGTAGGGCGGTGCAGATGCCGTCGCTGTAGGCTAAGGAGCGTGGGTCGTCCTCACCATATAGGGCCAGCAGCAGGCGACCCACTGGATTGGCCGAATGACGGGCGTAGTTAATGAGGTCGGAGAAATTTTGGTAGCGGGTGACGGTGACATCTTGCTCAAACGCCACCAGCAAGTCGTAGAAATGCTTCAGCGGCAGTTGAAAGGGCGCAATCGCTTCACGGTTCAGGCGCTGCATTAAGTCAGTGGTGGGCTCTTGGCCGGCTTCGATTAGGGCTAATTCGTCACGCAAGGCCTGTAGCTGGGCCAAGCGAGTAGCGGCGTCGGCATCGCCTTCATCGGCAATGTCGTCGGCGGTGCGGGCAAAGCGATAAATGGCGTGAATGGGTTTGCGTAGGCGTCTGGGCAGAATGAAAGAGCCGACGGGAAAGTTTTCGTAATGATTGATCGACATGGTTCCTCGCATGGTGGTCGCCAACGTCAAGCAGGCGGTCATAAAGACAGGGCGACGAGGCGCCCTGTGTTGGTTTGGCCTTAAGGGCGCTGCGCTTAATAGCCTGGTGGCAAGAGGTCTTCGCGGGTTAATAAGAACACAAAGCCATCGCCGCTGGCGGTTTCCATCCAAGTGAACGGCAGCTCAGGGTAGGCCGCTTCTAAAACGTCACGGTTGTGGCCAATTTCGACCAGCAGCACGCCGCGAGGGTTTAAGAACTTAGCCGCTTGGTCGATGATTTGACGGGTGGCGTCTAGGCCATCCTCACCAGAGCCTAAGGCCATTTCCGGCTCGTGTAGGTATTCATCAGGTAATTCGTCAACCGATGGCGCGTCCACATAGGGTGGGTTGGAAATGATTAAGTCGTAAGTGTCTTCGATGCCTTCAAATAAATCGGTGTGGATGAGGCTGATTTGCTCATCCAAATGATAATCTTGAATGTTGATGCTGGCGACCTCCAGCGCATCGAGGCTTAGGTCGACGGCGTCGATGTGGGCATCTGGATAATGGTGGGCCATTTGAATCGCCAGGCAGCCGCTGCCGGTGCACAGATCAAGGGCGTTGTGTACCAGTTCTGCATGCTCAATCCACGGGCTGAGGGGCTCACCCAATAGCTCGTAGATGAACGAGCGAGGCACTAAAACGCGCTCATCCACGTAAAAGTCGAATTCACCTTGCCAAGCTTGGTTGGTTAAATAGGCAACGGGCACATGCTCAGTGACGCGGCGCTCGATGAGGTGGAGCAAGAGGTTTAATTCGTCTGGCAATAAGGTGGCACCTAAATAAGGCTCTAGCCGATCCAAGGGTAAGTCCAGGGTATGCAAAATTAAATAGGCGGCTTCGTCATGAGCGTTGTCGGTGCCGTGGCCAAAATGCAGTTCGGCCTGATTGAATTGGCTAACCGCAAAACGCAGTACGTCGGCAATGGTTTTTAAATGCTGCTGGGCTTGGATGAAGAGTTCTGGAGTGGCTTCTACGACAACGTCAGTCATGGTTTCAACGCTTATTAAGTACGAAAAGCGCCATTATACACCAGCGCTTGTGGGATACAGTAAAAAAGGCGGCTAATCCTTGAAGATTAGCCGCCTTTTTTGCTTTAAATAAAGTCTTCATACCACTGAATGAACTCATCTACATTGGCAAAGCCGAGTAAGGGTTGGCTTTTGCTGCCGTCGGCCTTGATGATGAAAATGCCGGGTGGGCCAAACAAGCCATATTCTTTCAGCAACGCCTGATGTTCTGGCGTGTTGGCGGTGACGTCAACGGTAAAGAAGCGCTTCATGTCGATGGCCTCAGACACTTTAGGCTGATTGAGGGTTAGGTTTTCCATTTCAATGCAGGTCACGCACCAGTCGGCATAAAAATCCAACAAAATAGGCTGGTCAGGCTGTTCCTCTAAGGCCATGGTCATGGTTTCTTTGAGTTCGGCGACGTCGGTAAATTTATGCCCCGCAGGGGTTTCGTGCTTGCCGTACAGATTAAGGAAGCGGTGCATGGTGGTGGTGTGTTGGTTCAGGCTCTGATAAACAAAATAAACCGAGCCTATGCTCAAGGCTGCGCCGATCACCAAGATCACAAAACCGGTGGTGTGTTTGGCGCCAATTTTCAAGCCGCTGCGCAGGAACAATACCCCACCAGCCAGCAGTAAGAGTGCATAGAGCGCAATCACCAGATAGTAAGGTAGGAAGGCGGTAGACAGGTAAACCGCTGTCGCCAAAATGGCCAGGCCGAAGAAATATTTTACCGTGTCCATCCAGTAGCCGGCTTTAGGCATGATTTGCTTACCGAAGGTGCCCACCAGCATCAGCGGTACGCCCATGCCTAATGCCAAAGCGTATAGGGCAATGCCGCCCAGAGCCGCATCACCGGTTTGGCCAATATAGCCCAAGGCAAAAGCCAGAGGGGGCGCCACGCAAGGGCCGATGATTAAGGCCGAAAACATGCCCATGGCAAATACGGAAGTGATTTTGCCACCGCTTAGGTTTTGGGTTTTTTGGCTGAAATAGTTTTGAATCCAAGAAGGCATTTGCAGTTGGTACACGCCAAACATGCCTAAGGCTAAGATGACCAGCAGTAACGCGCTGGTTAACACTACGGCAGGCTGCTGTAGCCACACGGTTAATAAAGCACCGGTGAGGCCGGCGATGACGCCGACGACGGTATAGGTTAAGGCCAGGCCTTGAACGTAGATGAAGGACAGAGTCAGGCCACGCTTTTTGCTGGCGTTGCCTTGGTCGCCTACGATGATGCTGGAGACAATGGGTAACAGGGGGTACATACAAGCGGTAAAGCTTAAGCCCATGCCGGCGATGAAAAACGCCAGCAGGCTTTTGGTGAGGGTATCGCGTGATAACGCAAAATCATCGCTGCCGGTGGCGGCGTTATCACTACCTAAAAAAAAAGGGCTTTTACCGTTGCTTTGGGCTTCGCCTTCGGCAGTGATCACCCCCACGGTATTAACCTTATAAGTCTTTTTCGTGGGCGGATAGCAAATGCCTAAGTCGGAACAGCCTTGATAGCCCAAGGTCAAAGTGTAGTAATTAGCTTGATTGGGCTTAAGGTAGGGGTAGTTGACCACGGCGTCTTGGTAGAAGACGGTTTGGGTCCCGAAGAACTCGTCGGTTTTGGTGACGCCATCGCTAAAGCTGGGTGCCCCTATTAGGTCAGGTTCGTCGGTGTTGACCGATACCTGAGCCTGGTAGAGGTAATAACCATCAGCGACGTCAAAGTGCACCTTCACGCCCTCGGCCGTATTGGTTAGGGTTGGTATAAAAGCTTTCTCTGGCGGCAGCAAATCATCAGGATTGACGTTGGCTTGTGCAAAAGACCAGGCGAATAGGCCGAAAAACAGGAGCGTGACGGCTTGTGACGAGTGCTTCAGTAGTTTAATCATGGATATTGTATGTACGCATAAGCGGAGTGGTTATGAATGGATTCGAAGTTTTCACTTTCAACAACAAATGCTGTGACTGTAGAAAGCTTACGAAGTTCGGCCGCAATGTCGCGGACCATGTCTTCTACGAATTTAGGGTTTTCATAAGCACGCTCGGTGACGTATTTTTCGTCTGGGCGTTTTAACAGGCCGTAGAGCTGGCAAGAGGCCTGTGCTTCCACCATGTCGATTAAGTCTTCGATCGCCACATTGGCGGTGGTGGTGATGTCTAAGGTGACGTGTGAGCGTTGATTGTGGGCGCCGTATTGTGAGATTTGCTTAGAGCAAGGGCACAGGCTGGTTACCGGAATCAATACTTTTAAACGATGACTATAGGCGCCGTCTTTGACTTCGCCGACTAAGGTCACGTCGTAGTCCAATAGGCTTTTAATGCCGGACACGGGCGCGGTTTTTTGACGGAAAAACGGCATGCTGACTTCAATTTTACCTGCGTCAGAGTCCAGCTTGCCCAGCATGTCGTGGGTTAACTGCGTAAAGCTGTCAAAGTTAAGCGGCTGTTGATTGTCTTCTAAAAGAGCCACAAAGCGCGACATGTGGGTGCCTTTTTGGTCGGCAGGTAGGCGTACCGTCATGGCGAAAAGGCCGACGGTTTGCTGGCTGCCTTCTTTACTTTGAATGGCAACGGGCATGCGTAACCCTTTAATGCCCACTTGATTGATCGGTAAGTTTCTTAAATCTTTGCTGCTTTGGATGTCTGGAATGGCATTCATGTATGGAATCCTGTTGACGTTGGTGGTCGCTCTTATGTAAAAGGCGCATCATTTTGTGGTGCAAGTATACGCTAGCTGCTAAATCCGAGCAAACTACTCAAGAATAGGTGAATAAGGTATATTGTCAAACTAAATCGGCGCCATAAGATATGACAGCAATGACAGGCTGGACGGGCTTAAGGGCGACATTGACCATAAATATTTGTTATAGTAAGAAGCAAATAAAGATAAATTAAAACGAACCCATCCGATTGGGGTGGTTCAATTTTGACGCCAAAATAAAAGGAATTCAGCATGAGTGCGCCTTTAGAAACCAAGTACACCGAAGAAACGGTTTTATGGATTAAACGCCATACCGACAAATTAATGAGTTTTGGCATCACCCGACCCGAATCGTATCGCTTTTCGGCGGGCCAGTTTTCACGTCTGGGCTTTCAACAAGCCCACGGTTTTATTTGGCGTGCTTATTCAGTGGTTTCGGCAGAGTATGAAGACACGCTGGAGTTTTTTGCGGTCTTGATCGAGGGCGGTCCTTTTAGTGAGTACTTTAAAACCCTAGCCGTAGGTGATCAGATTTTATTGGATAAAAACGCCACCGGCTTTTTGTTGCCCGAACGTTTTACCGACGGCAGCGATTTGGTGATGCTCAGCACCGGCTCAGGCATTGCGCCGTTTATGTCGATTTTAAAGCAGCCCAGCATTTGGACGCGCTTTGAACGGCTGGTGTTGGTGCATTCGGTCAGCCATAAAAATGACTTAGTGTTTAATCAACAGGTGGCTGATTTGAAAGACCACCCATTGGTGGGCGAGTATTTTGATCGGTTGATCTTCCAGCCCGTTGTCACCCGAGAAAAAGTCGAGGGTGCTTTAAATGCGCGCTTGCCTGATTTAATCAAGGACGATACCCTGAGTACAGCCATTGGCCTACCGTTCACCCAAGACGCGACACGCTTTATGATTTGCGGCAATCCAGACATGGTGATGGATACCCATAAGGCCTTAAGCGGTAAGGGGTTTAACCTGAATCGGGTGCGTGTGCCGGGCCACATCTTATTAGAAAACGGGTTTTAACAACTAAGGTTGACAGTAACAGCATGGATGAGCACACCTTAAAGGCTTTAAACATCAGCGAGGCAGCGGCCAAAAAATTGGCCAAGCTCAACCTGCACGACGCCTGGGATTTGATTTTACATTTGCCGCTGCGTTACGAGGACGAAACCCACATCACCCCCATCGCCAATGCGCCTTTTGGCCAAAGCTGTATGGTTGAAGGCACGGTGATTGCGCAAGAGGTTCAGTTTCGGCCCCGTAAGCAGCTGTTGGTGCAAATTGAAGATGCCTCGGGCCACAGCCTGATTCTACGTTTCATTCATTTCTACCCCAGTCAGCAAAAACAAATGGCCCAGGGTAAGACCATTCGCGCGCTCGGCGAAATCAAACGCGGTTTTTTGGGCGATGAAATGATTCACCCCAAAATCAAAGATGTGGCGGTGGAAGGCTCCTTGCCCGACAGCCTGACCCCGATTTATCCCACCGTCAGCGGCCTGACCCAGCCGGTTTTACGCCGTATCATTCGGCAAGCCCTCGAACACACCTCCTTGGCAGACACCTTGCCGCAAAGCTTACTCGATCAGCTAAAGCTGCCTGCATTTGGGCCATCCATCGGCCTCTTGCATGCGCCGTCGCCCGAATATCGGATTCAAGACTTAAGCAATGGTGCATTGCCCGCATGGCAGCGCTTAAAGTTTGATGAGCTGTTGGCGCAGCAGCTGTCGATGCGGCTGGCCTACCAAAAGCGCCGCAGCGGCGTGGCCCAGCCTTTAGTGGGTACGGGCGAGCTGTATCAGGGTTTGGTGAACCAGCTGCCGTTTTCCCTAACCGGTGCGCAGCAAAAAGTATTGGCCGAGATCAAGCATGACTTGGCTCAAGGCTATCCCATGCATCGGCTCTTGCAGGGCGATGTGGGCAGCGGCAAGACTATTGTGGCTGCGCTTAGCGCTTTAACCGCCATCGAAGCGGGTTATCAGGTGGCGCTGATGGCGCCGACCGAGATTTTGGCTGAACAGCATTACCTTAAGTTTAAGCTGTGGTTTGAGCCGCTGGGCCTAAAAGTGTCGTGGCTGTCTGGTAGCCTGCGTAAGAAAGCCAAAGACGCCGCCAAGGCGGAAATCGCCGCCCATGAGGTTCACATTGCCATCGGTACTCATGCCTTATTTCAAGACGATGTGGTGTTTGCCAGCATGGGCCTAGTCATCGTGGACGAGCAGCACCGATTTGGTGTGGCTCAGCGTTTGGCCCTCAAGAATAAAGGCCAAAGCGTGCATCAGCTGATGATGTCGGCTACGCCGATTCCCCGCACCTTGGCCATGAGCTTTTTTGCCGATCTGGACGTATCCGTCATTGACGAGCTGCCGCCCAATCGTAGCCCCATCGTCACTAAGCTCATCAA
Organism: Neisseriaceae bacterium CLB008; assembly: GCA_041228285.1. Taxonomy (NCBI): domain Bacteria; kingdom Pseudomonadati; phylum Pseudomonadota; class Betaproteobacteria; order Neisseriales; family Neisseriaceae; species Neisseriaceae bacterium CLB_ANTARCTIC_008. Next base: position 1,525,445 of record CP166133.1, on the reverse strand, counting down.
CGCCGCTCGGCGCCAGCAGGTGGAAGAATTTGTCTATCAGACCGGCCACAAAGGTGAGCAAGTGTATTGGGTGTGCCCCTTAATCGAAGAGAGCGAAGCCCTAGAGCTGCAAACCGCGGTTGACACCCATGCTTATTTGTCGGATTTGCTTAACGGCCTCAAAGTGGGCCTCGTACACGGCAAGCAAAAGCCGCAGGAAAAGGCCGAGGTGATGGCCCAGTTCGCCGCTGGCGAATTAAACGTATTGGTGGCCACCACCGTCATCGAAGTCGGGGTGGATGTGCCGAACGCCAGTTTGATGGTAATCGAACACGCCGAGCGCATGGGCCTGTCGCAGCTGCATCAGCTGCGTGGGCGCGTGGGCCGTGGTGCAGCGAAAAGCATGTGCGTGCTGCTGTTTGAAGAGCCGTTGAGTGATTTGGCTAAGGCGCGGCTGAAAGTCATTTACGAACACACCGATGGTTTTGAGATCGCTCGTCAGGATTTAAACATCCGTGGCCCTGGCGAATTCTTGGGCGCGCGCCAAAGCGGCGCACCCATGCTGCGCTTTGCCAATTTAGAAGAAGATTTGGCCCTATTAGAGCAGGCGCGCCAGCTGGCACCTGAATTGATTCAAAACCATCCCGATATTGTCGCCACCCATCTACAGCGGTGGCTGGCGCATAAAGAAGGTTATTTAGGGGTTTAATATGCTGTTGATACCGACCGCAACGCTTGACGCTTGGTTGCTTGAAGACGTCAATATGGGTGATTTAACCACCCGGACTTTAGGTTTGGCGCACACGCCGGGCGAGATGACGTTTCGCTGTCGCCATGATGTGTGCGTATCTGGCGTGATCGCGGCCAAGGCCGTGCTGGCCAGGCTAGAGCTGACCGTTGTGGCCAGCCTAAACGAAGGCGATTTGGCCACAGCAGGCAGCGTTTTATTACAGGTTCAAGGCCCAGTGGAACGGCTACAGCAGGGCTGGAAAGTGGCGCAGAATATTTTGGAATGGGCCTGTGGTGTGGCCACCCAAACCCACCAAATGGTGGCGCTGGCGCGCAGCATTAACCCTAAGGTGAACCTCGCCTGTACCCGTAAAAGCATCCCCGGAACGCGATTGTTGGCCACCCAGGCTATTTTGGCGGGTGGCGCAGTGATTCACCGAGCGGGCACGGCCGAAACCATTTTGCTGTTTGCCAATCATCGCCATTTCTTAGCCGATCCCCATGACTGGGTTGCCCATGTGGCGCAGCTGCGCGCCGGGGCACCAGAAACCAAAATCATCGTTGAAGCCGACACCTTAGCTGAAGCTAAAGCGGCTTACCAGGCTCAGCCTGATGTGATTCAGCTGGATAAATTCAGCTGTGCCGATGCGGCCAAGATTAAAGCTTATTGTGAGGCAGGGCCTCATGCCGTGACGCTTTCCTTGGCGGGTGGGATTAATCTTGCGACGGTGGCTGAATATGCCGCTACCGGCATCAATGTCTTGGTGACGTCGTCACCGTATTACGCCAAGCCCGCTGATGTGGGCGTGCGTCTACAGCCGCTGCCGGCGTAATGCTTCAGCCGTTAATGAAAAACAGCGCTGTTGAGCGCTGTTTTTTTATGGGCGAATGGCCAAATCAATCAAGGCGGACCTTGCCGCGTAGTGCCTTAGTCGCGCCCTTGCGAGATTTGCCTTCTAAACGTCTTTTTTTAGAGCCGAGGGTAGGCCGAGTGGGGCGCCGGGTTTTTTCCACCACCATGGCTTCTTGGATTAAGGCCACGAGACGGGCCAAAGCCGCCTCTTTATTCAATTCTTGACTGCGATGGGCCTGGGCCTTAATCACCACCACACCGGCAGGGCTAATCAAATGATGATTCATGGCCAGTAAGCGCTGCTGATGGTATTCGGGCAGGCTAGAAGTCTTGATGTCAAAGCGCAAATGAATCGCGGTCGAGGTTTTATTCACGTGCTGGCCACCCGCGCCCTGAGCGCGGATGGCCGTGAGTTCAATTTCGTCTAGGCTGATGCGGGCCTGATTCGAAATCACCAGCATTTATACCGCCACTTCTTGCCAAGGCGTAAATTTAAAGCCTACGTGCTGTTCCGTGTCGGACAGCCAAATGGTGTCTTCCTGTAAGGTCGCCTGAATCACCATGCTGCGTTTGGCTAAAGAAGCCAGCTGTGCCATGTGCTCGTCGTCTAAAAACAGCACGCTGAGGTTTTTGTGTTGGCTTAATTTGCTTTGATTTTGCTGCCACCAAATCGGGCCGGCACGGTCGCCGTAGGCGTACAGAATCACCTGTTCAGACTGGTTACAGGCCTTGCGTAGGCGCTTTTCATCCGGTAGCCCTAATTCAATCCATAAATCTGGCTCGTTGTAATCGTTTAAGCGCCACAGTTCAGGCTCATCATCAGCGGCCAAGCCCTTAGTAAACACCAGCCGTTCATCCGCATGACAAATCCACGCCAATAGCCTCAGCATCATTCGCTGCTCACTTTCTGAAGGGTGTTGTGCCAGCGTCAGCTGGACATCCTCATAGTGGTTGCGGTTCATGTCAGCGATGTTGATGTTTGCTTTGAAAATGGTTGCTTTTAAGGCCATGGTGGATTTTCTAGTCTGCTAGGGAAGGCGCTAGTGTACTTGATTTTGCTTGCAACGGATACGGGTGGCCGTGCTCGGTGTTTGGTTTAATGAGCTTAAAAAGGCTGAAGACCGTCGTCAGTATTTTCTTTTTTGCTGGTTGGCTTGTGCTGAATTTATTGTTTTGACAAATAGGCCTAATTGCGACATATTAGATATAGAACGTTCGTTTTCTAATGTTTGATTTGGGGCGTTGAACCTGTTTGTGCTCATGAGCGATGGCCATAAAGATTGGATGAAGGCGTTACGGCAACCGCAGGGCAATCAACGTTGATTTTTGTGTAGTGACACAAAGGAAATGGTTATGCCTTTAGTTGTTTACATATTGGGTTTGGCAATTTTTGCCTTAACCACATCAGAATTTATGGTGGCAGGCATGATGCCATCGCTGAGTAAGGCTTTTGGGGTGACGCTTGCCGAGGTCGGTAATTTGATTTCGCTGTATGCGCTGGGGATGGTCGTGGGTGGGCCCATCCTGACCGTGGGCTTGTTGAAGTTTAAAGTGTCCAATAAGAAAGGATTTTTGGGCCTGTTGCTGATCTACGTTGTTTCCCAGCTCATTTCAGCGGGGGCGCAGGATTATGGCGTGATGGCCGTGTCGCGCGTTGTGGCGGGCGTGGCGGCTTCGGCCTGTTTTGGCATCGCTTTGGCCATCAGTGCAGACATTGTTAACGTTCAATCAAGGGGCAGAGCCGCGTCGATCGTGATTAGTGGGTTAATGCTGGCCACGGTTGTGGGTGTGCCTATGGCGACGCTGATTGATCAACATCTCGGCTGGCGTGAGAGCTTTTGGCTGGTGGCGGTTTTGGCGAGCCTGTGCGTGATCATGGTTGGGCTGATGGTGCCTAATCAACCCAAAACGGCTACGGCTAGCTTAGGACAGGAGTTGGCAGAGTTTAAAAAGGGGGCCTTATGGGCGGCTTACGCCACTAGTGGCTTGGTTTTGGGGGCAACGTTTGCGGCGTTTAGCTATTTTTATCCGATTTTGACGCAGGTGTCTCGGTTTGAGTCTGCGACCATCCCTATTTTGTTTGCTGCTTATGGGGTGGCCAGTGTGGTGGGTAATTTAATCGTGGGGCGGTGGTTTGCCGATCGGCACACGATTTCTATAGTGGTGGCTGGGCTGTCTTTATTGGCCTTCAGCCTATTGCTGTTTGCGTGGTTGGCTGAGTATCGGTCAATTAGTGTCATGGCGCTATTGCTTATTGGCTTGGCTGGTTTGCCCATGAATCCCGCCATGATTACGCGCGTCATGAATGTGGCCCATCCAGGTCCGCTGGTGAATACGGTACACACCTCGGTCATCAATATTGGTTTGGGTATGGGGTCTTGGCTGGGCGGACTAGGCATCGCTCTGGGCTATGGCTTACGTGCGCCTTTATGGGTGGGCTTGGTTTTAGCGGTATTAGGCTTAATCAGCATTTTGCCTTTTTTAAAGAAGGATCGTTATCCTCATTAGATCGAGTATTTAAGGGCTGTCTATTAGAGCGATGTCGTTACAGCCGGTTAAGGGTGGTTTCTGTTTTGGTTAAATAAAGGAGGGGTGATGTTAAACCATTTTTCAGGGAAGGTGGCGCTGGTCACTGGCGGGGGTCGAGGCATTGGTCGTGCCGTGGTTCAGCAATTGGCATTGGGTGGGGCTGCATTTATTGGCATTCATTACGCGAATGACCAAGAAGCGGCTGAAACAGCGGTTGTGGCGGTTAGGGCATTAGGGGGTAAGGCCGAAGCCCTACCGGCTCAATTTACGCCCGATGCACAAAAGGGCGCTGAGGATTTATGGGCGGCTTTTAATCAGGCGGCGAACAAATATGTGGGCGGGGCTTCATTGGACATTCTCGTCAACAATGCCGGCATCGTACATGTGGCCTCTTTAGCGCAAACCACGGCCGCCATGGTTAAGGAAACGCTGGCGGTGAATCTGGAGGCGCCTTTTTATTTGATTCAGGCCGCGGCGCCTTATTTGGCAGAAGGGGGACGAATCATCAATGTGTCGAGTGCCCTAACGAGAATAGCCGATGCTGAACGGGCAATGTATAGTGCCTCGAAAGCCGCTATTGAATCATTGACGCTGTCGCTTGCCGCCGAGTTTGGACCCAAAGGCATCACGGTGAATGCGGTGGCGCCAGGCGTGATTGATACGGACATGAATGCCGATTACTTAGCCATTCCAGAGGCACGCCAGGCGGCTGAACGGTTTTCTGTTTTTGCACGCCTGGGTGGGGTAGATGAGGTGGCGAACTTGATTCGTTATTTGGCCTCGCCGGACAGCGGTTGGACGACGGGGCAAATCATCGACGTTTCGGGCGGCACGCATCTGTAACGCATGGCCCCTAAGCTTCAGGGTGCCGTTTGCTCTGGCGTCATGGCTTGGGTTGTGGCATGCTGTTTTAAAGTAAGGGGCTGTTAGTCAGCTGGCTGATGTAGGCATTTAAGGAGTATGAAACGAACCATGATGAAGCATAATGACTTGTCCGGCCAAATAGTGGCCAAACCTTTAGGGCGACCACGAGCCTATGATTTAGATGAAGCTTTGGATCGGGCAATTGATGTGTTTTGTGAGCGTGGTTACAGCGGCGCATCGATTAATGCACTGGCTGAGGCCATGGGGCTCGTCACGGGTAGTCTCTATAAAGCCTTTAAAGATAAAGAAGCGCTGTTCTTGGCCAGTTTGCAGCGATATCGGGCTAAAAATCGTGTGGCGGCTCAAGAGATTCTGGTGACAGAAGCTTCTGGCATGGCCCAGTTGCAGGCCTTGTTAAGGCTGTATGTGCGGATTTCTAATGGTGAACAGGGCATTAAGGGCTGTTTGGTGGTGACCAGTGCGGTTGAATTGACGACGTTTAGTGCGCAAGTGGCCAAACTGGTGACAGAAAGCATGGAGGATTTAAAGCGCTTACTCGAGCAGATTGTCTTGCAAGGTCAGGCAGATGGTTCGATTAGCCGCAGCATTGAGGCCACGGTGGCGGTTTCTTTTGTTTTATGCCACCTACAGGGCATGCGGGTGGTAGGCAAATTAAATCCTACCGCGCATGAACTCACTCAGGCTTCGGCCTTGGTGATTGCGGCCTTAAAGCCCTAAGGTGTTGGCACTTTAAGCACAGGCTAGTTGGGTAGAAAAAGCACCCCGACGATTCAATCGTCGGGGTGCTTTTTTATTCAAGGCGACGCCAGGCTGTGGCGGGATGAAGCAGGCTAAGCGTCCAGCGGCGTCGCTAAATGCAAAACATGGTGGCGGATGTCGTTAGGCCAGTTTTGCATGGCGTCGCTTAATTGAGCGGGCTGTTGCGCAAAGAGGGCACGGCTAGCCGCTTCGAACTGCGGTAAGTCGCCAGCCATTGCCACCATGAAGTGGTAGGCGCGCTCTTGTGCTTGGCGCAGTAAATCTTGGCCGTTGTGCTCACGGCGGGCCTGATCCACCAGCTTGCGTAGGGTGACCGATGCGCCGCCAGGCTGTTGGGCAAGCCAATCCCAATGCCGAGGCAATAGGGTGATCTCTTTAGGCACCACCCCTAATTTGGGTCGGCCTCGACCGCGCGGCAGGGACTGGCTGGGTGCTGGCTCGGCCTCTGTTGAAGGATGGGTGGCAAAGCGGGCCAATACCTCGTCATAGCTGCCTTGGGTATTGATGTCGATGCTGCGGCCGCTTTGATCGTCAAAAATAAGCAGCTGGTGTTGGTCTTCATTCTCGGCCACTTGCTTCACGGCCATGGCCACGGTTTGCAAAGTGCCAGAGACCATACGGTTGTGACCGTTAAAACAGGTGTAGCTAGGGCTATTAGGCATAGGGCCTCCTTTGTTATTACCCGTATATTAATATCAGCGGCTAATGAGTGTCAATATTATACGGGTAATAATCAGTAATGGCTGATGTGTCTGTGGCTTAATGGCATCTGAGTCGTGATTCATGTAATCAGCAGATGGGCATAAGGTTTAATAATCTTTTGGCATAAATGATACAAACGTAATTTTTATTACAAAAAACACTTGATTTGCATAAATGTACTATTTATTCTATTTGCATAAGTGTGCTTTGAATGAGGTTGGCCTCGCTAGGCTGAAGGCCGATGGAATGGGCCGCAGTTTAAGCCCGTGGCAATCGGCAATGTTGAATAGCCATTGGGCGCTTATCGGCAGTGGTCGACTCATATAAACAAGAATAAACACGTCTAAAAATAGGGGGAGCAGCATGAATACCATTAATCAGAATCACCCATCAGGTGGCCTAGCGCCTTTACGCTATTGGCAGGTGCGCATTTTTATGGTGACGTGGGTAGCCTATGCTGCCTTTTACTTAACTCGGCAGGCGCTTTCTGGCGCCAAACTGGGTATTTTGGCTGACCCCATTGCCAGTCAAATACTCTCTCGGGAAATGTTGGGCACGATGGACGCCATTTATCTGACCGTCTATGCCGTGGGCCAATTTGTATGGGGTGGGAGCGCTGACCGTTGGGGTGTACGTGTGGTCGTGTTGACGGGGCTATTGGTATCGGCGGCCACGGCTTTGGTGATGGGCCTGATCCCGGCTTTGATCTTATTTCTGCCGCTGATTGCCATTCAGGCCGCGGCGCAGTCGACTGGTTGGGCCGCTTTGTGTAAGAACGTGAATGCGTTTTATCCCTTACGCACGCGGGGGCGCATGATGGGGCTGTGGTCGACCTGCTTTATTTTTGGCGGCCTCATCGGCACGCCTTTTGCAGGCTGGCTCGCCTATGGCCTGTTTGATTCTTGGCGCATGGCTTTTGTGGGTTCGTCACTGGTGCTGTTTGTCATCGCCGGCGTATTTTATTTGGCGCAGCGCAATACTTTAAGCGACGTGGGGCTGACAGCAGAGGTTATTGAGGATGGTTCTGAGGAGGAGGCAAAAGATCGGCCGCCGCTGCGTGACACGCTGTTGGCGCCGCTGCGTAACGCGATGGTGTTTAAGTTGGGGCTGTCGTATTTATTGTTAAAGCCCGCTCGCTATGCCATTTTGTTTTGGGGCCCGGTGATTGCTTTTGAGGCCATCCCCAGCCTAAGTTTCTTGGGGGCTACGGTATTACCACTGGCGTTTGGCTTGGCTGGCCTAATCGCACCTGTGGTTTTGGGTTGGGTGTCCGATAAGGTGTTTGACGGCAAGCGCATTCCCGTCGCGGTCTTGTCTTTAGCCTTCACCATCTTGATTCTGGTGTTGTTTATGCCTTTGGCGAGTACCGGCTCGATTGCGCTCTTTGTTTTGGCTTTGGCGTTACTGGGCTTTTTCTTATATGGCGCAGAGGCGATTATCTCGGCGGTGGCCGCCATTGATTTTGGTACCCAGCGTCATGCAGGGGCGGCCGTGGGATTCATTAATGGTTGCGGCGCTGTGGGGGCGATTTTAGGCGGCTGGCTGCCCGGCTTTATGTCGGAAGGCACTCTGTTTATCGTGTTTGCGGTGGCGGCAGGACTCTCAACGCTGATTTTACTGCCGTCATGGCACCGTCGAGCAGAGCAGGCTTGAGCTTGATTCAATATGATGGGTTTGGGTGCGGTTGGCTCACTGCAAAAAAAAGCTGCGCGGTGAGTGCTGTGCTCATGAATCATTGCTGTTGAGGCTGGGCAAGGTATCGCAAGGTGATGAGCGTGAAAGAGGCGGATCACCTTGCGGCTTAAGTGAGTGACGTTAACATTAAACATCTCTTTTTTAACAATTATTTGCAATATATTAAATAATCCTTACATTTTGTGGCCTGATAATGGTGACCTAAATTCATCAATAAACGAGGACGCAATATGAAGTTATCGAGAGTGGCTGTCGCCTTATCTGGTATTTTTGCGATGGCTTACCCAACGGTTCAAGCAGCACAGCTGCCAGAGGGTTTTCCGCCCAAAGTAGCGACCCCAAACATCAACGACATCATTAATAATGCCGGGTATGCAGACGCATGGGCTCAGGTGCAAGACAGCTGGGCCAACACGCCGAATAAAAATATCAAAGTGAGTGAGCAGAAGTTTATTAATGGTCAGACGTTAACCAGCAGCCACCAGCATCAGGTCATTTATTTTGCTAAAGACAGCCACTTAATCAATAGCGAGATTGATTCGGTTCAGGTCACCATGAACGACTCCATGTCTGATTTAGACGTCAGTAGCGCGATTGGCACCAGCATTAAAGGTAAAGAAGGCCAATTGGGCGTGCTGATGCTGCGATATGGCACCAAAGCGTACGATACCGTGGTGGGAGAGTATGGTAGCTTGACGCTTGACTACGATACCGAGGCCTATAACACCTTGGTGAAAAAAGGCGGTCGGCAAACGCTGGGCGGGCGCAGCTATGCTCAAGCCAATATCATCGATGGCGGGACGCAAACGGTTGGTAAAGGCGGATTAGCCGAGGATAACCTCATCATAAATGGTGGGCAGCAGCTGATTTACTTTGATGGTGGCGAGGTAAAGAATTCCCATATTGGCGACGGCAGCTACCAGCTGACGTCAGGATTGGCGACCGACACCCATATTTACGATGGCGGCTACCAATTGGTTTATAAATCTAGCGGCGACGGCATTGGCGCCAAAGACACTAAAATCTATGAGGGCGGTACTCAGCGGGTGCAGTATGGTGAAGCCCATGATAGCCAAGTTTTTGGTGAGCAAATTATATCAGGCCAAGAGGGTGATTGGGAAAATGGCCAATGGGTTGCGGAAGATCACTGGACTTCGGGTGCCTATCCGGCCTCACGCAATGCCACTATTTATGGTCCAGGGACGCAGACAGTAGGCTATTACGGGGGCGCCTATGGCACCACCATCGAAGGGGGAACCCAACGCGTCAACGAGTTTGGCGATATTGCCAATACCAAGATTAACAAGGGTGGTGAGTCTCACCTAGCCTATGGGGCATTTTCTCGCGGTGCGCTAGACGTGGCATCTGGTTCCGTGTTGATGCAGGGCGGTGATCTGCATGAGTGGACCGATCTGAACGTTGGCGCTAAAAAAGGTGCATACGCAAAACAGCTGAATCTGATGGGTAACGAGGCAGCTTTATACATCGTACATAATGCCGATACGGCAGAGTCGGTGGTCAGCGTTGATGAGCTCATTAATGATGGTCAGGTGGTGTTTGGCCATCGAGACGGTCGTGATGAAGGCCGCTTTAGCCAGTTAGACATTGAGCGTTTAAGCGGCTCTGGCCTATTTGTGATGAATACCCACTTAGAGGGCGAGCAAGGTGACTTCTTGAACGTCACCGAAAGCATTGATGGCCGTTTTGACGTGAGGGTGAGAGATTCGGGACAAGAACTAAAAAGCAATACGGCTGATGCTCGTGCTTATCACTTAATTCATGCGAACAACAGCAATAGCGACCACTTTACTTTGGTCAACGGCAGCGTCGATTTAGGGGCGTATAAATATTATTTGAATCAAGATCAGGCCGATAGCGACAATTGGTATTTGTCGCCCATTAAAAATGAGCCCGGTCCCAACCCGGATCCAGATCCTAATCCAGATCCTAGCCCTAATCCTGACCCCAAGCCTGATCCAAAACCTGACCCTTCCGAAAGCACTAAAAACGCCTTGGCCCTAGCCAATGTGACGCCAGCGATTTGGAACAGCGAACTGTCTACTCTGCGCGTGCGCTTAGGTGAGCTACGTGATGATGGCGCAGCTTCAACCGGCGTCTGGTCGAAAGCCATTGCTAGCCGTCATCGTGTGTCTGGTCAAGCAGGTTATGAGCAAGACTTAAGTGGCATCATGGTGGGTGGTGATCGAGCCATTGAGTTGGACGACGCTCGTTTACACCTAGGGGGCTTATTTTCGTTTAGCCACTCTAAGCTGGATGCTGAGCACAGTGACGGTAAAGTGGACAGCTATGCATTAGGTCTGTATGCAACATGGTTACACAACAGTGGCTATTATGTGGATGGGGTGTTGAAAGCCAATCGCTTTAATACGGAAAACAGCGCTCGATTTAATCTCGGTAAAACCAAAGCCAAAGACCATACCAATGGCGTAGGCTTGTCGGTTGAAGCGGGTAAACACATTAAGCTCAATGATTACTTTGTCGAGCCCTATGTGCTGGCTTCTGTGTTTCATGGCCAAAAAACGGCTTACCAGTTCGACAGTGGCCTAAGCGTGCAGGCTGATGCGGCAGAATCGGTTCGTGCTGAAGTAGGCGCTACCATGGGTAAGTCTTTTGTCACTGCAAAAGGCGGATTGATTAAGCCTTACCTACGTTTAGCCGTGAGCCACGAGTTCAAGAAAAACAACGGCGTGACCATAAACGGTACGGAGCGATTTGATCATGACGTATCTGGTACCGTGGGCAAATACGGTGTTGGTGTCACGGCGATGATGAACAAGCAGTGGGCAGCGTATGGTGAACTTAACTATGCGAAAGGCAATAAAACAGAAAGCCCTTATGGCGGCTCTGTTGGCCTACGCTATAGCTTTTAATTAAATGCATAGTGCTGTTGAAAAGGCCTGTAATCATACAGGCCTTTTTTGTGGGCGTGGTTTCGTGACTCTTGAGTGGTATCCGCATATAGCCTTTGCGGCCAGTATATTAGGATTGAATATGACTTAAATAAAATATTTTTACGATATGCCGTTAGGGATTTATTCTTAAGTTGAACGGTTATGGCGGCGTTCGCGCCAAAAGAGGCCAAGAATAGCTATTGAGGTCATCAATGTGATTATGGCTAAGTGATGAAAGAAACCTTCTAAACTATTACTGTAGGCAATTAACCATGCACCTATGATGGAACCAATAAGTGAGCCTAAGCGTCCACTTGCCATTGCCCAAGCGATACCGGTGGCTTTCGAGTGTTGCGGATAAATGGTTGCGGCAACTAGGTTTAGTCCATTTTGTGCTCCTGCGATGGTAAAACCAATGAAGAAAACAAAACTAAATAGACTGACTAAGTTATGTATCATATATTCTACAGCAAACATGGCAATGGCTGCACTAAAATAAGCGATTGAAAGAATTAGAAAAGATGATTTATAACGATCGATTAATAAAGCAAAGGTGATGGCGCCAATGGTCCCGCCTAGAGGGAGCATTGAGGCGATCAGATTAATGTATCGTGTATCAAAATCTTGACTTAAAAGAATTGGAATCCAATAGGTTAATAGGTAAAAGGCATATAAAGATGTGAAGAATGCTACCCATAGTAACAAAGTCATTCGACGATTCACGGCTGAAAATAAAGTATGCAGAGGATTAGTGGTAGTTGGATTATTTGAATTTAGAGTTAATGAATCAATTGTAAGTTGATGATGCATGATGCGGTTTAGAACAGACTGTAATTTTTGATGATATGACTTATTACGCAACATAAACTGAAGTGATTCAGGTAAAAGTAAAATAATAAAGGGGAGGAGGGCTAAAGGAAGGATGCCACCGATAATAAGTAAGAAACGCCAACCATATAAAGGCACAATATAGCTGGCGACTAAACCACCTAGTGTAATACCTGCTGTAAAACCACTCCAGCTGAGTGTCGCAATGATCATACGCCTTTTTATTGGAGCGTATTCGGTACTTAAAGCGATACAAATTGGCATGGTTCCGCCTAGGCCTAGGCCGGTAATGAATCTGAGCGCTGTTAGCAGCGTTATGCCTTGGGCGTTTGCTGACAATAGGGTGCCAAAAGAAAAGACAAGCATGGCTATGATTAATACTTTTTTTGAGCCTATTCTATCGGCAAGAGGGCCCAAAATCATACTGCCGAGCATTAGGCCTAAGAGGCTAGCACCAAAAACATAAGAGAGTTTAGCTGCTGTTATGCTCCATTCTTGCATGATGGATGGGCCGATATAGGCAATTAGTGAAACATCAAAGCCATCAACTGTCGCAATCACGAAGAGTAAAATGAAGATTATTTTCTGATAAGAGGAAACGTTGGATCGGTCAATCACTGTATTGATGTTTATGTTTTTTGTATTTGACATATTTCTTGCGCTCATTGCCTATGAAGATGATATTGAGGAAGGATCATTCCGATGAGTTGGTGAGTTTCGAATTATTATGATTTTGAAATTTAAATTGTTTACACAGGTATTCCTTTGTATTATTATGAATGATAATCATTATCATAAGCGTTATTATTTATCATGACAATAAATTTTAATCCAAATCAAGATTTTCTCTTCGCTTCACCATGGCGAAATGTTTATACACATTCCTATTTAAAGCCTCTGGCCTATCCACCAAATACTGTGTTTAACATTAATTCATCCCAATTGACTCAAACGGTACGGGATTGCTTTAGCCGTCTTGATTCAGCTATTGCTTCACATGCCATTATTGCAGGCTGTATGCCGTTTGATGCCATGGAGCCAGCTAGCCTGTATCTCATTGAGCAACCTTACTTTTGTCAGCGTGATGAGTTGTTAGCCATGATGCGGGCTTCCATGCCTTCAAACTCAGTATCGAATGCCATTATGCATCGACAGCCTTTAATGTCGGAGTCGGTATATAAGATGGCGGTCACACAGGCCGTTGAAGCCATTCAGCAGCAGCGATTAAGTAAAGTGGTTTTGGCACAGGCTCAGGTTTTAACGTTGCATCATCCCGTTAATATGGCCAAGGTCTTAACTCATTTATTGATAGAAAATCCTTTTTGCTATACCTATTCGGTTCCTGTCGTGGGGGAGCAAGTATTCATTGGCGCGAGCCCTGAATTATTGGTACGCAAAGAGGGGAATCTCATTGAATGCTTTCCATTAGCAGGCACAGCACCTAGGGATGCAGACCCTAAGCAGGATCAATTAAATGCATCAATGCTTTTATCTTCGATGAAAAATAAGCATGAACATCAACTAGTGGTGGAAGACATTGTGCGTAAAGTAGCACCGTTGGTGACAAATTTGACGGTTTCTGAATCTCCTGAGCTGGTGTGCACCAGTAAAGTATGGCATTTGGGCAGTAAAGTTAAAGCTGTTGTGGCGGATGACTATTCCGTCCTTGATTTTGTTGCATTATTTCATCCTACGCCGGCACTGTGCGGTACGCCTAGAGAAGAGGCTGCGGCATTCATTCAAGTAGCTGAGCCTTTTTCACGGCACTATTTTTCAGGTGCTGTTGGCTGGTGTGATGCTCAGGGCAATGGTGAATGGGCGGTGGCCATCCGCTGTGCTTTAATTAAAGAGCATCAAGCTATTATCTATGCTGGCGCGGGGATAGTCTCAGAATCAGATCCCGAAGAAGAATGGGTGGAAACCATGAATAAGCAGAAAGTCATCATTGATTCGATTATCTAAAATGAGGAAAGGTAAGAAATGAGTATTCCCAGAATTCCGGCATATGAGTTACCAACGATTTCAGAAATAGTACCGAATAAGGTGAGCTGGCACTTAGACATAGATCGAGCCGCTTTATTAATCCATGATATGCAGGATTATTTCGTTCAGTTTTATGGCACTGATAATGCTTTACTTGAGTTGATTATTCGTAATATGGCTAAAGTGCTGGCTTTTTGTCGCGAGCATGACGTACCTGTTTATTATACGGCTCAAAAAGCAGCTCAAACGCCACAGGAGCGGGCGTTATTGTCAGATATGTGGGGTCAGGGAATGACTGGCCTAACGCATTTAGAAGGGATTATTGCTGATTTGAAGCCGCTTCACTCAGAGCCAATATTGGTTAAACATCGTTACAGTGCTTTCCAGCGCAGCGATTTAGAGGAGCGCTTACAAAAGGCGAATAGGGATCAGCTGATGATTTGTGGCATTTACGCCAATATTGGCTGCGTGACTACGGCAGTAGATGCCTTTATGAGAGATGTTAAGCCTTTTATGGTGATGGATGCCATCGCCGACTTTTCCAAACAAGAACATGTGACTGCTTTAAATTATTTGGCCAGTAAGGTAGGAGTGGTTGTAGAGACTGAAGGGGTGCTGTCATCATGAGTTTAAACCATATCATCACAGCATTAGACTTTAAGGGAAAAAACGTTTGGGTGACCGGTGCTGGTAGTGGGATTGGGTTTGAAGTGGCAGAGGCTTTTTCGAAATTGGGGGCTCATGTTATTGGTTTGGATAGGGTATTTCCCATGGAGTCCAAAAATATTCAATGTGAAGCAGTTGACCTTTCATTGAATACGGAGGTTCAAGCGCTCTGTGAGCGTTTATTGCAAACAGAGTCTCGCATAGACGTTTTGGTGCATGCAGCAGGTGTGCTACGTAGCGGAGGGTTGATGCAGCTTTGTGAGGATGATTGGACCGTTAGCATGGCATGTAATGCTTCTGCTATTTTTTATTTATCCCAGCAAATAGCGCCGCTATTTCAAAAACAAGCCTCAGGCGTGATGGTCACAATTGCATCTAATGCAGCGACTACATCTCGGCTGAATATGGCAGCCTATTGTGCCTCTAAAGCCGCGGCTTTGAGTTTGACAAATTGTATTGCATTGGAATTGGCTCCTTACAATATACGCTGTAACACAGTATCCCCTGGCTCAACAGATACGCCTATGTTACGTGAGATGGCCTCCGGCCCAAGCGGCTTTTCACAATTGATTTCGGGGATACCGAATCAGTATAAATTGGGTATTCCACTCCAAAAAATTGCGACAACCCAAGAGATTACCCAAACTGTTTTGTTTCTGGCTTCAGATATGGCTTCTCACATTACCATGCAAAACATCATTGTTGATGGTGGGGCGACTTTGAATGCTTAATATTTAATTAAACTTTAATAGCCGCTCTATTGAGTGACTTGACCTTGTTAGAAAGTATTTAATTATGGAACGAATGATTCGTGACGAGATTAGTAAAACATTGAACATTTATGCTAATGACATAAATGGGTCGGATAATTTAATCGAATTTGGCCTACAC
The DNA here is from genome assembly GCA_041228285.1 of Neisseriaceae bacterium CLB008. NCBI lineage: Bacteria > Pseudomonadati > Pseudomonadota > Betaproteobacteria > Neisseriales > Neisseriaceae > Neisseriaceae bacterium CLB_ANTARCTIC_008. The sequence continues at coordinate 1,510,034 of CP166133.1, read as the reverse complement.
TCATTGGCGATCATGCAATTAGTAGAAACATTTTCTAAGCATACAAATGAACGTTTCAAATATACAGATTTTGCGTTATCACCAACTATTGATGCTTGGGTTCAACTCACTCAAAAAAATAGGTAAGATTTTTAAATCTATGTTTGAATAAAATGGTATTTGGCGTAATTACATGGTTTAGAGCAATGGCATTTATTTGCATATTGCTTCTAATTTTAAAGGTGTTTTATGAATATTAATAATGGCCAACTTAGTCCTATACAAATTGCTTACATTATTGGGCGTACCCATTACTTACCTCTGGGCGGGGTTGGCATGCATGATTTTAGGGTGTTCAATGGTGATCTTGATGGCCAAATACTACATAAATGTTTGCTGATATTGGTTCAAAAATACGCAGCGCTTCGCACCCTTATTGACGCAGACTCTTTTTCGCAAAAAGTTTTGCCTCAAGGCGCGGTGCAATTGACTGAAATTTGCTTCAGAGATAAATCTCGTGTAGAGGCTGTAAGGGAGGCAGATCGTTTAATTGCACAGTATGAGCATTATGTGCATGCTTTGAAAAGCCCCCCCTGGCAGCTATGGTTGATTCAATTGCCAGATGGTGAGGTTGGTGCTGATAAAAGTATGCTAATGGTGAGCTTTGACGCTTTAATTTTGGATGGATATGCAATCTCTAAGCTGTTGTCAGAATTGTTTGAACACTATGATATGGCTTGCCTTGGCCTATTAGAGGAAAAAGAGACAACACCTATGATAGGAGCGTTGTCAGAGATCGATTTCTTTGAAAATAAGCCTGAAGATGCCGTTTATTGGCAACAAAAAGTGCAAACCATGACGCAGGAAATGGATTTCCCTTGGTTAAAGCCGCTAGCATCAATTATTTGTTCAAAATATAAGCGACAGACGAAGGTCATTGATCAGCAAGATTGGCAACACTTAAGTCAGATTGCTGCAAAGCAGGGTATATTGCCCAATGCTTTGCTTAATGGAATAATTTTGCAGGCATTAGCGGCTCAAAACGAGGGGGGAAGGGTGTATGTTGCTGTGCCTGTTTCCTTGTCTTTATATCAGGAGCATCTCAGTAATCACTCAACAGTTTTAGCGATTACTTATGAGGGTGCTGAGGAAGATTCATTCTTTGATAGAGTGAAAGTACTTCAGGTCGAGACCTTTGATGCACTTGCCCATATCTCCTTTTCTGGTATTGAAATTGCACGATTAATTTGTGATCAAATGAAAACCAGTGTGCCATTTCCTATTGTGCTAACTAATGGGTTGTCGTGGCAAAGGCCGCCACGAAGAGAGTACATTCGCTACACCTCGGGGCAGACGCAGACGCCTCAGGTGGCGATGGATGTTCGCTCGTCGTACGCTCATGAAGGGCACCTATTGATTGATGTTGATTATGCTGTGGAGGCGGTATCAGAAGAAGTGGTGGCGTCTATCCATGAAGCCATTACGAGGCACATTGACCGGCTTTTGTTGTAGCCAGAAGGAGTGAATGATTAAGCGCGTTCATGATTGTTGATAAAGCCATGAACGCGCTTAATTTTTATTTTTTTACCTTTCCGATCAAGGTTTGCTGGAATGATGTCATTATTTCTATGACATCAGGTAACTTATAGGGCGCCACATTTTTGCCCATGAGGTATTTTCTGATGTCTAATAGGGAAAGTGTTGATTCGGGGCGTGCCAGAATGATGTTTACTTTGATTTTTTCACCTAAATGCACATCTTTGATGCCCACTACGTTTACGTTTTGAATTAAGGGGTGAGTGATTAAAAGGTTTTCTAATTCGCTAGGCGCTATTTTTTCTCCCGCCCGATTGATTTGGCTTTTAGCCCGGCCAGTGACCACGATGTTCTGCTGCTCATCTATATAGCCTAGATCCCCTGTAATATAGAATCCGTCAGCCGTAAATGCATTTTGATTAATGTCATGGGCGTTATAGTAACCATTAATGGTATAGGGGCCGCGTGTCAAGATATGACCAATAGTATGATGGCCTACGGGCTCTCCTTCATCATTGACAATTAAGCGTTCGTCACTGGGTGATAATTTTTTTCCTTGAGTATGTATGACAGTATGAAGATCATCACTTAGGTGTGTAAAATTAACCAGGCCTTCGGCCATGCCGTACACTTGTTGAAGCTTAATGTTGAATGTTTGAATCAATCTTTGTGCGATTTCAGGAAGTAACTCAGCCCCCCCTACCTGTATGACTTCTAGGCTAGACAAATCATAGTCTTCTTTTAATGCTGAATTTAGCCAGAGTAGCGCTAATGATGGCACGAGCGATACTTGAGTGACTTTGTGCTGTTCAATTAAAGTGAAACAGCTATCTGGGCTACCGTTTTCCGCCAATACAATAGTTGCTCCAGCAGACAAAGCTCCTAAAACACCTGGCGAACTCATGGTGAAGTTGTGTGAGATGGGTAGGGCAACTAATTGAACTGAATCTGAGTGTAATCCGCTAACAGCTACACTGCACCGAACAGAATATAAATAGTCGTCGTGGGTGCGCGGAATGAGCTTAGGTAAGCCAGTAGTACCGCCCGATAATTGTAGAAAAGCGATATCTTCAGACGATACTTTTTGTGGCTCATCCAAGACATGATTTGGGCTAGACGTCATCATTGACTCCAAAGGCTCATGACCATAAATGGTTTGTATATAGGTTAGAGACTTTTGTGGTTCAACGAATTTATGAACGATGGTAGGCGCATCATCTTTAGCCCCAGACTGAGATAAAATACGAATATAACCTTTTGCCGCACTGGCTTTAGCAATATTCTCTACTTCATATGCGCCATGCCCATCAAGTGCAAAAATGGGTCGTGCACCTGCATGGAAAATGCCAAAAAGAGCAATAAAAAAAGCCATGACGTTGGCTGATTGAAGAATAATAAAATCACCCTGATTAATGCCTTGAGAGGTTAAGTAATGGCCGTAGGCGGAAGACTTTTGATGAAGCTCAGAGTAGGAAAGCTGCCGATCATTCTGAATAACGGCAATCTTATGGCCGTATTGATCATGCGTTTGGCGCAAGAAGTCGGTATGAGTTTGACCTATCCAATAACCTGCTCGCCTATAGGCTTCAGCTCGTTCGGGTGCGTAGGGTACATAGTGTTTAGATTTTCTGTAGGCATGCATGTATGGTTATCCTGTTTAATATTAATTATGGATTGTTTGTCATTGTTTGTATTGGACTTTTTGATCGTGCCTTGCTGAAAGCAATTTAAAATGTGATCACAGTGTTGCAACAAAGCACGATACGCCTAAGCCTAAGTTTGACTCCAATAAGCCTTGACGCGATTGAAACGACCGCTGAGTCCGCGTTCATCGCGTAAATATTTACGTATGGCTCGTGCTTCTAGGTTTTCAATGGCCCCCCAGGCAGAATCAATTTGTGGCATTGAAGCTAATAGTTTAATGACGGTGGTACTGATGTCCTCTGCTGGCAATCGAAAGAGCTTGGCTTGATCGGCTACCATGTCATCGGGTAAGTAAGCTTGATCATCTTCATGCCGCGTAATCGAAATGATGTAAGGACTAATTGGATTCTGCCAGTTCTCTAACAGTGCCAAGACGGTTGGCAATGAGGTTTCATCGGCAATCAGTACAGTTTGTCCTTCAGTGAGGTGATCACAGCGCTCTGGTGTTTCGGAAATACTGCGGATGATGTCACCAGGATTGAGGCTCTTGGCCCAAAGTCCACCTGGCGTGTCACCATGAATAAAGATGTCAATATGGCCAATGTCATAGGACTCTTGCTGAGGCTGGCTTTTATGTGCCTCGCGAAGCGTGTAGTAGCGAGTATCTTTGGCAAAGGCTAGCATGCGTTCTAAGCGATCCTGAGAAGACATTTTGCGAACGCGCCAAAGAAATAATTTGTATAACCACTGCCGTAGTTTTGACAGTTTTTCACTGTCTTGTTTGATGGATTGCGGCATGGCTTCAAGCTTACTTAGTGACAAAAGATAAGCGTAGCCTGGCTGATCAAAGGGCAGGCTTAAAGCACTTTTGACGATGAGACGAATCATGTTTCTGCTCACCATTTTGGTTTCCAATACTTCAAAATATTGTTTTTTGCTGCTGATGGGAGACTCTCCTAGTTTGACCATGGCATTGTAGGCCAGATAAAGCACGTTTTCCTCTAAATCACCTTTAAGGAGAAAAGGGATAAAGGATTCCTTGGTCTCAGTTTCTGTGGCGACGGATATCAGCATGCCTTCTTCAAAAATATCCATAAGTTTAGCTGAGGTGATGTGCTTAAATGCGGTGTAACCCCGTGCAATGCTCAACACTTCAGAGAGGTGGTCATCATTAATGTGGTCAATAACGTCAATTTTTTTATCAACGTTTTCAATTGGCGTGTATTTGTTTTGAAGCATTTCTGTCCTTTGTGATGAAGATGGGTTAATTATTTACTGCTAGACGGTTAATGAGTTGTTAGCTGTAAATTAGGTTTTAGTCTCAAGCTAAGGCGATACGTTGTTTCATGACTATGCATAACCGTGTACAGGCTAGGCAGGCGCTGATAAAGGTTGAAAGAGATAAGGCGTGCCACCACCCTAAAACACCTTGTGCCTCGACGAGGTAAGAGGTGCTGCTGAGGGTGTAGCCAAGAGGGATAAAAATTAGCCAAGAGGTTGTAAACAAGATGCAGAATACGACGAAGAAGTCGCTTAAGCCTTTTAAAGCAAAGCAGAAAATATTATTAAGCCCCATACAAAAAGCCACCCAAATCATATAAGGGTAAATAATTTTGGCATTTTTTAATAAGGCCTCGCTCGGTTGATAAAGCCCTATGATTTGGTTAGAAAATAAGGATAAAGATAAGCAGATGATGGCCAGTAAAGCCACGCATAGCGTGGTGCCAACGATCAGGGTTTGCTTCAGCATTTGATGCTGGTCTTGATGTTGTGCGACTAAAATAGCGATCGACCGGCACAAGGCCGTGACGACGACTAAAGAAATGGGCATGATGCTATAAACAATACCGTTAGCACCTACCTCGTGTACGCCTAATCTTGCCAGCATTAAGCCCATCACCATGACGGCGCCCCATTCTGATAGATAGGAAAGGGAAATGGGTATGCCTTTCAGCGTATTTTGAGTCATGCGTTTGATTGATAAATTAAGGCGTCGGAGAGGGTGGTGCCAAATGATTCTAAATTTTTTATAAGTTAATATAATAGGTAGCAGAATAAAAAATTTTGACCAAGCAAAAATGACAGAGGCCAAACCAAAGCCGGCAATACCCCAAGATGACTGTACAAAATCAGAAAACACCAGTAAATAAATAACCAAACCTTTAATGCAGAAGCTCAGAAATACGGTAATAGTGGCAAAAACAGGAAAGCCATAGGATTCACTAAAATAGTAAAAATTGTTAAAGGCAATCATGCCCAAGATATAAGGCAATAAAAATGTTAAATAGGTTTTTACTAAGGGAATGATGTTTGGATCGACGCCAATGAATTTGAGCACATAAGGCACGCCGAGTATAAACAGCACGGATAATAGAGTGCCTAAAACAAAGCCAATAATCAAAAACTCGATGATTAAATTAAAAACCTCATCGGTTTTTCCTTGCTGCTTTAAATGACTGTATAAAGGCACGGCAGTGTAGGCAATGCCATTAACTGTGGCCAAAGGTAAAATACCTACGATGGTGGCCACCGAAATGGCCGCAAGCGTTGTGGCATCATATTGACTACTGAAAACGGTATCAATCGTGTCAGACAAAATGATGAAAGCAAACGTTAACGTAATAGGGACGGTTAACTGAAAAAGCTTTTTACTGATGGCCTGGCGGGCGACTGGGTCTAAACTAAAAAAAGAGCGGCTCATGAGTTTGGATCCGTTGATTGATTGGTGTCATCGATGCTGCGTTTAAGAAGGTACAGGCAAAGCGCCACAATCACGGCCGCTAGGATGAAGGGGTAGCCGTCGCTAAGCGGCATTTCTAAGGCAACGCTGTAGCGAAATAAATAAACCGCAAGTATGGGGCCAACGACTACGCACATACTGCTGATGGATTCAATGATGCCCATTAACTGACCCTGCTCAGAGGCAGATACTTTAGAGGAGTAAATGCTGGTAATGGCGGCATTGCTGATGCCGGCTAGGCCATAGAGGCATAGGGCTAGATAGAATTGCCAATTGTAGGATGATAGTGCAATCAATAATAAGCCTAAGCCAAAGGCGCTAAAGCCTAAATAGGCAATTTTTTTATTACCGAGGATGGGGTACAGTTTTTTGACCAAATAAATTTGGACAAAAAAACCAATCATGCCCAATGCTATGAATGATTTTGCAACATCGGCATCACTCCAACCAAAGCGATATTTTGTAAAAAATGACCATAGGGTAATCGGTACTTGGACGGCGAGCACAAATAATAATTGTACGATCAATAGGCTGAGCATGCCTTTGTATTTGTTGAAATATAAGAATGCTTTGAGTGGGCTTTGGATAGAAAAAGGCCGTCTGTTGTCTACTGCTAAAGTTTCTTTAAAGAAGAACGTGATGGTTAAAAGGCTGACTACACTCAATAAACCAGCGATATAAAAAGGTGTCCGAATCCCATACTGAACGGTAAATGAGGCAATGGTGGGGCCTAAAATAAAGCCGAGGCTCATAGTGGCAAAAATATAGGCGTAGTGCTTGGTTTTGTTCTCAGCATTGCTGATGTCGGCAATGCCGGCTAAAGACACGACGATAGAGGAGCCTGCAATCCCCGCGATCATGCGTGCAAAGAACAAGAGGTAGAGATTGTCCGCAATGGCATACAATAAATAATCAATGGCAAATGCCATAAAACAAATGATGAGGACAATCTTTCGCCCAAAGCGATCCGAAACGGCACCCATAATGGGCGCAAAAATAAATTGCATGAGGCCATAAATGGCAATAAGCCAGCCGCCGATAATGGCATTATCTACTAAAGAATGATGGGTGATGTCGGCCAATAGTGACGGAATGATAGGTAAGATAAGAGAGATGCCTACCTGATCTAAAAAAACGGTGAGCAAAAGGCATAAGAACGTCAGGCGAGTAGGGGTATGGGATGACATGGTTAATGGTTTCTCAAATGTAAACAACAGGCCTAGTGAAGCGGCAAGGGTAATGGCGTTATGGGCAGAGCGTCATAACGCCATCTTAGGGTTTATAGTTTGGTTTTCAGTGTCAATAACAGGGAACGCGGCGTGGCATGATCTAAGACGGCAACGTTGGTGTCGTTAAAATCGCCGACGCTCCAATAGCGCTTGTTAAATGCATTTTCTACCGTGAGCTGTAGCGTCGTTTCTTTGCCTAAGAGGTTGTTGAATTTGCCCGCAACGCCTAGGTCGACGCGCGTCCATGCCGGTACTTTGGTTGGCACGGTAGCGCCCGTGTAAAAGTCATGACCATCGATGATGGCCTTGCCCGTGTGAATAACAGAAGCTAAAAGCGTGATCTGATTGGTTTTGGGCACATCCCACTCTAGGTTTAATTTGCTAGAGAATTTGGGTGCTGGGAAAATATCTTGGCCACCAAAAGCCTTTTTGTCATAGTTAATACGTTTAGACTGAATCCATGCAGTGCTTGAGCTAAGACGCAGGCCAGAAATAGGCTCCCCTGCTAAGCTTAACTCCACGCCTCGGTTGCGCCGTTTACCATCGGATGAATACACTAAAGTCTCGTGATCAAGTAAACCACTCGCGCGCTCAATTTCAAACACGGCAGCTGAAGCCAACCAAGAACCAAAATCTTTTTTAATGCCCAGTTCTTTTTGCTTGGTTTTGTATGGACTCATGACCTCACCGGCATTAGAGGCGCTAATGGGGGCGGCATCACCAGGAGCCAAGGCCTCAACGTAATTGCCATAGATTGATAAATCATTGACGGGTTTAAACACGATCCCAATGGAAGGGGTGGTTGCCGTTTGCTCGCGATTGGTTTGTTTGCCGTTAGAGTTGGATTTATTTTTGATTTGTTGTTGTCGAACGCCTAGCGTGGTTTGTAACTTACCATCCCAAAAAGTAATGGTGTCAGCAATGGCCACGCTGGCTAAACGGCCACGTATTTTATTATCGATCACGAATAAGGGCTTACTGCCACCTATATCAAATTCACAGCTGGTGACATCATAAATAGTTGATCCATGGCAGCTAGTTGGGAGGATATAGAGTGAAGTACCAACGTTTTCTTTATATTGTGACAGCGTACCGGCTAAAGCCCATTGATGCTGAGTTTGTCCTATCGAGAAGCTGCCATTTAATCCCACCTCGCTGCTGACTGTTTTACGCTTGGTTTGGAAATTAGACAGCGCGGCTGGTCTAAAGCTACCAAAGCTAGCATTCGGATCCATTTTTTGGGTTAAAAACCAGTTGCCGATATTAGGGGCCGCTAAAAAGTTGGTAGCATAACCAACTGTGCCATACGCCATAAGTTGATCGGTTAAATCTGCTTCTAGGCGGCCCATAATCATCCGATCTCTACTTTTTTGTTTAATCCAGCTTTGGTCAAAGTTGGCTTTTCCTTTTGGAGGCGAAGGTAGTTGACCATTAATACTGGCTACGGCTTGAGAAGAATCACTCATCAATACGCCGCGGTTAGCGGATGCATTACTGTTATTGACCATGGCGTCAATCGATGCCCGAATGCGTTCCGAGCGATAGTCCAACGCCAAAGCATTCAGCGTGGTTTTTTCCTCTTGTTTCTGGCGGATGCCATCACCTTCGCGATATTCTGAGTTAAAACGAACCCCCCATTCTTTCTCTGAGCCAAATCTACGGCCCACGTCTACCGACCCCCCTAAACGGTTGCGCGCTAAAAATGATAGACCTAACTCGTTCAGAGGCTCATTGCCTGCACGCTTAGTGGTGAGGTTGACGTCACCGCCTACTGAGTTTGAAAGCGAAGCTCCTTTAAGCATAGCGGAGGGCCCTTTCGTCACCTGAATGGCTTCAATGCCATTTGAGGGAATTTTATGGTAGCCGGCCATGCCGGCTAATCCATTTACGCTGGTGCCCATAGGGCTCACAAAAATCCCCCTGACCGTAATCAAGTCAACTGCATAAGTATCGCTTCCAAGTACATTAATGGAAGCGTCGTATTTGTTAATAAAGCCACCGACGCTTCGAGCCTGCTGTTTTTGAATGGCGCTATTGCCGTAACTGGTAACGTTATACGGATTATCCATATAGTCAAGATTGCCTAGAAGGCCAACATTAGCCTTGCGGTTAATGATGCCAGCCGGTAGAGACTTTGCGGGCGCCATGACCACAACCGATTCAATTTCTGCTTCCGGAGTAGTTGTTTTCGATTCAGGCTCTTGGGCATAGAGTGTGATGGGTAGGCATAGGGTTGCTAGAAAAGCTCCCTCTAGAAGGGTCACGAGTTTTTTTTGCGGATATAAAGGATGTTGGCACATGTTTTCCACCATGGTTGGTATATGTAAGTTTTTTAGTAAAGTGAGTAGGTCAAGCTTAATTAAGATTGTGGTAAAAAATTTGGGCTCTGATTACGAGGAATGAAATAAGCATAATCAGTAATCAGCGCCATTATTTTTTTAACATTCGTTAAATGATTGAGGTAAAAATGGTCGCCAGGTAAAGGGTGGTAGCCAAGCCAGGTTCTTGAATAAGCCGCCCATTTATTCATCATCTCGGCAGAGGGAATGTCGGGATCACTTTCTCCAGCAATGGCTATGAGGGGGCAAGAAGTGAGTGTTGGCGCATCATCCATTAGGAAATCATTTAGATGAAAGTCATTCCTTAAGATGGGCAAAAAGAAATCCAGAATTTCGTCTTGTACCAATAATTCTTGAGGCAGGCCAGCATATCTAGAGACGGCGCGAATAAAATCTGGCCGCGGCAATAAGTGTCTATTTTTTAGCTCTTGTTTTAATGTGCTGGTTTCTCGTCGGCCACTGATGACTATAAGTCCTAGTAAAGTTTCTAAATTTCTGCTCTGTAGTTCTTTCACGATACGCCAGATGAGTGCAGTGCCTAAACTGTGACCAAAGAGCGCAAATTTTTGATGCCCATGCGCTAAAATTGTCTCAACCAGCTCATGGGTAAGGAGCATTGGATCATGCACTAGGTGCTCATTGATTCGAGCGCCGTGCCCTGGATATTCAATCGGACAAACCTTAAGCCATTTAGGAGCATGTTTTGCCCAGCTGGCATACATGGAGGCGCTGCTACCTGCTGAAGGTAGGCAGAATAAATTAATTGACTGCTCAGTTTGTTGGTTCGTCATATGTGTTGTGTTTTGCATACTCGTCTACTTGAAGGTTGAGGGTTCAATAGAAGCGGTTTGTTTTGTTGCCTTTATTTCAGATATTTGAGCTTGTCCTGATAGAGCATCAATTTAGCGCTTCACCCTGAAAGCATGACTCAGCTGAAATAATTTATTTTTAATCCATTGTTATTTATCTATTATTTAATATTTTTCCCGTAACCATGCCATCTGATTGTTGACTCATTATAGATAAACTATTTATGATGTCAATATTAATGATAATCATTATTAATTGCGTTCGTATTAAATTTTGGATGCCTTGCGTTGATTATCATGTGATTAATTGCTGGGTTTATTTTTGAAGTCATACGAAGAAAGGCCGTATTTTGGATATTTCTGAGAAAGAGGAAGCAATTGCGATTGTTGGGGTCGATGGCGTCTTTCCTAAGACGGCAGATTTAAGTGAGTTTTGGGCCCATTTAATGGATGGCAATGAATTGAGTACGATACTCGATCGATCAACTTTACTGAATGCTGGTGTGGATGAGGCTTTGATTGATCACCCAGACTATGTGCCTAGAGTCATGAAGCTGGATGATGTCGCTGATTTTGATGCTGAATTTTTTGGAATCAGCCCACAAATGGCTAAGGTTTTTGATCCACAAAATCGAAAAATGCTTGAGTCTGTATGGCATGCTATTGAAAATGCGGGTTATGTGCCTTCGGAACTTGGGCAAAACCAAACGGTTGGGGTATTTGCTGGGAAGGATTTCTCAGAGTACCTGCTTGAAAAATTAATGCCCGATTATTTAAATGATCGGAGTAACTTACCTAAATTATTAGAGGCCTTTACTCAAAATGGTCAAGATTTTTTAGCCAGCTGGATTGCTTATAAATTAGGTTTCTCAGGACCTGTTTTGAATATTCAAACGGCTTGTTCTACAGGTTTGTCGGCACTCTCTGTTGCGTGTCAAAACTTGCAATTAAAAGCCTGTGATGTTGCCGTGGTTTCTGCATCGAGGTTGGCCATCAATGATGCCGGCTATCTCTATCAACCAGGGCTGATGTATGCGAAAGAGGGTATTTGCAGTCCTTTAGACAATGACGCAAGTGGGATTGTGGTCGGCAGTGCTGTGGTTACCGTGATTTTAAAGCGGCTACCAGAAGCGATTGTCGATCAGGACCATATTTGGGGTGTGATCCGGGGTGTTGGAGTCAATAATGATGGTAATCAGAAACAAGACTTTATGGCGCCTGGTGTTAAAGGGCAAGTCGAAGCAATTAAGTCAGCATTCAAACGGTCAGGACTGGCTCCTCAAGATATTGATTATGTCGAGTTACATGGTACGGGCACCAAGTTGGGTGACCCAGTTGAAATAACGGCCTTAAAAAGTGTTTATGGTAAGACTCGTCCTCATCCTTGTTATTTAGGGTCGGTTAAGGCCAATATTGGTCATACTTCGTCTTGTGCAGGCCTATCAGGTTTACTGAAAATCCTTTTATGTTTTAAGCACGATGCAATTCCGCCTTTGGCTCATTTTAAACAGCTTAATACGCATATGACGCTAAATGAGGCCCACTTTCGCGTCAACCAAAAAACAGTACCTTGGCCTCGCCATGAAAATCGAGTCAGGCGGGCGGGCTTAAGTTCATTTGGCTTTGGTGGGACCAATGTTCATGTTCTTATAGAAGAGCCGCCATTATTACCAAGGCATGTGGTTGGACAAGACAAGGGACCTATACTGGTTTTTGCATCGGCCCAAAGTGAGGGACAGCTTGAGACTTTGATTCCTTCGTTAAGCGCTGATTTGATACAAGACCCTACTAAGGCGAGGGCTGTGGCTTACACATCACTCGTAGGGCGAAAACATTTTAAAGTGCGTTCTGCCTGCATCATTGAGCCGCTTGATGATTTTGAACAGATTCATTTTTTGAAGCCTAAAGATGTTAAAGAGGAAGCTCGGTATGGCTTGATTTTTACTGGTCAGGGTGGGCAGTTAACGTCAGAAATTGGGCGACAGCTATACGAAGCTTATTCAGTTTTTCGCCGGGCGATTGATGAATGCCGAGAGATTTTAGGTCCGCAGCGTGCCGATCTAATTTGGCCTCTTGGGACAAGTCAGTGGCATTTAACCAAACCTTCAGTACTGCAACCTGCTCTTTTCATGTATCAATATGCCCAATTTAAGTTATGGCAAGCTTTGGGTTTACCCATTGACTGTGTTATGGGGCACAGTATCGGGGAGATTGCGGCGGCCTGTGCTGCTGAAGCGTTATCTGTTGGGGATGCGTTAACCTTAGCCAGATTAAGAGGGGAGGCATTCGAGCAGTTGGCTGAGGGTGAGGGGGGCATGTTGGTGGTTTTTGCACCGCTTCAGAACCTCCCTATATTGCCCTCAGGGCTTACAGTGGCAGCCAAGAATGCCCCCAATGTTCAGGTTGTTTCGGGCCTAAAAAAAGAACTTTATTTGTATGAGCAGCAGTGTCAAAAGAATGGCTTTGCCATTTCTCCTTTGAATGTCACCCATGCGTTTCATTCTCCTTTACTCCAGCTGGTAGCAGAACAATTAAAACAGCAACTATTAGATTTAGATTGGTGCCCAACAGGATCGCCCAAAATCTCAATGTATAGCACGTTGACCGGCGCTCGTTTACGCAGTGCGCCCGATATTGACCATTGGATTCAGCATTTACTTGCCCCCACACTGTTTGATGATGCCTTATCTAGTGCGATGGAGGATGCAGCTTTTAATTGTGCCATTGAAGTTGGGCCGGTTTCTTCATTGGCAGCATTATTGCATGCAAAAGGGCTGGCCGTAATGGCCAGTGCCAAACAGCCTGAACATGAAGTGGTTCAATTTTTACATGCTGTGGCTGGCTTGTATCAAGCGGGTTTTGTGCCTAAGGCCAATCTATTTGATGTATCAATGGCTAAAGTGCCTTTTTGCGGGTATCCATTTAAAAAAACACGGTATTGGATTGAGCCAACTTTGAACTTAACCGCTAGTACAGAGCCTGATCTGGCCGTTGATGATTCGGTTACGCCTAGCTCAATGCCTATGGGTACAGCATCGTCAGAGGCTGATTTGTTAGATCAAGTTTGTCAGTGCTGGCAAGATTACCTAGGTCGAGAGGTGGTGGCCGATGATGACTTTTTCTTAATGGGCGGCAGTTCTTTGGCTGCCATTCAAATCCAAGCCGAATTGACAAAATCTCTTAATGTAAACATCGATATGCTTGAATTTATGACCTCTAGGACGCCTAGAAGTTTAAGTCAGTTACTTTGGGCAAAATTAGAGGGTGTAAACACGCATGCTTAATACCAATAGCTTTACCGATCAAGCGCAATTATCAGCGCAGTTAGTGATTCGTCATCAATTCAATCATATGCCGCAGCCTTATGATCAGCGGCCTTTATATCAGCAGTTTGTGACCCGACTAGATCAACCAGGACAAGCAGATCAGGTTGCGGTTATTGCGGGTGACGGTCAATTGAGTTATGGAGATTTGTACCAGCAAAGCAGCCGACTCGGTGGCTATCTTAGTCAGGCTGTAGGGGCCTCCTCGAAACCAGCCATTGTGGCTATTTTATTGCCCAAGAGCCAGTTACAAGCGGTTTCAGTATGGGGGGCTTTGGCCGCAGGTGCAGCTTATTTGCCTTTAGACTGCGACCAGCCCCAAGCACGTCTACACGCTATTCTGGAAGATGCACAGCCTGATGTCATCATCGTCAATGAGCAAACTGAGGGCTTACTAGCCGGGCATTCATCAGGCTCTGTTTTAAACTTATCTCAGCGCGCTAAGGTGCTATTTGCAGGAGCCGTACCGGCCCCACAGTCTTTACCAGGCTACCACACAAAGTTAGATGATTTGGCCTATGTGATTTATACCTCTGGTACTACTGGCCAGCCCAAAGGCGTCATGATTGAGTGGCGTGGGGTATTGAATGCTATTGATTACAGCTTGAAACATTTATTTACAGCTTCAGAGCGTTTGGTCATGTTGGGCGTCTCGGCACTGCATCATGATATGTCTGTCTTCGATGTATTAGGCGTCATGGTCAGTGGTGGGGTTCTGGTTTTACCAGCCGAGGGAGACCGCAAAAATCCAGAAGCGTGGGCACAGTTAATGCATCAATACGATGTGAATGGCTGGGTGTCGGTGCCTGCGATGATGGAGATGTTGTTGACCTGGGGCGAGTATAAACAGTATTGCTTTGGTCATCTAAGGACGGTTTTATTGGGCGGCGATTGGCTACCCTTGCCGTTGGCCGATCGGATCCGCGCTTTAAGCAGTGAAGAAACAGTGGTGTACAGCGTAGGTGGGCCGACAGAAACGACGATGTGGAATATTGCGCATAAGATTGAAGGCATAGAGGCCGGTTGGTCTAGCGTCCCTTATGGGCGCCCGATTGCAAACTGTGGCTACCATATATTGGATGAATCCCTTTCTGATGTGCCTGATTGGGTGGTATCTGAACTTTATTGTAGCGGGGTGTCTTTGGCTCGAGGGTATTTAAATGATGCTGAACGTACGGCGGAGCGGTTTATCACTCACCCCGTGAGTCAGGAGCGTCTGTATCGTACTGGTGATTTAGGATTTTATCACCCAGATGGACGAATCGAGTTTGTTGGTCGCGCAGATGGCCAGCTTAAGGTTAGAGGCAATCGAGTTGAAGCTGGTGAAGTTCGGGCACATTTAGAGGGTTGGCCAGAGGTTAGCCGTGCCGTGGTTTATTTGAGTGAGCAACAGCAGTTAGTGGCGGCGTTATTGCTGTCTCCAGGGGTAGTTCAGCTCGAGCAAGAGCAACTATACGCTCGAGCCAAGGCAGTTTTATCAGAGGCGATGATTCCATCAGTTTGGCTCCAGTTGACAGAGTTTCCGTTGACAAGTAATGGCAAGGTCGACATGAAGGCCTTGTTAGCCTTAGCAGCTCAGCCAGCAGATCAGGGGCCGCGAGAGCTGCAGGCAGAAGGTTCTGATCGAGCCTTAAATGAAGTAGAGAGTAAGCTGGCACGACTATGGTCGGCGCTTTTAGGCCAAGGGCCAGAACATTCGGGCGATAATTTTTTTGCATTGGGTGGTGATTCACTTTTATTGATTCGCCTGCTTTCACGAATCCAGTCTGAATTTCAAGTATCGGTGACGCTGCCTGATTTATTGACTCATTTAAAATTGTGGGAACAGGCAGAATTGATTGCCTCGAAAAATAATGCGTCGTCGGTTTCTCATCAATCGTTGTCGGTGGCTAGACACCAAAGGATACCCTTATCTTCCTCTCAAAGAGGTTTTTGGTTCCAGATGACGTTAGACAAGGCTTCTGATCGTGCTAAATATAACATTCCATTAAGTTTTGAAATACGCGGTTTTTTGGCACCCTCTAAATTTAAGCGGGCCCTACACAATTTAATTCAACGACATAGACTATTAAACAGTCGGATAGTGACCACTGATGCAGGCGAACCTTGCTTACAGATGGATGCATATGATATTGAGTTAAGATTTAGTGATTGGTCCGATTTTTCACCAGCAGAGCAGCAACAAAAAATTCACATGGATTATTTAACTGGTTGCGCACGTGAATTAGATGTCTATAAGGATCCGTTATTTCACGCTCATTTAATTAAATTATCTGAAGAATCACATTATTTACACTTATTGGTACACCACATTGTGTTTGATGGCGTTTCTTGCGATGTATTGGTGCGCGAGCTACTGACTCTTTATCATGATAAAAGCTTGCCAGAGTTATCGTTTGATTATATTGACTATATTCAATGGGAGCGTTCGCCGGAACAGCAAGAGAGTTTGCAGTCAGGTATGGCCTATTGGCAGCAGAGATTACAAGACATGGAGCCGTTAGTCTTGCCGTATGCAGCGGCTGAATCAGATGATACGACGAATGGCACGATGTTCAGGCAGATTGAAAAAGCGGATGTTGATGCTCTGAGAGCGTTTGCTCGTCAGCATCAAACAACATTATTTACGGCATTTTCAGTAGCATTACAATTAGTCTTATCTCGGTTTAAAACAGAGGGGGACGTGACATTCGGCACCTATGTCTCAAATCGGGTTAATAGTGACTTTGAAAAAAGTGTAGGTAATTTCATTAACTTATTGACCTTACGCTTTGACTTTAACGTACATGCAACCTTATCGGAAGCCATGCAGTGTAGCCACCAACAGATAGTGGCAGACTTTGCCTGGCAGCATGTGCCATTTGAGGCAGTGGTTGAAGCCTGCAATCCCGTTCGTACGGTTGGGCAACATCCATTTTTTGATGTGGCTTTGATATTTAATGATGGAGTGCTGGAAAAAACCTATGAAGAAGATGGCCTTACTCTATCATTAAAGACGGGTGGTGATTTCGGTATGGGCTCCCATCGGACTGCCATTGAATTTTGGTTATACCCAACAAATGAAGGCTTGTTATGTGAAGTTAATTATGCAAAACATCAAGTTGGGGACCATTTGGTCGCAATGATGCTTGAGGGATTTAAGCATGTTTTGACGATGATGGTGAGGGCTAAAGATCAGACTTTACTCAGTCAACTACCTTTATATCCAGCAAACAAAGCTATGTCGACGTTAGCCGGGACGCTTGATCCGTTTGAGAATTTACCGATTAGTGAGTTATTAGATAGGCAGGTAAAAGCACAGCCAAACCAAATTATTTTTACTGACCAAGGGGTGAACTATACCTATTTAGACTTATGGCAACGTAGTCAGGTATTGGCGGCTGCACTGCAGTCGAAAGGGGTGAAACAGACTGATCGGGTTGGGATTCTCTTGCCTTATGGTGTCTCGATGGTGATTGCGTCATTGGCAGTGCTAAGGCTGGGCGGCACATTATTACTGTTAGATACCATTGATACGCCTGAGAGAATCAATGAGTTAACAAAAAGAGCCCAGGTCGTGCTGGTGGTTACAAACGATGAGTTCGTGGTTAACGTACCTAATCAACAACCTTTCTTTTCTTTAAGCCTGTTTAATTTTTTGTCGTCAACTGAGCCGGTGCCTTCTGCGGAGACAGAGGTTGTTTATCTGGTCTACACCTCGGGCTCAACTGGAGCATCTAAAGCCATTGAAGGCCGTCGTTTTGGTTTGCTCAATCGGATTTATTGGGGCGAAAGAGCTTATCCTAGTGATCAAACTGATGTGTTTGTGCTGAAGACATCTGTGAGTTTTGTGGACATCTACGCAGAGCTATTTATGCCAATTGTTATTGGGCGTAGAGCAGTTATTGCAAAGGACGATGTACGTAAGGATCCGATTGCCTTGGTTGAATATGTGCGGGCACAACAAGCCACTAGAATCACTTTAACGCCTACGTTACTGTCAGAAATGTGTGCGGAGCTTGAACGACGGGAGGATGCGTTAACCTCGTTAACGCACATTATTGTCAGTGGGGAGCTATTGTTTAGTCAACTGACCGAGCGTGCGAGATTATGCATGCCTCAGGCAAAAATCATTAATATTTATGGCTCTTCAGAAATGAGTGCAGACATCATTGCCTATGAAGTCAAGGGCTCTGAGAACGGGTTGATTCCTGCAGGGACACTGCTTAGTCATGCTGCAGCCCGCATCGTTAACCCCGATGGCTGGATATTGCCTAGGGGATGTGTTGGTGAGTTATGTTGTGGCGGGCCGGTTTTGGCTCATGGTTATGCGCTTGCTCAACCAGAGCAGGAAACAAAGTTTTTTAGAGAGCAGGGGCAGTATTGGTTTAAAACTGGTGATTTTGGTTTAATTAATGAGGCTGGTCAAATGGTGGTTTTGGGACGCCGTGACGATCAGATTAAAATTCGCGGGGTGAGGATTGATCTGCGCGCTATTGATAGGATCGTGTGCGACTGTGCCGGCGTGTTAGCTGCTTGTTCCGCTACGGTGCTGGCTCATAATGGTGACCTTGTATTAGGCGTATTGGTAGTTGCCAGTCAAGGGATTGATCAAACGCAGATTTATGAAGAACTGCAAAGAGTCCTACCTCGTTCATCAATGCCCAGTATTATTATGCTTATCCCTGACATTCCTAAATTGAGAGGTGGAAAGGTTGATCGTCGAGCGGTCGCCATGCTTCTTGCAGAAAATTATCTGCTTGTTCGAGGAGAGCAGGCTGATGTGGTGCTCCCTAGAAATGACATCGAACAAAAAATTGCCCAGCTATGGCGTACATTACTAGGGACAGATGGCAACATTGACATTCATCAGAATTTTTTTATGCTGGGCGGCCACTCAGTTTTAGCAACGCGCTTGCTAAATAGCTTGAAGTCTGAGTTCAATGTGGATTTATCGCTGGTTGATGTGTTTCATGCTCCAACCATTGCTCAGCAATCCGAGTTAATTCAAACCTTGCCCATGGTTCAAGAGCAATCTTGGCCAATAGCCGATAGAGCGATTCACCACTCATTGTCCGAAAATCAGTTAGGGGCCTGGTATACGAGTAAAACTAGTAAACAGCATAGTCTTTCTAACCATTTAGGGCTAATGTATTCAATTGATGGTATTTTGGATGCTCAGCAATTACAGCAGGCATTAAATCAATTGGTCATGCGCCATGAAGCGTTGAGAACAGCCTTCGATATTGTAGGCAATGCGCCTGCGAAATTGATTCATCCTTTCGGCGTTATCGGCTTAACGTATCGAATGTGTGACGATACTGTGGCGGATTCTTTGGTTGAATATAACCGGTTGATGTCAGAGCCCTTTGATTTGAGTTGCCCTCCATTGATGAAGATGATGCTATTGACGCCCAAAATGGGTGGCAAGCAGGGCCGAGCAAAAAGCATTTTGATTCTTGTGGCTCATCACATTATTGTAGATGCATGGTCATTACAGGTTTTCTTTAGGGATTTAAATCGTTTATACCATGGTGAGGTGCTGGAACCACTTTTGCATCAAGGTATTGATTATGAGTATTTCAAACGTAATGACCCAGCCTTGTTAGTGCAGATTGATAAGGCGGCAGCTTTCTGGAAGCAGCATTTAAAAGACATGCCGCATTGTCTCAACCTACCTTTAGACTATCCTCGTTCAGAAGGCCGAACTTTATCTGGGCGTACATTATGTATGGACGTTCCTGATACGCTGTTGGAAGCGGTTCGCCTGCTGGCCATCAAACATCAGGTTGGTGGTTATCATGTATTGATGAGCGCCTTTATGATGACTCTATCGCTTTGGTGTAATGAGCGAGACATCGTGATTGGTGGAGGTGTTTCGGGCCGTGATCAGGGTGCATTGGATGAGGTCGTTGACTTTTTTAGTGACGTCGTCCTTTTTCGCGCTCAGCTATCTGAACAGGGCTCCTTATCAGAACACCTTGAGCGCTTATTGACAACAGTGTCTCAATCTTTAGCACATCAACCTTACTCTTTTACCCAGATTACCCAGCAGGTCAATCATCCTCGTTCGGCTTTATACCATCCCGTGGTGCAAGTGATCTGCACACATCAGAATTTAGTTGAAGATCTTGTCTTTGATGAGACCTCCTTATCGCTCTTTATGCATCCGGAGCAAACGCAGAAAACCGTTCGTTTTGACCTTAATTTGTTTTTATTTGAGCATAACCAACACATGAAATTAGTGATTGATTATGCCGATGAGCTTTTCGATGAGTTCAGCATCAATGTTCTATTAAAAGCTTATATACAGATGTTGCAAAACTTAGTGACGATGCCAGAGCTAGCATTAAATAAATTGTCATTATTCACCTCGGAACCAGCCCAGAACAGAGCTCAGTACGCGTTAAGAGATGAAGGTGGGCTTGTTCAGCCACCCGTTGTGGCAAGGGGGGCTGAGCATTTGAATCAGGTAAGTAACCGAGCCGTGATGGATAAAAAAATGCTGAGGCAAGTGTTGAGCGACGGTATGGAAGAAGTATTGGGCAGGGTTGTGCGTACGGACGTCAGTATGTTTGAACAAGGCGGTAATTCGATGAACATTATTGCTTATCAGATATACATCCATAAAGCTTTGGCATTTGATATTGATATTGGCATTTTGATTGGCTATCCAACGATCGACCTTTTGGTGGATTATCTTTTTGAAACCTTAGCTGGGGATCAGGCTTAACCAGTTTTTGACTAGGTAAGCATTAAGCATCTTAAATCACAAAGTGGGAAAACAAATGGAAGATAGAAACACAGTATTGAATGCATCTGATTCAAATACACGAGAAAAAGACATTAAGGCAAAACAAAATCCAACCGCTTTTCCTATGTCTGATATGCAGCAGGCATATTGGGTGGGGCGGCAGGATGTTTTGGCTGAGGATGCCAGCGCCATGCATGTGTATTTTGAAATTGACGTTCCTCATTTTAATTTAGGGCAATTTCGGCATGCCTGGGATTGTCTGTTGGCTCGGCATGATATGTTGAGAGTGGTTGCGTTACCGGATGGGCAACAGGTGATTTTAAACGACTTACCCGCTTATGAGATACGATGTGAGGATTTGTCTGGGTGGACAGAGGCTGAGCAAGAGGTTTTTTTGTTGGCTTCTCGCGATCAGCAGGCGCAAAGAAAAGCGGATATTGCCAGTTGGCCACAATTTTCAATTTGCGTATTTAAACTTGGGACGCTTAGTCGCTTAACGTTGAGTTTAGATATTTGGTGTATCGATGGTCGAAGTATTAATATTTTATTTCATGAGCTTAATCTTTTGTACCAACGGCCTGAAACTACCTTACCTGGGTTGAGTTACACGTTTCAAGATTACATACATTGGACTAAAGAACAGGAGAAAACGCCAGAATATCAGGCCGCTTTGGCCTATTGGCAAGAAAGAATAGAGACCTTTCATCCCGCACCTAAGTTACCTACGACCCAATTCACCGGTAAAGGCAAGTTCGCTCGCGTAGCGCACCAGTTCTCCTCGGAGGAAACGAAACGGCTATTGAACATCAGTGCCTCCTTAGGTGTGACGCTGAATGGTTTGCTCTTAGGTGCCTTTGCCGAAGTGATGAGTTATTGGGCTAATACTAATCAGTTTACATTAAATATTCCTAGATTTAACCGCCCGCAAATACATTCTGACATTAATCATGTGATAGGTGAGTTCGCAACGTTTAGCTTATTAAGCTTAGATTTAACGAATCATGCCTCGTGGCAAGACCGAATCGTGGGTATTCAAAGACAGCTTTGGGCCGAGATGGCTTTTGGCCAGGTTTCTGGCGTCAGACTATTACGGGAAATGATGAAGCGTTCAGGAGCCTCTTCTTTTGGGGCCATGCCGGTTGTTTTCACGCCAGCGCCAGACAGCGTCAATCCTCATGGTGCTTCTGATTTAGAATGGTTCGGAGAAATGGTGTTTTCACTGTCACAAACGCCTCAGGTATGGTTAGACAGCCAATATCATTTTGCTAAGGGTCAATTGAATGTGAATTGGGATTACGTTCAGGAGCGTTTTCCTGCCCATTTGATACAGGCTATGTTTACTGCCTATCAATGGCTTTTACAGCAACTAGGCCAAGAAGGAGGGCAAATATGGCTATCTCATTCATCACCTTTGGCTGTATCCATTAATCAATCAACCGTCCGTCATCAATTTAACCATATGCCGCAGCCTTATGATCAGCGGCCTTTATATCAGCAGTTTGTGACCCGACTAGATCAACCAGGACAAGCAGATCAGGTTGCGGTTATTGCGGGTGACGGTCAATTGAGTTATGGAGATTTGTACCAGCAAAGCAGCCGACTCGGTAGCTATCTTAGTCAGGCTGTAGGGGCCTCCTCGAAACCAGCCATTGTGGCTATTTTATTGCCCAAGAGCCAGTTACAAGCGGTTTCAGTATGGGGGGCTTTGGCCGCAGGTGCAGCTTATTTGCCTTTAGACTGCGACCAGCCCCAAGCACGTCTACACGCTATTCTGGAAGATGCACAGCCTGATGTCATCATCGTCAATGAGCAAACTGAGGGCTTACTAGCCGGGCATTCATCAGGCTCTGTTTTACACTTATCTCAGCACGCGAAGGTGCTATTTGCAGGAGCCGTACCGGCCCCACAGTCTTTACCAGGCTACCACACAAAGTTAGATGATTTGGCCTATGTGATTTATACCTCTGGTACTACTGGCCAGCCCAAAGGCGTCATGATTGAGTGGCGTGGGGTATTGAATGCTATTGATTACAGCTTGAAACATTTATTTACAGCTTCAGAGCGTTTGGTCATGTTGGGCGTCTCGGCACTGCATCATGATATGTCTGTCTTCGATGTATTAGGCGTCATGGTCAGTGGTGGGGTTCTGGTTTTACCAGCCGAGGGAGACCGCAAAAATCCAGAAGCGTGGGCACAGTTAATGCATCAATACGATGTGAATGGCTGGGTGTCGGTGCCTGCGATGATGGAGATGTTGTTGACCTGGGGCGAGTATAAACAGTATTGCTTTGGTCATCTAAGGACGGTTTTATTGGGCGGCGATTGGCTACCCTTGCCGTTGGCCGATCGGATCCGCGCTTTAAGCAGTGAAGAAACAGTGGTGTACAGCGTAGGTGGGCCGACAGAAACGACGATGTGGAATATTGCGCATAAGATTGAAGGCATAGAGGCCGGTTGGTCTAGCGTCCCTTATGGGCGCCCGATTGCAAACTGTGGCTACCATATATTGGATGAATCCCTTTCTGATGTGCCTGATTGGGTGGTATCTGAACTTTATTGTAGCGGGGTGTCTTTGGCTCGAGGGTATTTAAATGATGCTGAACGTACGGCGGAGCGGTTTATCACTCACCCCGTGAGTCAGGAGCGTCTGTATCGTACTGGTGATTTAGGATTTTATCACCCAGATGGACGAATCGAGTTTGTTGGTCGCGCAGATGGCCAGCTTAAGGTTAGAGGCAATCGAGTTGAAGCTGGTGAAGTTCGGGCACATTTAGAGGGTTGGCCAGAGGTTAGCCGTGCCGTGGTTTATTTGAGTGAGCAACAGCAGTTAGTGGCGGCGTTATTGCTGTCTCCAGGGGTAGTTCAGCTCGAGCAAGAGCAACTATACGCTCGAGCCAAGGCAGTTTTATCAGAGGCGATGATTCCATCAGTTTGGCTCCAGTTGACAGAGTTTCCGTTGACAAGTAATGGCAAGGTCGACATGAAGGCCTTGTTAGCCTTAGCAGCTCAGCCAGCAGATCAGGGGCCGCGAGAGCTGCAGGCAGAAGGTTCTGATCGAGCCTTAAATGAAGTAGAGAGTAAGCTGGCACGACTATGGTCGGCGCTTTTAGGCCAAGGGCCAGAACATTCGGGCGATAATTTTTTTGCATTGGGTGGTGATTCGCTTTTATTGATTCGCCTGCTTTCACAAATCCAGTCTGAATTTCAAGTATCGGTAGCATTACCTGATTTATTTACATACTTGACGTTAGGTCAGCAAGCAGATTTGGTGTTGAGGCTTAAAATAAAAGACGTAGATGCTGGTGATGATTTGATTCAACCGTTGGGGCAGGCACAATACCCGCTAACCTATGGACAAGAAGATATGTGGTTGGCAGAGCAGATGTCTTCTGGTCGAATGCGGTTCCGGATTACGTTAGGCTTTATGTGTGCAGAATCATTGGATTTAGACGTTTTACATTTATCATTGAATAGTTTGAAAAATAGGCACTTTGCTTTATCCAGTCTCTTTTCGTTGACGGTTGCGGGGCTCGCACAACAGGTGAACCAAGAACTGAATGCCCCGGTTTATTACGAGCAGTCCATTGCAAGGTCTGAGTTGAATTATGCTGTCGCCGAAGTGGTGCGGCAGCCATTTGATTTATTAAAAGAATATGGATGGCGCGTCCATGTTTTGCCCTTCAAAGAAGGTGGCTATGGTTTGGTGTTTAATTTTCACCACGTGGTTTTTGACGCCTGGTCGGCGCCTATTTTTTTTAATGAGTTGAATAATCTTTATAAAAATAAGGGCATATCTTCGTTTAATTTGGTCGAGCCAACCATTAATTATGGCGATTATGCTGTATGGCAGCGCGCCTTAGTCGATGCACAAGAAGCCCATGCTACACCTTCTTGGCTAACACAAGGATCTGAGGTGGAAGCCTTGATTCCGATTCAGGCTGATGTGGCACCCATCGCGAAAACGCTTAGGCTGACGTTGCCAAAGGAAGTGGGTGTTGAGATACAGATACTGGGCCAGGAGCAAGCTTTGACTTCGTTTATTGTCCTGCTTAGCACTTTTCAGGTGACGCTTGCTACATTTTTTAATCAAAATAATTTCTTGATCGGTACCTCAAGCTCGGGGCGCGAGAATAGCCAGATTCATGACATGTTAGGCTGTTTTATCAGTAATCCTATCTTTCACGCACAGCACAACCCTGGCGCCACATTTTATGACTTAGTGCATCAAGTAAATGAACAATACAAACAGATGCTGCAACACCAAGCTTTGTCTTTTGCTCAAGTGACTGAAAAGACAGGTAAGAGTGGAGTGGGGGCTGGGGTGAACCAGCTGTGTCAGGTGTGTTTTGTCATGCAACCGATGAGTGATGAGATGCTGTATTTAGGAGATTGTGCTTTAACGAGTGTGGCTGTTGCTGGTGATGATGTGCGCTTAGTGTATGAATTGTCTTGTTGGCAAAGTGCAGGTCAATTTGAATTTAATTTGAAATATGACCATGCAAGAGCGTCTGACGATGAAGCAGCAAATTTATTGGCTCAATATGAAGCTGATTTAGTGCGGCTACTGGGGCAGCCTGAAACCATATTGCGCAATGTATTAACGTCCTCTGAGGCATAAGGCGATTATTTTATAAAGCGGGCATTTAAGCCATATGGCATGGCGTTAATTTAATAAAGGCAAGAGATATGAAGACATCTATTAGTACAAACGAAGTGGCATTGGCCAATATTTGGCAGCAGCTGTTGGGCCAACAACCGAATCCGGATAGCCATTTTTTTGCTATGGGGGGGAATTCCTTATTATTGATCCGGCTCAGTATAGGCCTGTCTGAACGTGTGGGCTTCTCAGTTGACGTCAGTGGTTTGCTTCAAAATCCCAAATTCAGTGACATGATTAAGCATATTGAACAAAAAGCTGGCGCGAAGTCACCTCAATATGATGATAGCCATTGCTTTAATGGCTTGTCAGTCCCCCTCTCTTTTGCACAGAGAGCCGTTTGGCAAGCCATTCAGAATGGGGCAGGTTCGATGAATCATAATATGCCGTTCAGTTTGCATATTTTAAATCAGCTCAATCTTGATAGATTTAAAACAGCTATGGCACATCTGATGATGCGGCATCAAATCTTTCGGGCGCAGGTCGAAATGAACGCACAGAGTCAGCCGATGATGACTTTAAATGGCGAACCACTAACGCTAAATATTTTGGATTTGTCCGGTAGCTTAAAGGCCGATAAAGCAAAGTGTCTTACTGATTTGGAATATGATTTATTTAATACCCCCATTCAAGTATTCAATGCGCCTTTAGCAATATTACAGTTAGTTAAGCTGTCAGAGGATGAATATTATTTTTATTTTAATATTCATCATATTGTGTTCGATGGTGTGTCTTGTGAATTATTCATTAAGGAGTTGATGGATCTTTATAGTGGAAAATCGTTACCGGCCTTGTCTGTTGATTATTTTGATTACATCCAATGGGAGTCCAGCCCATCTTATCGCGATGCTCTTCAGCCAGGACTAAGCTACTGGCAACAAAAATTAGCAGGTTATAAGCCGTTAATTCTGCCATTTTCAGATCATCAAAGTCAGGATGAGTCTGGAGAGTTAATGGTCAGACAACTATCGGTCAGACATGTACAGGCTTTAAGGATACTGGCACAAACTCATCGAACAACGCTATTTGGTATTTTTACTTTGGCCTTACAGATAATGTTAGAGCGACACAAAGTAGCGGGTGATACTGTATTTGGTGCGTATACCGCCCAAAGGGTTTATTCAGAATTCGCGCAGACTCTGGGAAATTTTATTAATCCTATGATGGTGTTAAAGAGTTGGCAGAATGATC
This sequence comes from Neisseriaceae bacterium CLB008, assembly GCA_041228285.1. NCBI lineage: Bacteria > Pseudomonadati > Pseudomonadota > Betaproteobacteria > Neisseriales > Neisseriaceae > Neisseriaceae bacterium CLB_ANTARCTIC_008. The sequence continues at coordinate 1,483,854 of CP166133.1, read as the reverse complement.
AATCGTTTGCTCAAGCGCTGGCGACACATCAAGAAAAAATGGCCCAAGATTTTGCATGGCAACACATACCTCATGAAACCATTATGGATGCATTAGCTGCAAATACTGGGCTTGAGACAGGCTCTGCATTGAGCGTGTCATTGGTATTTAATGAACAAGTCTTACAAAAAGAGCATAGACAAGGGGATCTACACTTGAAATTAGAAAGCTGTGCTGATCACAAAATTGATTTTGCTTTTAGTACCGATATTGAGTTTATGGTTCACACCGATGCTGAAGGTCTTGTTGTTTCTGCCGCTTATAAGCTCAATAAAGTGGGCACCCCATTTATGCAAATGCTGTTAGATGAATTACTAGCATTACTGATTAGGTTTTCCGACATAGACCCTACCATCGTTATGGCTCAAGTGATGCACGGTGAGGAGACACCATAACACCTAAGTTACCCTCCGCCATAATGCGCTATTTTATCTATGAAAGGAATTTTATGATTGAACCCGTTAGTGTATCTGAGGCTGATCAGTTTCAATATGATCGGCCATTTGCAGAGATTCAGGCCTTGTTTACTCAACCCAACGATGCATTATCTAAGCGTATTAATCAGGGGATTACACGCTTTTTCAATGATACGGATGATCAGGCACCATTTAATAAGGATAGTTTAATTAAGAAATATTCATTATTTGAAATCCCTTTAGAGGGGCAAACATTTGATGATTATTTGGACTATCTGGAACATCAAATTATTCCAGATAGTGCCCATTTAGCTTCTCCACGCTTTCTCGGGCACATGACTAGCCCATTGCCGCGCTTTATTCCAGAGATTGGACGGCTCATACAGTCTTTAAATCAAAACATGGTAAAAATGGAAACCAGTCGCGGTTTAACCATGCTAGAACGACAAACGCTGGGTTTGATACATAAAGAGTTGTTCGATCTTGAGCCATCTTTCTATGAGGCTTGCGTTAATGATTTTACAACGACCTTAGGGATTTTCACCAGTGGGGGGACGCTGGCCAATATCAGTGCCCTTTGGGCTGCTTGCAGACAAGCAGCTTCATACGAGCAAGCGACTAAAGTTAGCAGTCGAGTCGTGATCGGTTCTGAGCTGATGCACTACTCATTTGATAAGGCTGCAGAGATATTTGGTTTAGAGTTAATTAAATTACCTGTGAATCATGAGAACAGTATAGATATTGAAGTAATGACACAAATGGTGCAAAAATGTGCGGCGCTCGATAAGCAAGTAATTGCTTTGGTTGGGATTGCGGGTACAACAGACTTTGGTAGTATTGATCCACTGGCAGACATTTGTCGCTTGGGCCAGCAGCACCATATTTATGTCCATATTGATGCTGCTTGGGGTGGGGGGTTTGTTTTAAGTGAGTATAAAAATAGTGTTTTGGGTGGGGCTGCTCAAGCTGACTCTATTACCATTGATGGTCATAAGCAACTCATGATGCCTATAGGTTGTGGCTTGCTATTGTTTAGAAACCCGAAGCTTTCCCAAAAAATTGCTCATCATGCGCCATATGCTGTCAGAGAGAAATCCTTGGATCAAGGAAAATACACTCTAGAAGGGACTAGGCCTGCGAACGCCTTGTATTTACATGCTTGCTTAAGCATTTTGGGACGGAAAGGTTATCATCAAATTTTTCAAAGAGCGATGGAAAATACCGAATTTATGGCGCAGCAGATTAAAGATAGTGAGGCATTTGAGCTGATTTCCGAGCCTAAAATCAATATTCTCACTTATCGATATATTCCAAGGGCTTATCGAGGAAGGGAACTCACAGAACAGGATAATGTAGAGATTAATGGATTCAATGAGGCATTACAAAAAATGCAAAGGGCACGTGGGCGATCTTTTATTTCACGGACCACGCGTGCAGTCGCTCAGTATGGCCCACAAAAGTTGACTTTGTTGCGTGCCGTATTATTGAATCCTTTATCTGATAGGGATGATATTCAATATGTTTTAGATGATCAGCTATCTATTGCCTCGGTATTAGAAGCTCAGCAATAGTGGATAAGGGCTAATGTAGTTTAGCTTCCTGCGTTAGCCCTTTTTATTTACTTGGATGTGGGATCAGAAAGAATGACTAAAGAAGCTATGTGTTGCTGATCGACTTCAATGCTCGTGGCTATATAAGTTGTCTGCTTACCTTGATCGATGATGTACTCCTCACTTGTGTCTATTAAATTTAAGTGATTTACTAAGCCTGTGCCGATGGCCTTTAAGTAAGCTTCTTTTCTGGTCCAACAGTGTAGAAAATATGCCTCTTGAGCTATTTTTTTAAGCTGCTGATGAACAGATGATTCTTTATGTGATAAGACAAATGCACTTAAATCATCTTGATAGATTGTGTTCAGACGTTCTATGTCAATACCGATTACGTGCCTATGACTAACGGCAATCACTAATAGGCTATCGCAGTGAGAAACAGAAAAGTGTACTAAATCATCGTGTAAATAGGGTTTACCATAGGTGTGGTATTGAAGATTAATGTCTCTGGGATGGATGTTTTTAATGTATTGAGCCAGAATCAGGCGCAATAGTCCTCTAGAAAGAATAGCGTTGGCTTTTAGTTTGTCGGTTTGATAGCTAAGTGTTTTTTCTTGCTCTGCTGATGTGAGTAGAGTTTGTAAAAATATCACATGCTTATCAAGCAACGTGGCCTGAGATAATGGACAAGCATAAAGATCAACGTCAAGATGAGGGGAAGACAAAGCCGTTAAGTTAAATTGATTTAATAAGTCAGGATTGAGATTGATCATGAGCCTATGTAGTTAAATGGTAATATCTATCATTATCATTGATTGTACGCCCTATAGCCAGAATAGTGAATGATTTCTTCTGGCTATGGAGCTAGGTTGAACTTAATCTACTAGGGGCCGCCGTGCCAACATCTTCAAAAACCACACGCTTAAAGCCGCACCGCATAGAGCCATGACCATGCCCACTAGGGAAGGTGCTTTGAAGCTTAAGCCGAAAACCATAGGCAAACCGCCGAGAAAGGCACCGAGGGCGTTACCGATATTGAAGCAAGCTTGGCCTGTGGCGGCGGCGATGGTTTCTGAGCCGCGAGCGTTGCCGATCAGCATCATCTGTAACGGTGCGCTGATGATGAACGCGCCAAAGCCGGTGATGAATGACATGAGGTAGGCTAAAAACACATTGCCGGCGCTTAAGTACACCAGCAATAGGCATATGGCCATGCTGATAAAGGCGCCGATGGCGGCCTTGGTGGGGGCAACGCGGTCGGCGAGGCGGCCGCCGAAAATATTGCCAAAAAGCATGCCTAGGCCAACTAAAATCATGATAAAGGGCACGTGGCGTTCGCTGATGCCGGTTTCCTGAGTCATGAGTGGGGCGATGTAGCTGATCCAGGCAAAGAGGCCGCCGGTGCCGATGGAAATGATGGCGATCAGCAGCCAAGCTTCTTTACGGGCAAAGAAGGATAGCTGATGGCGCATCGACATATTGGACTTTGGCGCCAGGTTGGGGATCCAGCGATGGGTGGCGTAGAGCGTCACTAAGCCAAACAGGCTGATGATGAAAAACGTCACCCGCCAAGAAAAGTGTTGGCCGATGAAGGTGCCTATGGGTACGCCGATGAGGTTGGCCAGGGTGAGGCCGGTGAACATAGTGGCAATGGCCTGGGCTTCTTTGCCTTTGCTGGCGAGCTGGCTAGCAACAACGGCGCCGACGCCAAAATAGGCACCGTGCGGTAGGCCGGCCATAAATCGGGCCAGTAACAGCGTGTTGTTGTCTGGGGCGAATACAAAGAGGCCGTTAAAAATGGTAAACATCAGCATGAACAGCATGAGGATTTTCTTGGGCGCCATTTTGCTGGTCAAGACCACCAACAAGGGGGCGCCAATGACCACGCCGAGGGCGTAGATGGAAATGTAGTGGCCGGCGCTGGGGATGCTGATGTTTAAATCACGGGCAAATTCTTCCAATAGCCCCATCATGGTGAATTCGGTCATGCCAATGGCCAAACCGCCGAGGGTTAGGGCCAATAAACTTTTTTTGATCATAGGGATGCTTGTCGCGAGTGGTTAGGGGTGGGGGTAACGTGACGCCGCAAAAAGCGGGCGGATGCCAACCCTTAATGGTAACACTAAATGATTTCAGCCCACAAATGCCCAGCCGCTGGAAGCGTTATGTGTTTAGGTTGGCGAGAGGGAGACGTTTGGGCCATTTTGTCGCGTGGTGCGGATGTTAAAAAAACGGGTAGAAACAGAATGTACATGAACATTTTGTCCAATTAAAATAATCGCTTCAGCCCTTATGAGGCACTGGGTTTAGGCGTATAATGATTGGTTTTATTCGAATAGTAGGTAAGGTGTCCTCATGCAGTGGAAATTCTCAGCGCGCGCCCAGGCTTTTCAAAGTACGGCCATTCAAGAAGTGTTAAAAGTGACCGAACAGCCCGATATTATTTCATTTGCTGGCGGCTTGCCTTCTGCCGATGCGTTCCCAGTGCCAGAAATTCAAGCGGCGGTGGCGAAGGTCATGAGCGGTGCTGATGTGTTTGGCGCTTTACAGTATGGGCCAACCGAGGGTTACGGGCCATTGCGTGAGTGGGTGGCGGCACATGTTTCAAGCGATGGCGTAGCGGTGACGGCAAGCCAAGTGCTGATCGTGACCGGTTCACAGCAGGCTTTGGACTTAATTGGCAAGGCGTTGATCGATGACGACAGTACGGTTTTGGTCGAAACGCCTACCTATTTGGGTGCATTGCAGTCGTTTAATCAATACGCACCGCGCTATGTGTCGGTGGCTTCGGACGAAGAGGGCTTAGATCCTGCGGCCTTGTCGCCAGAATTGATGGCCGATGCGCGCTTCTTGTACACCATCCCTAACTTCCAGAACCCAACCGGTCGTCGCATGCCTTTAGCGCGTCGCCAAGCGCTGGCTGCTCAAGCTCAGGCGCAGGGTTTAATTGTGGTTGAAGACGACCCCTACGGTGAATTGGATTATGAAGGCAATCGCTTACCCAGCTTGTATAGCTTATCGCCTGAAAACACGGTGTATTTGGGCTCGTTTTCTAAAGTCTTGGCGCCGGGCTTTCGCCTCGGCTACATCGTGGCCTCTGAAACCTTCATTAATAAATTAATCCAGCTGAAGCAGGCAACCGATTTAAATACCCCTAGTCTGACCCAGCGCGTGGCTTATGAAGTGGTGAAAGATGGCTTTTTGGCGCGTCACATTCCAGCGATTCGTGCGCTCTATTCGGCTCGCTGCCGTAGCATGTTGACGGCGTTGACTCAATACATGCCCACCGGCGTGCGCTTTACCCAACCAGAGGGCGGTATGTTTATTTGGCTGACCTTGCCTGAACACATCAATACTTCGGTGCTGCTGGCTAAAGCCATCGAGCGTAAAGTGGCGTTTGTGCCTGGTGAGCCATTCTTTGCCACCGACGTGCAGCACAACTGCCTGCGTTTGGCCTTTGTGACCGTAACCGAAGACAAAATCGATGCGGGCATCAAGATTTTGGCTGAATTGATCCAAGAAATGCTTTAAGCCCTACGCATCATCAGGCATAAAAAAACCGCAGAGCCTATTCATGAGGCGCTGCGGTTTTTTGTGGTCGATCTTAACGCGGGGTTTGGATCTCGCTGACTTCGGGAATGGTTTTCTTGACTTCGGAAAACTCATTGTGGGTGTCCATGTCTTGCTTCACTTTTTCGACTTTAGCTTCAGACTCTCGGTGCTCTTGGGCTGAACGTGATGGCTGTGGATGGCTGGGCTCGTTCAAAATACGCACCTCTTGCTGTGGGAACGGCATTTCAATGCCGTGCTCTTTAAATTGGTGCCAAATGTCGAGCATGATGGCCGATTTAATCCCCAGCATGCCTAAAGAGGGATTTTCAACCCAGTAGTTAAGGCCTAGATCGATGCCGGAGTCACCAAAGTTTTTAATGTAGGCAAAAGGAGCAGGATCTTTTTGAATGCGCTGGTGTTTGGTGGCGGCCTCGTTTAATAAGGTTAAGGCTTGCGGAATGTCGGTGCCGTAGGCGACGGCCACATGGACGGAGTCGAGAATGGCAGTGTCGGTAAAGGATTGGTTGATGACGGTGTCGGCGATGAAGCGTTCATTCGGCACCAGAATCTCGGCGCCGTCGGTGCCTTTGAGGACGACGTAGCGAGAGTTGATGCGTGAGACATAGCCCACTCGGTTATCGATGAGGAGACGGTCGCCGACGCGGATGGAGCGGTCTAGTAAAATGATGAAGCCAGACACATAGTTGCTGGCAATTTTTTGTAAGCCAAAAGCCAAGCCGACGCCAAGCGCGCCCCCAAATACCGAAATAATGGTCAGATCAATGCCGACCATGGGCAGGGTGATGATGACGGCTAAAATGATCAAAATGCTGCGCACTAATTTGCTGATGACGAACTTAGAGTTAAGATCGACATTGCGCATGCCCATGACACGCTTGTCTATGGTGCGCCCCAGCGACAATGCCGCAATGATGGCCACGCAGACCCAAAGTAGGCCGGTGGCCAGCATCATCAGGCTTAGGGAGGATGAACCTATGGTTAAAGACGTGCGGTTCAGCCAATCAATGACCACGCTGTCTAGGCCGATTAGCCACACTACGTAGCCGCCCCACAAGAGGCCGGCTAGAAAATACTCCAAAGAACGTTCTAAAAACTTATTCGGTAACACATGGCTGATGACGGCCATGATGGTGCGCACACCCGCCAGCCATGGTGAAATCACGGCTGCAAGTAGCAGCCATAAGGGTTGCAAGCCGGCTAAATGCCATAGATAGGCGACGATGGAGCTAACCACGCAGACCGATAGCGGCCAAACGATGCGATGCATGATGTGGCGGCCCAGATTGAGGCGGGCATTGGGCGTTTCGCGCTTGGACAACCAATTGAGAACGAAGTGACGCACCACCAGGCCGATGGCAATGGCCAAGAAAAATTCAATCCAGCCAGCGGTGCTGTTAAAGCTTTGCTCCAACAGATTGCTGGCAAACATTTTGCGTTGATCGGCTAACATAGGCACCTTGATAGACGGCGGTTGTTGGGATACTGGCATTATAGAGGAAACCGCAAACTTTATGCTATTTCTTTAAAGTGAAAAGCCTCATGTTGCGGCACATGAGGCTTTTAAGGGCGCTGTAAACGGCCTATTGGCTACATTGGTCAAGCAGCGCTTCGATGCTTTGATAGGGTCGGCCGGAGTGAGTGGTTAAGCCAATCTGGCAGGTTTTACTCATGGAGACGCCGTGCTGGCAGCTTTCTGGCAGAGCTTGGTTAAGATTGCGTAAACCATTGGCATTAAGCTCTGGCAGGCTAAAGCCTTTGCTGCCGGCAAAACCACAGCAGGCTATATCTGGCGTGGTGAGGCTGTTAGTACAGGCGTTGGCCAAGGTTTTTAAGGCATGCCCAGCGCCCATTTTGGTGGCAGAGCAAGGAATGTGTAAGGCCAGCTCGGGCAGTGGCTTACTGAGGGTGAGCTTAGGCAATACCTGTTCGGCCAGAAAACTGGCGGCGTCGTAGAGCTGTAGTCGGGCATCGATCAGGCCTTGTTGCTGTGCCTCTTTCACTCTTAAGGCGCAGGGCGCGTTGTCTAGATAAACGGGATACAGGCCATAGTTAGATGCCGATAACAGTGCCTGATTCAACGAGGTGGCGCTGTCGCTGGCGGCCGAGGCGGCCTTGGCCGATTCAAAGGGTTGGCCGCAACAGAGCTGGTTCATTTGGTCGGGATAGATGGCGTTAAAACCGGCTTTCCGAAACAAATTTAAAGTATGTTGGGCCAAATGTTGGCCGGGTGTACGACCATCTCCTTCGGCCACCACGCGGTTAACGCAGGAAACAAAATACACCACTGGATCACAACCATTGACGCTGGCTTGCGGCAGCTTGGGCGCCGCCTGAGGCAGGCTGAGGGGCACGATAGGCAATGTCGGATAGCGACGGTGGGCTTTTTGGCTGAGCTGATGAGCGGTGTCTAGGCCCACCATGTGGGCGGCCTTGATGCCGAAGCGCGCTAAGGCTGTGGTGCTGGCCATGTGGTTTTTGACCCAGTTGGCGGCGCCGAGGCGTTTGCTTTCTGGCCGGAGCTGCTTGATTAGGGTGCCCGTATTGATGCTGACTGGGCAGCGCGTCGCACACATGCCGGTTTCGGCACAGGTTTGGATGCCCTTGTAGTCGAAGCTGTCTTGGTAAGCGTTCAATAAGGAAGGGCTGAGGCCTTGGCGCGAGAGCTGGCTGAGGTAGCGATAGGCGGTGATGCGTTGTCTCGGCGTAAGGGTGAGGCCATTAGATGGGCAGGCCGGCTCGCAAAAGCCACATTCCATACAGTGGTCGATCAGTTCGTTGGCCTGAGGCATGTCTTTGAGCGAGCTGACGTGAATGCGCTCATTGCTGCTGATGATGACGTCGGGGTTGAGGGCGTTATGCGGATCGAGCAAGGTCTTGAGGTCGCACATGATGGCATAGAGCTCATCGCCCCATTCGGTGCGCACAAACGGCGCAATATTGCGGCCGGTGCCGTGCTCGCCTTTGAGGGAGCCTTGGAAGTCAATTGCCACCAGCTGCGCCAGTGCCTGCATGAAGTCTTCAAAGCGCTGAACTTCGGTGGGGTCGTCCATCATCGGCGTCAAAATAAAATGCAGATTGCCCTCAAGAGCATGGCCCATCACCATGGCCTCATCGTAGCCGAACTGGACTAATAGCTGGGTTAATTCGCGCACGCCTTCGGCCAGACGCTCAATGGGGAAGACCACGTCTTCGGTGATGAGGTTGCTGCCTTTGGGGCGGCTGCCGGCCACGATGGGTAAATAGCCTTTACGCACGGCCCAGTATTGATCGGTGATGGCGTGATCGGTTTGAAATCCGGTGTGTTCGGCGTAGTCAAAGCCTTTTAATAAGGCATTGATGGCGCTGATTTGCTGTTGCAGTAAAGCGCCGTTTTCGGCCTTGGTTTCAATTAATAAGCATGCGGCATCGTCGTCAAAGTCGGCATAGAACAGGCTGGGTAAGCCGCTTTTTTCACGGCCGATGTAGCGAAGGCTAAGGGCATCGAATAGCTCTACCGCATCCACTTGATCTTGCTGGCGTAGTGCCGTCACGGCACGACAGCAGGTATCGAGTGATTCAAAAAAGATGAAGGCCGAGGCCTTATTTTGATGATCGGGTACGGTGTGATAGACCACTTCTGAAATAAAGCCCAGCGTGCCCTCTGAACCAATCATCAGATGGGTGAGCATGTCGATGGGGTCGTCAAAATCCAGTAAGGCATTGATGCCGTAGCCTGTGGTGTTTTTCATGCGGTACTTATGCCGCACGCGCTCGGCTAAGGCGGGATTTTCCTTAATGTTTTGCGCCAGTGTCTGTACTTGGTTCAATAATGGACCGTGGCTGTGCCTAAAGACATCGATGCTGGCCTGATCAGCTGTATCCAAAATGGCGCCGTCGGCGAACACTATACGCAGGCTGTCTAGGGTGTGGTAACTATTGGCGCGCGTGCCGCAGCACATGCCACTGCTGTTGTTGGCGGCGATGCCGCCAATGCGGGCGGTATTGATCGACGCTGGATCGGGGCCGATTTTACGCCCAAATGGCAATAGGGTTTGGTTGGCGGCGGCGCCGATGACCATGGGGCCTAATTTGATCCTGAGGCCGTCGTCTAAAACTTCTTGGGTCAGGAAGCCATCTCCCATCAAGACCAAAACGGATTGGGAGCAGGCCTGGCCAGACAGCGACGTACCTGAGGCGCGAAAGGTCACCGCGACTTGATGGCTTTGGGCTAAGCGCAGGATGGTTTGGACTTCGGTTTCGTTGTGGGCGCGCACCACCACTTGGGGTACGTAGCGATAAAAACTGGCGTCAGTGCCATAGGCATAGCGGCTGATGAGATCGCTGTGAATTTGCGCCGCGGGTAATACTTGGCCCAGCGCTTGGATAAAGGCCTGGTGGGCAGCGTCAATCGGGTGTTCTTGGGTCATTTCTGGGCCTTTGAGGCTTACCGTGGTGAGGTTTGGGGTGGTCATGCTGTTCCTTTTTAGACGCTTTATTTTTTTGTGCTGCTCCATGTCATGTGCTCAGACAGCGGCAGCTTATTCAGGAAATAGAGGGTTAATCTAGTAGCAGCACCGCGGTTTGTCAATGTGGCCTTGCTCGGCTGCGTCAGGATTTACCGCTTTTAGTGGATGATATAAGAGAAATGGGGCAGTGTTGGGCGCCAGCTGCACCCGCCTTGAAGGTCGTGGCGCAGCTGGTTTTTAACGGGTAAATAATATAATGCTCCACGGCATGACGTAGGCTTGAAGTACCGTCATGATACCGACGAAGGTACAGAAAATCAGGCTGTGCTTTAAGGTAAAGCGAAACAAGCTGGATTCTTGCCCAACCAGCCCCACTGCCGCGCAAGCCACCGAGATAGACTGCGGTGAGATCATTTTTCCGGTGACGCCGCCGGTGGTGTTGGCCGCGACAAGGAGCTCGGGAGACACGCCGATCTGGTGGGCGGTATTGCCCTGTAGCGCGCCGAATAAGGCGTTTGAAGACGTATCGGAACCGGTTAAAAAAACGCCTAGCCAGCCTAAGAACGGTGAGAAAAATGGAAAGGCCACACCCGTGCCGGCCAAAACCAAGGCCATGGTGGATGACATACCTGAATCATTGGCGACAAAGGCAAAGGCCAATACGAAACCAATGGATAAAGCTGGCCATTTTAAATTATTGAGGTTTTGTAGGAACAGCCGGCAGGCTGTGGCCGGCTTCATGCCAACGATGGTTAATGAAATCAGCGCGGTGATGAAAATGGCCGTACCTACGGCACCCAAGATGTTCCAGCTGTACACCACTGAATAGGTGCTGGCGTCGGCTACAATCGGTGCGGTTTTCGCAATCATGTGGCTGATGGGTAGCTCAAACGTCAGGGTACCCATGGCTAATAGCGTCTTGACGCTGGGTAAGGTCCACAGCACCACCATGGCGGTGAGGATGATGAAGGGCATCCAGGCTCGGCTCAGCTGGCCGAAGCTAAAAGCACTGGGTACTCTGGCGGCCTTGGTGTCTAAGCCAGGGAGCATACCTTCAAAGGTAAAGCGTTCTTTGGGCTGCCAGTAACGCAGGAATACGGTTAAGGCAAATAGGCTGACCAGTGCCGACGTAATATCGGGGAGTTCGTGGCCAATAAAGTTAGCGGTCAGAAACTGGGTGATGGCGAAGGTGATGCCGCAGACAAAGGCTGCCGGCCACGTTTGACGCAATCCACGCCAGCCGTCCATCATGGCAATCAGCCAAAAAGGCACGATGATGGACATTACCGGCAGCTGGCGCCCAGCCAGTTGCCCGACATCATAGGGGTCTAGCCCTGAGACTTGTGCGGCCACGGTGATGGGAATACCCATTGCGCCAAAGGCTACGGGCGCGGTGTTGGCGATGAGGCATAGGCCTGCTGCGTAGAGGGGCTTAAAGCCGAGGCCGACTAATAGCGCGGCGGTGATCGCCACCGGCGCACCAAAACCCGCCGCGCCTTCTAGAAAAGCACCAAAACTGAAACCGACCAAGAGCAGCTGAATGCGCTGATCGGCAGTGACGCTAATGATGGAGGCTCGGATGATGTCAAACTGGCCAGACTCGACCGTGATGCGATACAAAAAGACGGCGGTGATGATGATCCATGCCACGGGCCACAAGCCATATACAAAGTCGTGCAGTGCTGAACTTAAAGCAAGGCTGGCGGGCATTTGATAGGCAATGATGGCCACTAAAAGAGCGAGGATTAAGGTGCCCAGTGCCGCCACGTGGCCTTTGAGTTTAAGGACGGTTAAGGCTGCAAAAAAGAATATGATCGGGATGGCAGCTGCCAGAGCCGACCAGCCGAGGCTACCCCCTAACGGGGTATAAGATTGTGACCAAACCATGTTGCATCTCCTTTAAGCAGAGGGAGTACTGCAAAACTTAAGGAGCTCGACTGCATTGATCGAGCAGGGCTTCGATGCTGTGGTAAGGCAGGCCGGAATGGCTGGTTAGGCCAACCTGACAGGTTTTACTCATGGACACGCCATGTTGACAGGCCGATGGCAAGAGCCTGGGGAGATTACGTAGTCCATTGGCGTTAAGTTCGGGTAGGGTAAAGCCTTTGAGCCCAGCAAAACCGCAGCAGGCAATATCGGGTACGCTGAGGGTATCTGTGCAGGCTTGAGCCAGCAACTTTAATGCTGCGCCCGTATGCATCTTGCTGGCCGAGCAGGGAATGTGTAGGGCCAAGTGGGGCAGCGTTTGATGGATGGTGAGCTGGGGTAAGACGTGTTGGCTTAAAAATTCGGCGGCATCGTAGAGGACTAGCCGACTGTCGATCAGGCCTTGCTGTTGTGCTTCTTTAATGCGTAAGGCGCACGGGCCGTTGTCCAGGTAAACAGGATGTTTACCTTGTTTTGAGGCCTGTAATAGGGCGTTATTCAGTGCTTGGGTTGCTGTGGCCGCCACGCTGTTGGCCTTGGCTGAGGCGAAAGGCTGACCACAACATAGTTGGGTTAGGTTGGCTGGGTATATGGCCTTGAAGCCTGATTTCTTAAAGAGATTCAGTGTGTGGCTGGCCGTGTGGCGATCCGCGCCACGTTCACCTACTTCTGCCATGACGCGGTTGACGCAGGAAACAAAATACACCACCGGTTGATGGCCTTGAATGGTATCGCTACTGGGTAATCTAGGAGAGGCGGTGGGCATGCCCAAGGGGATGATGGGCAAGGACGGATAGCGTCGATGAATGGCTTTGCTGATGCGCCCGGCCGCCGGTAGGCCAATGCCGTGGGCGGTTTTGAGGCCGAGTCGCGCTAAAACACTGAGGTTGCTCAATTGTTTTTGGGCGTGTGCCATTGTGGTGATGTTGGGGGCGTCTTGCCGCAGTTTGTTCATCAGGCTGCCGGTATCGATGCCTATTGGGCATCGGGTGGCGCACATACCGGTTTCGGCACAGGATTGAATGCCTTTTAAAGCATAGCTGGCCTGATACTCCGCCAAGACCTCGGGTAGGGTGTTGGGATGACGCTTGAGGGCGCTGAGGTAGCGATGGGTGGTGATGCGCTGGCGCGGCGTGAGGGTGTAACCGTTGGCCGGGCAGGCTGACTCGCAAAAGCCACATTCAATGCAGTCATCGACGATGGGGTCGCTCACGGGCATGTTTTTGAGTGAGGTGACGTGGAGTCGCTCGTTGGCGTTGATCAAAACCTCTGGGTTTAAAATGCGATCGGGGTCGAATAAATCTTTAATGGCGCACATCACCGCGTATAAATCATCGCCCCATTCGGTGCGCACAAATGGCGCGATGTTGCGGCCAGTGCCGTGTTCGCCCTTAAGCGAGCCGCCGTAGTCTATTGCCACAATGTTTGCTAAATCTTGCATGAAGTCATCGAAGCGCTGCACCTCTTTGGGCTCATCCATGTTTGGGGTCAGAATGAAGTGTAAATTGCCTTCGAGGGCGTGCCCCATGATCATTGCATCATCGTATTCATACTGTAGGAATAACTGCGTCAAGCGGCGAACGCCCTCGGCCAGTCGTTCAATGGGCAGCACCACGTCTTCGGTAATAAAACTCGTGCCTTTGGGGCGGTTAGCGGCAGAAATCGGCATCAAGCCTTTTCGTACAGCCCAGAATTGATCGCTAACCCCATGATTGAGCTGAAAACCAGTGTGAGCCACTGGCCCAAATTCAGCCAACAGTTGATCAATGGCGTTGATTTGTTGCAGAAGTAAATCAGAGTTGGGTGCCTTGGTTTCAATCAGCAAACTGGCCGCATCGTCGCTGAAGTCAGCATAAAAGAAGTCGGGCAAACCCGTTTTTTCTTGGCCAGTGCGGCGAATGCTTAAGGCATCCAGTAGCTCAACGGCATCGACGGTGGCGCGTTTTCGTAGCGCAGTCACGGCTTGGCAACAGGCTTCTAGTGAGTCAAAAAACACAAAGGCTGATGCCTTGTCTGGATAGTCTGGCACGGTTCGGTACACGGCCTCGGAAACAAAGGCCAGAGTGCCTTCTGAGCCGATGATTAAATGCCACAGCATGTCTATTGGATCCTCAAAGTCAACCAAAGCATTGACGCTGTAGCCAGTGGTGTTTTTCATCTGATACTTGTGGGCGATGCGCCGCATCATGGCGTCATCTTGGCGTACGTGCTGAGATAAAGCTTGGAGCTCAGCTAATAGGCTGGCATGGCTGAGTCGAAACGCAGCCACGCTGGCGTCGTCGGCCGTATCCAAAACAGTACCATCGGCCAAGACGAGGCGCATGCTGTCCAAGGTTCTGTAGGTATTCTCTTTGGTGCCGCAGCACATGCCGCTGCTGTTGTTGGCCACGATGCCGCCTATGCGGGCGGTGTTGATCGAAGCAGGGTCAGGGCCGATTTTTCGATGATAGGGCGATAAGGTGGCGTTGGCCGTCGCACCGATCACCATGGGCCCCAGACGAATCTTCAAACCATGGTCTAAAATTTCTTGGGTTAAAAAACCATCACCGAGCATGACCAAGACGGAGTCGGTACAGGCTTGCCCTGAAAGTGAGCTGCCAGAGGTTCGAAACGTAACGGCAACCTGATGGCGTTTAGCCAAAGCCATACACAAGCTGACTTCGGTTTCATTATGGGCGCGTACGGCAACCTGTGGCACATAACGATAAAAACTGGCGTCGGTGCCATAGGCATAGCGGCTGATGGGATCGGTGTAGATTTGCTTTGCTGGCAGGCCTTGGGCGGCCAATGCGTCGGCAAATGCCTGATGGCGAGCATCTGGCGGGGGAATGATGTGCATAAGGGCTCCTTCGTCAGGCTATTTTTTTAATGGTTTTATTATGCTTTATGTATAATTTAAGATGGTTGCAAAGATTCGTCAAGCACGATCATGACTTTTTAGTTGTGTTCGGTCGTCCTGTAAGTTGTTGTTATTTATGGATTAATTCTTTTATTCGTAATCGCTGAGTCGAGGGGCTAAGGGTGTTGGGTTGAATTCGATTTGAGTTTAGTTTTTCTAAACTATGGTATCAAAATACATCGTTTCTCAAAGCTGTCGGATTGTTGGATGATGAGGGCCATTCCCCTTTTGTTGTTCCCATTCACTTCAGGAGTGCCGCATGATTCAGCTATACACCGATAGCTCCCCTAATGGTTTTAAAATGACCATTGCTTTAGAGGAGTTGGGCCTGCCTTATCGTCTTCATCACGTACGCGTGGATGAGGGCGAGCACAAAACAGCCGATTTTTTACAGATTAACCCTCATGGTCGGATTCCGGCCTTGATTGATGACGATGAGGACGTGGTGCTGTTTGAATCCGCTGCCATCCTCCTGTATTTAGCCGAAAAAACCGGCCAGCTACTGCCTAAAGAGACGCATACGCGGTGGGAAGCGATTAAATGGTTGCTGTTTCATGCAGCAAGCGTTGGGCCCTTGTTGGGCCAGCGGGTGCATTTTGAAGTATTTGCCGAGGCCAAAGATCCGGTCTTAATTGAACGCTATCGACGCCTCACAGAGGAGGCTTTCGCCACCTTGGACCAACATTTGGCGCAGCACGCTTATATGGCCGGTCGTGAATACTCGATTGCTGACATTGCTCATTTTGGCTGGCTGCACATTGCCCGCATTGTTTCGTTTGATTTTAGTGCATATGTCCATTTAAGCGATTGGTTTGAGCGCGTAGCAGCACGGCCCGCGGTACAGCGTGGCATGGTGTTACCAGAGCCAGCAACGGGGGCTTAAGGGCCGGAATAATTTTTGATGCAAAGGATGCACCATATGAATACAACAACCCTAAGCTTCGATGCAGCGCAAAGCTTAACGCCGCCAGGGAGGTCTGCTGACGCATTTGCTCAGCATGCGGGCTATCGGCGGATGTTTGCGCCCAACCAGCTGACGCTGGGCGTTTTTTTGCCACAGCGTGTTTATCAGGGCGACATGAGCGTGCTGGCAGGCCAGGCCGATTGGGTCCAGCAGATTGATGCGGCGGGATTTGCCGCGGTGTGGGTGCGCGATGTGCCCTTGTTTGATCCTGGTTTTGGTGACGCAGGCCAGCTGTTCGATCCGTTTACCTATCTGGCCTATTTAGCCGCTCAGACGCGATCGGTGGCGTTGGCGACAGGGAGCGCCATTTTCAGTTTGCGCCATCCTCTGGATTTGGCGAAGGCCGCCAATACGCTGGACCAACTGTCTGGTGGGCGGCTGGTATTGGGCATTGCCTCTGGCGATCGAGCCATTGAGTTTCCTGCCTATGGTTTAGAACACGATAGCCGGGGTGAGCGTTTTGCAGAGTCGGTACACTACTTTCGTCAACTTTATACCGAGGGTTTATTGTCGATTGATTCGCCGCTAGGGCGCTTTAACGGCGCTGAATTTTTGCCTAAACCGGTTCAGGGTAGCGTGCCGCTGATTGTGACCGGCGCGTCGCGTCAATCGTTGGATTGGGTGGGGCGCTACGCGGATGGATGGTTAACCTATCCTGAAGCGACTCATGATCAAGCAGGCCCCTTGCGCTTGGCCAGTAAAATTCAGGCTTGGCGGCGATTGATTCCAGACGGTGGTTTTCGGCCCCACATGACCAACGAATGGGTCGACCTGGTGGAGGATCCTGATTACCCGCGCACGCCCGAATATGGCGGCTATGTATTGAAAACAGGGCGAAAGGGCTTGATTGATTTGTTGCATGCTTGGCAGGGGGCTGGCGTGAATCATGGGATTTTGGGCTTTCATTTGGGGCAGCGCCCCGTGAATGAAGTGATTCAAGAGTTGGCCGAAGAAGTGTTGCCCTTGTTCCCATCACATACTGATCCTGCCGTTAGGCCCGCGACCATGCGTTGGTAGTCTATTCCTTTCCTTGCGCCCTCATGAGCGGCCATTCGGCCATCATGAGGGCGTTTTATCAGGCCATCACGCTGCCGGGAACGGTAAGTCGTTCAAAAAACCTTGTAGCAAGGGGGAATCATTTAGCGGATTCCAAATGCAATGGGTTTCAGATTTAATCTCGCTGTGCATAATGGGGCGATAGGCCACCAGCTCAGTGTCACTTTTTTGCATGGAGGCCGGCACCAGCGCAATGCCTAAGCCTTGACCGACAAATTCAACAATGGTTAGCCAGTTACGCACTTCATGACACACATAGGGGCTAAAGCCTGCATTAATGCAAATCGCGGTGATGCGGTCATGATAGTGGGGTGACAACGCTCGTGGAAACAGCAGCAGGCTGTCATGGGCTAAATCGGCAACGTCTATAGAGGGCGATTGGCTTAAAGGGTGATGTTTGGGGAGGCAGCATATAAACGGCTCTACCATTAATAACTTAGAAGCCATGTGGGTGCTTAAATGGCTGGTGTGAATAAACCCTAGATCAATTTGGCCACGGCTAAGCGCATCCACTTGCTCGGCGGTATTCATCTCGCGCAGCACCACTTCAGCGCCGCTGCGCTGCTGCTCAAACTGGCGCACGCTCTGGGCCAGTCCTCGAAACAGCATAGACCCCACAAAACCAATCCGTAGTCTGCCCATAAACCCTTGAGCCACACGAGCGCTGACGTCTTTCATGTCTTGTGCATGACGCAACAAGGTGATGGCCTCTTTATAAAAGACGGCCCCAGCCGTCGTGAGCCTGACGGATTTATTGTTGCGTACCAAGAGGGAAAAGCCAAGGCTCTTTTCGAGCTGTTGAATGCTCAGGCTTAACGGTGGCTGAGAAATGTGTAGTTTCTGGGCGGCGCGCCCAAAGTGTAGCTCTTCGGCGACGGCCACGAAATGGCGCAGCTGTTTCAAATTCATTGATGGCTCCTCTTGCGCTCAATGCAGACAACGATATGCTTTTTATATCAAACGATGCAAATTATGTATTTTATTTTCATCTGGGCTGCGGCTAATAATGATTCAACTAGATCAATAAGATCAAGTGGCTACCCATCAAAAAATAATCGTTGATCATGAAGGAGCATACATTATGGCAACCCAAGTTAATTTAACACAGGCTGCTGCTGCTGACATCCCTGACCGGTATGGGAGTAATGTTTTTGAACAAGACCCTACGCTGGTGCGCTTATTGGATGTTTATCTGGAGGCAGATTTAAAAGCCTATTTATTGCCTTATTTAAACCAGTTAGGGGCAGAGGTGGGCGGTCAGCTAGATGATTTGGCCCTCAGTGCGGATAAACACCCGCCTACATTGCAGTATCGCAATCGCCAGGGGTTTAACGAACAGAAAATCAATAAACATCCAGATTACGTCAGCTTAGAAAAAAAGGCCTATATCGAATGGCGTTTGGCCAGTATGTCGCACACTGTTGGCGCCCTAGGTTGGGGCGAAACCATGCCCCCTATGGCGAAATACGCCTTCACCTTTTTATTCGTACAGGCTGAGTTTGGCCTCTGTTGTCCCGTCAGCATGACGGATTCTTTAACCCATACGCTACGCCGATACGGCGATGAAGAGCTGGTGAGTCGCTATCTACCTAATTTAATCACCGATGATTTTGACGCATTGACCCAAGGCGCGATGTTTATTACCGAGCAGGGCGCCGGCTCTGACGTGTCGCGAATCACCACCGTCGCCACTGAACACAATGGTGAGTGGACGCTGAGTGGAGACAAATGGTTTTGTTCTAATCCCGACGCTGGCTTGGCCATGGTTTTGGCCCACGTCGAGGGTGCGCCAGCTGGCCTAAAGGGGTTAGGACTGTTTTTGATGCCGCGCCTGCGTCCAGATGGGACGCCTAATGATTATCAGATTTTGCGCCTAAAAGACAAGTTGGGCACGCGTTCTATGGCCAGTGGCGAGATCAGCCTCAACGGCGCCAGCGCCTATCTCATTGGCGAAGTGGGTCGTGGTTTTCAGCAAATGGCTGACATGATTAATCTGTCGCGCTTATCCAATGGTGTCCGTGCAGCTGGATTGATGCGCCGGGCAGTGGGCGAGGCATTGTACATCTGCCAGCATCGGCGGGCATTTGGTCGGGCCTTAATCGACATGCCGTTACAGCAAAAACAGCTGTTGAAAATGATGCTGCCGGCCGAGCAGGCGCGGTCTATGTTTTTACACACGGCTTTGTCGATGCACGCCAGCCAGCAAGGCGAGCCAGAAGCGGCCAAGCGCGTGCGCGTGATGACGCCGCTGATTAAGTTTCGTGCCTGCCGGGATGCGCGCAAAGTCACTGGCGATGCCATGGAAGTGCGCGGTGGCTGTGGGTTTATTGAAGAATGGTCAGACCCTCGCATCGTCCGAGATGCACATTTGGGCTCAATCTGGGAAGGCACCAGCAATATCGTGGCCCTGGACGTGATGAGAGCCATTACGCGCAACGATGCGCTGGTGTATTTAACCACGTATTTGCGTGGCCTATTGGCTGTTGAGGGCCTACCTGAGGTTTCGGCTCAGGCTCTGGGTCGGAAACTGATTGAGGTGGAGGCGTTTGTGGCCGCCACAGCTGCTGCTGAGGTGCAAACCGATGTGCGTAAAGCCGCCTCAGCGCTCTACCACATCACCACCGCCATTATTATGGCGTGGGAAGCCACGCAAATGGGTGAGGATTGGCAGCGGTTGGCTTGGGCACATTTGGTGTTGCAGCACAAGCTGAGCCCCGTTCATCCCCTTCGGGCAGATTTAAACCCCGCGCATGCGCTGGTGTTGCAGGCCTTATTGGCGCAGCAGCCTGTGTCTGAGGCGATGGCATTAAGCCTGTTACCGGTTCAGGAGGAAGCATGACGAAAACGATGGGCTCTTTACAAGGCATTAAGGTGATTGATTTGAGCCGCGTTTTGGGCGGGCCTTTTTGCACTCAAGTGTTGGCTGATCATGGTGCGGACGTCATTAAAATTGAGCCACCACAAGGGGACGAGACACGGCTGTGGGGGCCGCCGTTCCAGCACGGTAGCGCGGCCTATTTTGGTGGGGTCAATCGCAATAAGCAGGGGATGGTGTTGGATTTAACTCAGCCAGAAGGCCGCGCGGTGTTGCATACGCTGCTCGCCGATGCCGACGTTCTGGTGGAAAACTTTAAAACCGGCACCTTAGCGAAATGGGGGATTGGGGACGATGCGGCGCTGGCTCAGGATTTTCCTCGGCTGATTCATTGCCGCATTACGGGCTTTGGTGCAGATGGCCCCTTGGGTGGCTTACCTGGTTATGATTCAGTGATTCAGGCAATGGCGGGCATCATGAGCATGAATGGCGACGCCGATGGCGCGCCGTTAAGAGTTGGCCTGCCAGTGGTAGACATGGTCACCGGCCTTAATGCCAGTATCGGCATCTTATTGGCTCTGCAGGCGCGCTTAGCCAGCGGTCAAGGCCAGCTTGTAGAAGCGGCACTGTACGACAGCGGCGTGTCTTTACTGCATCCTCACGTGCCCAATCATTTGGTGTCGGGCCAAGTGCCGGTGCGCAGTGGTAACGCCCACCCCAATATTGCCCCCTATGATGTGTTTGCAACGCGGACTGAGCCTGTGTACATCGCCGTAGGCAATGATGCACAGTTTGCGAAGCTGTGTCAGCACATTGGCCGGCCAGAGTTAATCAATGATGCACGCTTTAGTGACAATGGTTTGCGCTGTCAGCATCGTGAAGCGTTGAAAGCCACGATGGAGGCGACCTTAAGCCAGTATGACGGGCCTCAGCTGGCCCATGAGCTGATACAGGCTGGCGTACCTTCTGGTCCGATCTTAAACGTTGCCGACGTGGTGGCGCATCCGCACACGGCGCATCGGCACATGCTGGTCAATATTGGGCCAGACTATCAGGGTTTAGGGTCACCGATTAAGCTTGGCGCCAATCCTGCTAGCTATCGATTAGCGCCGCCGCAGTTTGGCGCCGACAGTGTGGCAATTCTTCGTCAGCATGGTTTTGATGCTGATCGCATTGCGGTTTTAATTGAGAAAGGAGTCGTCAAACAAGCACATTAATCCAGCATGAGCCAAGCCCAGTCGAGGCACCATACCAATAATTGATCGCTCGTGCGCATGGTTGAGCATGCAAAACAACAAATAGAGGAGAAATAAGATGAAGTCTATCTGCATCACGCTTTTGACCACGATGTTCCTGAGTGCAGGCATGGCCGTGGCGGCGCCACAAGAAATCCGCGTCGGCTCGGTGATATCGCTTACCGGGGGTAATGCCCGTGGCGGTACCGGCATGCATGAAGGCATGTTGACCGCCGTCGATATATTCAATAAGCAACAGTCCAAATACGCCATTCGTCTGATCACCGTTGACGATGAGTCTGCGCCGGCTAAAGCCATTGCGGCGGTGGCCAGACTGGCGTCACAAAAAGTGGTGGCCATCACTGGTGGCGCCACATCCGATTTGGTGGCGCCGGCTTCGTCGGCTGCTAATAAGGTTGGCCTGGTCTACATCACGTCAGGGGGGACCAGCGAAGAGTTTGTCAATCAAGGCTACCGTAAATTTTTTCGCATCAACAACACCAATGGCTATGTTAAAGCCATGACGGGGATGTTTATCGATTTAAAGGTGAAGCGTTTGGCCGTGGTGTACTCCACCCAAAAGTCGACTTTTGAGCTGGCGCGTGACGTGAATAAAATCATGAGCGAGCGCGGCGTGGTCGTCACCATGCATCCGTTTGATCCTGCCATCCGGGATTTCAAGCCCATCATCAACAAGGTCAAGCTGCTGGATAAGCCAGACGTGATCAATATGTTGGGCTATGAAAACGACTACGTTGGCCTATTGCGGGCGGCGCGGGTGTTGAAGCCTAACGTCACCGCCTTGGTAGGCGTATGGCAAATTGCCAACGCCAAAATGGCCAGAGAGTTTCCCGACTTAGTTAAAAACATCTCCGGTACGGAAATGCTGCCTTATCCAGTTCAGTTTAGCGACCCAGAGGGGCAGCTGTTTGAAGCAAGCTTTAAAGCCCTATATCAAAAAAGCCCAGATTATCTCAATGAATATGGCTACGTTCAATCGACCATTTTGTTTGAGGCCATTGCCCGCGCCGCCGATAAGGGCACTTTGGATCGTGATGGTTTAGCAGATGAAATGCGCCGAACCGATAGAGACACGCTGATTGGTCGTCTGAATTTCTTAGACAACGGCGACAACCCCAACTTCATGCCTAATATTGGCCAGCATCAAAACGGTCGTGTAGAGCTGGTTTGGCCGCCTGCTGCCGCTACGGGTCAGTTGGTTGTGCCGGGCGTGCCGTGGTAGCGATGACGGCCCAAAAAGTCGATTGAAGTTAAATGTCTGGCTGGGGATCACCAGCCGCAAGAGGGGGCAAAAATGTTTGAATTGATTATCCAAGCCATCTTTTCAGGTGTGCTGACGGGCGGCGCCTACGCTTTAATTGCGTTGGGGTTGGCCTTGGTGTTCGGCACCATGAAAATCATTAATTTGGCGCATGGCGAATTAGTGCTGTTGGCGGCTTACATCGCCTATATGACGGAACTGTGGCTCAACGTCAATCCGATTGTGGCCATACCGCTGGCCTTAACCGTGGTGTGTTCGCTGTCGATATTGATTTACTTTATGGTCAGCAAAATCAAACTGGATCGTGAGCTGAATTCACTGCTCTTAACCTATGGCGTGGCCATTGTGCTGACCAATGCCATTTTGCTGATTTGGCAGTCAGATGTACACGCCAGCACTACGCCTTGGTTTCAGGAGGCTTTTATTGTGGGCAACCTTTACAGCATGAACAGTGAATGGTCATTTTTTGGCCTGAGCGTGGTGTTGATGGCTTTGGGCTGGTGGTGGCTGCGTAAAAGCTGGTATGGCCGCGCGGTTCGGGCCGTAGCCAGCAATCGCGACGCCGCCAAGCTGATGGGGATTAACCCACGTTACACCGAGCTGATCTCGTTTTTGGTGTCTGGTATTTTGGCTACCTTTGCAGGTATTGCGCTTTACAGTACCAATTTCATTCAGCCTGAATTGGGCGATTCGCTGACTGTAAAAGCGTTCATCATCACCGTTTTGGCAGGGGTTGGGTCTATTCCTGGGGTATTGGTTGGGGCCGTGCTGCTGGGTATTGTCGAATCCTTAACCATTACTTTATTTAGCTCATCGCTGCAAGAATTAACCGGCATGCTGTTATTTTTATTGGTGTTGTTTGTCATGCCGAATGGCCTATTTGGTCAAAGGAGGGCGTCATGAAAGCGAATCATTGGACCTATCTGGGTTTGGCCGTGCTGTTTTATTTATTGGTGCCGTTATTCTTAGGGTCGAACTTTTATTTGCTGAGCCTATTGATTGCGGCCTTAACCATTGGCGGCATTGCGTTGGCTTGGGCGCTATTGGGTAATTTGGGCGGCATGGTGAGCTTTGGTCAGGCGGCATTTTTTGGCGTGGGTTCTTACGCATCCGCTTTGTTGACCTTAAATTATGGCCTACCCGTTTTGCCCGCGATGCTGCTGGGCGGCATCGGTGCGGCGATTGCGTCCTTGGCGATGCTGCCGGCATTGAGGCTGTCTGGCCCATATTTTGCCTTATCCATTTTGGCCTATGCGCAAATCTTTCGTATTTTGGCCACGGAGCTGCGGGGCATCACCGGCGGTGCCGGCGGCCTAACCGGCATCCCTGAATTGCCGATGCTATTGGGCTTTGACTTAAGCAGTAATTTGGGCAGCTACCTGCTGATTTTAACCATTGTGGTGCTGTTTGTGTGGGTGTATGCCCGCATCAGTAAAAGCCATTACGGGGTGGCATTGAAGGCCATGCATGAGTCGGAGTCGGCGACCCAAGTCGTGGGCGTCAACAGCACTTTACTGAAGGCGGCGATGCTGTTGGTGTCGGCCTTTATGACGGGGGTAGTGGGGGCGTTTAATGCGCATTACATCAATTTTTTAGAGCCTAACTATGCATTTGATGCTAGCTGGACCTTGGTGCCGATCATTGCCGCCATTTTTGGTGGCTATCGCAGCATATTCGGGCCGCTGATTGGGGCCATCGTCATCTATATGATCGATCAGCTCGTGTTTAAAAACATCATACCCACTGGGCATCAAATTGTATTGGGGGCTTTATTGGTCGCGATGATCATCTTTAGTCCATCGGGCCTTGTGCCTTTGTTGGCCAAAAAATTTAAAGGAGGACGACATGCTCCATCTCAATAACGTCACCATTCGATTTGGCGGATTGGTGGCCGTCAACAACGTCAGCATGTCCGTGGGGCGTGATGAAGTCGTGGGTTTGGTGGGGCCGAACGGTGCTGGTAAAACCACGCTGTTTAATGCGGTCTCTGGCCTAGTCAAGCCCAGCGGCGGCGACATTAATTTTAACCACCAAAACATGTTGAAAACCTCTTTGCATCAGCGCGCCCGCCTAGGCATTGGTCGATCGTTTCAGATTCCTCAGCCCATGCATGAGTTAAGCGTACGCGAAAATCTGATCGTGGCGCAGCGCTTTGGTACGGGGAAGGTGGATCCAGACAAGATTGACGATATTTTAACCTTTATGGGCCTGATGGATAAGGCCAATAGCGCGGCTGCTACCGATTTGGCTTTGACCGAGCTGAAGGCGTTAGAAGTGGCTAAAGCCTTGGCGACAGAGCCTACGCTCTTGCTCCTAGATGAGGTATTGGCTGGCCTGGAAACCACGGGAAAGCGTCAATTCATGCAGCTGCTGCAATCACTGCATGAAGAGCGGCAGGTGGGGATCTTAATCATCGAGCACGACATTGAAACGATTTCACACATGTGTAGCCGCGTGTGCGTGCTGAATTTTGGTGAGCTGATCGCCAATGGGACGCCAGAAGAGGTGTTTAACCATCCAGAAGTTATTAAAAGCTATACCGGAGAAAGCCATGCTTAAAGTAGACCACATTCGGGCGGGCTATGGCGCCATCAACATCTTGTGGGATGTTTCATTGGAAATGCCCAAAGGCGCGCTGACCACCATTATCGGTACCAATGGCGCCGGTAAAACCACCTTACTGCGCGCCATCATGGGGCTGATCCCGCTGACGCAGGGCCACATTAGCTTAGAGGATGCGCCTTTAGATGTCGTGCCGACATGGGACATGCCTGGCCTGGGCCTGTGCTTGATTCCCGAAGGACGAATGATTTTTAAAGACATGAGCGTGGAAGAAAACCTGTTGATGGGCGCCTATCCTAAGCACAGTCGTGAGCACATCATGGCTAACTTGGCGCTGAACTATCAACGCTTTCCGCGCTTAAAAGAACGCTATAAACAGCTGGCTGGCTCACTTTCTGGCGGCGAGGCGCAGATGTTGGCCATGGGGCGCGGCCTAATGTCAAATCCTGAGGTGCTGTTGATTGATGAGCCTTCGTTGGGATTAGCGCCCGTCATCGTCAGCGCCATTTTCGACATCATGCAAGGCTTAAAAGAGGAAGGGAAGACTATTGTCTTGGTGGAGCAAAATACCCATCGTGCTGTGGGCATCGCCGATCACGTGTACTTAATGCAAAGCGGCAAGGTGCTGTTGTCTCAGACCGCGGCCAATGTTGACTTGGCTGAGCTGCATCGGCTGTATTTTGCACGGCAGTGATGATGAAGGGAGACAAAATGAACCACAAGACACATTTTCAAATGCTGAGTACGGTGGCGTTGATCGATTTTCAGCAGGGCCGTGTCAATAGCCTGTCGCTGGCGTTACGCCAGCGTTTACAGCAGGCGCTCACGGCTGCGCTGGCGGACGATGCCGTCACCGCCATCGTGCTTTATGGTCGCGGTGGTGTGTTCAGCGCGGGGGCTGACGTCACCGAATTCAATACCCCAGCGGCCAGCGCAGAGCCCAGTTTGGTCAGCGTGTTGACCTTAGTGGCTCAGAGCCAGAAGCCAATTGTGGCCGCGATTGAGGGGGTGGCCTACGGTGGTGGTTTGGAGTTGGCCTTGGCGGCCAGCCATAGGCTGTTGAGCCCGACGGCGCAGCTGGCCTTGCCTGAGGTCTCTTTAGGCCTAGTGCCCGGCGCTGGTGGCACCCAGCGTCTGCCGCGACTGGTAGGCCTTGCTCACGCCCTAGATTTGATCAGCAGTGGCCGTAGCATTGGCGCTGAGGAAGCATTACGCATCGGCTTGGCCGAAGCTGTGATGGACGTTGGCCTTGCCGAAGGTGCCTGCCTTTATGCCGCTAAAGTGGTGGCCGATTTTGTGCCTCTGTCACTGGATGCCCCGCCTTTGGTTGGCGCCGACGATGCAGAGGCCCTAGTGAGCCAAGCTTATGCTGACGTCGCCAAGCGTAAGCGCGGGTTTAAGGCGCCAAAGGTAGCCATTGACTGTGTGGCCGCCAGCCTGAGACTACCGTTAAATGAAGGCTTAGCCTTTGAGCGGGCTCGGTTTGAAAGTCTGCTGCTGGGGCCAGAAACACAGGCACTGCGCCATTTGTTTTTTGCGCAAAGGTTGGCTGCAAAAACCGTGATGGCTACGTCGCTGCCGCCGATTGAGGCGGTGGGCGTTGTGGGTGGCGGCCTAATGGGTAGGGGCATCAGTATTAATTGTGCCGATGCAGGGCTGTCAGTGTGTTTGCTGGAGCAAAATGAGGCGGCGTTGGCTAAAGCGCTAGAGCACATCAAACAGCATTATCAGGGTTTAGAGGCTAAGGGTCGGCTCACGACGGTGCAATGTGCCGAACGGCTGGCCCTGATTCGGGGGAGCGTCCACATCGAGGCGCTGGCCGATATGGATTTGGTGGTAGAAGCTATTTTTGAAGACATGGCGGCAAAGCAGGCGTTGTTGCGGCAGCTTGATGCCGTGTGTGGCCCGAAAACGCTGTTGGCTAGTAATACGTCGCGCTTGAATATTGATGCATTAGCTGGCAGCACCACGCGGCCACAGCAGGTGTTGGGGCTACATTTTTTTAGCCCTGCCAACCTGATGCGTTTATTGGAAGTGGTACGGGGCGAGCAAACCGCCCCTATGGTGGTGGCGCGCGCCATGGCCTTGGCCAAGCGATTGCAAAAAATTGCCGTGGTGGTGGGCGTCTGTGAAGGTTTTGTGGGCAACCGCATGCTGGCGCCGTATCAGCAAGAGGCGTTGTTTTTGCTGGAGGAGGGGGCAACGGTTACCGAAGTGGATCAGGCGCTTTTTGAATTTGGCATGGCCATGGGGCCGTTTGTGATGAGCGATATGGCCGGCCTCGACATTGGCTGGGCGGCGCGTAAACGGCTGGCATCTAGCCGAGACCCAGCTAAACGCTACAGCGACATCGCCGATCACTTATGCCTGCTGGGCCGCTTTGGTCAAAAAACCGGCGCAGGATTTTATCGTTACGAAGGTGGCAGTCGGACGCCATTGCCGGATGCAGAGGTCACCGCGGTGATACAGGCAGCGGCTTCCGCTGTGGGGCGCTCGCCAGAGTCGATGGATGCGGCTGAGGCAGTGGCGCGTACGGTTTATGCATTGATTAATGAAGGCGCCAAAATCTTGGCTGAAGGCATTGTGGCCCACGCCAGCGACATTGATTTGGTCTATGTTCACGGCTATGGCTTTCCGGCCTATCGGGGCGGCCCTTTATTTTATGCTGATTCGATTGGGCTGGATAAGGTATTGGCGCAGATGCAGCAGTGGCAGCAACGGCATGGTGAAGTGTGGCGGCCTGCTGCGCTGATTGAAGCGTTAGTGGCATCGGGGCAAGGATTTTATGGACCATTGGTTTAAAGGTGTTTTTGGCCTATCAAGATGAGGAGCAGCAGGATGACTCAGCAGGATGAAGCGGTGATTGTGGCGTCGGTACGCACGCCCATTGGTAAGGCGTATAAAGGCGCGTTTAACCATACCTATGGTGCTGCACTAGGGGCTCATGTGGTTTCGGCTAGTCTGGCACGAGCCGGTATTTTGCCAGATCAGGTAGACGATGTGATTTTTGGCGTGGGTAGGCCCGAGGGCACGACGGGCGGCAATATTGCGCGCCAAATAGCCTTGCACGCGGGGCTGCCCGTCACGACTGCTGGCATGGTCGTCAGTCGATTTTGCGCTTCGGGGCTACAGGCGATCGTGAGCGCTGCTCAGCGGGTATTGGTCGACGGTGTGCCGATTACCGTTGCGGGTGGCTTGGATGTTTTAAGCTTGAGCATGAATGAACACACCAATACTTGGTACCAACAGGCGCCTTGGCTGCGTGAGCATCGGCCTGACGTTTACACCACCATGCTGCAAACGGCGGAAAATGTGGCGATTCGTTACGGCATCAGTAGGGCGCAGCAAGATGAATATGGCCTGCAAAGCCAAGAACGGGTGGCGGCTGCAGTTACCGCAGGCCGATTGGCGACGGAAATCGTGCCGATGCCCACGCATAAACTCGTGCCCGATCCAAGCGGTGAGGCGGCGGTTGAGGTGGCTGTTTGCCTGGCTCAAGATGAAGGCATTCGGGCCACCACGGCGGCTGGGTTAGCTAGGCTTAAGCCCGTTTTAGAGGGGGGGAGCGTCACGGCAGGAAATGCCAGCCAGCTGTCTGACGGTGCCAGCGCCTGCGTGGTCATGAGCCGTCGCGAGGCTGAACGTTTAGGCGTGACACCGCTGGGCATTTTTAGAGGCTATGCCGTGGCTGGCTGCGAACCGAGTGAAATGGGGGTCGGCCCTATTTATGCCGTGCCTAAGCTATTGCGGCAGACTGGACTGAGTATGGCCGACATTGGTTTATGGGAGCTAAACGAGGCCTTTGCGGCACAGGTGATCCATTGTCGCGATGTTTTAGGCATACCTAATGAGGCTTTAAACGTAAACGGCGGGGCCATCGCCATTGGTCATCCTTTTGGCATGTCGGGTGCCCGAATGGTGGGGCATGCGCTGATCGAAGGGCGGCGCCGAGGCATCCGCTATGCCGTGGTGACCATGTGTGTAGGGGGCGGTATGGGCGCCGCTGGCTTGTTTGAAGTGTGGCCAGAAGCCTGAGGGCGTAACGTAAAAAGTAGGGGACTATTTAAGCGCAAAAGGCTGATGGCTTATGTTGAGGAAGGCGTTGACGCAGCAAAAAGGCCTTATCTTTCGATAAGGCCTTTTTGATATTTGGCTCCCCGACCTGGGCTCGAACCAGGGACCTGCGGATTAACAGTCCGTCGCTCTACCGACTGAGCTATCAGGGAATAGGCGTGCATTTTGCGTAATTTTGGCCAAGCTGTCAAGCGCTGATGCGTGAATAAATCAGCATAAATCTTAAGAGGGTTGATTTTAATCGGATAATAATTAGCAAGACGCCTGCTTTTAAAGGCTTTGAGGCGGTTTTTGGGATGCGTTTATTGGTTTGAGGGCGGCCATTTTTTATGGAGCTGGCGCCGTAAATCGTAAAATCTGGATAAAAAGGGCTTGGTTAATAATACTTAATAGTTAAAATTTAACATAACGCATGTTAAGGGTGATCAGTTTGCCCACTTAGCTGATCGGCCAGCCTCTACCCCTGTAAGCAATGAATAATAGGGTGACTAGCTGCGTGTCTGGAAGCGCTGCCTAAGAAGCATGATCCAGCCCTTTGAACAAAAAGCATAAGCTCACGGCTAGTGCCCAGAACCAGCAAGCATTGTGTGTTCATAACTAGCTCACACACCGTCGTCAGGTCAAGAGTCGGCATAAGAGATCGAGGAGAGGGCATTTTCTGCCCCATACCTGTTAGGTTGAATTAATTTACGTTATCCTTAGCCTTTATTGTCTATGTATTCGCTCAATGATGTTCAATGAGCGAATATTGACGACGCCTTAAACCATGAGAAGTTAGGCACATGAGTCAAGAAAAATACATATTGGCCATCGACCAAGGCACCACCAGCACCCGCGCGATTTTGTTTAACCGTCAGGGCGCCATTGTGCATCAGGCACAAAAAGAGTTTCGTCAGTATTTCCCCCAGCCAGGCTGGGTAGAACACGACGCCAATGAAATTTGGGCTTCAGTACAGACGGTGTTGGCGGCGGTGTTAACCGAATCCCAAACCAGTCCGGCGCAAATTGCGGCCATTGGCATCACCAATCAGCGTGAAACCACGGTTATTTGGGATAAAAAAACGGGGCTACCGATTCACAGAGCCTTGGTGTGGCAGTCACGTCAAACCAGCGACATTGCTGATGCGCTCATCGAGGCCGGTTATGAGGAAACGATTCAAGCGAAAACAGGCCTGCGTGTGGATGCGTACTTCTCAGCCACTAAAATCAAATGGCTCTTAGAGCATGTTCCAGGCGCCCGTGAGCGGGCGGAGCAAGGCGATTTATTATTCGGAACCATCGACACCTGGTTAATTTGGCAGCTCAGCGGCGGCCAAGCCCACGTGACCGACGTCACCAATGCGTCGCGGACCATGATTTACAATATCCACACTTTGTCTTGGGATGAGGATTTATTGCGGCTGTTGAACATTCCTAAGGCTATTTTGCCGCAGGTTCGTCCTTCTTCGGAGGTGTATGCAACTACGGCGGCGAGCCACTTGTTTGGTCAAGAGGTGCCCATTGCGGGCGCGGCGGGTGACCAGCAGGCGGCGCTGTTTGGTCAGGCCTGTTTCAACGCCGGCGAGCTGAAAAACACCTACGGCACAGGCTGCTTTATGCTGATGCACACGGGCACCACGCCGATTCAATCTCAACATGGCTTAATCACCACCATTGCGGCCAGCGTGGGCCCGATGGTGCAGTATGCGCTTGAGGGCAGCGTCTTTGTCGCCGGTTCGGCGGTGCAGTGGCTGCGCGATGGGCTACAGATGATTGATGACAGCGCCGAGACCGAGCAGTATGCCCTCAGCGTGGCCTCAACCGAAGGCGTTTACGTGGTGCCGGCCTTTGTGGGTTTAGGCGCGCCTCATTGGGATTCTAGCGCGCGAGGGGCAATCTTTGGTCTCACCCGCGGCACCAGTAAAGAAATCCTGATTCGCGCGACGCTTGAGGCCATCGCCTACCAAACCAAAGACGTCATGGAAACCATGCGGCTCGATGCAGGCATGCCGATTACCGGCATGCGCGTAGATGGCGGCGCGGCCCAGAATCATTTTTTAATGCAGTATCAAAGCGATATTTTGAATCTGCCCATTGAACGGCCGATGGTGAACGAAACCACGGCATTGGGCGCAGCCTACCTAGCCGGCCTGGCGATCGGCTACTGGCGCAGCTTAGATGAAATTAAGGCCAACTGGCAGCTGGCTCAGGCCTATATGCCTCAGATGTCGGCGACCATGCGTCAGCATCGATATGCCGGTTGGCAGCGAGCGGTTAAGGCCACGCAGGCATTTGAGTGCGTTGATGCGCCGTTGCCGGAGGCCTAAGTGGCCTTATTCCTGCGGCCGCTTAAGCGCCAGCCCCAATACTGTAGGGGATTCGGTTATAATCGGGTTTTCTCGTCGATTGATTTTGCCTACCCATGACCAAAGCCAGTAAAGCCAAGCGTATTGATCACCAGCCAGCCTTTGTGCTCACCAGCTACCCTTGGCGCGAAAGCAGCCTGTGGGTGGAGGTGTATAGCCAAGATTATGGTCGTGTGCCTCTGCTGGCGCGTAGTGCCCGTAAACCACAGTCGGCATTGCGTGGCGTGATGATGCCGTTTGCACCGCTGACGCTGTCTTGGTTTGGTCAGAATGAGTTACGCACCCTACACACGGCTCAATGGCAGGGCGGTTGGCCACAGCCCCAAGGCGCGGCGTTGATGAGCGGCTTTTACGTGAACGAGCTGATGCTGAAGCTGACCATTCGCGACGATCCGAGCCCCAGCTTGTTTGCCGCTTTAAGCACGGTCTTGGCGGCGATTTGCCGCAATGAACGATTGGCTGAAGCGCTGAGGCTGTTTGAATGGGCGCTGCTGACGGCCTTAGGCGTGGCGCCTAGCATCGTCAGCGATGAATTAGGCTTGGCCATTGAGGCTGATGCCTATTATTTGATGGCGCCGGAACACAATCCTAAACGCTGGCGTAATGAAGTGGTTCAGCCGCATCAACTTTTGGTTGAGGGCCATAGCCTGTTGGCCTTGGCTGGAGGCAAATTAACCAGCACCCAAAGCTTACAAGATGTATTATTACTGAACCGAATGTTATTGGCTTTTCGCTTGCCCGAAGGCTTACACAGCCGCCACATTATGGCGCAGCTGCACTCACTTAAATAAAAGGAGTTTTTCATGTTGTTAGGCGTGAACATCGATCACATTGCCACCGTGCGTAATGCCCGCGGCACCATTTACCCAAGCCCAGTTGAAGCGGCGCTACTGGCCGAAACCCACGGCGCAGACTCCATTACCGTGCATTTACGCGAAGACCGCCGCCACATTAAAGACGACGACGTTTACGCCATTAAAAACAGCATGAAAACGCGCATGAACTTAGAAATGGCGTTAACCGAAGAAATGTTACAAAACGCTTTAAATGTGTTGCCAGAAGACGTGTGCCTGGTGCCAGAAAAGCGTGAAGAAGTCACCACCGAAGGCGGCTTAGACGTGATCGGCCAGTTTGAGCTGGTGAAACAATACGTCCAGTCTTTGACCGAAGCAGGCATTCGCGTGTCTTTATTCATCGATGCCGACCTTAAGCAAATCGATGCCGCCGTGGCCGTAGGCGCGCCGGTGATCGAAATTCACACCGGTGCCTATGCCGATGCAGCACATCCAGAAGACAAAGAGCGAGAACTACAACGCATTCAAACCGCAGCAGCTTACGCCGATGCTCAAGGCCTAACCGTGCATGCTGGCCACGGCTTAACCATTCACAACGTAAAGCCTATTGCCCAGATCCTAGCGATTAAAGAGCTGAATATCGGCCATGCTTTGATTGCCCAAGCTTTATTCCTAGGCCTACCAGAAGCCATTAAGCAAATGCGCCAAGCCATTTTACAAGCCCGCTTGAGCCTGGCCTGGACCGAATGATTTACGGCATTGGCACCGACATTGCGGCCATTCACCGCTTTGAAACGCTGTTGGCCAAGCATGATCAAGCTTTGGTGAAGAAAATCTTAACCGAGGCTGAACAACGTGACTACACTGCCCAAAAGCAACCGGCGGTGTTTTTAGCCAAGCGTTTTGCCGCCAAAGAGGCGTTCGCCAAGGCCGTAGGTCAAGGCTTACGCCATCCGGTGACCTTGCATAACGTGGGCGTGGGCCACGGCCCCTTAGGTAAGCCGGTGTACGTCTGTGCCCCCGAATTGGCCGATTGGCTGGCCGAGCGCGGCATCAGCACGGTACACCTCAGTATTTCTGACGAACGAGACAATGTGGTGGCCTTCGCCATCGCCGAGCAAAGATGACACAAACCAAACAATGGACAGAAGTCGTGGCAGGGGTGTTGTATAACGACGTCGGCCAATTTTTATTAAGTTCACGCCCCGAGGGCAAGGCCTACGCTGGCTACTGGGAATTTGCCGGCGGTAAAGTAGAGCCTGGCGAGGATGAGTTGAGCGCATTGCAGCGTGAATTTAAAGAAGAGCTGGGCATCGACGTGGGTGCCGCCACGCCATGGTTAACCAAACGCCACGTGTACGAGCACGCCAGCGTGTGCCTGCGGTTTTATAAAATTCATGACTGGCAGGGCACAATCCAGGCCTTGGAGCAGCAAGACTATTGTTGGCAAGACAGCGGCGCCTTGACGGTGGAGCCCATGCTGCCGGCCAATGCCCCTATTTTAAAGGGGCTGGCTTTGCCTACGTCTTTACAAGGGAACCTCAGTCAAGGACTGCGCGGCCACAACCAACGTGGTGAATGGTCGGTGCTGCCGGTTCAGCAGGTCATGACGCCGCCGACGCATGGCTTATTTAATGTGGCGCAGCTGCGCCAGCTTCAGGCGCGACCAGAGACGATGCAGTGGGCCGTGGCTGAAGTCGCTACGGCTGACGATGTAGCCCAAGCACAGGCTTTAGGTTTAGACGCCATGGTGTGTCGTTTGGTCGATGCAGAGGCGGTAGCGCAGGCGCGCATCTGGTTGAATGAAGGCTGTGCCATTCCCTTGATCGGCCTGTATACACCCAATGTGGCGGCTGAGGCGCTCTTGCCCCTTGGACTGCATGCCTTGGTTCAGGATGCATATGATGAATAAATTAACGCGCGGTCAGAAATGGGCCATTGCCATTGCCTTACTGGCCTTCGCCGCCGTAAAAGTGGCGATGCTGTTATGGTGGCAGCAAGAGCAGGGGACTAAAAACGTCCAAGTGCTCGACTGTAACGTACGCAGTGGCTGCACCTTACCCGATGGTAACGGTGCCGTATTTCGCATGAGTGCGCCGATCTCGGCCCAAACACCGTTTAACATCACCCTCAGCGGGGTGGATGTCACGCAAGAGGCGAGCGTGAGCTTTGAGATGGTCGACATGGATATGGGCTTTAACCGCTATCGTTTGATACCTGCCGCCGAGGGCGCCGATACACTAGAAGCCCAGCAGGTTCGTCTACCGGTATGCGTGAGCCAACGTACGGATTACATCGCCCTCTTAAGCACTGAGCAAGGCCAATATAAAATACATTTCAATGCGGACTAAAAGCCGTATAATGACGCCAGAGTGTCGGTGAGCGGCTGATGCCGCTTGATGCCGACCCCATAATCACCGTAGTTAAGGAGTAAGCCATGATCGGCCAAAAATTATTTGATGAGTTGTCTGCTAAACTAGGCGAAACCATCGCCAATAGCCCAGCTAAAGATGTTGAAAAAAACATCAAAACCCTGATGTCTGCTTCTTTCACCAAAATGGATTTGGTGACGCGTTCTGAATTTGACATCCAGCAGCAGGTTTTGCTCAAAACCCGTGCGCAATTAGCCGCCCTAGAAAGCCGCTTGGCCGCTTTAGAAGCTCAGCAAGCACCCGTCGTGGTTGAGGCGGAAACGCCCGAGGCCTAATATGAGCCTGGCGGTGGTGTATGGCCGCGCTTTAAACGGCATGCAGGCGCCTTTGGTCGAGGTGGAAGCACACCTGGCCAACGGCCTGCCCGTATTTAACATCGTCGGCTTGCCCGACACCGAAGTCAAAGAAAGCCGTGACCGCGTACGGGCCGCGATTTTACAATCAGGCTTTGATTTTCCCGCCAAGCGCATCACCGTCAACCTAGCCCCCGCCGACCTACCTAAAGAATCCAGCCGTTTAGACTTGCCCATCGCCATCGGTATTTTGGCCGCCTCCGGCCAAGTTTTAAGCGATGGCTTGGCCGACTATGAATTCGCTGGCGAGCTGGCGCTGTCAGGCCAAATCAGGCCTGTACGTGGGGTTTTGGCCATGGTGTGGCAAGCGTTTAAAGCCCAGCGTGGCTTTATTTTACCGCGGGAGAATACCGCCATGGCCACCTTGGTGGCCGAGGCACAGGTTTATCCAGCACACAGTTTGGCAGCAGTGGCGGCGCATCTGAATGGCTTAACCCAAATAGAACCTGCCCAGGGACGCGCACCTACCGTGGTTACGGGCTTAGGGATGCCAGACTTAAAAGACATCAAAGGGCAGCACACGGCACGCTTGGCCTTGGAAATTGCCGCCGCAGGTGGCCATAGTCTGCTGTTGGTCGGCCCGCCGGGCACAGGTAAGTCGATGTTGGCCAGCCGGCTACCCAGTATTTTACCGCCTCTAAGCAATGAAGAAATGATTGAATCGGCGGCTTTGCGTTCGCTGTACCACAACATTGATGAGGCTAGCCTACACGTGCGGCCGTTTCGGTCGCCGCATCACAGCGCTTCGGCGGTGGCTTTGGTCGGCGGCGGCTCCGATCCGCGCCCGGGAGAGATTTCTTTGGCTCACCACGGCGTGCTGTTTTTAGACGAGCTGCCAGAGTTTGGCCGTAACGTTTTAGAGGTGTTACGGGAGCCGTTGGAATCAGGGGAAATCCATATTTCTCGGGCGGCTCGACAGGCGACGTTTCCGGCGCGTTTTCAGCTGGTGGCGGCGATGAACCCATGCCCGTGTGGCTATTTGGGCCACATCAGTAAGCCTTGCCGCTGTAGTCAAGAAACCGTTGCACGCTATCAGGGGAAAATATCCGGCCCCTTATTGGATCGAATTGATCTTAGCATTAACGTACCCAGCTTAGACCAGGCCGATTTAGCAGACCAGGCGCCAGGCGAGGGCAGTGATCAGGTGAAAGAGCGAGTAGCCGTGGCCAGAGCAAGGCAAATGGCACGCCAAGGCGTGATTAACGCTCGTCTATCCGTCACCGAATTGGATGAGGTCGCGCTTATTAGCCCAGAAGCGAAGCAATGTTTAGGGCAGCTGATGACTAAATTGGCTTTGTCTGCCCGTAGTTATCACCGTCTTTTACGGGTAGCGCGAACTGTTGCCGATTTGGACGATCACACGATGGTGGCGGAACAACATTTATTAAAAGCCGTCAGTTTTAGGCGAATATAATATAATATCTTTTTAATGATTAATTTTCTGGAATGAACGCATGAACAGCATGAAGCGACAACAAGGCCAAACCCTAGGGGGCATGATTTTAGGGATCCTCATCGCAGTGGTGATTTTAGGCGGCGCCTTTTGGTTTTTTAGCCAACAAAAAGCCCCTTTTCAACCTGAAGTGGTTAAAAAAGAAACCCCGGTGCCTGAGCCAGAAATCATTGTGCCCAACGATGGCTTGGAATCTATATTACATAAAGATCCTAGTGAATGGCTAGGCGGTGAAGAAGAGCCAACGGCGCCAGAGTCCGTACCGGATACTAAGCCTGAGCAGCCTCAGACTGATAAACCCATAGAGTCGACGCCAGCCACAACGCCGAAACAAGGCAGTAGCAAACCTGCGCCCGATGAGCTAGGGGCGTTCATTGAAAAAGATTTGGCCAAAAAAGAGAACCTAGTCGTCGAGACCAAGCCTGCCGTACCGGCAAAAGCCGATCCTAAGCCAGTGGAGAAAAAGCCTGAGCCTGACGCAAAACCGGCCGCCGAGAAAAAACCAGAGCCTGAAAAGAAAGCCGACACGCCGCCTAAAGCAGACAAAAAACCGGCTGAACAACCAAAAGTAGCAGGCAAGCAAGGCACTTTACAGGCTGGCGCCTACCGCACACCCGAACAAGCAGAAGAACAGAAAGTGAAATTGGCCTTAATGGGGTATACTGCCAATGTCATCAAGAGTGATTTAGGTGAAAAAGGCATTATGTATCGTGTCCGTATGGGCGTTGCCGATACCCAGAGCGCGAAAGCGGATCTGGCCGGTAAGGGCGTTGATGTCATGGTGGTGCGTTAGTGATTTTCGGCCTGAATGGAACCTTCAGGCCGAGCTGTCGGTCTCTTAGGACGACTGCCACGTTGTTAACGCCCGTATCCGTTTATTATTAACCCATCGTAGGAAATAACATGAATTTTAAACAATGGCTATTCCCAGCAGCAATGATGCTGTCTTTCTCTGTGGCCCAAGCGGCGATTGTTGAAGGCCGTGATTATGAAGTTTTAAAAGCGCCGATTGCGCAAAGCAATAAAACCAAAGTAGAAGTATTGGAATTCTTTTCATACACCTGTATTCATTGTCGTAACTTAGAGCCTCATTTTGTTAAATACACCCAAAAAGCTCCTTCAGACGTGACGTTCCGTCAGGTGCACATTGTTTGGGGTGACAATATGTTGCCTTGGGCCAAATTGGCCGCGGCGGTAAACATGAGTAAAGCCAATACCACTGTTGGTCCTGCTATTTTCAATACCGTGTTTAATGAAAAACGCAATTTAGCCAACCCGAAAGTCATGAAAGAGTGGTTAGATAAGCAAACCACGCCAGCCGGTAAATTAGTGGCCAAAAACTTTAATTCTTTTGCCGCCGCCAATGAAGCCAAAGCCATGCAAAAGATGACTATGGATTACAAGATCGACTCCACTCCTCGCCTCATCGTGGGTGGCAAGTACCAAGTCATTATGCGTGACGTGAACACCGCCATGAACGTAGTGGATGAGTTAGTGCAAAAAGTGCGCCAAGAGCGCGGCATGAAAAAACCTGCTTAATTAAGCAACCCGAACAGGCAACCTTTTGGTTGCCTGTTCTTTACGACTGGGCGTAGACCGTGGACATCTATCTGTTTTTTAAAGCTTTAATTTTAGGTATTATAGAAGGGTTAACGGAGTTTCTGCCCGTTTCCAGTACTGGCCACTTAATTGTAGTGGGTGATTTATTAAATTTTCAGAGTAATGGCAAGGTGTTTGAAATTGCCATTCAGCTCGGTGCCGTGTTGGCGATTGTGTTTGAATACCGCAGCCGCTTTACCCACGTTTTAACCCATATTGGCCGTGACCGTACGGTCAATCGCTTTGTGTTACACCTATTTATTGCTTTTTTACCGGCTGCCATTGTCGGTTTGTCTTTCATTAAAGAAATTAAGACGATCTTGTTTAATCCAGTAAGCGTGGCGACGGCATTAGTGATCGGCGGCATCGTGATTTTACTGATTGAACGTCGCCAAGCGCATCGTCCAGCCCGTGTTTTGGCGGTAGAAGACATGCGTGCGAAAGACGCCTTAGTGGTGGGTTTGGCCCAATGTTTGGCTTTGATTCCCGGTACATCTCGTTCCGGCAGCACCATTATGGGCGGCATGGCTTATGGGCTAGACCGTAAGGTGGCGACTGAATTTTCGTTTTTCTTGGCCGTGCCAGTGATGTTTGCTGCCACCATTTATGACGTGTATAAAAACTTCAGCGCGTTTAGCGCCGATGACGTGGCCGTGATTGCGGTCGGGTTTGTAGCGGCCTTTATCAGTGGCCTTGTGGCGGTTAGGGCGCTGCTTAAATTTGTGTCCCATCGAAACTATGTGCCGTTCGCCTGGTATCGCATTATTTTTGGGGGCGTAATTTTGGCCACCTGGTATTTTGGCTGGGTAAGCTGGTCTTAAGCGGCTGACGCTTGATCATTAATTAAATAGCCTCATGCGGCGTTAGCGCATGAGGCTATTTTTATGCTTTTGCCTGAGTGTGTTTAAACCGCAGCCAGCAGCTCGCCCGCTTGCGCCAGGGTTTCTGGTCGTTTGGCAAAGCACACCCGCAGCAATCTCTGGCCCACCGGCGGCTGTTGGTAAAATGCCGACAAGGGAATCGTGGCCAAGCCTTTTTCCTGAGTCAGCCATTGGGCCATGGCAAAATCGTCTAAATCATTGCGAATGGCGCTGTAGTCGACAATCTGGAAATAGGTACTGCGGCTGGGCGTATAGGTGAAACGAGAGGGTGCTAGAGCCTCTATGAGCTGGTCGCGCTTAGTTTGATAAAAGCCTGGCAGCTCATCAATGTGTTCAGGATGTTGCTGCATGAAATCGGCTAAGGCATATTGGATGGGGCTGGTGGCACAGAAGTTTAGGTATTGATAAACCTTGCGTAATTCGGCCGTCAACGCGGGTGGCGCCACCATATAGCCCGTTTTCCAACCGGTGACGTGATAGGTTTTACCAAAAGAGCTGACCACGCAGGCGCGTTGATACAGTTCGGGGTGGGCCAACACGCTGGCGTGCTGGGCGCCATCAAAAACCAAGTGTTCGTATACTTCATCGCTCAGTAGATAAATATCTCGACTACGGATTAATGCAGCTAGGGTATCTAGATCGGCGGCGCTGATTAAGGCACCGCTAGGGTTGTGAGGGCTATTTAAAATGATCAGGCGGGTTTTTTCTGTCAGGGCATCGCCAAGACGCTGCCAGTCGATGCTGAAATCATTGGCCTGTAATGGAATATGGACGCTTTTGGCGCCGGCCAGGGTAATCGCCGGCGCATAGCTGTCGTAACAAGGATCAAACACGATGACTTCATCGCCCGGATGGACTAAAGCTTGAATGGCGCAAAACAGTGCTTGAGTAGCGCCGCCAGTGATGGTGATTTCGTGTTCCGCACTGACCAGATTATGGTCGCGTTGGGCAATTTTGGCCGCTACGGCTTCTCTGAGCGATAAAATGCCGGGCATCGGTGGATACTGGTTTTGGCCAGCAAGGGCGTGGCGCCCAAGCGCCTCTAAGAGAGGTTGTGGGGCTTCAAAATCTGGGAAGCCTTGGGCCAAGTTCAGCGCTTGGTGGGTTTGGGCCAGCTGGGTCATCTGGCTAAAAATGGTGGTACCGAACTGAGCCAGTTTGCTTTTTGGGTGCATGCGGACGTGCCTCTTGATGGTTGATGGGCGCCTAGGATAGATTTTATGGATTTATTGGCGTCTAGATGTCTAAAAGATAATTTAGCACAGTGCGATCAGGTGGGCAACTGCTTGATGAGTCCGGTGGCTGTTTGGGATGGGGCGTGAACAGCGTAAGAAGAATATACGGTGGGCACGCTGGGCTGTCAGGCCAGAATTTTAGCCGTCATGTGGGCGTGACCCATGCAGATGGTTGGTTTAGACGAGCTGGGGTATTGGAAAGGGTGGATAGGCTACGCTTTACCCACCCTATGCTAGGGCTGATCACAGATTATTCTGTGGCGTCTTCGTCAAGCTGCTTCAAAAAGGCCAGTTTTTGCGCCAGTTTAATTTCTAGGCCTCGATCTACTGGCTGATAGAAATCAGGCTCGTCCATGCCGTCGGGCATATAGGTTTCACCTGCGCTGTAGCCGTGCGGCTCATCGTGGCTGTAGCGGTAGGCCTTGCCATAGCCTAGCTCTTTCATCAGCTTGGTGGGCGCGTTGCGTAGGTGGACGGGCACGGCGCTAGAACCTTGCTCGGCCACAAAAGCGCGCATTTTGTTATAGGCCATATAGCCTGCATTACTTTTGGCGGCGCTGGCCAAATACAGCACGGCTTGTGCTAAGGCCAGTTCACCTTCAGGGCTACCCAAACGCTCAAAGGTTAAGGCGGCATCATTGGCGATCTGTAGGGCGCGTGGATCAGCCAGGCCGATGTCTTCCCAAGCCATTCTGACAATGCGCCGTGACAGATAGCGTGGGTCTGCACCGCCATCAAGCATGCGGCAGAACCAATACAAAGCGGCATTAGGGTGGGAACCACGCACCGACTTGTGTAGGGCGGAAATCTGCTCGTAAAAGCCGTCTCCACCTTTGTCGAACTGCCGCACGTTGGCCGTGAGCGTGGCTTCGAGGAAGGCTGAGTCCACGCTGCTGACGCCTTGGGTGGCCGCGGCAGTGTGGGTTTGCTCCACCAGATTCAATAACCGTCGAGCGTCACCATCGGCTAGCTGGGCCAATACTTGACGCGCTGCCGGCACAATGGCCACATCTTGATAATCAGGTAAGGCCAGCGCCTTATCTACTAATTCGATCAGTTCTTCTTCACTCAAGGCTTTTAAAACATACACCTGAGCACGGCTCAATAGGGCTGGATT
Organism: Neisseriaceae bacterium CLB008; assembly: GCA_041228285.1. Taxonomy (NCBI): domain Bacteria; kingdom Pseudomonadati; phylum Pseudomonadota; class Betaproteobacteria; order Neisseriales; family Neisseriaceae; species Neisseriaceae bacterium CLB_ANTARCTIC_008. The sequence goes on along the minus strand of CP166133.1, from coordinate 1,442,809 downwards.
AACCTCAAACGAAGGGTTTTCAGTGGTGGCACCTATGAACGTGATCAAGCCGTTTTCAACATAAGGTAAAAAAGCATCTTGCTGCGCCTTATTGAAACGATGCACCTCATCTACAAATAAAATCGTGTGCTGGCCGCGCTGAAGGGCGTGCTGAGCCTTTTCTAAGGCTTCGCGAATGTCTTTGACGCCGCTGAATACCGCTGAAATGGGTAAAAATTGGGCGTCAAAGCTATTGGCCAAAATACGCGCAAGCGTGGTTTTGCCAACGCCAGGAGGCCCCCAAAACAGCATAGAATGCGGTTTACCGCTTTGAACCGCGAGGCTTAATGGCTTATTTGGGCCGACCAAATGGCGTTGACCGCTGACTTCGGCAAGGGTCTTGGGGCGCAGCTGTTCGGCTAAAGGGGCGGTGGGTTCGCGGGTAAATAAGTCGTTCATGGATTAGCGGCGGCAAAGGTCAATAAAGCCTAAGTTTATCATGTTCCGGTTTAACGTGTTTTTAATAGGCCAGTAAAAAGTGCTCTGTGCTTGACATAGTCATGATATATATTATATAAATATACATAATATAAAACTATATATTATATTATCGTTAAACCATTAAACTTGAAAAGGAATCATCATGCGTCAAAACGTTGGCTGTATCGATAGGGGTATTCGCATTGTTGTGGGCTTGGCCCTCGTGATTGCAGCATTCAGTGGCGCCTTAGGCGCTTGGGCTTATCTGGGGGCGATCCCGTTACTGGCGGGTTTGCTGGGTTCATGCCCACTGTATAGCCTGGCCGGTATCAGCACGAAGAAGGGGTGTGGAACCAAATGTGGTTAAAGCCTAATGTTGGGCTTAGGTAATGGGTAAGGCGTTGGCCACTCAGTAAATGATGATTTTTTGTATCGTTCCCTATGCTCTTTTTGACGTCTACACTGTAGGCCCTTAAGCGAGGCCCTTAAGCGTAGGGTGGGTCGCGACCCACGCGGGTTTTAAATGTAGACAGGGGGATACGCTAAGAGGAGTGGATAGTCTACGCTTTACCTGCCCTATGTGACGGTAACAAACCATGGTTTCCTTTGTACCGCTTTCGACATCTCTGCCGATGTTAAAATCACCTCTAATGCTTCAAAACGGTGGGCACGCTGCGCTTTGCCCACCTTACCAATGGCCAATAAACTATTCTTTATGAATTATGGATATAATGGCTCGCATTGTATTCGTATGGCGCGTCTGGTCTTGAATTTCATTAACACCTTGTCTTTAAATAAATTATTGTATTTCTTGGCGAGGGATCGCCGCAGGCATTGAATACAGTACTACTATTCACTCGCATTGAGCTGTTTTAAATGATAATGATTTGTATTTGTGGGCCTTTCAGGGCATAATAAGCGCTACCGATAATGAAAAAAGAAAGAGGCCATGATGACCCCAGTTGCACCTAAAAAAACCAAATTAAGCGTGGTTGAAAAGCATTACATTACCCCTAATTACTTAAGCGTTGTCCTCACTGGTGACGACGTGCCCCTTTACGCTGACGCGACCTTAGGCGCCAACAATAAAATTTTTGTGCCGCCATTAGGCCATAAAACCGTTGTGTTACCTACTCACGACCCTGAGCAGGGTTGGATTGTGGATGATCCTGCCTTTTTGCCCACGGTGCGTACCTATACCCACCGCGCCATTGATTTGGACAAAAACACCATGACCATCGATTTTGCCGTGCATGAAGGCGACAGCATCGCCTGCCAGTGGGCGGTTAATGCTCAAGTGGGTGATGAGCTGGGCGTGACCATGAAGGCGGGTAAGCAAAAGTTGCTGCCGGAGGTGGGCCATTATGTGTTTGTCACTGACCCAACCGGCATTCCGGTGACGGCAGCCTTATTGGAGCGCTTGCCTGCTGGCAGTAAGGCTGTGGTCATCGCTGAAGTGACGACTGAAGCCGACCACTATCCCTTTACCAGCGCCGCAGAGTTAAGCGTTGAGTGGTTGTATAACCCACATCCAGATCAAGGCAGCGCTTTGGCTGATGCCTTAAAGGCTAATCCAGACGTCTTGGCCTGGCCGGCTGAAAATCGCTTTGCCCACATCACTGCCGAACACGGTACGGTACGGATGGCGCGTAATTACCTGCGTAAAGAACAAGGTTGGCAACGCGAAGAGTGTTACGCTTGTGCCTACTGGCAAATCGGTCGTCGTGAAGGTGAAATGAAGGGCCGTAAAGTCATCGACGATTAATCGTCGGCGCTGAAATCAAAAATCACGATCTTAGATCGTGATTTTTTTTGTTTTGAATCAGGCGCTGTGCTTTAGATGGGTTGTGGCTTTGGCGTGATACGGTCGTATGCTGCCGCCAATAGGAACACCAGCAGCGAAGGCAATAGCCAAGCCAGGCTTTGTTCCGCCAAAGGCAGGTGCTGTAACCACTGCGGCAAGAAAACCGTCCAGCCTAAGCCTTGCAGTGCATCTAAAACGCCAAACACTAAGCTCACCAGCATCACCGGGGCCAACACGCGGTTGCGGTGCTGCCACCATTTTAGGGTAAAGCTGAGCAGCACCAAGACAATGCAGGGCGGGTAGATGATGGTCATCACGGGAATCGACACTTGAATCAAATGACTCAAGCCCAAATTCGACACTAGGGCGGAGAAAAGGCTTAGCCCCCACACCAGCGACCGATAAGAAAACGGCAGGTGTTGCGCAAAAAATTCAGCGCAGGCACAGGTGAGGCCGACCGCCGTGACCATGCAGGCGATGAAGATTAAGGCTGCTAAAAAGAGGCTGCCCAAGTGGCCAAACGTCGCCTGTACATAGGCGTGGAGGATGTTGGCGCCATTTTGCGCCGCAGGAACCAAAGTACCGCTGCCTTCGCCTAGTTTAAATAAGCTTAAGTAAATCAAGGTTAGGCCAATACCGGCGATCAGGCCTGCCTTGACGGTGTAGCGAGTCAAGAGTTTGGGGTCGCCAATGCCGCGAGAGCGCGCCGCATTCACGATCACGATGCCAAACACTAAGGCGCCTAAAGTGTCCATAGTGAGGTAGCCGTTTACAAAGCCTAGGGATAAGGGTTGCTGTTGATAAGCAGCGGTGGCTTCTATGGGCGGACCTGCAGGCCACAGTACTGCGGCGATGCCTAATATGGCTAAGGCCAGAATCTTTAACGGTGCTAAAAAATGGCCCACTACATCGAGCAGCTTGCCTGGATACAGAGAAATCAGCGTGATGATGGCGAAATAAACCACGCTGTACACCAATAGTGGCATGGGGCCTGAACCAACTAGGTGGGCAATGCCGACTTCAAACGATACAGTGGCGGTGCGAGGAGTGGCAAAGAGGGGGCCAACGGCTAAATAGCAAGCGGTGGCCAAGATTAAGCCAGCGGTTCGGCCAATAGGTGCGCTCAAGGCTTCAATGCCGCCGCCAACGCGGGCTAAGGCGATGATGGTTAACACCGGTAGGCCAACGGCGGTGATTAAAAAGCCGAGGGCCGCGATCCAGACGTGGTCACCTGATTGTAGGCCAACCATAGGAGGGAAAATAATGTTGCCGGCGCCCACGAAAAGGGCGAACGTCATGAAGCCAAGGGCCATGATGTCCTTGGTGGTTAAGCGTGCGTGCATGTACAGGGATCACCTTATGCGAAAACGAAAGAATCCGGCATCATGTGGGCAGATTGTGTCTGCGCATGATGCCGGTATCGGGTATGGCTTAGTGCTAAGGCTTATAGGCCGTCAAGAAAACGCTCTACGTCTAGCGCCGCTTGGCAACCGCTGGCGGCGCTGGTAATGGCTTGACGATAAATGTGGTCTTGCACGTCGCCTGCGGCAAACACGCCTTTAATGCTGGTTTGGCCGGCATTGCCTTCGCGCCCACCTTCAGTGATCAGATAGCCAGTTTCATCCATTTCTAGCTGACCTTTGAAAATGTCGGTGTTGGGATTGTGACCAATGGCGATGAATACGCCTTGAACTTTGATGTCTTCAGTGCTGCCATCGTTAAACTTCACGCGGGCACCGTTGACGCCGCTGTTGTCGCCTAAAATTTCATCTAGGTTGGCGTTTAGCTTCAAGGTAATTTTGCCTTCAGCCACGCGCGACATCAGTTTGTCGACCATGATTTTTTCCGCGCGGAAGGTTTCGCGGCGGTGGATCAAGGTCACGTGGTTGGTGATGTTGGCTAGGTATAAGGCTTCTTCTAGGGCAGTGTTACCGCCGCCGACAACGGCCACGTCTTGGTTTTTGTAGAAAAACCCGTCACAGGTGGCGCAGGCAGACACGCCTTTACCAGCGAAGGTTTCTTCGCTTGGCAAACCAAGGTATTTGGCTGAGGCACCGGTGGCAATGATCAGGGCGTCGCAGGTGTATTCACCCATGTCGCCAACTAAACGGAAAGGACGCTGTTGTAGTTCAGCAGTATGAATTTGGTCAAACACCATTTCGGTACCAAAGCGCTCAGCATGGGCTAAGAAACGCGCCATTAGTTCTGGGCCTTCTACGCCATTAGGGTCTGCTGGCCAGTTGTCCACGTCGGTGGTGGTCATCAATTGACCGCCTTGGGCAATACCGGTAATTAAGGTAGGGCTTAGGTTGGCGCGGGCGGCGTAAACGGCGGCCGTGTAGCCGGCAGGGCCAGAACCCAAAATAATTAATTTACTGTGTTTGGCTTCGCTCATGAGGGCGTCCTTTCAATAGTCAGTCTTAAATATAGCTAGACAGTATCGGCCACTGGGGCAAATACGTCTAATTTATTCTTTTATCAGTCCGATAGCGTTTTTTGATAGCAGCTCGATGCTGGCTGCATGCACTTGATCGGGCAGTAAATCGTGTAAACACTTGGTATGGCCTAGGGGGCAAACCCGTTCAAAACACGGGCTGCAGTCTAGGTTTAAGGTCATGATTTTGGCTTCATCGCTGAGCGGGGGGGTAAAGTCGGGGCTGGATGAGCCATACAGTGCCACTAAAGGCTTTTGTAGGGCGGCCGCGACGTGCATCAAACCGGAGTCGTTACACACCACCCATTCGCTCAAGGCTAAGAGGTCAATGGCTTCGGCTAAGCCGGTCTGGCCGCATAGGTTCACGCACTGATTGCCGCTTTGTTCATTGATGTCGTTGGCGATGGTGTCGGCGTCTTTTTTCGAGCCAAAGATCCACACCTGCTTGCCCTCATTCAAACAACGTTGTGCCAGAGCGGCAAAGTGATGGGCTGGCCATTGCTTGGCTGGGCCGTATTCGGCGCCAGGGCAAAACGCCACAATGGGTTTATCTAGGCTCAGGCCAAACTTAGCCACGGCTTCTGCTTGAGCATCAGGATTAACGCTCAAACGTGGATGCGGTACTTTAGGTAAAGGAAAGCCGTGTGGTTCGGAGAGGGCGAAAAAACGCTGCACCATTTTGGGCAGAGCCACTTCATCCAATAGATAAATGTCGTTGAGTAAAATGCGGCGAGACTCGCCTAAATAGCCGGTACGTACTTTAATGCCGGCAAAAAACGGCACCAGGGCAGACTTAAGCGAATTAGGTAATACGATGACTTGATCAAACCGTTCGGCGCGCAAGCTTTTACCGTTGCGGTAACGATCCATCAAGCGCAGTTCACCGTGCCCAAAAGGATTTAAGTGGGTTTGCTGTACTTCAGGCATACGGCTCAGCAGGGGGAAGGTCCAGGCCGATGCGTATACGTGAAGCTCTAACTTAGGGTGTTGCTCATGCAGGCGTCGAAACAAGGGCTGTGCCATGACACAGTCCCCAATCCACGACGGGGCAATGATGAGGATTTTTTGCGTCATCAGGCTTTAATGTCCTGCGGGCATTTCGCCAACAAATTTGTACAGGGTGCCGCAATAAGGGCAACGCGCTTGGCCATGCTCTAGCGGCAAGAAAACGCGAGGGTGGTTGCTCCAAAGCGCCACGTCGGCGGTGGGGCAATGTAGGGGTAAATCTTTGGCAGTGACTTCAATCACATTATTGGGGCGAACGTTGGTAGACATAAGTACTCCTAAAACAACAGGCAACCGAGCGTTGCCTGTGATGCGTCAAAACAAAGGTTAGTCGATGTAGGTTAACCAAGACTCGTAGGCTGGATTTTCGCCTTTAACAATGGCGAAGTAGCGTTTTTGAATCTCTTCGGTAATCGGGCCGCGGCTGCCGCTGCCGATTTGGCGACGGTCTAATTCGCGAATAGGGGTTACTTCAGCGGCGGTACCGCAGAAGAAGGCCTCATCAGCAGAATACATTTCGTCACGGGTGATGCGTTTTTCAACCACTTCTAGGCCCATGTCTTTAGCAATGTGCAAAATGGTGTCGCGGGTAATGCCTTCTAGGGCCGCAGTTAAATCTGGGGTGTAGAGCTTACCATTGCGGTAGATGAACACGTTTTCGCCCGAGCCTTCGGCCACATAGCCGTCAACGTCAAGGAGCAGCGCTTCATCGTAACCGTCAGCGGTGGCTTCGTTATTGGCTAAAATTGAGTTCATGTAGTTGCCGCTGGCCTTGGCTTTACACATGGTCACGTTCACGTGATGGCGTGAGAATGAGCTGGTTTTAATGCGGATGCCACGGGTCATGCCTTCTTCGCCTAGATAGGCGCCCCAAGCCCAAGCGGCCACAATAGCGTTGACGTCTTTAACCGCAGGCGCCACGCCCAGTTTTTCCGAGCCATAAAACGCCATCGGGCGGAAATAGCATTCGTTCAAATTGTTGGCTTTGACCACGTCAATGTGGGCCTGATTGATTTGCTCTTTGGTGTAAGGCAGCTTCATGTTCAAAATATGGGCAGAGCGGAACAGGCGGTCGGTATGGTCTTGTAGACGATAAATAGCCGTTCCTTTTGGGGTTTTATAGGCACGAACGCCTTCAAAAATACCCAAACCGTAATGCAAAGAATGCGTTAAAACGTGTGTATTGGCGTCGCGCCAATCTACTAACTGCCCGTTGTACCAGATGAATCCATCTCTATCTGCCATTGACATGATGTACTGCTCCTATTGATCAAAAAGTTTTTTATTAACCGGCCCTATGATGCCCAAAGAAAGAGGGGCTTATAGTGCGCCTTATCGTCTGATTATACATGCCCTGTCGCTCAATAGAATACCCAAACGCACACACCGTTGTGAATTTTGGCAATCTCTATGAAAAACTTAAAGATATTGCTTCTGTTTCGACTTTGTACTTGGGCCGCCACACCCGATCAAAACCCGTATTCTTGGCATTTATGATACGCACTTTCCCTATTTTGATGGTTCTGGCGCCGTAAAAAGAGAAATTTAGGTGCTTTACTGCGCAGCTTTAGTCGGTTTCACGCATGGATAGGGCCTGTTTGATGTCAACGGCGACGATGCGCGACACGCCTTTTTCCTGCATGGTGACGCCGACCAGCTGCTCGGCCATTTCCATGGTCAAGCGGTTGTGGGAAATGTATAAGAACTGCGTGTTGACGCTCATTTCTTTCACCAGCTGACAAAAACGGCTGGTATTGGCGTCATCCAGCGGCGCATCAACCTCATCCAATAAACAGAACGGGGCAGGATTGAGGCTAAATAGGGCAAACACCAAACTCATGGCGGTTAAGGCTTTCTCACCGCCAGACAATAGGTGAATGGTGCTGTTTTTCTTACCTGGCGGCCGCGCCATGATCGACACACCGGCGCTGAGCAGATCGTCGCCGACCATTTCTAATTTGGCCTCACCGCCGCCAAATAGGGTGGGGAAGAATTTTTGTACTTTCTCATTGACGGCATCAAAGGTTTCTTTAAATAGCGCCTTACTTTCATCGTCAATCTTGGCGATGGCGTCGGTCAGCGCGGCCATCGCTTGCTGTAAGTCTTCGCTTTGGGTTTGATAATACAGTGCCCGCTGTTCCGCCTCGTCTAGTTCCTCTAGGGCTGCCAAATTCACCGCGCCGAGGCCCTCAAGCAGGCGGGCCAAGGCCACAATCTCTTGTGACAGCTCTTCTGGGCTGGTGGTCAGCTCGCTGCGCTGGGCACGTAGCAGCGCCAAATCGACGTCGTGGGCGGTTAATTCTTCGCCAAACCGTTCGGCTTGGAGTTTGGCCTCTTGCTGGGCCAAAAGCTGTGCCTGTAGCGCTTGCTGTAGCTGCGGCTGACGGGCACTCAATTGCTGTTGTTGGGCATTCAATTGTTGGCTGTGCTGGCGGATCTGTTCTAATTCGTTTTGGGCATCTTGTAACTGGGTTTGGACCGTCTCTTGGGCCGCTTCTAGCGTCAATAAGGCCTGCTGCTGGTCTTCATGCTGCTGGGCGTCATCGTGGCCTAAGGCCAGCTCGCTTTGGCGTTGGCTTAGGGCTTGATGTTGGCTGGCGATATGGGCCAGTTCTTGTTCGGCTTGGGCAATGTTTTGCAGCAGCTTTTGTTCGGCGATCTGTTCTAGGCCCAGCTGGCGGTTGGCCTCAAACACCGTGGCGCGGGCCTGTTTTAACGCATGCTGCTGTGCCTGGCGTTGAGTCTGGGTGTGCTGATGGTCTTCACCCAGGGCGTAGAGCGCTTCTTCTAGCTCCATTACACTCATGGTTAAGGTTTCCAACGCCAGGGCTAATTCCTCCAGGCTGGCCTCATTTTGCGCCTGCTCTTGCTCAATGTGCTGCTGGCGCAGCTGGGTTTGGTTGGCGCGCGCCAGCAGCTGCGTGGCCTGATTGTTGGCTTCACGCAACGTGTCGCTGAGCTGCTGTAGCTGCTGCTTGTGCTGGCGCTGAATTTGCTGCTGCTGCACGTGTTGTGCCTGTAATTGGGCAACACGATCGGCCGCCTGATCACATTCTGGCGCCAGCTGGGTCAAGGCTGCTTGTAGCTCAGTCACCTTGTGCTGACGCACCAGCTGGTTGTCTGCTTGATTCTGACTTTGCAGGCTGACGCTGTGGGCGCTCACTACATGGCCTTCCGGCGTGAGCCAGCATTGCTGGCCCTGTAATTGTGATTGTTGTGCTAAGGCCTCAGTGAGGCTGTCGGCGCAATAGACGGCGCCCAGCCAGTCGGCCAAAGCAGCGGTGAAATCGCCTTGCTGGTCGATGTGCTGTAACACACATTGAGCGGCCCCCATATCGGCTGCGATCGCAGGCGAACCCTTTTGAGTCAACACCACGGTGGGCGCTGTTTTTGCCGCAGCCGCCGCGACCCGCGGGTCTGCCATGCGTGCTTGCAGGCGTTCGCCTAAATAAGCCGCCACTGCCTGCTGCCATTTAGGCGCCACTTGAATGGTTTGCCATAGGGCCGCGGCCTCCCCAAGACCGTGCTCGGCCCAAAACGGCGTGGCTGATTCGCTGTCGCTGTTTAACAGCGCTGCTAGAGCATCATGTTGGGCGCTGAGGCGCAGTTGCTGGGCCTGGCACTCATGCTGTTGGGCCTGTGCCGCTTGAATGTTGGTGGCTAGGGTGTCTAATGTGTCTTCGCTATGCTGTAAGAGCTCACTTAAGGTGTTGTGCTGGTATTGCGCTTCTTCAACCTGCTGCTGGGCCGCAGCAACTTGGGCCGCATCGGGGACGTTTAAGGCCGCTAGCTCTGCGCTTAAAGCCTGTTGGCGCTGGCTGATTTGCTGCTGCTGTTGGCGCTTGTGCTGCTGGGTTTGCTGATTCAATTCAAGGCTGCGCTTGAGCCGGTTGTGTTCATCACTTTGGCTGGTATAAGCGCTGTCTAGCTGGCCAGCTTGATCTTCAAGCATAGGCAGCTGCATCTGCGCTTCTTCAACCTTCAGCGCCCATTCTTCAACAATGATTTGTTTTTCGGCCAACACCATTTGCGCCTGTGCTAGGCGCTCGGTGGCGGCCTCGTTTGCTTGACTCAGCTGGGCCAGCTGTACATCGGCCTGCTGCTGCTCACGCAGGCGCCGCTGCTGTGTGTCTTGCTGATGTCGAATCTGTTCTTCTAGTCTGGCCAGTTGTTCACGGGTCATGGCCCCCTGGGTTTGAATTTGATTAACGGCGTTTTGAGCGTCGTATTCGCTCAGCTGCTGCTGGTAAAGGGCCTCATTGATTTGGGTGAGGCCTAGGCTGATTTCGGCCTGTTCCGTTTCTAAGGCGGCCAGGGCGACCCGTGCCGTTTGTTCGGCGCTTTGAGCCTCATCATGACGTACGAGGGCCAATAGGTTTTGTTTATGGTGAAGATCGGTTTTTAGATGTTGGTAGCGTGATGCTACTTTGGCCTGGCGCGCCAGACGTTCCATTTGTCGTTCTAGCTCGGTTTGTAAGTCTTGCAAGCGGGCCAAGTTATCGTGGGTGTCTTTTAGGCGTGCTTCGGTTTCTTTACGGCGCTCTTTATATTTCGACACGCCAGCCGCTTCTTCCAGATAGGCGCGTAAATCTTCAGGGCGGGCTTCAATGATGCGCGAAATCATGCCTTGCTCGATCACCGCATAGCCGCGGGCGCCGACGCCAGTGCCTAGAAACAGATCGGTGATGTCTTTACGGCGTACCTGCTGTTGGTTGATGAAATAGGCCGAATCACCCTGGCGATTGAGGGTCCGTTTGATGGCGATTTCGCCATATTGGCCCCAGGCCCCTTGCAGGACATGGTCTGAGTTATCGAAAACCAGTTCGACGGCGGCGCGAGAAACCGGCTTACGGGTGTTGGCGCCGTTGAAAATCACGTCTTGCATGTTTTGACCGCGTAGCTGCTTGGCCGAGGCTTCGCCCAGTACCCAGCGCACGGCGTCGATCACATTACTCTTGCCGCAACCATTGGGGCCAATCACCGCCACCAGTTGGCCAGGCACATGGATGTTGGTTGGATCAACAAAAGACTTAAAGCCAGCAAGTTTGATATGGGTAAGGCGCACGAACAACCCCTGAATACGGTAGAGAGAAGCGGATTTTAACCGAAAACCCGACAACATGCTCGTCGGGTGTGAAGGCTATACTAACTTTAATCAGCCCAGTCGCGTTTGACCCGGTCGAGCTGGCGCCGATCGCGCTTGGTTGGCCGTCCGTCAGGATAGGCTTGTGAGCCTCTGGCGGCTTGATTTAACGCCTGTAATTCATCACGCTTGGCGACCACGGTGGCGTCTTCTTGATACAGTAGGCGCGCTTCAGGAGCCGGCCGGCGCTGCGGATTCAGGCCCTGAACCGTGAGCTTATACGGCAGTGAATTCAGCGTCATGTCGATGACGTTGCCGACCACTATGTATTTGCTGTTTTTGACCTTGTCGCCATTAACCTGTACTCGGCCTAGCTCAATGTGTTTTTGCGCTAAGGCGCGGGTTTTAAAAAAGCGAGCGGCCCAAAGCCATTTGTCTAGGCGCATTTCAGTGAGTTGATTCATCAGCATTCTTTCTCAAGGTTTCGTGTTGGCTAAAGCGCAGGCCTAATTCACGGCTACCAAAAGCGTTTAAATGGTTATTGTTCATGAACATGGGCTTGCCGTTTATCGTCAGCGAAGCCGGTATATAGGGCTCAATGTCGACCCAATGGACGTTGGGAATGTCGGCGATCAAGGCCTTCATACGGGCATTGGCCTGTTGCGTGGCGGCATCGGGTTTAGGCCGATTGGCCGTTTCTAAAGCATCTAGGCCGAGCTGATTTAATTTGATCGACCGTACCGGATTATAGTCAGCATTTTGTACCGATGAAAATACATAAATGGGTTTTTGGCGCGACAGCAGCTGCACCGTGGTGATGAATTTTTGCTCATAATCTGGGTCGGCGTAGCGGCTATTGGTTAAACCCAGTTGATAAGACCAGCGCGAGGCTAGAAAAATCACGTCATACTCATCCCAGTGTTGTTTGATGTAATTTTGTAATTCTTGGCACAAAGCCAAGACCGAATCATCTAGAGCGGTGTCAAAGTCGTAGTGGCGAACCGGCGAACAGGCGCTGACGGAACGCACGTCGGCGCGCCAGCCTTCTTTGCGCCCAACGATGTCAATGAATTTAGCCAAATGAGCCGTATAGGAATCGCCGACCATCAACACCGACACGGGCGCTTTGGGATCACCTTGGCTACAGTCGGCATCGAAACGGTCATAACAGACATCGTCGCCCAAATAAGTAAGCTCCGTCGAGGGATACAGCTTGGCCTGCCAAGGCGGTAAATGGCTGGCGGCCACTAGCCCCCAAATCAAAGCGGCTGGCGCCACATAAATCAGCATAAAGCTTGGCCACAGGTTTAGGCGCGTATGGCGTACAGGCTTTTCGACGCCATAATAGCTGAGTATCGACAGCAACAGCATGAGCGCGACCGCCACGCTCAGCCAGCTTAAGGGCAGGGCATCGGCACCATATACATAGCGCATCAATGCCAAGATGGGCCAATGCCACAGATACAAAGAGAACGACCACAGGCCAACCAAAATGACCCAGGGCTGTTGAAACAGCCATTTACTGCGGTGGCTGAGGCCATCATCGTAAATGAATAAAGTCACGCCAAGGGTCGGCAATAAGGCGCTCAGGCCGGGAAAGCGCATATCCGGTTTATAAAACACCAAACAGCCCAGCATGATGGCCAGGCCTAAATAGCCTAAGATGCGGCGATAAGGCCGCTGCCGATAGGGCCATAGGGCCATGGCGCAGCCCAGCAGCAGCTCAGGTGCGCGCACCCACGGCATGTAATAAGCTTGTTCAGGATGAACGTTGACCTGCCATTGGGCCAAGGCCGTGAATGCCAGCAACAGCAGCAGCGTTGTGACAAAGAGGCCACGGCCTTGATTAAAGCGGCGCAGGAGCCAGAATAAGGCCAAGAGCAGTAGGGGCCAGACAAAATAAAACTGCTCCTCAACCGCCAACGACCATAGATGCAGCAGGGGCTTCTCATTGACGCCGACATCGAAATAGCTGCTTTGGCCAAAAGCAAAGTTGGCGCGAAACTGCACCGCATAGGTGGCTGTATGCAGATAGCTGTCTAAGTCATGAGCCACCAAGAGCAAGAGACTGGCGACGGTGGTGACGGTTAAAACGGTAAAAAACAGCGGTAAAATACGCTTGATGCGGCGCGTGTAAAAGGTCACAAAAGAAAAACGCCCCGCGATCACCTGTTTGTGGATGATGGCGGTGATTAAAAAACCCGAGATCACAAAGAAAAAATCCACGCCCAAAAAACCACCCGGCAGCCAAGCGGGGTTGAGGTGGAACACGATCACCGCCACGACAGCGAGGGCGCGTAGGCCATCGATGTCAGGACGGTATTGAATAGTAGGAGGGGCAGACACGTTTAAAGCACACCTTTTTATACAGTTAAGGGCGTTGTGGGCAGTATTGCCATTGTCCCAAAGCTAAGTCTAAATCAAATAAATTGATTGAACCGATGGCAACGCGCACCAGGCGTAAGCAGGGAAAGCCTGCCTTGGCACACATCCGGCGCACTTGACGGTTTTTGCCTTCGCTGATTTTGATTTCCAACCAAAAATCCGGCACAGTTTGGCGGACGCGAATCGGCGGCTCACGGTGCCATAAATTGTTCGGCTCGACAACCCTCACTTTGGCTGGCGCGGTGACAAAATCACCTAAATCAACGCCCTTGGCCAACATGGCTAGGCCTGCTTCAGTGGGCACGCCTTCTACCTGCGCCCAATAGGTTTTCTCTAGTTTGTACTTGGGTTCGGCAATCTGCGCCTGCAGGCGGCCATTATTCGTGAGTAGCAATAGCCCCTCGCTATCGGTGTCTAAACGGCCGGCGGGATAAAAGCCGGGTTGGTCAATATAAGCCTTAAGCGTTTGATGTTTTTCATGTTTGCTAAATTGACAGATGACGCCGTAGGGCTTATTCAGGGCGATTAAATCATTCATGGGTTTTGGGCTTCTATGGTTTTTTCTGGGGTAATGTCTAATTATCGTGGATTTTGTGCGATGCATCTAGCCATAAGTTGGGATTTCTAGGATAATGAGGCCTGATTGATCAATGCATCACTTTCCTATTATTACAAGCATGAGCTTTGTAATGACTTCAAAAATAATATATCAGGAGCAGAGAATGAGTCATATTAAAGTGCCTGAAGGCGGCCAAAAGATTGTACCAGGTCAAGCCATCCCTAATAACCCAATCATTCCTTTCATCGAAGGTGACGGTATCGGTATCGACATCACCCCAGTGATGAAAGACGTGATTAATGCTGCGGTTAAAAAAGCCTATAACGGCAGCAAAGAAATCCATTGGATGGAAGTATTTGCGGGCGAAAAAGCCACCAAAGTATACGGTGACAACGTTTGGTTGCCTGAAGAAACGCTAGAAGCGCTTAAAGCTTATTCTGTTTCTATTAAAGGCCCAATGACCACGCCAGTAGGCGGCGGTATTCGTTCATTGAACGTGGCCTTGCGCCAAGAACTAGACCTGTTCCAGTGCGTGCGTCCTGTACGTTACTTCTCTGGCGTGCCTTCGCCATTGAAAGATCCTACGCAAACTGACATGGTGATCTTCCGCGAAAACACTGAAGACATCTACTGCGGCATCGAATGGCAAGCCGAATCTGGCGATGCTAAAAAAGTCATCGACTTCTTGCAAAAAGAAATGGGCGTAAACAAGATCCGCTTCCCTGAAACTTCAGGCATCGGCATCAAACCTGTTTCTAAACAAGGTACCCAACGTTTGGTACGTGCGGCCATGCAATACGTGATCGACAACGATCGCGATAGCTTGACCATCGTACACAAAGGCAACATCATGAAGTACACCGAAGGTGGCTTCCGTGACTGGGCCTACGAATTAGCCCAAACTGAGTTTGGCGCTGAATTGATCGACGGCGGCCCTTGGTGCCAGTTCAAGAACCCTAAAACCGGTAAAAACATCATCGTTAAAGATGCGATTGCCGACGCGTTCTTGCAACAAATCTTATTACGTCCTGCTGAATACGATGTGATTGCCACATTGAACCTAAACGGTGACTACGTATCTGACGCCTTAGCGGCTCAAGTGGGCGGTATTGGTATTGCTCCAGGCGCCAACATCTCTGATCAGTACGCTATTTTTGAAGCCACCCACGGTACCGCACCTAAATACGCAGGCCAAGACAAAGTGAACCCAGGTTCATTGATTCTGTCTGCTGAAATGATGTTGCGCCACTTAGGCTGGACTGAAGCGGCCGATCTAGTGATCAGCTCTATGGAAAAAGCCATTGCCGACAAGCAAGTGACTTACGACTTTGCCCGCCTAATGGACGGTGCTAACGAAGTAAGCTGCTCTGCCTTCGGTAACGCCATGATCGAACGCATGTAATTGCTCTTTCATGTAAAAAAGCCAAACGCTTAGCGTTTGGCTTTTTTTTGTTCTTTTCAATCCAATAAGACTTAGGCGACGTGCTCATCATTGACTAAGGCCGTTGCCACCAAGGGCGTGAGGGCAGTAGGCTGGGTTGCGGCATCTTCGCTGGCGTATTCTTTTTTCTCACCAATGTAGCGGCCGCCTTCCATGATCACCAAGTGTTCGGCGATGATGGTGGCGTTAACCAAGCCCTTATGGCCAATGATGACCTTATTAGCCGTGATTTTACCGTTGATGTTGCCAAATACACTGACTTCTTGGGCCACAACCTCACCGGTTAAGACGCCGCCTTCGCTGATCATCACCCGCGTTTGTGAGTTGGCTAGGCCTTCAAAAACGCCGTCAATTTGCACCATGTGGTCGCTGTTGATTTCGCCTTTAAGCGTTGTGGCGACCGCTACAATGGTTAAATGCTTGTCGTTGCCTAAATGACTTCGTTTACGAAAAACGCCCATTCTACTTCCTTTTCATTTTTAAAAACATAATCAAAATTGTGCTGATCCCAGCGAATAAAATTAGCGCTGTCTAACGGCGTGTTCCTGAAGCGAACTTCATAATGTAGATGAGGGCCTGTACTGCGTCCGGTGTTGCCGCTGGCGGCGATGACCATGCCTTTTTTGACCAAGTCTCCAGGCTGCACCAAAATGTCATCAAGATGGGCAAAAACCGTCTGAAAGCCAAAGGCATGGTCAATCTTCACCACTTTACCGTAGCCATTTTGGCTTTCTGCTACGCTGACCATGCCGTTGGCCGTGGCCTGCACCTTGGTGCCAATGGCGGCGCGAATATCTAGGCCGCTGTGGGCCAAGACTTCACCCAGGACAGGGTGGTTGCGCCGCCCAAAACCACTGGTGACCTGTACCTTAACCTCTGGTAGCGGGGTGCCGCTTGGGATGAGCTGCAAAAACGCCTGTTTTTTGACTGCTGCGGTTTGGTTGATGTCACCAATGCTAAAGCGTCTGCCCTCACGCACCTGTTCCGCTTCCATATCGGCCTTATAGGTTAGCAGCGTTTGGTTTTGGCGCCACAGCAGGGCAGAATGCCGATATTGATCAAATAAAAAAATACCCGCACCCGTCATGAGGGCGCAATAGCCCAGTAAGAGGCCCATGCCCCAATATAGTTTTAGCTTTAAATTTTGCTTGGCCGTAAACGTACGGCTACCGGCCGCACTGCTGATGGTAATGATCATGCTGCGCTGCTGCGGTTTGGCGCTGGCCTGCCGATGACGACGCCAGCGCCAGATAGAATCTTCTTGAGCCATAATGTCACCAAATCAATCGTCATATATTGCACTTTACGAGTCGCATTCTAAAACAGAATCGTCCTAGTGGCAACTGCTCTGTTTTTTAAATACTTTTATAAAACAATAGGATAATAGAACTGTGACCACGCATTAAAGGCGTTTATCCTGAAGGACGATCATGGTTTTTTGATTTGAATCGACTAATAAAGGCAATGCTCATGCCCGATGTATGGCACATGAACAATGTATTTCTACTTTGGAATGAAATAACGGTTTGTTATTTAAATTACCTAGTGCTTTGAGGCTAAAAGTGATATTTTAAATGGGTAGACGGATTATTAACGTGATTATTTGGGCAAAGGAAAGGACAACTATGGGCAGTTTAATTAAGAACTGGTGGATCCTCACCATCATGGGCATCTTGTTTGTGCTATTGGGCATTTATGTGATGATGCAACCCTTGATCAGCTTCATTATTTTGGCACAAATCATTGCCGCTTACTTCTTGGTGACCGGTATTTTTGAAGTGGCGTTTGCTTTGAGCAACACCAAAATAGCTGGGTGGGGTTGGCGCTTGGCTAAGGGGGCATTAGACATCATTATTGGTGCCTATCTATTGAAAAACCCAGGTTTACCTGAGGCCTTTTTGCTATTTTTGACTGCGTTTTGGATTTTATTTTACGGGGCTTCTTTAGTGTCTTTTTCATTCGACATCAAGAATTTAGGCATCTCAGGCTGGGCGTTTTGGCTAATCATCGGCATCATCACGATTCTGGCCGCCTGCTACCTCTTGTTTAATCCTGGCGGTGGCGTGCTGTTTGTCGCGTCGTTCCTGGCCATCTCTTCGATTATTTTAGGGCTGTTTAACCTATACGCCGGCCAACGGCTACGCAAAATCGGCCGCTTTTATCATTAAAGCATGACCGCTATGCCCCTGCGTTGCAGCCGCCACGCAGGGGCATGTTTGCGTCTGGGGTCAGCGGTTTTAAGGCTTTAGATTGATTGGCTGCGCCAGGGTGCGTATTAAGGCACAGCCGTCTTCGGTGGCCGTCATGTAAAACGTTTGTTCTTCTAGGACGCTGATGAATTCTCGCGTTTCTCCTTGCCGATCAGTTATACCGCAGTAATAGCGTCGGCCTTGAGCGGTATCGGTAAACACCTCATAGGCAGAGCCTACGGCGGGTTCATCGTCTTCATACACGCGCTTAAAACGTAAATTATAAAAGGGTTTTGGCGTCAAGGCTTGAATACTGGCGCGCCATGCTTCACGGCCTATGCCTTGCTGTAACAGTGGCCAATGCTGGGTAAACTGGGCCCAATCATGGTTCAGAGCCCGCGCTTGAACCTCATTACTCAGCTGTATTTCATGGGTTTCATTACCTAACCACACGCTGACCCAACCGCCGGTTTTGACGGTGACAATAAGACGGTTAAATACAGACAAATCGTCACGCCCATCTTTTAGGCTATGCCTGACATACTGTTGCAGCTTCTTGGTCGGCAAGGGTAGGCGAATGGACCAGAATTGATCCTCCTCAGCAGCAGAAAACCAACGTAGCCGCAACAGGCTAGGTAATTGTTTTAAATCATTGATGGCTAAAGCAGGGCCAGCATCAAGCTCAGGCCACACGGGCCAGGCATCGAGATTGAGGCGATGCTGCCCATCGGCGCTGATGAAATACGCTTGCGGCGCATCCAGCACAAAACCACTGCTACTGGGGTGGGTAAAGCGCGCATGAAGCTCTAGCAGCGGCTGTGCACCGCTGAGTAGGGGAAGGCATAGGGCTAGGCCTAAACCCAGCCTCGCCAAGGTGCAGGCTAAACGAGGCATTTATGCGGCAGGCCGACGAAAAACCAATAGCTTGGCGGTCAGTTTCTGCACCACTTGTTGGTTTTGGTTAAACGTTTCGCAATAGAGGGTAATCATGCCACGGTCGGGCTTGGAATGAGAAGGTTTAATCTCTTTCAGCGTCGCCACCACGTTTAAAACGTCGCCAGGACGAGTAGGGCGTGGCCATGAGGTGGTGGTTTCAGCGCCGACAATGCCAGCGGCTAAAGGCAAGGTTTGCACCAAGAGGCGCATGGTGACGCCGGCCGTGTGCCAGCCGCTGGCGGCTAAGCCTTGGAAAAAGCTTTGTGCTGCCGCGACTTCATCTAAATGAAAGGGCTGTGGATCGTAGCGCTGCGCAAAGTCCTTAATTTCAGCAGCGGTCATTTCATAATGGCCACTTAAGAATTGATCGCCGACGACGAGGTCATCGAGATAGCGTTTGTGAGTATAGTCAGGTGCAGCCGTCATGTTGTCCTCGAAATAATGAGCGTAAGCTTTAAAGATACCTTAAATAACAGCATAAGCAAACCAACTAGCGTCCAAATCGTTTAGAGCCTGCTACACAGAGGATGACGCCGAGGGTGGTGAACAGCATGGTTGGGCTTACAGCCTCGTGCAATAGCCAGGCTGCCAAAGCAAGGCCAAAGAAGGGCTGCAACAGCTGTAATTGGCCCACCGCAGCAATGCCGCCTTGAGCCAAGCCTTTGTACCAAAAGAAAAAGCCGATTAACATGCTGAATAAAGAAACATAGGCTAGGCCAAGCCATGCCGCCAGATCAACCTGGGCCACGGTTTCGGGCTGCAGCAGCCACGCCATCATGATCATTAAGGGCAAAGACAGCACAAGAGCCCAACAAATCACTTGCCAGCCGCCCATGCTTCGTGACAGCTTGGCACCTTCCGCATAGCCTAAGCCACAGATGACGACGGCTGCCAACATCAATAAATCGCCCACTAATGAGGCGCTACCGCCTTGGCTTAAGGCAAAGCCCATGACCAATAGGCTGCCGACAATGGAAAATCCCCAAAAAGCAGGGCGCGGACGTTCACCGCCCCGGATGACGCCAAAAGTGGCCGTGGTCAGCGGTAGCAGGCCCAAGAAAACGATGGAATGTGCCGAGGTAACGTGCTGTAATGCCAGGGCTGTCAATAAAGGAAAGCCAATCACCACGCCAATGGAGACGATGATTAACGGGCCAATTTGATTGGCTGACGGCCATGATTGTTTCAGCTTGAGCAACAGCAGCAACGCCACACCACCCGCAATGCTGGCGCGGGCGGCGGTTAGGAAAACAGGATCAAAGGCCAACACGGCCACGCGGGTGGCCGGTAATGAACCGCTGAAAATCAGCATGCCGATAAAGCCGTTTAGCCAGCCGCTGGCCGAAGAGGGAATGTGTTTATTTTGGGACATGGGGGCTCCGGATGCATGAGTGTATACATAAAGGTCTGTTGGCTCAGGCCATGAATAGGCATAATAGATTTAGCAGTCAGTACAATCAAATTATTGTCATGGATACATTACACAATGCCCCGATTACGTTATAAACATTGGGTCGACGCTTTTGCCGCCGACATTCGCTCTGGCCAGTTAGTAGCGGGCACGCAATTGCCCACGCATCGGCGTTTGGCCGCAGATAAAGGCATGTCTTTGGCGACGGCCAGCCGCGTTTACGCCGAACTAGAGGCCATGGGCCTTGTCAGCGGTGAAGCAGGCCGCGGGACCTTTGTACGAGAAATAGGGTTGCCAGCAGGACAGGGCGTAGAACAGCCGGTAAGCCAAGATTTAATCGATTTAAGCTTTAATTATCCGGCTTTGCCTTCGCAAACCGAAGCCTTGCGGCTGGCCTTACGTCAGTTGACTACTGCGGGAGAGCTGGCGGCCTTATTACGCTATCAACCCCACGGTGGACGGCCACATGAACGGGCCCAGATCGCGCAATACCTTAATAAAAAAGGGTTAAACGTGGCCGCAGAGCAGGTGTTAATCGTCAGCGGTGCTCAGCATGGTTTAGCCACCGTGATCATGGCCTTATTTAAACCAGGGGATGTGATTGCTGTGGATGCCTTAACATACAGTGGTTTTAAGCTTCTGGCGCAGACGTTTCATCTAGAGCTAGTGGCCATTCCTGCCACGCCAGATGGCCCCGATTTAGCCGCATTAGCGCAGTTGTGCAGCCAAAGACGCATACGTGCCGTGTACTGTATGCCCACGCTACACAATCCATTAGGATGGGTTTTAACCCTAGAGCAACGGCTAGCCTTAATTAAATTGGCGCGCCAGCATAATGTAGTGCTAATAGAAGACGCAGCCTATGCGTTTTTAATTGAAGATGCGCCTGCGCCATTGGCTGCGTTGGCGCCAGACATCACGCTATACGTATCGGGGTTTTCCAAGAGCGTGGCCACCGGTTTACGGGTAGGGTGTGTTGCCGCACCAATGGCCTATATTGCTGCTTTAGAACGGGTGATTCGGGCCACTATCTGGAACACGCCCGCCATGATGACGGGCATAGTCTGTGACTGGTTGGCCGACGGTACGGTGGCGGTATTTGAAGCTGAAAAACGCGCTGACGCAGAGGCGCGTCAAGCCATGGCGCAGGCTATATTTGCCGAACAGGGCTTTGTATCACATCCGCAGTCGTATTTTATATGGCTGCCGCTGCCTGAAGGCGTGCGTGCCGACCAAGTCGCCATGGCCTTAATGCACCTTGGCATTGCCGTGTCGACGGCAGAGCCATTTGCAACGACAACGCATGTACCACGCGCCATTAGATTAGCCTTAGGCTCAGTAGCCATGGGCCAACTGCAAGAGACTTTAGAAAAAGTACGCGATCTGATCGAGGTTCACAGTTATGGGTAAAAAATCGGTTGGCTGACCATGGTGGCTAGGGTTCGATCTGGCAGCATAAAAGCAAGACGGTTGATTTCGACTGAAAACGGCTAGACGTTTTCTTTGCATCAGGCTGAAAACATCGGGATTGGGCCAGAAGAGTGGTGTTCTTTGCCATTTATATCAATAAAATTTAACATAATATATATTATGCGAAGTATACATAAGGGTTTCAGAATGGCTTTTGAGCCATTATTAAGCGATTAAAGCTTATTTAAGCTTTAAAATTAACCATATCATTGAAACAGTCTTTAATGGTCAGCCTGTGATGATCACACGATAAACGCTCTATGAATCTATGAATCTATGAATCATCGCATGATCATTCACATACTGAGTCTGATTAGACACTGGTTTTTTTAATCATCATTGCGCCCGTGACATGTATCACTGAATGGATGTATTTTCATGTTCAGCCTGTGAAGTTCTGGCTTAATGCATTAAACAATTTAACCATATGCACATAGCTGTCACCAACGCCGCTGGGCTCAAAATGCTGCGCGCTTAGCCAAAGCCATATGCGCTCAAGTCATGCGTGCCAAACAGTATGGCATACGCTCAAGCACGTGGCCCATGAAGAAAATAAGTAGATGTCGCCTTAATCCTTCGTGGTCAATCTAGCCATTAACCTGATCTTAAATTTAACATAATCAAGCCTACGTACCAGACACTGCCTCTAATGCGCGCTGATATGGGCTTGAATAAAGCCTTTGATGGCCTTAATCATCGGTTCTGGCTGTTCTAAGTGTGGTACGTGGCCGCAGTCAGACAACACTGCAATCTCATTGCGATACGCAGATAAGCCTTGATAACGCTGCGCTTGGGCGGCGCTATTGTATTCATCATGCTCACCCTGAATGCTGAGTATGGGACAAGCCAGCTGGCTAAGGTATTGATCAATGTCCCAGCCCTCAAAATCTTTTCTTAACCAATTGTTTATCCAAGAATTCAAGACCCATTCGGTTTTGTGCTGATGGTGTTTGGCCAGACGTTCAAAATGGGCTGAATCACTAAAATAGGCCTGCGCCGCCAGCACGCCAGCACGAATTTTGGCTTCCATATACGCCGGCGCACCGGCAGTGATTAAGCCCAAGCATTGAGTGGGCTTTGTTGCAGCCATTACTGCCGCCATAACGCCACCGACGCTGTGGCCTAAGAGCATGAATTCATTGAATCCTAAGGCGTCACGCACTTGGGCAAACATGGCCGCTTCGTCTAGCATGAAGCTAGTCGGCTGAACACCTGGATAATCAGTAGATAAGCCATAGCCTAAGCGATCATAGCTGATCACGGTTCTGGCCGTGGCCTGAGCTAAATCATGCGGAAACTGGCGCCATTGTTGGGTCGAGCCTAAAGATTCATGGATTAAAACAATGGGGCTAGCCGTATTGGGATAGGCCCATACTTTGGCATACAGGCTGCCGCCGGCTGCTTCAATACGATGTTCTGTAACCGCGAGTGTCGCCATCCTTACCCTCCTCTATGGTGTTTTGCTGGCCTTAACCTTGTTAAGCCGAATTCAGATAAAGCTGAATGGCCTAGGCCTTATGATTGTTGTGTTGAGGCTATTCTAGCATTGCTTAAGCTAACTTTAATCAGTTCAGATTGAATTTAAAGGATTATTTGCCAAAACCATCGGCAGGCTGTTCGTCATATCCCGCCAATTTGGCGCCCTAATCATCATGACTTTAAACAACTAGTTGAGTGGTTCACCCTGCTCTAACAGCGATTAAACGCATAATTTCATGTTATCCCGCTTGGTTTTAACGTAAAATACCCTACAATTGTTCAGCATTATTGATCAATTGTCCTTATTCAACCCAATAGGCCAATCACATATGGGCAGCTATTCCTTTTTACAGATTTTCACCGTGGTGTTTTCCTTATCCATTGCCACAACCTTATTCAACAAGCGCGTTTTAGGCTTGCCAGCCGCTATTGGCGTACCCATTGTATCCGCTATTTTTGTGTTTTTATTGCAATGGGCCGTCAGCCTGTTTGGCCAAAATGACTACATTAAGATTAATATTGATGAAATTGAATCGGCCGTGCGCCACATCAACTTCTACGACTTCTTAATCAATGGCGTGATTTGTTTCATTCTGACGTCGTCGGCGCTTAAGTTTCGCATTTCAGACCTGAAAACCTATTTTAAACCCATTGCCATTCTGGCCAGCATTGCCTTGATTCTGTGCGCCCTCTTTTTCGGCTTTGCCCTGTATGGCTATCAAATGGCCACCGGCCACACCGTTGGCCTCTTGGTGCTGTTGCTGCTTGGTTCGGCTTTAGGCGCCACCGACCCGATTGGGATTAAAGGCGTGCTCAGCTCGGTCAAGGCACCGCATCACCTCATGGTTAAGTTAGAAGGCGAATCCTTGTTTAACGATGCCGTGTGTATCGCTTTATTCATGACGATTCTGGCCATTGTCAAAGGGGGCCATTTTACCTTCATCGGCTCTTTAACCAATTTAGCCTATGAAATCGTTGTGGCGGTGGTAATCGGCATGGCCTTTGGTTGGTTTGTCCTACGCTTATTAAAGGGCAAACACGAAATGGAGTCGTTGATTTTGTCGACCGCTTTCTTGGCCACCGGCTCGTATTTGGTGGCGCTTTATGCTCACGCTTCTGGCCCAATCGCCAGCGTGGTAGCGGGCCTCATGGTAGGCAATCGCTGGCAGGAAATTTTGTCACAGCAAGAAGTCAACGAAGTGAATCACTTCTGGCATACGGTTGAAGGCATCATTAATTCGTTCTTGTTTACCTTGATCGGTATGGAGCTGTTCATCATTGATTTTCACGCCAACTTGCTGATCGGTGGCGTGGTGGCGTTTATTATTTTGCACCTAGCGCGTTTTGCCGGCAATTTCTTGGCGTTTATTCCCTTTCGTCGGGTTAAAAGCAAGAGCTACCACGGCAGCCTCACCATCCTGTCCTGGGGCGGCGTCCGCGGCGGCATTTCTTTGGCCCTTATCTTGGCCGTAGCCAATATGCCGCAGCTAGCGGAATACAGCGATATCTTAATTGGCTATACTTTTATTTGCGTGTTGCTGTCTGGCTTGGTGTGTGGGCTAGGCCTGCCGGGCGTGATGAATGCTTTTTATTACAATCCGGATGAGCCTAAAACGGGTTTTGCTGGCTGGTATCAGCGCATGTGCCACAAGATGAATCGCAGCGGCCTGCAATATGTGGTGACTGAAGACGCTGACGGTAAGGAAAGCATTGCCGTGTTTAATCCTGAATGCTTGGGCTCAGAGGCAGAAATGACGGATGATCAAACCAGCGAAGCGCCAGATGACGATGCAGACGTTGATCTGGCTGAAAAAGTGAAGCGCTTAGAAGATCCTCATAATTTTTAATGCGCCTTTACTTTATATGCTATTAAAACGACTTAGACTTATTCGTCTGAGTCGTTTTTTTTTGGGTGATTGATCGCCGCAACTGCGCGCCTTGTTGAGAGCAGTTAAACTGCCCTATTAAGTTGGCCCCATCAAGAGCTGCTTATGCTATATCTTATGATTGTTTTACACAGGGCTTTTTAGGACGACCTGCATCGCGGGTATTAATTGTGGGCTGTTTGGAATGGCTAAAAAGGGATGAACGGCATGAGTTTTGCTGCTTTGAAGATGGTTAAACCTTGACGTGTCAGCCCGATAGGCCTATTGCTGACTGGTCCCTCCCTACTGCAGACTGAACCTTGGCCTTTAAGTTAGCTTAGATATTAAGTTACTTCACTTAAATACGTTATGTTAAATTTTAACGACAATATCCATTATTAACCCCTGTCTGAGCAATATAGGCTATTAGCGTTTGTGTTTTTTGGCCCAATAGCTGGTTTCATCAGCAAATACTTCGGCATCAATTTCATTGACTCGCTGTAGTAACCGCGTCTGTACGTCTCTCACAGCTTGATTGTAAATGCTTGGGCCTACCTCAGTAAGGATGAAATCTAATAGAAAAGCAGTTTCTAGATTCCCTATCTCAAAATTGAGATCTTGCTCACAGTATTTGGCTAAAGACGCCTCTAACAGCGTTCTTTGGTGTTTGTCTAAGCTAATCGTCATCGCTTACGCTCCTTCTTTACCTGCGCGGGTATATTTTTTGGTGTTGGGCAGGAACAGTGTGAAAATGCCCAGAAGCGGTAAATAAGCGCACAGCTGATAGACAAACACGATGCTGGTTTTATCGGCAATATAGCCTAACACAGCCGCCCCTAGCCCACCCATGCCAAAGGCTAAACCGAAGAATAAGCCCGATACCATACCGATGCGTCCAGGCACCAGTTCTTGCGCATAAACTAAAATCGCTGAAAAAGCCGACGCCAAAATCAACCCAATAATGATGGTCAGCACCCCCGTCCAATATAAAGACGCATACGGCAACAGCAGCGTAAACGGTGCAACCCCGAGAATGGAGCCCCAAATCACGTATTTACGGCCAATCTTATCGCCCAGCGGCCCACCCAAAACCGTTCCAGCGGCCACGGCAAATAAGAATAAAAACAGGTGAAACTGGGCATTTTGGATGGTTAGGCCAAATTTTTCCATTAGGTAAAAGGTGTAGTAGCTGCTGAGGCTAGCCATGTAAAAATATTTTGAAAAAATTAACAGCAGCAAAATCAGCATGGATTTCAGTACCATTGCCCGTGGGTATGGGCTAATGATGTCTATTTGGGGTTTACTTTTGGCCACACGATGCTGGGCTTGATACCAACGGCTAACCTGCAACAGCACAATGATGGCCAGTAGCGCCGCTAAAGAAAACCACGCCACTCGGCCACGTCCGTAGGGCGCAATCAATAAGGCCGCCAGCAACGGTCCTAAAGAGCTACCTAAATTGCCCCCTACTTGGAATAGCGATTGAGCCAAGCCATGTCGACCGCCTGAAGCCATGCGTGCTACTCGTGATGATTCGGGGTGAAACACGGAAGACCCAGTACCGACTAGTGCGGCTGCGATCAATACAATACTGAAACTGGGGGCGACTGCCAGCAGCAAAACGCCGCTTAAGGTAAACCCCATGCCGATGGGTAAGGAATAGGGCTGAGGGTGTTTATCCGTGTATAAACCGATGACGGGCTGCAATAAAGAGGCCGTAATTTGATAGGTCAAAGTGATCAGCCCTACCTGCATGAAGCTGAGGGTAAATTCAGCCTGTAGTAAGGGATACAACGCAAGAATCAGAGATTGAACCATATCGTTCAGCAAGTGGGAAACGCTGATGGCCCCAATGATTTTGAATACGGTTTTCTGTGGTTTGATGGGTGGCGTGGCTGATTTAGAGTGGGTGGTTGTAGACATGGGCTATTTTTATTGGGTTAGATGGTTTTAGCCGTTGATCTTACACCTCAATGCTGGCGCTTGAACAGCCTCCTGCCCTTCTTTGTTGGTGACTATTGTCTGTATCCGTTCAGTAGCCTGATTATTTTAGCAACCTATTAAATGCGTTATGTTAAATTATAACGATAATAATAAATCCCTATCCGTAGACGACATTCATGATGGGCCTGATCCTTCTGCATCTGCCTCGATCCCGACGGTACACCGTATGCTTTGTACGCTGTCTCGCAAGCCCAACCACAGACCAAACCTATGCCAGCGTGCCTGGTTAAAATAAGGGCCTAGCTGACGTTGATGAAGCCCTAGCCGAGTAATCAGCTGTGTTGGCTGGTCGATAGACTGATCCACCCAACGAAATGATAAATCATGCTCTAGCCAAATCCATGTAGCGAACGGCCCTAACGTGTGGCCCACGATGAAGCGATGTCGCCCTGTGCCGGTGCCAAGTGGACTTTGTAATGCACAAAATACCCCACTACTGCCCTCTTGCGCATGGGTCGTAGGCCAAACCCAGCGGTTCGTCCATCGTGGCGATTGACCCGAAACCCACATCATAAGGGGCCATAAACACACGACTAAAATGAGACTACCCCCTGCCCAAAGCATTATTTGACGGCTCAAGGATGAGCCAATGGCTCTGATTGCCTGATACAGGCGGTGCCCAATCAGTCCAGTACTGCCCCACACTAAGATTATGGCGATGAAGGGATAGCTAAAATCAATAAAGCCTAAAAGCCATAGCGTGGTTAGGGCAAGCCACATTAATTGGCCTAACCTAAGACAAAACTGAAGCCATCTAGGCCGTTGAAGGTTCATGCTGATGGATGCTCGCTTTGATTTAAATACATTCAGCCTCGAACTTTAAGCCATTTTACCTGCCTTGTCGCCCCATGAATGCCAGCATGCCTGAACATTAATCGGCTATTGCCCTTACGGCCACGACGGCAAATCCATCCCTCTGAGCCAAAAACAACAGCCGAGTGGCGACCAATGCCCCCTTTAACTTAGGGTAAAAAATTCTAGGACGCTGACTGCTCTGGGTGTTTGATGTGGCCGGCCTACTTAGCCCGCGACAATAAGCAATGGCACAACCGCTTTTTGATCGACTCTTTAAGGCAGCTTCGCGATTAAAAAAACCCGTTAAGCGGCCTCGTCCACTACAGCCATCGCCACGACGATGCCCACTAAAACGCCTATTACCATGCCTAATATCGCGCCTAAAATGGCCCCTTCATCCCCCTGCGTGACCCCACCGATTACGCCCCCTAATATCGCGCCCACGATGCCGCCCACAACGGCCCCAACCATACTGCTTTGTTTCACCGCCATGTGACCTCCCCTTGTCATTATTTATAGGTGCTGAGCGAGCCTGTGCCCGAAATAAATAATCATGAGGCCTTTTTAATGACAATGTCAACATTATATTTTATTTAATATGTTTAAATTGAAATACTTATTAAAAACGAAAACAATTTAACACGACAAAGACAAAACACGGCCAAGCCGCTTAGCCACCCAATAACCGCCATTAGTGTCACCTTGGCCAAGCTATTCTAGGCCGCTAATAGTCTTATATGCTCAAGAATCTGGATTTATCCTTTATACTGTGCTTGAACCCATGCAGCGCTGCGGTATTGGTCAAGAACGGTTCTAGACACTATGGCCCATTTATGGGCGGTTTCAACATCTTTATTAGGAGCACTGACATGACTGCTGTCGTTTTACCCTTGCGTAGCCTTTTGTTTGTGCCTGCTACACGCCTTGAGCGCATTGAAAAGGCCATCAATACTGGCGCCGATGCGGTGGTGGTGGATTGGGAAGACGCGGTGGCTGATGCAGATAAAGTCCAAGCCAGAGCGGCTACTATAGCCTATTTGGCGACCCAACCGGCCATCAAGGTTTGGGTGCGCGTGAATGCAGCACACAGCGCCTATCATGCAGATGATGTGCTGGCCTGTCAGCACTGTGAAGGCATTGTCGGCGTTTTATTACCCAAGGCTGAGCGCATGGCTGACGTTGAGGCAGTTGCCAAAAAGACAAACAAGCCCATCATCGCCCTCATCGAATCTCCTCGCGGCTTAATTAATCTGCCTCAAATTGCCCAAGCCCAAGGCCTAAGTCGGCTCAGTTTTGGCGCTTTAGATCTGGCCCACGCTCTGGGCGTGACGCCCGACACCCCAGGTGGCGATTTCATCATGCATCAAATTCGTTATCAGCTTCTGCTGCACACCCAGGTTAACGATCTCGCTGCGCCAATTGATACGGTTTATCCCGATTTTAACGATGAGGCAGGCCTAAGCCATAGGGTTGAGCTTTGGCAACAAATGGGGTTTGCCGGCATGTTGTGCATTCATCCACGCCAAATTGCCTCAGTACACGCCCATTTACAGCCAGACCCTGCACTCTTGGCCTGGGCCTCGGCGGTCGTGATCGCGGCCGATGAACGCGGCCAAGTGGCTTTTCAACTCGATGGTGAAATGATTGATGCACCCGTGATTGCTCGCGCTAGGCGCTTATTGGCCCAAGCTAATCAATAACGCCTGCTCGGTTTCAGCGGCGCGGCGCCAACCCTGAGACTGAGGCAGGGCCGAGCATAGCTACATTTTCTGGGTGATTTTGTCTAAATTTAGGCTACGCGCCATGGCGTCGAAAATCTTGGTATAGCTACCGCCTTCTGCGTAGATAGATTCATGCGTGCCCGACTCCACCACGCGACCATCCTCTAAAACATACATATAGTCTGCATCAATGATTTGCGAAATACTGTGCGAAATCATGATCACGGTGCGGTCTTTTTTGATCGCATCTAAACTATTTTTGATTTGCTCGGTAGCCACCGCATCGAGGCTGGCGGTCGGTTCATCCAAGAAAATAATCGGTGGATCTTTAATGAACATCCGGGCAATGGCAATGCGCTGCTGCTGGCCGCCTGAAAGCTGTAGCGCACGCGACTGGTATTGATCAGGCAGGGCCATGATTTGATCGTGGATATAGGCTTTTTTTGCCGCGGCAACAACGTCCTCAAAGCTGGCGGCAGCGTCGCCATAGCGAATATTCTCTTCAATGCTGCCGCTGAAAATATGGTTTTTTTGCAGCACCAAGCCAATGTGATCACGCAAAAAACGGGTGTCGTAATCCTCTAATGCTACGCCGTCTAGCGTAATGGAACCCGAATCAGGCTGATAAAACTTATCCAGCAGGCTGATCAAAGTGCTTTTACCGGCGCCAGAGAGGCCTACTAAAGCGGTGATTTTGCCTTTGGCGATGGTCATATTGACGTTGTGCAGGGCTTTCGTGCCGTTCGGGTAGGTGAAGTCGACGTTTTGTAAGACAAACTCGCCCCTAGGTGTCTCGCCCTGATAATCACCGGTCTGCTCAGTTTCTTCTTCGGCGTTGAGAATTTTAAAATAGCTTTCCGAGTAAATCAGGGCATCGTTCATTTCATCGTAAATACGATGTAGCTGGCGGATCGGCGCCGAGACATTATTAAACAATAAAATATGGAACATGATGGCGCCAATGGTCATGTCGCCTTTGAGTACCAAATAAGCGGTGAGAATAATCACCAACACCACGCCAAACTGTTCTACAAACGACTTTAAACCATCAAAAAGAAAGCTTAATCGTCGCGTTTGCAGCTGGTTGTCGGTTAAGTCTTTTTGCAGATTCAGCTGTTTGGTGCCTTCTTGCTGCTCGCGGTTAAACGACTTAATCACGGTGATCGAATCAATGATGCTGATGATGCCTTGGCTTTTAGATTCTCGATCGCGCCTAAGGGTGCGGCGCCAGCCTTTTAGCTTGCTGGCTTGGCGCTTGGAAATGTAAAAATAAACCGGGATGATACACAGGCCGACTAAGCCAACGTAAACATTGGCATAAAACATCAGCGCCAATGCCATTAAGGAGTTAGCAAACAGCGGCAAGATGTCGATGAAAAAGTTTTGCACCAGCCGCGTCAGGCTACCGATGCCGCCATCAATCCGGGTTTGTAATCGGCCCGCCTCATTGTCATTATCGGCAAAGAATGACAGCTTATAGGTGAGGATTTTAACAATAATGGCCTGGGCTAAATCTTGCGACACCAAAATACGCAGCCGTTCACCGTAGAACTTTTGCCCAAACTGCACCACGGCGCTGATTAACTCTTTGCCCAATAAAATAGCGCTGATGACCAACAGTAGCTGGCCACCTTCGGCTAAGCCCTGCCCTTCATTCACCATGGTGCTGATGGTGTCGACCACATAGCGCAGCACTAAGGCATTCACCTGAGCGGCTCCAGCACCAATAAACGTCAAGACTAAAGTGGCCATGACCAGCCAGCGGTAAGGCCGTACAAACCTGCGTAGATTGCGAAACAGTTCAAATAAAGTCATAAGGTTTAGCGCTGCACCAAAAGATATTAAGAATGATTAACTATAGTACAAAAGACAACTGAGCAATACTCGCATTTATGTCGCACAGTAGAGGCAAAAACGGCCAGCAAAGCTGGCCGTTGGCTCGTAAAACAATTAATAATAGGCGCTGATAAGGTAGCCTATCACCACCACGGCAAACAGGCCAAACACCACGCTTGCCCATATTTTGAACTCGGCGTCTAGTTGGCGCTTGTCCTCTGGTGAAATGGCCTCTGGCGTCACAAACACCGGCTTACCAAATTTGGTTCGCTTATGACTGCGGGCAAAATAAATCACGCCACCTAAGACACACCACAAGAAGCCGCTGATGAAGGCCGCGCGATCTAACTGCGACATCAAAATCAAATACACCAGCACGCTGAATACGGCGCCGAAAATCGCCATCGGCGCTTTAAATGGACGCGGCATGTCCGGATAGCGCCAGCGCAAGAAAATCGACGCCACGAGGCCAATCACGTAGTAAAACAGATCGGCAAACAGGCTGAGTGAGGCAATGTAAATAATGGATTTAGTGCTGATCAAGCCCACAATCACCACGCCCATAAACGCCACCGCCACGTGTGGGGTTTTAAAGCGCGGGTGTAGCTTACCCAAGGCCGCCGGTAAGACGCCGTCTTTAGCCATACTGAACAAATAACGTGCAGGCGCCGCCACGCTTGGGTTTAAGGTTGAAAAGTTACCGCCAATGGTGATGCCCAAGCACAGCATGATCAAGGGAAAGCCTAAAATACCAGCCTGCTTCATGGCTTCAGCGTAAGGCGCTTCTGCCGCCACCAGCATGGCTAATTTTTCTGGCGGCACAATGCCGATTAAGAACCACTGAAAGCTGGCGGTAACAATGAACACAATAAACGGTGCTAATAATAAGGCGCGCGGAATGTTGACCTGAGGATGCTTGATTTCAGAGCCCAAAGAGCAGCAGGTTTCGAAACCGGCAAAACACCACCAAACCAAGCCCGTGGCGGCGATAAAGGTTGCAACGTCTAGATTGCCTGCGCCCAAAGGCACCACGGCTTGATAGTTGGCAAAGTCGAGGTGAGACCACATGCTGATGAACCACACGATGGCCACGCCCCAGAAGAAAAACATAAACGCATTTTGCAGCTTGCCCGACAGCTTCACCCCACGCCAGTTGATGACAATGAAAATCGACACCGCCAGAACGGCGATGATGCGATCATCGAGATTCAACGGCAGGCCAATGACTTCAAACAGGGTTTTAAGATAAAACGAAAACGCTAAGGCTTCCGCACTGGCCACCGCGATCAAGGAGATCACAAAACTCCAGCCTGCCTGCATGCCCCAAAAATTGTTGATGCCACGAGTCGCATATTGATAGGTACCGCCTTCGTAAGGCATGGCCGCACCCAGTTCACCATAAATCAAGGCTGGAAAAATACTCACCAATAGCGCCACCAAGGTCGCATAAAAAGTGGCGCTGCCTAATGTACCCACCACGCTGGAGCCAACGGTGAATAGTCCCACCCCAATCACGGTGCCCACCGTTAGGGTAATCGCTTCTTTTAAACCCAGCGAACGTGCTAGGCCAACTGCCTCTGGCATGATGACTTCCTTCTTGAGTGTGCTGCAACAATCGCAACAAAATGGCCATCATAGTGCCACTTAGGGGTAAAAAGCAAAAATAAATGGCCGTCTAGAATGCTTCGTTTTTAAATCTAATGCGTCTTGAGTGCTCCTTACGCCAGCAATCGCCTCAATTTTCTTTATTTGTCTTACATCATTGTGTGCCGTTGCAGCATTTTGATTCAAAATAGCCTAATCCTGATCATGCCCAACAGCCCCATACCCACAGCGCTGGATACAAAAAAACCGCCCCAGAGGGCGGCGGTTGGTGTCTTCATAAAGCCTATTGCAGTTTTTTAACCCCTTTGATGTCCAAAGTGACGCGACGATCTGGCTGTAAACACGCTTTAAGCTCGGCCGTGGCCTTATTGCCCACACAGTTGGTTGTCACAGGTTCGTTTGCCCCCGCGCTGTTTACCGTCATCGCTGCATTAATGCCTTTAGACTTTAAGTAGTCATGTACGGTTTGCGCCCGCGCCAAACCAAGCTTTTGGTTGTAAGTTGTGGGGCCTAGCCGATCGGTGTGCCCCGTAAGGTCAATACTGGCGATTTGTACATAACCTTCGTTGATTCGGCTCACCAGTTCATCCAAGACGCGCCGCCCTTCTGGGAGCATGTCGTTGAGGTCAGAGCGATCAAACTTAAACAAGGCGTCGGCAGAAACATTGATGCGTTCACTTTGCGCTACGGGTACTGCCGCCGCAGGAGTGGGACACCAGCTATTATTGACATCCTTTAGGCTACCGCAGGCACTTAACAGTAAGGCACTGCCCAAAAGGCTTAATTTCACCATGGTTTTGGTATTCATAATCTATCCTTTACGTTCTAACGGCTTTGTTAAACAACGCCTTACCACATGTGTTTCAAACCGAGGGTGCCGCCGTAGCCTTCACGCTTGGCGCCGTCAAATGAATGCTCGTAACGGGCATCCGCGTATAGATAGGCCGACTTCGCGATCGGCAGCTGCATCCCTACCGCAACTTCCCCCCAAGTATTGCCGTAGCGCTCACGCAGCGCCACGCCTTCTAAATTCACCTTAGCGGGCTTGATGAAATCATGCAGCACATTAAACGAGGTATAGAATGTTTTGGTGCGGAACGCTTCGGTTGGTGCGTTATAGGCCAAACGCGCCCCTAAACGCCCGCGCACGGCGTGGGTGTTCTTTTGATCAACGTCTAAAGCATCATCTTTCGGGTCTTTTAATCGTAGATACTGGTAGGTTAACTGTGCCTGAGGCTCGACTAACCAACGCGATTCGCCCAACTGGAATGGGCGACCGATTTCAGCCGACAAGGCCGCGCCGTAGCCATTTTGCTTGACGCTTCCATCGCCTTCTTCCAGCTTATACTTATTGCGAACATAGTTTACTTGGCCGACCAAATCTAAATAGGTGCCGTTTTTCGCATAAGTGGTTGAGTACAGGCCTAATGAACCAAGGTGACTTTTGGCCGTACCGGTTTTCTCATCCTCGTGATGGGCACCCTTTTGGTCAAAGAACTTGGTCTTGCCATAGCCATAAGATGCCATGATGCCCGTATGGCGGCGGCTACCGGTGGCTTCGTCGACGTTGATGCTGAGGTCTTGTCCTAGCTGGAAGCCATACATGCTGATGTCGCTATCGAACTGTTCTTTACCGGTTTGCTTTAATCGCTTGCCGTAGAGTCGTCCCCAGGTTTGGGCATCTACTTGATTTTGACATTGGCTACAGTCATCCCAAGCCATGACTTGATTCTCCCCAACGCGCTGATGCAGGCTCCCTATATTCGTGTAAATCATTTCCGTATTGGCATTAGCCATTTGAGCATAACCGGGTATTTCAGGTGCAAATGGCTCAGCGGCCCAGACGGCAGGGCTGGCTAGCGCCATGGTCACGGCTAGAGCGACGGTTTTAGGGGCCAGCATACGGCCATCTTCTGTCGTCTGCCAATTGGCTTTATCGATCTGATTCATAGCGTTCTTCCTTTATGAAACGGAGCACCAAACATCTCTGCTCCGATGAGCAAACAACCCTGTCGTGTCTAAAATAGAAACCATGTCACAAAGAACTCAAGCAAAAAATAAACTCATGCCATCAATACTTTAGAGTGTTGATCCATCATGCCGTTTTATACTAGTACCATATATGACAAAAAGTCATGTCATTCAGTATGCCAAAGCTAAAATAACAGCTTAAACCCCTATTTTCACAGCGTAATCTTCACTTTTTAAGCCTCATGACATGGCCGTCTAGACCCTATACACCACACTTACAGCCTAAACAGCTGAGATATATGACAAAAAAACCACACTTATGGGCCATAACTGCCCATAAGTGTGGTAATTGGGGTCTATATGAATGGGACTTCTCATGAATGAACACGTGATGATCCCTCCCGTAGAGTCCACTGTGTTCACTTCGTCATCATAGTGTCACATCATGCTTTCGCCTTCTGTCCATTAAGTCTCTATCCTTTTCAGCCCCTTCACCAACCATGACAAAATAATGAAGCCCTATATTCACTAAAGCTATGTTCACATCCCTGTCACATTCCCTCTCTATACTCACTCGCAATGATTCAGGTACTGGGCATCTAGTCCCGAAACCCCTCTTAATTAACGTCAGCGCACACAGGAGTCGAATGACATGCTGTCCTTACAAAACATCAGCAAAAGCTATGGCCTGCACCCCGTGCTCGCCAACATTAGCTTTGACGTAGAGCCAGGGGCCATCGTGTCCATCTTAGGGCCTTCCGGCTGCGGCAAGACCACTCTTTTAAACATGATCTTGGGCCTAGTCACGGGTGACGCCGGTAAAATTGTTTTCCAAGGTGAAGACGTCAGCCACAAGGCCATGAACCAGCGTGGCTTTAATATTGTGTTTCAAGACTATGCTTTATTCCCCCATTTAAGCACCCGCAAAAATATTGAATACGGCTTAAGAAACCTCAAAATCAAGCCAGACCAAGCCCACATTGATGAGTTGATCGAGTTATTAGGCTTGGCCCCCCACTTAGACAAAAACATTGACCTACTGTCTGGTGGCCAGAAACAACGCGTTGCCCTAGCCCGTACCTTGGTCATGCAGCCTAAGGTTTTGCTATTAGATGAGCCTTTAAGCGCTTTAGATGGCGTCATTAAAGAATCTATTAAAGAGCGCATTAAAACCATCGCCAAAACCCTCAAGCTCACCACCTTAATCGTGACCCACGACCCCGAAGAAGCCATGACGCTGTCGGACAAAATCTTAATTTTAAATGAAGGCCAAATCGCTCAATACGGCACTCCTGCCGAGATCATCCATCGGCCAGCTAATGACTTTATCTCTTCATTTATTTTGAATCAGCTACACATTAAGCGTCACAATATTTTGCACTTGTTTGGAGCAGTAGATGAACCACAAACAGCCTGAGCTAAAGTTAATCTACGCCGTCGTACTGCTGGTATTTGCGGTTTTTCTCTTAGGCCCGATGGCCGTCTTGCTGCAACGCGCATTTCACCTCGATACGGGTTGGGGTTTGGCTCACTTTAGCAGCATGCTTCACAACCCCAGCTTCATCCAAGCGTTTAAAAATAGCCTTGTGGTGTCGATCAGCACCGCTTTTCTGGCCACGTTTTTAGCCTTCATCGTGGCTTATGCCGTCAATATGACCCATATCCCCAAATGGCTAAAGAAAACCCTGTACATGCTGGCTCAGTTTCCCATGCTGCTGCCCACCATCACCTACGGCTTTGTGATCATCTATACCTTTGGGAAGCAAGGTTTACTCACGCAAATCATTGGGGTGCAAATATTCAGCGACATCTACGGCTTTAAAGGCTTACTGCTGGGCTATACACTTTATACCTTACCCATCTGCTTTATCTTGATTAACAATACTTTTAGGTATTTAGATAAGAAGTTTGTGGTGGTCTCTATCGTCATGCAGGACAGCGCTTGGCGCCGATGCCGCACCACGCTGTTGCGGCCATTATTGGGCACGTTTGCGGCGGCATTGATTCAGGCCTTTTTCTTATCCTTTACCGACTATGGCATTCCCGCTTCGGTAGGCGGACGCTTTGAGGTCGTGGCCACGCATCTGTATCAAGAGATGCTAGGGGTCAATCCATCGTTTGAACGCGGCGCCGTGATCGCTTTATTCATGCTGGCACCCTCACTCATCAGCATTGCCCTGTTGCAATACCTAGAGCGCTACAACATCCGCTATCAAAAAGTCTCGCAGTTAGAGCTGCCTCGCTCACCCGTACAGGATTGGCTTTTTGGCGGCCTCGCCACGCTAATCGTCACCGCGATGATGGCCATCTTCTTGGTGATGTTCATTGCGCCAATGACGGAAAACTGGCCCTACATCTTGAGATTCAACGCTTTTGCATTGAAAGACGTACTGACCTCCCACACCATGATGACCGTGTATCAAAACGCGTTATGGGTCGCCTTAGCTACGGCGGTTTTGGGCACGATCTTGGCCTTTGGCGCGGCCCTGACCACGGCACGCTCAGGCATGGCTCAGAGTTTAAAAACCATCATGGAAGCCCTGATTCTGATTACCAGTAGCGTACCGGGCATGGTTTTGGGCATTGCCTTCCTACTGATTTTTGCCGGCACCAGCCTGCATAACACTTTGATGATCATCGTGCTGTGTAACATCGTGCACTTTTTCTCAACGCCTTACCTCATGGCCAAGAACGCCCTAGGCAAAATGAACCACAACTGGGAAAGCACGGCAGCCTTAATGGGCGATCGCTGGTTACAAACCATATGGCGCATTCTGCTGCCCAATGCCAAGACGACGCTGGCCCATATGTTCACCTATTTTTTCATCAACGCCATGGTTACCGTTAGTGCTGTGATTTTCATCACTGGCGCCCGCACCATGGTCATCACCACCAAGATTAAAGAATTACAGCATTTTGCTAAATTTGATGAAATTTTTATTCTGTCGATTTTTATTTTACTCACCAATCTAGCCCTCTTGGCCATTATGAAGGCCAGCAGCAAGCTAAGCACTCGTTAAACCTTACTCACGAAAAGGACACACCATGCACTCAACCCTAAAAAAACTGACCCTAGCCTGCTCTGTTGCCTTACTGCTAAGTGCCTGCGGCGGCAGCGACAACGGCACCACGGCCAGCAATGAACAAATCATCATCTACACCAATGCCGATGACGAAGCTAAAACCGCCATGGCCGATGCCTTAAATGGTGCAGGCATGGAAGGCAAATACCTGATGCAAACCTTTGGTACCTCCGAACTGGGCGGGCGCCTCTTAGCCGAGGGTAAAAACATCGAGGCCGACATGGTCACCATGAGCTCGTATTTTCTAGACAGTGCCCAAGCCCAAAACCAAATGTTTGTGCCGCTGACGTTTGAGCGCAAAACCTTAACCGCCTACCCTGATTTTTACGCCCCGATTACCAGCCAAGAAGGCACCATCATCGTCAATACGCAGGAGTTGGCCGCCAAGAATCTGGCCAAGCCTACTTCGCTGAAAGACTTAGGCAAGCCCGAGTACAAAGATTTGGTGTCGATTTCCGACCCTAACGGTTCCTCTACCGCCTGGTTGTTGACCCAAGCCATCGTCAGCGCCTACGGCGACGGCCCTGCTGGTAAGGACGTCATGAACAGCATCATCCACAACGCCGGCCCTCACGTCGAACAATCTGGCTCAGCCCCGCTCAAGAAAACCCGTGCCGGTGAA
Source organism: Neisseriaceae bacterium CLB008 (assembly GCA_041228285.1). Taxonomy (NCBI): domain Bacteria; kingdom Pseudomonadati; phylum Pseudomonadota; class Betaproteobacteria; order Neisseriales; family Neisseriaceae; species Neisseriaceae bacterium CLB_ANTARCTIC_008. Next base: position 1,404,652 of record CP166133.1, on the reverse strand, counting down.
GTGGCCCTTGGTTTTGGCCTACGCCAACAGGTAGTGGCCGATAAGGTAAAAGGCCTACCGATTGATTTAGTGGACCCGACTGAAGGCAACTTTGCCCTTACGGAAGCTGTGGCCGTCGTCGACAAAGGCGACAAAACCAATCCCTTGGCCAGACAAATGGCCGAGATCATCGTTAAAGAAGGCCGCAAGGGTTTGATTAAATACTATCCAAATGCCCTCTACGAAGGTGAGACCACCGACGCCAGCCAGCGCTCGGCCCACCCCAAGCAATTTGCCCAGCCCTTGACCACAGACTTACTAGAACAGCACAAAGCATTTTTTCACAACCAAAAACCATAAGGCTTAGGATTCTTCATGTTAGCGTATAAATTACTGACCCCCGGCCCCTTAACCACCAGCACCAGCGTTAAGGCCGCCATGATGGTCGATCACTGCACTTGGGACGATGATTACAAAATCATCACCCGCGACATCCGCCAGCAGCTGCTGGCCCTGGCCCACGCCCCAAACAGCGACTACACTGCTGTGTTGATGCAAGGCAGCGGCAGCTTTGGCGTGGAGTCGGTGTTGACCAGCGTGGTAAAGGCCGACGAGACCGTTCTGGTGGCCAGCAACGGTGCCTATGGTGAACGCATCGTCGACATGCTTAACTATGCCGGTATCAAGCACGTCGTGCTGGCACAGACCTATCATGAGCCCATTGATGCCGCGGCCATCGCGGCTAAGCTTACGGCCCAACCAGAGATCCAGCACGTAGTCATGGTACATTGCGAAACCACTACCGGTATTTTGAACGACATCGCCGCCGTCGGTAAGGTGGTAAATGCACACCAAAAAACCTTCATCGTTGACGCCATGAGTAGCTTTGGCGGCATCGACATCCCCATGCCGACCTGGCACATTGACTACCTCATCAGCAGCGCCAATAAATGTATTCAAGGCGTGCCTGGGTTTGCCTTCATTTTAGCCAAGCGCGACAAGCTGGCGGCCAGCAAGGGCCATGCCCGTAGCCTGAGCCTAGACCTGCATGCCCAGCATGAGGCCATGGAGCAAGATGGCAAATGGCGCTTTACGTCGCCGACCCACACCGTCTTGGCCTTTGCCCAAGCACTGAAAGAGCTAGAAGCCGAGGGCGGCATTACCGCGCGCCAGCAACGTTACGCCAGCAATAACGCCTTACTGCGCCAGCTACTGGCTGAAGTCAATATTCGGCCCTACCTAAAGCCAGAACATCAATCGCCCTTTATCAGCACATTTTTATTCCCCCACGATGACTTTGACTTTGCCCAGCTCTACGCCTACGTTAAAGCCCGTGGCTATGCCATTTATCCAGGCAAACTGACCGAAGTGGATACGTTCAGGCTTGGCAATATTGGCGAGATCTACGCCGAAGACATCGTGCGCGTGGCCAATATCATTAAAGACTTTTTACAGGAGTAAGCCATCATGGCAGCGATTACAGGCGTTATTTTTGACTGGGCCGGCACCACCGTTGATTTTGGCTGCATGGCCCCAGTACAGGCTTTTGTAGACACTTTTCAGCGCTGGGACATGGCCGTGACTTTAGACGAAACGCGGGTGCCTATGGGCATGGCCAAGCGCGACCACATTGAGACCATACTGATGATGCCGCGCATCGAGGCTTTGTTCCAAGCCGCCCACGGCCGTTCCTTTACCCAGGCCGACATCGATCTGATGTATGGTCAATTTGAAGCTCAATTGATGGCCAGCTTAAGTGACTACGCCAGCCCCAAACCCCACGTTCTAGACACCATAGACATGTTGAAAGCACGCGGCCTGAAAATTGGCTCTACCACCGGCTACAACGCGAAGATGATGGCGGTGGTGGTCGAAGAAGCGGCGCGCCAAGGCTATTCGCCCGAGCACTGGTGCTGCGCCGATCATGTAGACGGCCACGGCCGGCCTTATCCGTATATGATTTTTCAAAACATGCAGGTCTTAGGCTTGAGCGACGTCGCCAGCGTCATTAAAGTGGGCGATACGGCCAGCGACATCGCCGAAGGCAAAGCGGCCGGCGTTTGGACGGTCGGCATCGTCGAGGGCAGCTCAGAAATGGGCCTAAGCGAAGCAGAATGGCAAGCCTGTAACGAAGACGAAAAAATAGCCCATAGACAGCGTACGGAAGCTGCCTATAGGGCTTATGGTGCTGATTTTGTGATTCAAGACGCCAGTGGTCTCGTGCGCGTTATTGACGCCCTGAATCAAGCCTAAAACGTCATCCGCACATTGGTGTAATAGCTACGCCCCTCACTGGGATAGGCATCTTCGTAGGTGGCGTAGTTTTTATTAAATAGATTGGTGCTGCCCACGCTCCAGGTTAGGTTTTTAAGGCTGCGCGGCGTCACGCTGATTTTTAAATCCGCAATCGCAGCGCCACCGTTGCGATTCAAATTTGCCGTGTCGGCGGCGCTAGAGGAATAAAAACGCACCGACGGCATGATTTTTACCCCCTCAACCGGCGTCACAATCGCTAAAGCAGAACCCGTATGCTTGGCAATGTCTCGGAAGTAATGGCTGCTGTCGTCCTTATCCTTCATGCTTAAATAAGCATAGTTTAAGCTGGCGGCGAACAAGGAGTTAAACTCATAGTCCACGCTCAGATCAAACCCTTTACGCACCACCTTCCCTTGAGTATTCACGGTTTGCTCCACGCCATAACCCGGATAGGTGATGAAATCCGTGTCGGAGCGCTCGATGTGGTTCTTGGTGCGGCTGTAATAAACGCTAGCGGCCAAATTCATCCCAGCCATCGGCTGACCGGCATAGCCAATCTCTTGATGAATCGCGGTTTCTGGCTTCAAGTCAGGATTCTGTAAAATAATCAGCGGCACTTTGGCATTGTTGCTGCATTTTTTGGCGTTATCAGGGCAGATCAGCTTATCGCCCCCAAAGCCTGAAAACTGCTGCTTAATGGTCGGAAACTTAGTTTTTTTAGCGATGTTGTAATACCATCGGCCTTGCTCATTGGGCCGATACACAATCGCCAACTGCGGATCTAAAGTGTCAATATCGGGGCTGAGCCAATCTTTGCGATTGGGATGGGCCTGCTCAAAGATTTGGTTATAGCGGTTATCGCCCTGCTCGATTTTGCCCATTTTACGCTTGCTGTAGGCCAAGCCCAGCTGAGCTTCCCATTGCTCGTTAAAACGATGCGTGTCTTCTAGGGCAAACGACCAGGTTTTTTGCTCCACCGTTTGCTCGGTACCGGCTATTTTGGTTTGGCTCAGACCCAGGGTGTCATAGCTGCCATGATGGTCAAACTTATAGTACACCAGCGCTTTTAAGGTGTTATTCGGCACGATCTGGGTGCCGAACTCAACCGAGCCACCCCAAGCGTAATCATCGTAGCGGCTGGCGTTGGGGGATGGCTTAGCGCCCGCACCAGCTTTTTTACCCAAAAAGCCGACTAAGGCATTTTGGTATTGATCGTAATACAGACGAGGCTTGACGTAGCTGTGTTCGCCCAGTTGGGTGTGCGACACCAGCGACACGGTTTCTCGGTCCCAAACTGGCCAGCTAAACGTAGTCGGTACAAAGCCTTTATCGGTGTCTTTGGGGCCTTGGCGGCCTTCTTGCTTTAAATAGCTCAGGGCGTATTCGTCGGTTTCATTTGGCGTAAAGCCTAGCTTGAAGCTGATTTTTTTATCGCGTGCCATCATGCTTTTGCGATCGGTGTCTTTGATGCGCTGCTCAGACGGTTGTTTATATCCATCTCCATCATCAACACCATGAAACTTAGCCGCCGCGCGCGTATAGTCGTGTTCCGCATAAGCGGTACTCAATTGGGCATACCATTTTTCTTGCAAGGTACCCAGATGAATGCTGGATTCAAAGCCCTTGCCGGTAAAGGCACCGGCCATGACTTCCGCTTCAAACGCTTTGCTGGGCTTGCGCGACACCACGTTGATGACGCCACCGTAGGCATTAGGGCCATAAATTACTGAGCTATACCCCTTAGCCAGCTTAATGCTGGCCACGTCTTCGGTGCGAAAACGGCTTAAGTCCATCATGCCATCATAGGGTACATAGGCCGGCACGCCATCAATGTAGATGGGCACATCGCCGCTGCCGTAGCCGCGGATGCTGATGCTGGATTCATGGCGCCGGCCAGAAGCCGCATGCCACTGCACGCCTGGCAAGTGCGCCAAGGCTTGGCCTACGTCTTTGGCTTCCAGTTGCTGAATGCGCTTTTGGTCAATCTTCTGCTCCAAAGCGGCGGCAGGGTCTTTTGCCTGACCATAGACGGTGATGGTACCGAGCTGGAATTCAGCTGCTTCGGTAGCGGTGTTGTCTGGGTTTTGTGCCCAGGCGGCGCTAGACAGGACGCTTAAAGCGTATAAAACATGCATATTGATCCGCTTAGGCGGTAAAGTGTGTTGTGACAAAATGGTCATCCTTGAGTATCGATAGGCTGCAATAAATTAAAGAAGGGTTAGGGGTTAAACATCCCAAGACACAAAGGCCCAGACGCGTGAGCGCTGTAAGGGCTGCTGTTGATAATCGCCGTGAAAATAAGCGCTGAGTTTTTCGATTTCCTCAGGGCTTAGTGCCCCAATCGACCAAGAAACGGAACGAATAAAATCGTCTACAGCGGGCACTCGTTTGGCTTCAAACGGCGTTTCAATATAAGAAACCTGAGGCATATAGCCCATCTGGGCCAAAATATTGACGGCGTACAGATAATTCGGAAACCCAACCCCATCGCGGCCCAAGCGGGCCACAATGTCGGGGGCTAGGAAATGCTTATCTACCGTATGGGTGGTGTACACCCGCTTTCTCGCCTTTTGGCTCAGCTTGGCTAAAGCATCCGCCATATCGACACACATGGTCGAACGCGAAGCCACCACGATGTCGCATACGGGCACATCAGCCCAATCATCGGTCCATGACTTCAAAATTGGCTGAAACTGAGTGATGCCCATCTGCGCCGCGCGCTGGCTCGCAACGGCCAACATCCCAGAGCTGTAATCTAGGCCATAAACGGCCTCAAATTGATGCGCTAAAGGCAAAGAAATCGTGGCTGGACCACAGCCCACGTCCAATAGGCTGGTGGCGTCTTCGATTTTCATCTTGGCGATAAATGCCTGAACATAGGGGTTATCTGGATCGGCACAGCTAGCGGCCATCGCCTCTGCTCGTTGATCCCATGCGCTGGCAGGCTTGGGCTGGCGCTCAGCCAAGGCCACGTGTTGGCGATACAGTTCGCCAAAGTCAATTTCATCAATCATCTGTTGTCTTTCAAAAAGTCGGCGTTAAAAAGGCTAGATGGTCGCGCATCAACGACTCCTCTAAGCCATATAAGGTAGCCAAATGAGCAGCGCTTAAAGCCGCCTCTTTGGGGCCATTAGCCAATATTTGGCCCTGATGCAACAGCACCACGCGATCGGCTACGCGGTGGGCATGCTCGGGCTGGTGGGTGGTCAATAAAATGGCCAAGCCCTGCGCTTTTAAACGCTCGATCACAGCTAAAACCCGAATTTGATTGCCAAAATCTAAGCTGGCCGTGGGTTCATCCATGATCAACAGCTGTGGCTGCTGCGCCAAGGCACGGGCAATCAGCACCAGCTGGCGCTCACCACCGCTGAGCTGGGGATAGCGCCGCTGCGCCAAATGTTCAATGCCCAGCTGGCGCAAACAATCTAGAGCGATGGCCCTATCCTTAGGCCCAGGCGTGCTGAGCCACGACACATGCGCCGTGCGCCCCATCAACACCATCTCCAGTGCGGTATAGGGAAACAGATCCGACTGTGCCTGTGGCACATAGCCAACCCATTGAGCCAATTGCTTGGCACTGATGGCCGAGAGGCGCTGTTGCCCTAGCCACACGGTTCCCGCCAGCGGCGGCAATAGGCCTAATAAGGTTTTCAAGAGCGTGGTTTTGCCACAGCCGTTGGCGCCTAACAGACAGGTGACTTCACCAGCAGCAACCGTAAAGCTGAGGTTCTGCCCCACGATGTGGCCACGATAGCCGGTCGACAGCGACTCTAATGAAAGCTCAACCATGACGCCCGCCCTTCATCAATAAGCTCAAAAAGAACGGCGCACCCAAAAACGAAGTCAGAATGCCCAACGGCAGCTCTATCGACGCCAGCGTGCGCGCCAAGGTATCGGTTAACACCAAGAACGCCGCGCCCATAAAGAGAGCCGTTGGCAGCAAACGGGTGAAATTGGGCCCAACCCACAACCGGGCAATGTGCGGAATCACGAGGCCAATCCAGCCGATGATGCCGGTGATGGAGACGGCGGCGGCAGTCATCAGCGTGGCCGACAAAATAAACCACAGCCGCGTTTGCACCACGTTAACGCCCAAGGCCGTGGCCTCTTCATCACTCAGGCTGAGAACATTCATGCGCCAACGCAATAAGATCAGCGGCACCAGCCCCAGCAACATAATCGGCACCGTCGTGGCGACATCGGCCAAGGTCACCGCATTTAAGCCACCTAAAAGCCAAAAGGTGATGGACGGCAGCTCGGTATAGGGATCGGCTAAGATTTTCAATAGCGAAATGCCCGCGCCCAATAAAGAGCCAATAGCAATACCGGACAGCGCCATGGCCAAAGTCGAGCCGTGGTGGCGCGCAAATCGCGCCACGGCATAAACCAAGGCTACGGCCACAAGGCCACCGACAAACGCCAACAGCTGCACCCACAGCATAGACAGGCCTAAAAAAATCCCGACCACTGCGCCTAAGCCCGCGCCAGCAGAGACGCCCAAGATATCCGGCGACACCAGCGGATTACGAAACATGCCCTGATAGGCTGTTCCCGCAACGGCCAAAGCCGCCCCTACCGAGACCGCCGCCAAAATACGCGGCAGACGAATCTGCACAATGATGGTTTCTACGGTGGCACTCGCTTCACTGCTCGGACCCGACACGACTAAACTCATCACATAGCCCCATAGCTCGGGCAGGCTGACGGCAAACTGCCCCGAACCAAAGGCCACCACCACCGCAATCAGTAATGCAATCGGCGGCAAAGCCAGACGCGCCTTCATGCCATACACAGCACGCATGCTAAAACGCCCCTTTGGCTAAGTCATGGCCATAAAATAATTTAAAGTAACGCTGGACCTTAGCCTCATAAGCAGGCTGACTGAGGTCGTTCAGCAATGTTTTCTGTAACCACAGCACCCCCAATAAACGATTGATGCTCGGCGGGCCATCGAGCCAGCCATAAGGTAAGGTCGGTACCAGATACGCTCGTTGATTTTTCAGCGCCGGCACGCCCTGCCAAACTTTATGCTTGGCCAAGCTTTGATAAAACTGAGGATCTTGGGTCAACACGACCTCTGGCTGCCACAGCAACACCTGTTCCAGCGACACTCGGGTCAGCATTTTTTGGCCGCCGGCACGCGCCACATTGGTTAAGCCTAGATATTCAATGGCCTCAGAATGAATCGAGCCTGCCAAGCCGGTCTCCAAACCATCGCTGCCCCGGCCAAAATACACCCGTAAGGGCTTGCCCTTGTGCGCCGCAGCGCTTTGGCGAGCGCTGGTTAGAATCTCTTGCGCCATGGTTGCCAGCGCATTGGCCCGTGCCTGCACGCCCAATAGCTGACCCACTTCACGCAGCTGCTGCGGCGCATCGGCCAGACGGCCATCCACCAAAACATAGGGAATCTTGGTTTGGGCCGCCAAGCGCTGCGCCTGAGAACGGTAGGAGGCCGTGACATTGCCTACATCAATGATGACGTCAGGCTTCAGCGCAATCAGCTTTTCTATGGGTAAAGTGCTGCCACGCCCAGACAAACGCCCTAGCGTAGGCAATTTCGCTACGCTAGGCGTAAAATAAGCACGTCGTTTAGGATCATTATTGGCTGAGGCCAAGCCCAACAGCTTTTCAGGCGCCAGGCTCAACAGCAATACGTCAGCTGGCCCCCCTGCACTGATCACCCGGGTAATCGGTTTATTGGTCGGCAAGGTGCCGTAAACATAGAGTAACTGCTGGGTAGCGGCCCCACTCAATGGCAACCACAGGCTTAAGGCCAGCCCTATCAGAGCGTGTAAAAAGAGACGACGTTGCATGCGCGGTTTCCTCGACGAACCATTAAAAAAGCCACCGTATGCGGGCCCTGTAGGCCGACGCAGCCGGTAGCGCCTTATCATGTGTTCTGGTCAGATGATGAATGAAGGCATCTTAAAGAGGTTCCGCGGTGATGAACATACGCCAGATGGCGTAGAACACGCATGAAAAAACCGCCTCAAGGGCGGTTGATGGGAAGCAGATAGCCGTAGCGGCTAACCTAAACTAAGCGGTGGTTCGATGGCTGCGAGCCGCGGCGCCCATAAAGTTGACTGAGCCGGCGTGACTACGCTCAAGCCGGCTGTTCCTGGGCCAGCCAAGGCATGGTGCAACCGCACCAGCTCGGCCAAAACCTTTGGCCGATAAACGTCCACCGACCACAGCGTGGGATAATCAAACCCTATTTCCAAGAACGGCGTTTTGCGTTCATGATAAAAACGCACTTTGACCACTTGATCGTAGGCAATGATGCTGTACACCAAAGCCACATCGTCCACCACCAAGCGCCTATTTTTAACCTGTCGAAATTTACGCACGCCGCTCATGACCTTCCCTTTTTAATCGGCGGTGGCATAACGCCCAGCCATGGCCTTATAAATCGTATTGGCCTGTTTAATGAGCTGATAGCGATTATTCAGCACCGCCAGTTCAGAGCTGTTTTGGGTATTAATCGCCCCTAGCCAATCTTTAAACTCATTCTTGCCCAAGTCATAGCGAATTTTATAATAACGCGTGCTCTCTTGATCTAGGGCCAGCTTGGCCACGGTATTTTGGCTGATCTGCTGCGCATTGCGGTAGGCGTTGTAGGCCACATCGACTTCATTTAAAGCCGTCACCAAACTTTGGCTAAAGCTAAGCTGAGCCTGTTCTCGCTCGGCCTCTGAAATTTTGATGTTCCAGCGGATTTTATGCCAGTTCAAAAACGGCAGATTCAGGGTGACCCCCAAAGTCCCTACCGGCACGTTAAACGCCGAACGAAACTGATCGGAAGAAGCATTAATCGCCCCGCTCAAAGAAATGCTGGGATACCAGCTTTTTTCCGTCGCGCTTAGTTGACTACTCGCCTGCTCTAGGCGATACACTGCGGCACGCAAATCGGGGCGATTCGCCAACACCTGTAAAGGTACGTTTAAATCCACCTGAGGAATCAAGACGCTGGCAAAATCACGGTATTGAATCGGCAGCGCCGCCGTTGGGCCAAGGTTGAGCAAATCGCGCAAGCCTTGCTCTGCAGTTTTACGCTGGGTATTGAGGTCCAGCAAGCTGTTTTGGGTGCTTAAAACGGTTTGGCCAGCTTGCACATAGGCGATTTTATCGATTTTACCGGCAGCATACTTCACTTGATTCAGCTGCTGAATCTTCTGATGCTGCTTTAGATTGTCTTCACTCAAGCGAATCGCCGCCTGCAAATAATGTAGATGATAATAAGCATCCACCACATTATTCACTAAAGCAAGCTGGGTGGCCTCTTTATCCGCCACCGTAGCTTGATAGGCCCACTGCTGCGCATTGGCACTGTCGCTCAAACGACGCCACAAGTCTACTTCATAGCTGATGCCCACATTACCGCCAAAGGTACGGGTGGACGCATCGCCGGTTTTAAGCTGATCTCGCACCGAGGCGTTGGCGCCGGCAGAATAGCTGGGCACCAGTTCGGCGCCCACTAATCTCGCCTGATACAGCGCCTTATTGACGTTGATGGCGCTCTTGGCCAAGTCAATGTTCTGCGCCAGCGCCATCTCCACTAAAGCATCCAGCTGTGGGTCTTGATACACACGCCACCATTGCTCATTAGGCGCATAGCGGCCAAGATCTAACTGCTCATAGTGTAAAGCTTGAGTCAGCGTGGTGTTGTTCTGGGGCTGAATGCTGGCACAGCCGCCCAAGAGGGCTAAGGCCAACAAAGAGGCGCCAAGCGTGGTTAAACGCGTATTGTGCAATCTAGGCTTCATCACCAAATACTTTCTATAGGTTAATCACGCGACAAGGCGTCAATCGGGTTCAACTTCGAAGCGTTACGCGCAGGCATAAAGCCAAACAACACCCCAATTAAGGTCGAGCAAAATAAGGCCAACACAATAGACCAGCCAGAGAATGACATCGGGAAATTGGCTGAAAACGTATTGAACAACCAGGCAATCACATACGACAGCAACACCCCTACCGCGCCACCAATCAGGCAGATCAAAATCGCCTCGATCAAAAATTGCTGCAGAATATTGTACTGCCGTGCCCCAATGGCCATGCGCACGCCAATTTCTTTGGTGCGCTCAGTCACCGACACCAGCATGATGTTCATCACCCCGATGCCCCCGACCACCAAAGAGATCAAGGCGATGCTGGAAATCAATAAGGTCATGGTTTCTGAAGTGCTTTCAATCGTTTGCTTGATGCTATCGGTGTTCATGGTAAAGAAGTCTTCTTGACCGCCATGCATGATGGTTAAGAGCTGGGTCAAGTTTTTCTCCGCCACCTGCGAGCTAACCTGATCATTCACTTTCACAATGATGCCGCTGATGTTTTTTTGGCCGGTGATTTTATTCATCACCGTCGAATACGGCGCTAATAAGCTTAAATTGCTGCTGCCGCCAGAAAAAGCATCTTGCTTAGCGGTCACGCCTACAATTTCCAGCGGTTTTTTATCAAAAATAATGACCTTACCCAAAGGGTTGACCCCATCGGGAAACAGCTTTTCTTGCGTCAGGCTATCAATCACCACCACCGAAGCATTTTGGCGTATGTCGTCAAGATTCAGCATACGGCCTTGCTCGATTTTCAAGCCCCGCACGTCAAAATACTGCGCCCCTACGCCGCTGAGCTGTGCAGTGGCAGAAATATTTTGATACACAACGGTACCGTTCGCCGACGTCGTGGGCGTTGAGCTATCCAAGTAGCTTTGCTGCGCCAAGACGTTAGAGTCGGCCACCGTCAATGTTTTCACTCGACCGGAGTGCCGATCGCCAAAACCACGGCCAGGATAAATATTGATGGTATTGGTGCCAAGAGAATTGATGTTCTGCATGATTTGCTCTTGCGAGCCTCGGCCCAAAGCCACCACCGACACCACGGAGGCAATGCCGATGATGATGCCCAGCATCGTCAATAAGGAGCGCAGCTTATGGGCCACAATGGCCTGAATCGACATTTTAAAAGACTCTAAAAACTGGTCTTTATAGAACAGCAGGCTATTACGCGACCCCACCGTGCTTTGCTTGGTATTGGTGTATTGTTCGTTCTTCTTACGCTCATCGGCAATGATCACGCCGTCTTTAATCTCAATGACACGGTTGGCGTAATTGGCAATGCGTGGATCGTGCGTCACCAGAATAATGCTGTGGCCTTGCTGGTGTAGGTCGGTCAAAATATCCAAAACCATGTCGCCACTGTGCGAGTCCAAAGCACCGGTTGGCTCGTCGGCTAGGATCACCTCCCCGCCATTCATCAATGCCCGCGCGATGCTGACCCGCTGTTGCTGGCCGCCCGACAACTCATTGGGCTTATTGCCCAACTTGTCGCCCAAGCCCAGATCCGTCAGCAGCTGCTTGGCCCGTTCGGTGCGCTCATGCAGCAGCGCACCAGAATACACCGCCGGCAACGCCACATTGTCGAGGGCGCTAAGGCTGCTCAATAAGTTGTAGCGTTGAAAAATAAAGCCAAACTTTTTACTGCGTAGCGCCGCCAGCTCATTCGGATCGCGATTGAGGGTTTCTTGGCCATCAATCTTGTATGAGCCCGACGTTGGCGTGTCTAGACACCCAAGCGTATTCATTAAGGTCGACTTGCCCGAGCCAGACTGGCCTATGATGGCCACGAAGTCGCCTTTTTGAATGCTTAAATCAATGTCTTTTAATATGTGTACTCGGTTGTCACCCTCACCGAAATACTTATTCAGGCCTTTGATTTCAATAATGTTCATATTAAATTCTCATGCCGCGGCCACCGCCACTACCACGAGGCGTCATGCTGTTGGCGCCTTTTTCACCGGCCGCCATTTGTGACGCCACCACTTTGTCACCCTCTTTTAAGCCACTGATGATCTGCGTATTCATATTGTCTGACAAGCCGGTTTTCACTTCACGTTCAGTGACTTGGTTGTCTGCACCTAAAACGCTGACCATAGACTTGCCGCGCTGTTTGCGGATCACAATCGATGGCACGATCAATACTTTTTGCTCGCTGGCCACTTCAATGACGTTTTGAGTGGTCATGCCAATGCTGAGCTTACGGTCTTCGTTCGGCACCAATAGTTTGCCATAATAGTAAACGGCAGCATCTGAAGTACTGCTGTCGCTGTATTTGCCGTCACTCAAGGTGGTGTAGCCTGGGTCAATCGACGCAAGATCAGTGTGGAACACTTCGTCGGGTTCAGACAAAATGGTGTAGCTCACTTTCATGCCTGGCTTAACCTTGGTCACGTCGCCTTCGGCAATTTGCAGCTTGATTTCCATTTTGCTTAAGTCGGCCAACTGTACGATGTTGGGCGTGGTTTGATTGGCGTTGACCGTTTGGCCTTCTTCCACAATCACGGCCACAACGGTGCCGTCAAACGGCGCCACGATACGGGTATAGCCCAAATTGGTTTCCGACGTATTCACCGCAATTTGCATCTGCTTGATTAACGAGCGTACTTCAGCCACCCGAGCCTTAGCACTGGCAAGCGTGGTGTTGGCGTTTTCTAGGCTTTCACGACTGGTGGCATCATTGGCCATCAGCTTGACCTCGCGCTGTTGCTGAATCGTGGCTGCATCTAGGGCAATCTGTGCCGACACCAGCTGCGCCTGATAGGTTTCTAATTTAGCTTTGTCATTGGCCAAATTATTGCGCTGAGTCGTGGAATCAATTTCAGCAATCAAATCCCCCTTCTTGATCTCCTGGCCCAGCACCACATGCAGCTTCTGCACCTGACCAGAGGCCTGTGCGCCCACGCTCACTAATTGAGCGGGCGCCACTTCCCCCGTGGCGTTTACGGTGCGGCTGATGTTACCGATACGGGCGGTCTCAGTAAGGTAGTTCACCTGATTTTCTGACTTCAAGAACAGGGCGTAGACGCCATAGGCCAGCGCCGCCACGATAAGGATGGCCACCACCCATTTTATTTTGATTTTTTTCATGCGTTCGTTAATCCAAGCTGATGACACTCAAAAAGTGGGCCCATACTTAATGAACCCACCCATTTAAAAACAACCAAAGCAATGGTCTAACTCCCCAGGCTTCAACTTAATCACTTGCTGACAGCATTACACCATAACCATGTAACAAAGCGATATCAAAAACCCACTATTTTGTCACAACATGCGACAAAGTTACTTTCTGATACATTTTGTTACAAAAAAGCCCAATAAATCCGCTAGACGGGCCCACAATCACAAAAACCATCTAAGCCTGCCCTGCACTTAAATGGTTTTATTGTAAATAGGTTCATTTTGCTAAATCACCTATGGCCTTTATCGCTCAAGCATTAGGCAACCGCCCCATCCACACGCCCACCGCCAAGCAAACCGCCGAGACGCTGCCTGCCAACCAAGGCCATTCAGGAAACCGCCACCACACAATGAGACAAGAAATCGTCATCATGCTCCAAGCCAACCATTTAGCCTTTTTCGGCACCGCACGATGATGCTCCCAGTTTTTCACCATAGGGCCAAACGTCTTATGACGGTGCAGCCAAGCATGAAACCGCGGTGAACTGCGTGACCAGCACGCTGCCGTCAACAGAATGAACGGCGTCGTTGGCAATATCGGCAAAAAGATGCCTAAAATACCCAAAAACAGCGACACAGCACCGGCGCTTAGCAATAGCCAACGCAGGGTTGGCGAGATATGGTTTAATTTCGGACTTAATTCATTTTTCAACATAGTTTGACCTAACGTCCACGTACAAGGCCCAGCATACAGGATGACTGGGCCTTGTGGCAGCGATTTCAGTGACAGGCTACGCCGCCCATTACAGGCTCATCATGCCGTGGCGGCATCAGCCTCAAATACAGTACGAATCACTTGCTTGTAATAAGCAAATGCTTCTTTGGCGCCCTCTACAGCTTCGGCGGCTTCAGCTTCACTCAAAGGCAAAGCGTTGAGCTGAGCACAAAATTGGCGCCAGTGTGGCGCACGGCCATCGGCATGACCCACAAGGTGGCTGGCACCATTGTGTTCATCAATGCTGATTTTCTTGGCTTCTTTAAACAAAATAGCCGCACCCAAATTAGATCCCTCTGCACAGTACAACCAGCCCAAAGCGCGAGGGAACGTAGGGGCAGGCAAAGCTTCAGCCATGGTCACTTCTTCGCTCTCTAAAGCGTTTAGGTCTACCAAAACCGCTTCATAGCGAGCTAAGGCCAACAATTCTGGGATGTGCTGATTCAGCTGGGCATCGCGATACACCGGCTCCAGAATCTTATGGAATACGGCCTGAGCCTGTAAAAATTTAGCGTAGTTTTCTTTTTTATCAAAAGGCTTAACCGACATCACTAAATTATCGACGCTGTCATGATTGGTGCGCGTTTGCTCGCGTAGGCGTTCTGTGGTGTTCATGCTGCTTTTTCCTATTGGCTGTCTGTGGGCGACCAGCACACACGATGCCGATCAAATATCAATACGAATGATAGTAATTCCTATTTAAAGGCTAGTCAATCATAAATTATCGTACTGGGCCAATCTGGTTGTTTTGTTTGTTTAAATAAATCTCTGAGCACACGCCACATCCAACCATCGCCCACAAGGCCTTAAGCCATCAGTATTTCATAGTCATCAACGCGCTCATGCATCAGCCCTTACCAATGATTAGGGACAGCATACCCGCCGCGATCAAAGGCCCAACCGGTACGCCACGAAACAGCGCCACCCCAAGCACCGTCCCTACCAATAAACCAGCAACGGTGGAAGGCTGGTTGCTCATCAAACTGACGCCACGCCCGCCCAGCCACGACACCATCACACCAATCACGATGGCCAAAATCGACTGCCACTGAAAAAACGAGCCGATGATTTCTTGCGCCGTTATTTTACCGCTTGCCAATGGCGCCAACACCCCAATCGTTAAGACCACAATGCCAATGGTGAGGCCATGCTTCTCCACCCAAGGAAAAAACGTCGCCAACGGCGTGATGCGAATGACCAACAGCACCAAAATTGCCAAAGTAACCGTCATGTTTTGGCTGATGATGCCTAAGCCAGCCAAAACCAATAAAATTAACAGGGTGGAATCGAATACCATCTTAAAACCTTAAAAAATGATCAGAAAATAAAAACGGCACACAGTGCCCTTTTGCTATGGTACACCCAAATAGATGCACAAATGACCTCTTTTATGGCCCCACATGCCCATACTCTTGCTTATTTATAAATAAACTTTACCTTTTAAAGTATGAATACTTTATTATAGGACATTGACTCAAATCAAAGCGCCCTTCATGACAGCGGCGAGACCATGATCATATTTTTCTGATTAATAATAATAGATGACAGACGTACGAGTTTTTCAACCAAACATCTTAAAGACAATAAACCTAATAGAACCAATGACTCAGCACAAAATGCAACGAGACATTTAAACGATTGTTCCTCAATGACGAAGATTAATGGCAGATTAAAGCGCAGTAGCCGTGATTTAGACTGCCTAAAGCCCCGAAATTTTGTTAAAATGCGTTTGTTTTATCAAGCAGTATTACCTATTGTTGATGAACACGTACATAAAAACAGTAACTTTATTATTGAAGCCTAAATAAACGTGCATAACCATACCTACCACCATACCGAATCCATCCTCACTACCCTACTGATTTTTGGTGTGGGGCTATTACTGACCACTGTGGTTCCTAGCTATTTGATTTGGGGGGCCAACATCCCCACCACGTCTTATGTATTTACTCATAATGCGACGTTGATTGGCACCACTTTTACCCTAGTGTTTGTCTCGCTGCGCCAGCTTAGCCGCTATCCGGGCTCACAGGCTACGGCCTACACCATACCAACGGTGACGTTTTGGTATGCTGGCCTCTTTGCCTACTTACTCTTCACCCGTACCTATTATTCGATTTACTTCATCACCTACAGCTTCGCCGTAACGATTCTGTATTGTTTTGCCAGTTATTTCTTAATAACGCGCATCAAAAAAACCATCATTGCCTATCCAGGCTACGGCAAAACAGCTTCGCTAAAGGAAATCCCAGGCGTTCGCTGGGTGGAGTTCAAGCGCCCGCGCCTGCCCAATATTCACATTGATGGGATTGCAGCCGACTTAAACACCAAGGCCGCGCCTGAGTGGCAGCATTTTTACGCCACTTGCGCCCTTAATCGCATTCCCGTCTTCAACCACAAGCAGCTGCGCGAATCATTAACGGGTCGCGTCAAAATCGAACACCTCTACGAAAACCAATTGGGCGCCGTCATGCCGTCCATCCCCTACCAACTCCTTAAGCGTTTACTGGATACGGCCATGGTCTTAGTGAGCTTTCCCATCGTTCTGCCCATCATGTTGCTCACGGCCATCATCATTAAATTAGAAAGCCCTGGCCCCATCATGTTTATCCAAAAACGCGTGGGTCAAGGCAATAAAGTTTTTAAGATTTATAAATTTCGCAGCATGTGTCAGGATTCAGAAAAGTCTGGCGCCCAGTTTGCCAGCAGCAACGACTTTCGCGTCACCCGCGTGGGTAAATTTATTCGTAAAACCCGTATTGACGAACTGCCGCAGTTTTTCAACGTCCTTAAAGGGGACATGAGCCTGATCGGCCCACGGCCAGAGCAAAAAGTTTTTGTTGATCAATTTACCCAGGAAATCCCCTTTTACGCCTATCGCCACATGGTGAAACCCGGTATTTCTGGCTGGGCCCAAGTGATGCACGGCTACGCAGCGGATGCAGACGAAACCCAAGTCAAAATCGAGCACGATTTTTACTACATTAAATATTTCTCTTTGTGGTTAGATATTTTGATTATTTTCAAAACCATTAAGACCATGCTTTCAGGCTTTGGCGCCCGTTAACAGGATATAGGACAGACATGAGCATTTTAATTACCGGTGGCGCAGGCTATATTGGCTCCCACACCATTATCGAGCTATTGCAACAAGGCCATGACCTAGTCGCCTTAGACAACCTCAGTAACGCTGATCAAGCCGTGTTTGAGCGCATCACCACCATCACAGGTAAAACCGTGCCTTTTTACGAGGGTGACATCCGTGATCGCGCCTTGTTACAAACCATTTTTCAGCAACACCAAATCAGCGCCGTGATTCATTTTGCTGGCTTAAAAGCAGTCGGTGAAAGCGTCCAAAAGCCGATTAAGTATTACGACAACAACGTGAATGGCAGCCTAGTGTTGGCCGAAGAAATGGCCAAGGCTGGGGTTTATCAATTAATCTTCAGCTCTTCAGCCACCGTATACGGCAACCCCACCAGCGTGCCCATCAGTGAATCGGCCACAGTGGGCGGCACCACCAATCCATACGGCACTTCTAAACTCATGGTTGAGCAAATGCTGCGCGACATTGCCAAAGCAGATCCTAAATGGTCGATCACGCTACTGCGTTACTTTAATCCAGTCGGCGCCCATGAAAGCGGCCTCATTGGAGAAAACCCCAACGGCATCCCCAATAATCTATTGCCTTACATCACCCAGGTAGCCGTCGGCAAACTGGATGAATTGGCCATTTTTGGCGACGACTACCCCACGCCAGACGGCACCGGCGTGCGCGACTACATTCATGTCTGCGACTTGGCCAACGGCCACCTTAAGGCGCTCGAAGCTCATAAACATGACCAAGGTGTTTTTATTTACAATCTGGGTACTGGCCAAGGCTATTCCGTCTTGGACATTGTTAAAGCGTTTGAAGCCGCTACCGGCGAACGCGTCCCGTATAAAATTGCCCCCCAACGCACCGGCGACATCGCCAGCTGCTATGCCGACGCCAGCCTCGCCCAACAAAAATTAGGTTGGCATTGCCGCCGTGATCTGCTAGCCATGATGCAAGACGCTTGGCGCTGGCAAAAAAGCAATCCTAATGGTTATTAATTAAGCCATTTCAAATACTAGGAACCTAAACAATGACCAAAAAAATCACCAAAGTCGTTTTCCCCGTGGCCGGCATGGGCACACGCTTTTTGCCCGCCACCAAGGCCAGCCCCAAAGAGATGCTACCGATTGTCGACAAGCCTTTGATTCAGTATGCTGTTGAAGAGGCTGTTGAAGCTGGCTGTACCGAAATGGTGTTCATCACTGGGCGTAATAAACGCAGCATTGAAGATCATTTCGACAAGGCCTACGAGTTAGAAACCGAATTGGCCTATAAAAACAAAACGGCACTATTAGAACACGTTCAAAATATTCTACCCAGCAATGTCAGCTGTTTATTTATCCGCCAAGCAGAGGCCTTGGGCCTTGGCCACGCCGTTGCCTGCGCCAAACCCGCGGTAGGCAATGAGCCTTTTGCCGTGATTCTAGCCGACGATTTAATCGATGCGCCTAAAGGCGCCCTGTCACAAATGGTGGCCCAATATGAAGCCACGGGTGCCAGTATTTTGGCAGTCGAACCGGTGCACCCGAGTGAGACAGGCTCTTATGGCATTGTTGAGCTGGATGCGCAAGATCAAATCACCAGCATCGTTGAAAAACCACACCCCGATGTCGCACCGTCAAATTTAGCCGTTGTGGGCCGCTACATTTTAACGCCCACTATTTTTGAGCTCCTAGCCACTACCCAGCGCGGCGCCGGCGGCGAGATTCAATTAACCGACGCCATTGCCCAACTGTTGAAGCACGAACCTGTTCTCGCTAACCGATTTGAAGGCATTCGCTACGATTGCGGCAGTAAATTAGGCTATCTTAAAGCCACTGTTGAATTTGCTCTAAAACATCCGGAAGTAAAAGATCAATTTAAAAATTACTTAGAAACAATTTAAAACATTATTTTAATTTAATTAGGTATATTCATTATGTTTACTAATAAAACCATACTTATTACAGGCGGCACAGGCTCATTCGGAAACACATTTGTCCCCATGACTCTGGCGAAATACAACCCCAAAAAAATCATTATTTTTTCGCGTGATGAAATGAAACAGTGGGATATGGCGAAGAAATTTCAAAACGACAACCGTGTTCGTTTTTTCATTGGCGATGTACGGGATAAGGAGCGCCTATATCGTGCGCTCGATGGTGTTGACTACGTTGTCCATGCAGCGGCAACTAAAATTGTACCTACTGCTGAATACAACCCTTTTGAATGTGTCAAAACAAATGTTAATGGTGCGATGAATCTAATTGATGCCTGTATCGATAAAGGCGTTAAACGTGTTGTCGCACTCTCTACCGACAAAGCAAGCAGCCCCATTAATCTATATGGAGCAACAAAGTTGGCTTCAGATAAATTATTTGTTGCTGGTAACGCCTACTCTGGTGAACACGGCACAGAGTTTTCAGTAGTACGCTATGGCAATGTAATGGGTTCTCGTGGATCAGTCATTCCTTTCTTTATGTCGATTAAAGATCAAGGCACACTACCTATTACAGACCCACGTATGACGCGCTTTATGATTTCCCTTGAACAAGGGGTTGAGCTAGTATGGCATGCATTTGAAGATATGGTTGGTGGCGAAATTTATGTTAAAAAAATTCCGTCGATGAAGGTAACAGACTTAGCGAATGTCGTAGCACCGGCAGCAAAGCAAGAAGTCATTGGTATTCGCCCAGGCGAAAAACTTCATGAGCAAATGATTAGCGCAGAGGATTCTCACTATACATATGAATATCCAGAGCACTTCAAAATTTTACCTGTAATCAACGACTGGGCAACGTCTCCTGAGCGCATTAAAGACGGCCAAAAAGTGCCAGAGAATTTTGTTTATTCAAGTGACAATAATACCGAATGGATGAGTCAAGATGATCTTGCCGAGTGGATTAACTTAAACCGTCAAAAAATTGGAAATATTTAATATGATTCCTTATGGTCGCCAAGAAATTACGCAAGCAGATATTGATGCCGTTGTGGCCGTTTTGAAATCTGACTTTTTAACTCAAGGCCCTAAAGTCCCCGCTTTTGAAGAAGCCATAGCAAAATACTGCGACGTTAAACATGCACTAGCCGTAAACAGTGCTACATCGGCATTGCATATTGCCTGCATGGCACTAGGTTTAAAGCAGGGTGATTGGCTATGGACCACACCAGTTACATTTGTTGCATCCGCTAACTGTGGCTTATATTGTGGTGCACAAGTAGACTTTGTGGACATTGATCCAAGCACTTACAACCTCTGCCCCAAAAAATTGTCAGATAAGCTGGTCTTGGCTAAAAAGCAAAATCGCTTACCTAAAGTCATCGTAGCTGTACACCTCTGTGGCCAACCCTGCGATATGGCGGCCATTCATGCACTTTCACAAGAGTATGGTTTTAAGATTATTGAGGATGCCTCCCATGCTATTGGAGGCAAATATAAAAACCAACCTATTGGACAATGCCAATATAGTGACATCACGGTTTTTAGTTTCCATCCCGTAAAAATCATTACCTCAGCAGAAGGTGGCATGTGCGTTACTAATAATCTTAAACTAGCAGACAAAATGGCTTTGGCGCGCAGCCATGGCATCACTCGTGACAACAGCCTGATGACGCACACACCTGACGGTGACTGGTATTACCAACAAGTAGACATTGGTTACAACTATCGCATGACCGAATTGCAAGCAGCACTTGGCCTTAGCCAAATGGATCGCTTAGATGAGTACATTTCAACCCGACATAACATTGCCAAATATTATGACGAAAAACTAAAACCCCTACCAGTCATTACGCCATGGCAACATGAGGACGGCTACTCAGGCCTTCACCTATACGTTATCAAACTTAAATTAAATGAAATTGCCTTGTCGCGCAAAGAGGTATTTGATGCTTTGCGTTCGGCTAATATCATGGTTAATGTACACTATATTCCTGTGCATACTCAGCCTTACTATGCTCAAATGGGCTTTAAACCAACTGACTTCCCAAATTCTTTGGCATATTATGAAGCGGCAATTAGCCTCCCGATGTACCCAACACTGACGCATGAGAACCTAGATTTTATTATTAAAACGCTACACGATATTATCATGCCATGAACATAGCCATCATTCCTGCCCGGGGTGGCAGCAAACGTATTCCCCATAAAAACATCAAGATTTTCCATGGGAAACCAATGATTGCTTGGTCAATTCAAGCCGCTTTAGAAAGCGGCTGCTTTGACCAAGTCATCGTCTCAACTGATGATCCAGAAATTACAGCTATTGCTCAAGCATATGGTGCTTTGACTCCTTTCGTGCGACCAGCAGAGTTGGCTGATGATTATGCGACAACCGCAGACGTGATGGCTCATGCAGTAGAATGGCTCACAGAATATGGCATTCAAGCCAAGCATATTTGCTGCTTATATGCTACTGCGCCTTTTGTTCAGTCGAATGATTTAATACAGGGTCTCTTACGCCTAGAAGAAAGTGGTGCAAATTATGCTTTTAGTGCAGCCAGTTTTTCTTTCCCGATACAGCGGGCCATAACTTTAATGCCAGATGCACGTGTAAAGATGCTGTTTCCTGAACACATGAACACACGCTCACAAGATTTAGTTGAGGCATATCACGACGCTGGTCAATTTTACTGGGGAACAGCATATGCTTGGCAAGCCAAGTTGCCAATTTTCTCTGCCCAATCATGTGCACTTGTCTTACCACGGCATAGGGTGCAAGACATAGATACTCCTGAGGATTGGATCATGGCAGAGCACTTATTTGACACATTACAACGACTGCAGGCATTATCATGATGATTTGCTTTCGTGCTGATGCCTCTTTGGAGATTGGTACTGGGCACGTCATGCGGTGCCTGACACTAGCCCAGCTACTTCAGACTCAAGGCCACTCCTGTATATTTCTATGCAAAAGACACGAAGGACATCTTGTTGAACACATTGAAAGCCTAGATTTTCATGTGGAGATAATTGAAACACCACCCAGACTACAGCAGCAATTTTCTTTAACTCATGCCAGCTGGCTCGGTAGTACACAAGAAGAAGATGCAAAGGCTTGCGCTTCTATTTTAGAGCGTTTAAAACCTCATTGGCTTGTGGTTGATCACTATGCTTTAGATATTCTCTGGGAACAAACACTGGCACCTTATTATCAAAAACTTTTAGTTATTGATGACCTAGCAGATCGTAAACATTTGGCTAATTTGTTACTTGATCAGAACTATGGTCGAAACCCTAACGACTACCACAACCTCGTTCCACCTGAATGCACTATCCTCACAGGACCGACTTATGCATTATTACGGCCTGAATTTGCTCAATTAAGACCCTATAGCTTAGCTAGACGTGAACAAGGCCACTGCCATAATCTACTATTAAACTTAGGCGGCGTGGATCAAAATAACATCTCTGAAAAATTATTAAACGCCTTAACTTTATGCAACTTCCCAAAAAACTTCAACATAACCGTTGTATTGGGTCCTAAATCGCCATGGCAAAAAGAAGTAAAAAATCAGGCCTGCAAAATGCCTTGGCCGACACAGGTTCTTGTTGGAACCAATCAAATGGCACAACTTATGGCCGATCATGATTTAGCCATCGGGGCTGCTGGCAGTACTACATGGGAGCGTTGTTGTTTAGGCTTACCAACAATCATGATTGTGATTGCAGCCAACCAACAATTAAGCGCACAAGCCCTCTCAGCTGCAGGCATCTCGTACGTATTAAACTCTCTAAATCAACTCGACGTAGATTTACCCAGTCTCATGCAGAGTATAGATCCTATCGCTCTACAGCAAATGGTACAAAAGTCGAGTACAATCACGATGGGTACTGGTGCAAACCAAATTTGTCAAATAATGGCCTTGATACATTAAATAAGGATATTTATGGTTGTTTCAGAGAATATTAGAACCGTTCAAAAAGATGATTTGCCCTTAATGTTAAGTTGGCGCAATCACGAAGCAACTCGTCAATGGATGTTTCAACCAGAACCAATTCCTATGGAGAAACACCTAGACTGGTTTAATAACATTAATCCCAGCCATCATTTTTTACTTATATATGAACAAAATAACCAACCCATAGGCCATTTAAACTTTAAAAAAATAGGCGCCAATGTCTATGATTGGGGATTTTATACTGCTCCCGATGCCCCTAGCGGCAGCGGCACATTATTATGCCATCAAGGCTTAAAATATGCCGCCCAGACTTTAAACGCACACAAAGTATGCGGTCAAGTATTGGCCCATAACATGGCCTCTAGACGTATCCATGAGAAACTAGGATTCCAATTAGAAGGTATTTTACATCAACATCATTTACAGAATCAGGCATATCTGGATGTCTACTTGTTCGGGATGCTTCTTCCTATAAATAAAGGCTTGCTATGACACACCCTTCCATTCAAATTTCTAATCGTTCAATCGGCATGAATTATGCTCCATATATAATTGCAGAGCTATCCGCCAATCATAATGGGAACATTGACACTGCCTTACGGTTGATTGAAGAAGCAAAAAAAGCTGGCGCTGATGCTATTAAGCTACAGACATATACTGCCGACACCATTACACTAAACGCCCAAACTGATGACTTTAAAATCCAGGGCGGTCTATGGAATGGTCGAACACTATATGAACTATATGAGGAAGCCCACACACCATGGGACTGGCATCCTATTTTATTTGATCATGCACGAAAACTTGGCATTACCATGTTTAGTTCCCCGTTTGATACAAGTGCCGTGGATTTTCTTGAAAGCCTTAATGCACCGGCTTATAAAATTGCTTCTTTTGAGGCCATTGACCTACCCTTAATCCAATACGTTGCTGCAACGAAAAAACCAATGATTATCTCTACTGGTATGGCTGACCGTGAGGAAATTTCGGAGGCTATTGATGCGGCACTGTCTGCAGGTTGTACTCAACTGGCAGTATTACACTGCGTCAGCGGTTATCCAGCCCCTGCTGAGGACTATAATTTACGTACGATTCCTGACATTATCAATAGTTTCGGCCTAGTTACAGGCCTATCTGATCATACTCTAGACAACACAACCGCCGTTACCAGCGTTGCTCTAGGTGCCAGTATTATTGAAAAACACTTTACTTTGAACCGAAATGGTGGCGGTCCTGACGACAGCTTCTCTCTAGAGCCAAGCGAATTGACAGCATTATGTGTTCAAAGTAAAACTGCCTGGTCGGCTTTGGGAAAAATCAATTACGGTCGAAAATCCAGTGAACAAGGAAATGTCCAGTTTCGACGCTCCTTATACTTTGTAAAGAATATGAAAGCTGGTGATGTAATCGACGCATCCTGCATCCGAAGCGTTCGTCCTGGTTATGGTTTAGCACCAAAAAATCAAACAGCATTAATAGGAAAGACTATCAAACAAGATATCCTAGCGAACACCCCAACATCTTGGGACAGCATCATTATTGACTAAACCATGAATATATTGCGTGACAGTGTTATTTACGTTGGCGGTGAAGTATTATCCAAACTACTCCCGTTTCTTCTCTTACCCTACTTGACTAGACAGCTTGGTCCAGAAGGGTTCGGGATGCTTTCTTATCTACAAGCATGGATCGCTGTTGCCGTCATTATCTTAAGCATAAGCCAAGATGGTGCCATTACTAGGTACTATTATTTTTATGGTAAACGGTCTCTGAGTATTGTCGTCCAAAGCGGCGTTTTATACACGCTAACCTTAGCGTGTCTCGTATCCTTGTTTGCCTTGGCTACTAAAAGCCAGTTAATTTTATATATTGGCTTAGCAGCGACGGCACAATCCTTACTAAACGCACAGTTATCAATTTGGCAATGCCAAAAAAAACCCTTAATATACACAGCACTACAGTTTACACACAGCATTTTTGCCGTCTCATTTACGCTTATTTTATTTTATTTTATCGAGGCT
Organism: Neisseriaceae bacterium CLB008; assembly: GCA_041228285.1. Lineage (NCBI taxonomy): Bacteria > Pseudomonadati > Pseudomonadota > Betaproteobacteria > Neisseriales > Neisseriaceae > Neisseriaceae bacterium CLB_ANTARCTIC_008. The sequence goes on along the minus strand of CP166133.1, from coordinate 1,379,692 downwards.
AGCGCCACACTACGAATTTTAGCCATGTTTCTGGGTGCGGCGGCCGCAAGCAGTATTGCATTCTATTACTACTTAAAATTTCAACCATACCGTGCTTGGCCAAGCTATCGCCAGCTGATATTAGGCCTATCCTATCTCATTGGCTTTGGATCACCATTATTGTTACATCACCTAAGTTTTTTTATCAAAGGTCAATTTGATAAAATGTTTATTTATGAGTTTTTTGATGCAGCCATACTTGGTATTTACTCCGCTGGTTTTCAACTGGCATCGATTGTGTCCGTACTGTTAATGGCCATTAATAAAGCTATCGTGCCCTATTATTATGAGGCTCTAAAAAAATCTCGTTTAACAAAGGCCACTATTCTAACTTATAGCCTTTTAACCCTTATACTGACACCCATACCCAGTATTATTGCTTACCTGTTACCAGAATCTTTATACGCCTGGATTTTAGGGTCCTCATTTACACAAGCCAAATGGTTTACTATATGGTTCCTACTCGGTATATCAATCAATATTAGCTATTTAATTTTAGTTAATTATTTATTTTATCATGGTAAAAACACAGTCATCTCAATTTGCAACCTTTTATCAACAGGCTGCTATTTTGTTATATTGATCCTATTATCTAGCATTGGCATTCAATGGGTCCCATTAGCTTTAGCCATCTCCAATATCGTCTTGGTCGCTCTGCTATTCAGCTATATAAAATACTATAAACCAGTAGCCAAGTTGATTAAATAACTCTTTAATTACCGCTTTACTTAATGATAGGTATTCTATGCGCCAACCAAACATAACTACAAAAAAAAATTTAATTATATGCATGACCCCTTTACAGGTTCTGCTGGCAGTACGCATTATTGAGCAAAGACCTCAAGAGACTTTCGTGGCCATTATGATTACCTATTTTAATAATGAAAAATATCGCTATTATTTTGAAAAATTAAAATCCCTTTGTGTTACTGCACATTTCTTCCCGATTCTTGCCACTAAACCATTGCCTCGAGTGCTTGCTTTGTACCAACTCAAATGTTTAGTCAACACTTACAACAAACAGACGTTCAATAGCTGCTTTATTGCCAGCATCGACAATACTTTCGCCCAACTTGTTGCGTCCCAAGCTAACTACCACTTTTTAGAAACCTTTGATGATGGTACCGCCAACTTAAACTATCAAGGCACATACTACCAGAATCAACAACCTAATCTAATTAGCCGTATTATAAAACATACTTTAGGTATCAAACTTAATACTCAAGTTATTCGAAAACTAAGTCAGCGGCATCATACGATTTATCGTAACCAAAAAAATATTACAAATAATATTAATGTATTACTGTTAGCCCCCGAGATAGAAAACAAAAAAAATGACTTTACCATGCCAAAAAAAACCATTAATATTTTTTTAGGCCAGCCAATTATAGATTTAGGTTTAAGCCCCTCTCAGATAATTACTCTTTGTACCCAATATAAAATCGATTATTACTTTCCCCACCCTAGAGAGAAAAACACTATCGACGGATTAACGTACATTAATACGCCTCTAATTTTTGAAGATTACATTCTAACTTTACTAACGCAAAAGCCGGAGTCAGAAGTAGTCCTCTATCATTTTATTAGTACCGCTGCTTTAAATGTTATAGCATTACCTCAAGTCAAAGCTTTTAGTCTATACTCACCAACACTATATCGTCGGTTCTCAGGTATATATTTATTATTCCAAAAAAATGGAATGACACTGTTGGAAGTTTAATTTTTATAAAACCTACTAGCCTTAGCTGTCTTAAAAAAGCAGATTATATATTCTCATGATAATTAACATACAACATATTTATAAATTAATCATTGCCTTACAACTACTCTTCTTCTTTTTTAAAATTAAGACTGGCAATAATGATTTTTTAATGCCTTATTTTGGCTTAACGATCGTATCGCTTATGATTCTATTAAGCCAAAATCTTATTCGCCCTAAATATTTTTATTGCGTAACTACATTTATAATCCTATTTCTAGTCCTCTCCTATTTTGGTCAAACTTACCCTGATTACTTTTCAATGTACGGGCTTCTATACGCATTATCTGCATTTATCATGGCTTATATTCTTTATTTATGCCAAAATATTTATCGCTTTAGTCTCATTATTTTTGGCGTGTATTCGCTCTTTCTAATCTATCAATTTTTTTCTATCGGATTCGCTGATGATGAATTATACAATTTCGTATTATTCAACTCTAGTCGTAACTTTCTAAGCGTCATAGCCATTTTACTCTCAATCTTCATAGGTTCAGTTAGTATCAAGGAAGGCCGTAAACAACCTTTATTTATATATTTAATCTCTTTTATTTTTTGTGTATTGCTATATGGTCGATCAGGAATTATTGTCTCCGGTGCCATATTAATTTTCTTTTACTTATACCATCGTAAAGTTGTAACTAAATATTTAGTTATTTTCTTAGGGATAACATGTGTCGCCTATTTTTTAGATGATATTATTTACTTTTTAACTAATTTCTCTAACTTCCAAAGAGGCGTTACGTCAGACCGGAAAAAATTTATACTAGAATACATAACCAATATTGATACTTATGGAATTTTATTTGGCGCTAATATTTATGAATGCTGTCAATCAATTGTTAAAGTAGACATGAATCCTCACAACTCTTTTATTATGGGCCATGCTCGGTATGGTCTAGCACATACTATTTTTTGCCTTTATATGATATATAAAACATTAAAAACAAAAAATATAGCCATTATTTTCTTAATGGCTATACTAATACTACGCTACACAACTGATGCCATTGGTCTTTTTTCAATTTATGATTTTATTATTTATTATCTGTTATTTATTAGTTTCAACCACCAAGAAAACAAGAACCGGAAACTAACTACTTATAATATATAGAAAATAATCAACATGACCATCCAAAACAAAACAGCCATACTTGTTCTAACACATAAACCGATGCCATATCTTAAGCTCCTAGCCCAAACGAACAAACATATTAATTTCTATATTCATATAGATAAAAAAATTAATTCAAATCATATAGTGGGTGATTTTAATGATCTAGATAATGTAATTTTTATTAAAGATAGAATAATAATACATTGGGCTGGCTTTAGTATGATCCAAGCAACTTTAAACTTGATAAAGGTTGCATTACTTAACAAGGAAAATCAATTTTTTCACTTGATAAGTGCTGATGATGTTCTATTACAGAAGATAGAAGACATGAACAATGCATGGCAGCATAACAATCCAGAAGCCATCTATTTAGATAGTAAAATATCTTTACCTCATCGGTATAGATTACGATTTAATGCCCCTCATGCAGATACGATCTATCAGCGACATCCCATTGGAAAAAGCTTAACCTTAGCTTTCAAGTTGATGGATAAAATAATACCTGCTGGACCTAGCATACCTAATCTCTTTGGTAGCCAATGGTTTTCAATTAGAAGGTCTCAATTACATACACTAATTGATAGTATTACCAAAAAAGATTATGCTTTTTTTTCTAAAAAATTGTGTCCTGATGAGCATTTTTTTCAATATATTATCGCCCGAACCCCAGAGTTATATTGTAATTTAGCCACAGGGAACCAACGCTATATTATTTTCGATCCATCTTATAATCGTGGTTCAAATCCTATTTTCCTATCTCTTGATCAGTTAAAAAAAGCCCAGGATCAGGGAGCATGGTTCGCCCGTAAAGTCGATGCTACATTAGCCAAAGAAGCATTAAGCCTAATTTATAAAGAATAAACTATGACCCCATTTAGTGTTTTGTTGTCTATATATCATAAAGAACAGGCCTCCTTTCTGCATGAAGCAATGTCTAGTATATGGACAAAGCAATTATTACAGCCAACCGAAATTATTTTAGTACAGGATGGGCCTTTAACCCCAGAATTGAATGAAGCCATTGCCGAATGGCAACATATAATAGGCTCCTCTTTCATTACAATTCAACTTCCAGAAAATGTGGGTTTAGGAAAAGCATTGAATCAAGGCTTAAAGCATTGTCAATATGAATTAGTCGCTCGGATGGATACAGATGACATATGCCTACCTACTCGTTTTCACGAACAGGTAACTTATCTACATGTACACCCTGAAGTAGCCGTATTAGGCACATCTATTCAGGAGTTTGATAAAGATCCATCTAAGCTAATTTCATTAAAATCTGTCCCCACTCGACAAGCCGACATCGTAGAGTATGCAAAGAAACGATCACCATTTAACCATCCTTCAGTTATGTATCGTAAGTCAGTTATCGAAGCATTAGGAGGATATCAGCATCACTTATTTATGGAAGATTATAATCTATGGTTACGTATAATTGCTGCAGGCTATCAAGTTGCAAATTTAGAAGAAGTTCTATTACACATGCGTGCTGGCCAAGCTATGCTTAGTAGGCGTCGTGGGTGGGTTTATGTCAAAAGTGAATGGAAAATGGTGCAACTTAAAAAACAAATTGGCTTCCAAGGCTATACTAGAAGCATTCCGGTTTTTTTCTTACGAGCTTTACCAAGACTATTACCAAGCTCTTGGCTTACCATCATTTACAGGAAGTTGCGCCAAACTTAAATATGATTTCCTGTAACTCAGAGATCAGTTACGCGCTCATAATTTGAACACGTACCCTTAGGATCTTAATCTTACGTAAATAGCCCATGCTTCCTAAAAAAACCAAACAATTCCCCTCTAAGCTTGCCACCATAGAATAAGTGGTCTATCATCGCCCCCCATCAGGCCTGAGTAAACGGTTGATTACACGCCCTCATTCAGGCCTTGATGCTGAGCAACCAAGGCAATTGAGCCATGATGTCTGCCCCCACCCCTTAATCATTCGGAGTATTCCTTAAATGGACGCGGATCCCTGTAGATCTTACTTTTTTAAATCGGTCGATTTAACCGTCTCCTAACCTAAACACGTTTAGGTTTGGCGGCTGTTGATGGTTGCCCCAAACCTAGGATGTTTAGTCATGAAACACATCAAGCTATCCCTATTCTTGCAAAAATTTTTGCATACCTCTGACACCTTAATCATTACCGAGCTATTGAATACGGCCCATGACGCCGACTTGGCCGATGCACTCGTCGTCTTCAACCATACCGACGTGGTGCGCATCTTATTAGCCATGCCTTTAGCGCGACGCGTGATGATTTTTCAGCATTTTGATCAACACATGCAAACGGCTGTCGCCCTCGTCATGCAGCCAGATGTATTGGCCCAGCTGATTTCTGCTATGGCCCATGATGAGCGAGCTGATTTGTTTAATCAACTGCCCGAAGCCTTCCGCCAACACATTGCCCCTCACATTGCCGCAGACCAGGTTCAAGACATCACCCACCTGGCCTCTTATCCAGAAGGAACGGCCGGTGCCCACATGACTTCAGACTTTCTCTATGTACGCGCCGACATCACAGCTAAGGAAGCCATTAATCTTGCGCGCCGCTACGGCCACAATAAAGAAACCATTTACTACATTTACGTTATTGATGCTGATAAAAAGCTATTAGGCGTGCTGTCGTTACGCGATTTATTACTCACTGATGAACACAACCTCATTCGTGACATCATGCGCACCAATGTGATCAGCAGCCACGCCAATGACAAGCAAGCCAATGTCGTGCATAAAATTGCCCGTTATGGCCTACTCTCTTTGCCCATCATTGACGATCAGGCACGCCTGATTGGCATCATCACCGCTGATGATGCCATGGATCTACAGTCAGTACAGAGTGCCCAGATCTTATACAAAACAGGGGGCATAGGGGCAGCATCGATAGAGATGCCTCAAAGCATGCTCACCAACATCAAACAGGCCAGCATCTGGACCCTTTACCGCATGCGCGTGGTTTGGTTAGTGGTTTTAGTCTTTGGCAATGTGTTTTCTGGTGCCGGCATTGCCCATTTTGAAGACGTCATTTCATCCTATGTGGTTTTAGTCTTTTTTCTGCCGCTATTGATTGACTCTGGCGGCAACGCTGGTTCTCAAGCGGCAACCTTAATGGTGCGTGGTCTGGCAACGGGCGAGGTGATTCTAAAGGACTGGCAAAAAATGGTCACCAAAGAAGTATTGGTGGCCGCTGCGCTGGGTTTGAGCATGGCCCTGGCGGTTTCCTTAGTGGGTTGGGTGCGTGGTGGCCCAGAAATTGCACTCGTCGTCGCCTTGTCTATGGTGCTGATTGTCATGGTAGGCAGCGTGATTGGCCTATCTTTACCGTTTATTCTGGCCAAACTTCATTTTGATCCTGCCACGGCCAGCGCCCCCTTAATTACCTCCATCGCTGACGCGGTTGGGGTGCTCATTTACTTCAGCATCGCCACCCGTGTTTTAAACATAGCATAAAGGTATACCCATAATTTGATTAAAAATTAGCAGCAATAGTGGTGGAATGTGTCGTTATTTTGCCGGCAAAGCCCACTCCATAAAATATTTCATTGCCATATAAATCAACCTTAATTAGAATGGCACCTTCTTTTAAAACCTATTTAGCATGAAGCCGATTAATCATGCTGCATTTGGAGCAAAGCCCATGGATCTCCCCCCGAGTCCACTTTTTGACCTTCAGGCCAACGTATAAGTCAGGCATCCACGTCATCCGTTTCGTGGTATTTGGCTTATACGAGCCGATTACCACGGATGACCACAATGAAACACATCAAAACCTCGCTATTGGTACAAAAATTTTTGCATACCAATGACCTAGAGCTCATTAAAGACTTACTAGACGAATCACACAGCGCTGATGTAGCAGATGCACTGCTAATCTACAACGACACCGACATTATTCGTGTTCTGATGGCCATCCCTTTGGCTAGCCGTGCTGAGCTTTTTAGCCATTTTTCGGCCTCCATCCAGCTCAAACTAGCCCTCGCTATGAAGCCAACGGATTTAGGCGACTTACTGGCGGGCATGCCTCACGATGATCGAGCCGATCTATACTCAAACCTGCCCAGCGCACTAAAACAGCTGATCAACGTGCAAATCAACCCTTCTGAAGTAGACGACATGCAGCATCTTGCCTCTTACCCGGAGGACAGCGCAGCGGCACATATGACTACTGATTTTCTCTATTTGCGTGGCGACATCACCGCCCAAGAAGCCATCCGTTTGACCCGTCAATACGGTAACACTAAGGAAACCATTTACTATATTTATGTGGTTGATGCGGGTAAACGGCTTTTAGGCGTGATGTCTTTGCGCGACCTTTTATTGGCTGACGAGCATAAGCTGGTTCAGGACATCATGCGCCAAAATGTGGTTAGCATCAAAGCGATGGCCCCACCATTAGAAGCCGCCCAAACCATTGCCCATTATGATTTATTATCTCTGCCCGTCATTGATGATAAAAGTGTGATGTTGGGCATCATCACCGCTGACGATGCGATGGACATTCAGGCACAAAGCAGTAAAGAAACCCTTTATAAAACGGGTGGCCTAAACATCAGCCATGGTGCCAATCATTTACACATGGTAAATGTCAAAACCGCCAGTATTTGGACGCTTTACCGCATGCGCGTGATCTGGCTGGTGGTTTTGGTGTTTGGCAATGTGTTTTCGGGCGCAGGCATTGCCCACTTTGAGGACACCATTATGTCTTATGTGGTCTTAGTCTTTTTCTTGCCTTTATTGATTGATTCTGGCGGTAACGCTGGCTCACAGGCCGCCACGCTCATGGTTCGCGGTTTGGCCACGGGTGAAGTGATTCTGAAAGACTGGGGCAAAATGATCAGTAAAGAAATTTTGGTCGCCCTTACCCTAGGCCTCAGCATGGCGCTGGCGGTGGCTTTAGTCGGCTTTGCGCGCGGCGGCATGGAGATTGCTTTAGTTGTAGCTCTATCCATGGTGTGCATCGTCATTGTCGGCAGCTTGATCGGGCTGTCACTACCGTTTATTTTATCTAAACTCAAGTTCGATCCGGCCACCGCCAGCGCACCACTCATTACGTCCATTGCCGACATTGTCGGCGTGCTGATTTACTTCAGCATCGCAACCCAAGTGCTTGGCCTGTAAAAATAATAAACACATACGTATGAAGCATGACGGCGGCCAGATCACTTCTGGCCGCTATGCTGTACCGTTTGACCGTAGAAAGATGTTGTATGAAAACTATTTACACTTTTGATTTACTCAGTTTCGCAGATACTTTAATCAGCCTTTTAACCGCCTTCATCATGGGTACGGCCATTGGTTTGGAGCGCCAGTTTCGGCAACGTACTGCCGGCCTACGCACTAATGTCTTGGTTGCGCTAGGCGCTGCAATTTTCGTGGACATGGCGTTTAAAATTGCCGGCGCAGAAGGCGCTGCGCGCGTGGTGGCTTACGTTGTTTCTGGCGTTGGTTTCTTAGGCGCAGGCGTCATCATGCGCGAAGAAGGCCATGTACGCGGCATCAATACAGCGGCAACTCTATGGGGCTCTGCTGCCATAGGGGCCTGTGCAGGCGCAGGCATGATCATTGAGGCCTTTATGGGCACGTTATTTGTCTTAGCCGCCAACACGCTGTTGCGCCCTGCGGTTAACTACATTAACCGCCAGCCAATTGATTCTCAATCGGTTGAATTCACCCACGTCATTCACATCAGTGCTTTGATTGAAAAGCGCCAAGAGGCGATTAAGGCCTTAAAAAATATTCTTTCCATTGAAAAACTGCCGCTTTCTGAATTAGACATCACCAACATCAATGCCACCACCATCGACATTGAGGCCATGCTCATGGCCACCTCAGTATTGGATAGAGATTTAGATCGTGCCGTCAAAAAACTCTGTGCCTCGCCCCATATTCAATCCGCCTTTCACGCCACCAGCACCACCGAATAGGCATAAAAAAAGCCCGCTCATAGCGGGCTTTAATCCGAACCTTATTTGGCGCCAGTAGTCGTATACTGATCTGGCGCACTCCAAACACGGTATTGAACCTCAACACCTTCAGGAGCGTATACCACAACAGGTAGTTTACTGTTGTAGCGGATCATCGTATTGGCGTTGGGAATGGCCACGAATTGATCGGTTTTCTCTTGGCCAGGACAAGCCATCATGGTTGAAGCAACCGCCCCAACATTGCCCACAACATAGTAATCGTAGCCCCAGCCTTCCGCCGTTTTGGTGGTTAACTCACCGCCCATCATGTGCTTATTGCAGTCAACCTTTAAGGTTTTGCCAAACTGAAGCTCTAGCTTCACGTTATCTTCATTGGCCTTTTGAGGCAGCTGAATCACGTGCTGAACTTCGCCTTTTTGCGCTTTGGGATAAGGCTTCAATATATCTTTCGCAGGCGTTGCGGCTAAGGCTAAGCTGCTGCTAAAGGCTAAGGTTAAGGCTAAAGTGGTCATTTTATGCATTGATTTTCCTTTTTGTGTCCTGCACATGAATACAGGATAGGCCATGAAACGAATAAAAAGTTCCAGTTAACATATTCTCATTCTTTTTAAATGAAATAAAGATCTATTTAATGATAAACTACGACCAGTGATAATTGCTTAAGGCTTAACGAATGACCACCCCCACCCATTCCACGACACCACACGATGATGAAATCGATTTATTTGAATTATTCGCCGTGCTTTGGCGCAAAAAAATCTTCATTGTGACCGTTACTTTGATCTGCATGATTTTAGGTTTTGTCTACACCAAAACAGCCACGCCTGTTTGGCACAGTGAAGCGAAAGTCATCCCCGCCAAAGTAAAAGACCTTGGCCTATACGCCAAAATATTATCTGTTGAAAAATACTATAACTTTGTAGTGGCCATGGATGGCACCAAACAGCGCCTAGACAAAGAAATCAACGTTGATAACTGGTTAGACAATAACTTAAAAACCTATTTGAACCTCATGTCTACCAGCACCAACGCCAGCGTGAAGGCCGAGAATGTCAAAGCCGGCAAAGGCAAAGGGGAAGACGTGGTGTCGTTTGAGCAAGACATCAGTAAAGCATTTTACGTGGTCAAGCACACTGGCAGCAGCGCCGAAGAAGCCCAGGCCAAGCTAAAGGAATCGTTAGCAGCGTTCAATGCACAATACTTAAACCGCCTGCTGCAAAATAAAGTAGACACGCTGATTGATGAACGTGGCCTATTAACCAAAGAAAGCATTCAGTACAACAGCAACCTCAACGCACTATCCTATTTAGGTGACACCGAAGCACAAAACATCAAGGGTACTATTTACGCCTACTTAGAGGAGCCCACCCTAGAGCAATCTAAAGACAAACCTAAAGGGCTGATCATATTGATCCTCAGCATGCTGGTTGGTGGCTTCATCGCCTGCTCGATCGTGCTGCTGCAAAATGCACTTAAAAAACGTCAACACCTAGGCTAAGCCAATACAACAAAAAAGCCCTGATGCAACATCATCAGGAAAACCCTTTCTTAATGGGCTTTATATGGCTATAATTGTTCCGCAATTATAGTCATAATTGTATTAATTTTCCCATTAGAATCAATAATGATGTGTAATGACCCAGCCATTTCTGCACAACTTAAGCTGCTAAAGCATACACTTCAGCAGGGGTTTTCATCTTTAAAGCCTGGTGCGGCCGCTCATGGTTATAGAGTTAAAACCAGCGGCCCAAGGCTAGCCTGGCAGCACTGAGTGATGCAAAGTTATGCAACCACAAGCATTGCTCTTTAACCGTTCGAATGAGCCGTTCAACCATACCATTTTGCTGTGGTGTATGAGGCCGTATAAACTCTTGGGTCAGGCCATATTGATAGGCCATTGTGGTGTACAACCTAGAAGTAAACACCAAGCCGTTGTCGCTCCGAAGAGTCAAGCCTGTAGTGGCCTGGCCTAATGTGCCATAACGATTTAATAAAGCCTCTTCCAAAGCCGCCACGGCTGATTTTGCATTGCCGTTTTTGCTTAAACTCCAACCCAGTAACTCCCTAGTATGGCAATCCATTACCAAGGTCAATGGCTGCCCAACGATCCTGATCACCACACCAAACTCTGGCAATGTCTGTTGACCAGCGTTCATTAGGGGTGAATGCCTCAGATACGCTACTGGGCACCCTCGGTCTAAAGCCTATTTATCGCTGCCGACACTGCCAATGTTTTAGCTTCATGATCCGCTGTACCGTATTCTTATTTTCACCTAATAAGAAGGCAACAGTACGATAGCCGGCATAAGGCAATGCCTCAATGCTCTGCTTGATTCTCGCAGCCAGCTACTGATTGATTTTAGGCTTTCTCATGACTGTTTCGTAGCAGAAGCTACGTCTAGTCAAGCCAAGCCAGACCACAGACAGGCTTGTGAGACCGTCACTTTAAAGCCTTCAGAGGCCATCTCGTCGATAGATGTTTGGATTGATTTTCGGTTTGGGGTTTGGCCAAGATGGCTCAGTCACTTTTTTAAGAATCGAATCTGTAGCATTGCTTCGCCGTAGGCAGCATGCATTTTATCCAGCTTCTTCTCATACATCTCTGTAATGTCTTTGGGATTGGCTTTAAGGGCGTTCTCCATGCCTTGCATGGCATCATCGACCCAACGCTCTACTTCTGCAGGGGTAAGGTCGTGGGTACGTGCCGCCTCGGCAATGTTGGTCTTGCCCTTGATGATTTCTTTGACGAGTTCAGCTTTACGCTTGGCGGTCCAACGCTGAATTTCTGGTTCGTTGCTCATAATGACTCCTGAATAATTAAATACACAATATCATGTGCAGCTATTCTCTGGGTCATTACAGGCACCCAACGACCCTTTACACGGTCAATGGCCCATATTGCGCCCAAGCCGCCACCAGCCGCCTCAAACACCCCCCGTCGTTAAAACCCCGATCACATCCATTAACCACCCCGTACTTTCTCCATTAGTTTTACTTTGCATTTCGTGTGAGTGATCATATTTCGGCCAGCCAATAAGCAAATCGTGGCCAGCACCGGTAAGATGAACATGCCCGTATTTAAGGGCGGAGAGCTGGCCCAAAATGACACCGTGACAATGGCCCATAAAAGGCTACTGACGGTGAGCAAATAGCCGCTAATGATGTTGCTTCGGCATGACGTGTAGCACAGCGATTGAGCTGTAGACTGCCCAGTGACACAAACACCACGGCCCAGATCAAGGTGTCTATGAGCTGGAATTTGTAATATGAGGCCGTTAGGTACACCCTACTGCCCTCAAATAGAAACACCACGGCAAAGGCCAACAGAAATGTGGCGTTGAAAATCTCAATCCTCGCGTGCCCGTATCAAATAGCCACTTCTGTAGCCGGTCTGGTAAAAAACACCAATCAAGCACCCAGCATAAGCGTAGGCCGAAACCCTGTAATCTGGTCATATCCTTGCTCCAATACAAAAGCCCACCAGCTATCGGGTGGGCGTAAAAAACCTGCACGAGGCAGGCGTAAAAAAGGCCACTCATAGTTGGCTTGAACGGCTATTTCTTCTTAATTCCAACAGGCCTTATCATAAATGGGCGCTCTATCTTGAAGTAGAATAACACTGAAATAACTGATACCAAAAAAGCAGCAACAATAAAAGTCGCATAGTACGGACTACCTTTTAGTAAATATCCACACACAAAATTTAGTACAATCCCATGAGTGATGTAAATACTATAGCTAGCCTTCCCCGCTAAAACAAGGGGTTTAAATGACAAGACCCCAAGAAAACTATTGTTATTAACCACCGAAAATAGAATAAAAAACAAAGATAAAGCTATCCTTACGTTATACGATTCTGGATATGCATAAGTCACATACATCACCAAAGCAACTGCCAAAGTAGCGAATAGCCAACCTCCTACTAGCATCAAAACATTTACACTCAACAACCTGTTCAAAACAGCAGCAATAAACCCAAGTATAAAACAGGCTAGAATCGTAGCATCTCTCTCTGTTAGCAGATTAAATTTAATACACAAAATAACCAGTGAGGCCATTATCAATACTGAAATTAACGCAAACTTCAATTCTTTCGTAAAAATACTTAAAAATGGGATTATAAAGTAAAACTTCCACTCAATTGCTAAAGTCCAAAAAACACCTGCAACCATTAACCCATCTGGAAGTGAGTTGGTGATGGGAATTAGTCGTATAAATCCAAATGAAAGCCACGAAATAACAGCCCCGAAGGCATTATTGTTTAAACAATTAACCCCAAAAAACAAAGAAATGACGATAGCAAAAACAAGGCTACCAAGAATTGCTGGTAGCAACCTATTGACCCTTTTTATATAAAAACTTCTTGCATCTTCAAATCCACCATCTTTTAATAATTTATCAAAGAAAAGAAAACCTGTAATCATAAAAAATATCATTACAGACCCAGAGCCCATATACCCAAATATTTTTTCAATCATACTTGATGAATATGAAAATACTCCCTTGTCAGTAAACACCCCTATGCTATGAAAGTTATATATCATTCTCGAGTGGTGTATTAATACAAATGTAGCCGCAATCCCCCTCAAGGAGTCTAAATACTCATATTTAGCCGATACCAACAACTCATCACAAATTGTTTTATTTTTGAAGAATAAAATTAAAAAATATGGAATAAAGGCCATACCAGCTATGATGGCGGCTTCAACGGCCCCGAGGTTGTAGATCATTAATTTAGCCCAAAATACTGAATTGATTCACATTGTCTCACTAAGTTATCGCAATGGATATAGCAGTACTATTCAATCACGCTATAACGCTGGGCAAGGACAGGCTCAGCGGATGGATATTTCCATCGATTCAACTCCATACGATAAGGCTTAAGAATTTCAAGTTGACCAACCTCTTCTGGCGTGGCCTCGTTCAAATCGACAGCATCCTGCAATGGCAAAATATCACGATCACAATCAGCCCTAAGGGTTGCTACATATTGAACTGCTGCCAACTTCTTCTGCATGGCTATTTCGTCATCAAGCTTTGCTTGATTGACCTTAGTGATCGTCCAACCTTTCGTGGTCCATCGGTGCAGCCTGGTCGGGGGCTTTTTGTCAGTCCAGCCGTCAGGAATGATCACCTCAGTGTTGTCCTTTTGCTCTTGGCTCTTAGTGTTCCAAATCTGGGGGCCACGCTTATCCGGCACTTGAACCCAGCCACCGTCTTTCACGCATGGCCACTTCCCCTCGACTATGACTGGCGCTACACGAACTGCGTTATTGGGTGGCAAGGTGCCTGGGTTAGCCTCACCCGTGAACGTGTACGGGCAATGCGGCTTAGTGTCATCAAAGTAGTGGTTAAAGAGAGGCTCCACATGTTCTGGCTCGTCTACCACTATCTCTTCATCAATCATAATTTCTTCATTCATAATTACACCCCTAGATAAATGATTGGTAGTAAGCCTAAGGACATGCCTCGGGTTTCGTTTGCTGTTCGTCCCACTCGCTCACTATCAAACCCCACACCATTAGAGTTGTATGCCGCTGTGTCTGATGAAACGGGAAGTGAGCGGGCAGTATCTGATCCGGTAGTTGAATAAAAAGCACCTGTTGCATTGGTAACAGTAGACCAGCCGCCCCCTGATCTAAAATACGCCCCTCCAATAATTCTCTGCCCAGCATCCTCCAGCCTTGCACCGGGCGTCAAACTAGCCCGAGGGTGATAACCCCTACCATCTGCATGAAACCAGTTCGGCACGTTAATATTGACGCCCGTCACCTTAATGCTCCAGCCGTCCTTGTACGTTTGAGGCAGGCCATTAAGGGCTTGGCCAACGCGTGAGCTTAAGAGTACGTTGTCGCCGTTCATTGCATACCAGCCAGTCATTTTTAATGGCAAGTCGGATGGACGCCAAGGTAAAAATGACTGCATGCCTACATAAACATTAGCCTTATTAGACTCAAGATCAGATATGCTTGATTGGACATCAATAATACTATTAGCATTATTATTAGCCTGTATGCCGACAAGATCAGCCTTTTCTTTGGCTAAGCCTGCCTTGACATTAACTTTACCAAGCGCCGCCTCAGACGCTAGTTTCGTCTCGTCATCATCATCTATTTTCTGGGAGATGCTTTCTTGGAAATCATTAACGATTTCTTGCGTATCAGCTACCGCCTGCTGTGCGTCATCGCGAGCAACACCAGCATCTATGGCGCCTTGGGTGGACTGTGTGGCCAGCTGCTTAAATTGGTCTAATAGTGCACCATCAACATCCCCAGCATCGGGGTTATCAATGAAGTCCTGAAAGGCCGTTTTGGGTGAGTTGGCTAAAACCTCCCAACCTGATTGGCCACCAATTGTGACTAAAGAACTCCCACCCTTAACATAAGAGTTAACCAGGTATCGGCCAGCTGGGATCGTGAAATTAAATGCACCAGTGGCACTTGTCTCTGTCCTTAAGGCCTCCTTGCTTGTTGCAGTATTAGTGAAGATGATCACCGAGTTGGGAATCGGCGTGTAAGTGACTTCGTTGCCAGCCACCCCTTTGTGCATCCGAAAGATGCCCGTCATCTGTGGCATAAAAAACTCCATAAAAAACACCCTCAAATACATGGGGTGCTTTATGTTTACACTACGGCTGTCAGATCGAAAACCAATGCCTCAAAAATAAGACTACTGTCAAATGATTGAGGATAAGTATCACTCTCCATACCCTGAATAACGTCTTCTTCTATCTTGG
Organism: Neisseriaceae bacterium CLB008; assembly: GCA_041228285.1. Classification (NCBI taxonomy): domain Bacteria; kingdom Pseudomonadati; phylum Pseudomonadota; class Betaproteobacteria; order Neisseriales; family Neisseriaceae; species Neisseriaceae bacterium CLB_ANTARCTIC_008. Next base: position 1,364,112 of record CP166133.1, on the reverse strand, counting down.
TCCTGATGCCCCAGTCTGTTATCTCATAATCAATAAAGCGCCGCCTTAGGTTATATATAATAATCATCCCAATTTGGTGCGTGCTCAGGGATCATTTGCACATTTGTAGGCCAAGAGGCCATGCCTCTATTTAGCACGCAAACGCCATACTTTCTACCGCTATTACCTCTTACCTCTTTAACTGGACTTCGGTAGTCCGTTTTAACCATCCCGATAATAGCCGCAGGCGGCACAAGAGAAGAAAACATGCGCTTACCACTCGCATTAAATAACTCTAACCCAATACCACTACTTGGAATGTTCGCCATACTGATTGGCCCAAATACAAAGCTTCTGCTATCCCTCTCGACCCTCAACTCGTTTGTTGTACCCAATGGCTTCGGGGTGGCATCTTCCCTTAGGAATACCACAGACTCAACCTCATCAGTAATCTGAACAACTCCATTATCATTAAAAAACTGAGCGCCAACTGTCATGATAAAAATATCCTTATTACGGTGTATTGGTTAGCTAAGGGAATGGTGGCGCTCCACCCATACACAGGCTCTACTTTCCAAGTTAAGGTATTCCCTGATAATGAAACGACCGAATCGTCACTCAAGGGTGCCCAATACGTATAATTACTCCCTCTAGCTACCATACTTGCTGACCATATCGCCACCCCAGACGAAAAAAGCGGGTTCGTGTACGAGCCAGACTTCCCTTGTTGATCAATCGTGTGCAGCCACCTTTTATCCATTACTCAAAACAAGACGAAAGTTAAACTTCGTTTTGCTGTCGCGGGGAAGCTTAAAGAGATTCTAGATCGTCGATCAAAAACAAGTAGCACTTATCTATTTTGTACCTCGACTGGGAAATCGCTCCGAGTCGAAGCGATGAGGGATAGGTTTGCGAAATTGAAGTTAATTGCCATTGCGAAAAATCCTGACCTAAAAGAAGAGCTATCAACTTGCCAGTTTAGGGACTTACGGGCTAAATCAGGAACCGACACTTTCTTGCAGTCTGATGATCCAGAGGCAGCACAAAGACAGCTTGGCCATACGTCACAATCAATGACCAAGCGGTACATTCGCAAAGACAAAATACTACTGCCGTTAGATGAATTGCGGAAATGATGTGTTATTTGCGGAAAAACAATATAAGTAAATTAGCATTAACAATTGATATAAAAGAGTAAATCAAGATTACTTGCAAATACAACTCTGATGCAACATCAGGGCTTTTTTATGATCCAGTGAGCTTAAGGTTTATGGCTGTGCAGTATGCGCATGGCCTCTTCAAACTGATCGGCTAACACTTCATTAAATACGGACTTAGCCGCCCAGATGGCGTCGTCAATTAGGGTTTGTTCAGCGGTCAACGGCTTCTTCAATACAAAATTCGCCACGAGGTTCTTATCTCCTGGATGGCCAATGCCTAAACGCAGGCGCCAAAAATCTGGAGACGAAAGCTTAGCCTGAATGTCTTTCAAGCCATTATGGCCACCATGTCCGCCGCCTTTTTTAAACTTGGCAATGCCTGGCAACAAGTCTAACTCGTCGTGCACCACCAGGATTTCCTGAGGCAGAATCTTATAAAAACTGGCTAGGGCCAAAACGGATTGCCCCGAACGATTCATGAATGTATTAGGCTTTAACAGCCATACATCGCCCGTTGGCAGACTAGCCCGTGCCGCCTCCCCAAAAAACTTCTTCTCTTCTTTAAAACGCGCCTGCCATTGATAAGCAAGCTCATCAACTAGCCAAAAACCAGCGTTATGTCGCGTTTGTGCGTATTCTGGTCCTGGGTTTCCTAGGCCTACTATGAGTTTAATTTGTGACATATCTATTTAATCGGTCCCTGATGATTCATCATTTAGCTTTGCCGCGGCTAATTGGCGGCGACGTTCTTTTGGATCCAGCGTCAAGGGGCGATAGATTTCAACGCGATCATTCGGCTTTAACACCGTTTCTAAAGGCATGACCTTACCGCACACGCCTAAATCTAAGGGCCATTGTTTGAGTTCTGAGAATCGCTCTGGCAGATGTGAATAGGCGATCACCTGTGACAGCTTAGTATCATCAGGCACGCGCAACGATTCAATCACCTGCTCAGTTTCTGTGGCATACGCCACTTCAATATTGATTAATTTAGTCCTAATCATAACGTCGATCTGCTTCTTTAATAAAGGCGTCTACTAAGGTGCCCGAAATCTTACTGAAAACTGGCCCTATTAATTTGGATAAAAAAGGATTGGCAAACTCATAATCCAGCGTGAATTCAATTTTACAGCCAAAATCACCTAAAGGCGTAAAGTGCCACTGCCCCTCCAAATAACGAAAAGGCCCGTCTACCAGCTTCATGTGTATGTGCTGATTTAACACATTATGGTTACGGGTGGTGAACTGCTGGCGAATACGCATATAATCCATGTGCAACGAGGCTTCCACTTCATTATCGGTGCGTTCAATTTCTATCGCTTGGCTACACCATGGCAAAAATTTGGGGTAGTCCTTAATGGTGTCGACCAGTTGAAACATTTGCTCAGCCGTATGCGCCACTAAAACGTTTTTCTCTACTTTCATGATGCCAAACCAAAAAAAATATCCCATATTATGCCACGCTTTTGCCCACTGGTGATTTTTTACCGTTTTTGCCTCATTCTGGTAAAATATGGGTTAATAAGCGTAAGGAGTTTTTAATGAGTATTGCAAACAACAGGAAAGCTTTTCATGATTTCTTCATTGAAGAGCAACTTGAAGCGGGCTTGGTCTTAGAAGGATGGGAAGTCAAAGCCATTCGCGATGGCCGCGTACAGCTTAAAGAAAGCTATATTCAAGAGAAAAAAGGCGCCTTTTACTTGGTTGGCTGCCACATTACGGCCTTAGCTACGGCTTCTACCCACGTTAAGCCCGATCCAGTGCGACCACGCAAACTGCTGTTAAAGCAGTCTGAGATCGACAAGCTGATTGGTAAAGTAGAGCGCAGCGGTTACACCATTGTGCCACTCAATATGCACTTTACCCGAGGCCGCATCAAGGTCGACATTGGTTTGGCCAAAGGTAAAAAACTTCACGACAAGCGTGAGTCTTTAAAAGAGAAAGACTGGCAGCGTGAGAAGCAACGTTTAATGAAAGACAACCAACGAGGTTAACTCCATGAAAACGCCCACGCTTGCATTGCCTTTGGTTTTAATCGTCTTAGGCACGCTTTGGTTTTTAAAAACCACCGACATCCTACCCGCCACCAGCTCGATCATCGCTTTATTTTTAGCGATTGCCGGTTTGGTGGTGATGATTGTAGACGGTTTCAATAAGCAAACCGTGGTTTGGGGCCCTTTTCTGATGTATTGCGGCTTAGCCGTTTATTTAATTAAAAGTGAATACTTGGCCTACTCGCCCATTTTGGCATTAGGCCTCGTTATTTTAGGGCTGCTGATGTTGATCGCGCGCAGCGAATACATTCCCTACAAAAAACCACCTGCTTATAAATCACAAAACCCTCGTCCCTCTTCTAACCCTAACGAAAATATGTAACCCCAAATATGGATAAAATTCTGATTTTAGATTTTGGCTCTCAAGTGGCTCAATTGATTGCCCGACGCGTTCGTGAAGCACACGTTTATTGCGAACTCCATCCTTTCGACATTAGCCTCGAAGAAATCAAAGCTTTTAACCCTAAAGGCATTATTCTTTCTGGCAGCTACAACTCTGTTTACGAATCTGACTACCATGCCGACGCAGGCCTATTTGACTTAGGCATTCCCGTTTTGGGCATTTGCTACGGCATGCAGTGGATGGCCCACACGCTAGGTGGCCAAGTTGGTGCTGGTGATCAGCGCGAATTTGGCTACGCTAAAGTGGCCCTAACAGACAATGCGTTAAGCCAAGGCCTAAGCGATTATACCAATGAGCAAGCTTTAGACGTTTGGATGAGCCATGGCGACAAAGTGACGCAAGCACCTGCTGACTTCACCGTTGTTGGCCATACACCTAGCTGCCCAGTGGCCATCATGGCCCAGCCAGAAAAACACTTCTATGGCGTACAGTTCCATCCAGAAGTGACCCATACTAAACAAGGCAGCGCCTTAATTAATCGCTTTGTTTTAGACATTTGTGCCGCTGTGCCTAGCTGGACCATGCCTAACTACATCGAAGATGCTGTAGCCAAAATTAAAGAACAAGTTGGCGACGAAGAAGTGATTCTAGGCTTATCTGGCGGCGTTGATAGCTCTGTGGCTGCCGCCTTGATCCACCGCGCCATTGGCGATCAACTAACCTGCGTCTTCGTTGACCACGGCCTGTTACGCTTAAATGAAGGCAAAATGGTGATGGACATGTTTGCGCGCAATATGGGCGTCAAAATCATTCACGCCAATGCCGCCGACGTCTTCTTAGGCAAGCTAGCGGGCGTGACCGACCCAGAACAAAAGCGCAAAATCATTGGCGCTGAGTTCGTTGAAGTCTTCCAAACAGAATCTGGCAAGCTCAGCAACGCCAAATGGTTGGCTCAAGGCACCATCTACCCAGACGTGATCGAATCTGCTGGCGGTAAGAAAAACAAAGCTCAAGCCATTAAGAGCCACCACAACGTAGGCGGCCTACCTGATACCTTAAACTTAAAACTTTTAGAGCCCCTACGCGACCTCTTCAAAGACGAAGTACGTGAGTTAGGCGTGGCCCTAGGCCTACCGAAAGAAATGGTTTACCGCCACCCCTTCCCAGGCCCAGGCCTAGGCGTGCGTATCTTAGGTGAAGTAAAAGCCGAATACGCCGACCTATTGCGTCGTGCCGACGACATCTTCATTCAAGAGTTACGTAACTTCACCGATGAAGACGGTAAAAACTGGTACGACAAGACCAGCCAAGCCTTTGCCGTATTCTTGCCAGTTAAATCAGTTGGCGTGATGGGCGATGGCCGTACCTACGAATACGTTGTGGCGCTGCGTGCCGTGATCACCAACGACTTCATGACCGCTCACTGGGCCCACCTACCGTACGATCTATTGGGCAAAGTATCGAACCGCATCATCAACGAAGTGCGCGGCATTAACCGGGTAGTGTACGACGTTTCTGGCAAACCCCCAGCAACGATCGAATGGGAATAAAAAGTTAGCTTTTCTAAAGCTTTCTTGAAGCCTTAAAAACCATAAAAAGCCCTGATTATTCAGGGCTTTTTCTACAAAAACTCATTTCTTATATTCTTGGCTACCGAGCCAACTTACCCAAATCAGCGGGATAAGTAGGCACTCTAGTCATGATCCTTCTCCAAACCAGCATATTTTTAGCTTTACTCTGTATAACATCAAGCTCATACAAACCCTTGAACCGATATAAAACCATGCCTAGACTATCTTTAGCCTTGGCAAAAACAAGCCTTTGGTTTCTCTTGTCGTTGATGTGCTTATCAAAGTGAAGCTGGCGCTCACTTTCAACAAGTGCATACTCAGTAATAACTGTTTCATCGGTTGAGATCGTATTAGACCAGCCCTTATTTTCAAATAACTTAGGAAACCATAAAAGCACATTATCAAAATGCGGATGATTCGCTCCCCCTTGTTGATAGCTTTGATAATTATATCCAAAACAATTACAAGCATCGGCTATACGTCTAAAGGCAATATTATCATGAGCATCCATATAGCCTCTTTCAATATGTGGCTCAATCGCATAGTCATCCTTTGGGCACCAAGGTTTTAAATCGGGTATAGCATTAAGTTTTTGGTTGATGAACGTCACACATTCATCTATCTGTTGATCTAGGCTTTTTAAAGTTGCATCTTCAATCTTGATCCTCAATATCTCGTGATTGGTTGCATTTACAATATCAGAGGTTCTAAGCTCGTCTTGCTCTACTTGTTTACCATGAAAAGGTTCATCCACCTCAATGTGCACGCCAACAGCTGGAAAATATAAATCCGTCAGTGCCCTTCGAGCTCCATTATCACGAGAGACATATTGCTGCGTCACAAATTTGACGTCTTGCCGATTGAGTTTATGAACAATGCCAGTCACTACATACTGCTCATATTTCTTTGATTTTGTACGGGCTAATTGCCGTACGACGTAATCCAATTTATCCACTGCTACTCCATATTTAACCCAATCAAGAGGGCATACTCATAACAAGCTTAACTATATTCCAAATAGTTAAGCCAATAATCTTTTAAATGTAATTCGTATCTGGCTTGCCTAGAGCCAAAGCTTAATATCACTAGCTATTTAACAGGCTTAATATCGTGACTAAGTGATCAAAATCTGTGCATGATAAAATCAGTCATCGAACTTAAAGAAAGTATTCAATGCCTTCAGCCATCACCATCAGCCCCTACAAAGCGCAGCATGCGCGCGGCACAATTGAAGTATTTTTACGCGCCATCACTGAAGTCGCTGCTCAAGACTATACGCCCGCCCAAGTTCACGCTTGGGCCCAAGTACCCGATCCTGAGGCCTGGGCGCAAAAGCGGCTTAGCCGCCCTGCTTGGGTCACTTTGTGTGAGGATGAGGTGATTGGCTTTATTGACTTAACCGCGACGGGCTATTTAGACATGTTGTTCGTCCATCCGGCACATCAGCGCAGCGGTGTAGCGACTCGGCTCTATACGGCTTTAGAAACGTTTGCACGGGCACAAGGCATGGTTCAGATCGAGACCGAAGCCAGCATCACGGCACGGCCTTTCTTTGAGCGCCAAGGGTTTGTCGTGATCTGTGCGCAATCCGTCGTGTTTAGAGGGCAAACCTTGATCAATTACCGCATGACTAAAGCCATCACAGACATGAAAAAAGCCCTAGGAGTGTGTGAGTCCTAGGGCTGCGGGTTCTCTCTCGGGGCCGAAGCCCAACCCGAGGCTATTATACCCCTATAATATATAGTATAAATATTCTATTTATGTACGCTTAATAAAATGCCCCAACGCAGCGAGACACGTTGGGGCAAGTGGGCTCTCTCTGAGTCATACTTTAGAACTCAACCCAAATTAATCTTAATATGCCTATTAGCTAAAATCAACCCCAATTTCATAAATAAATAAAAAATGTCATTTAATATCAATTAACTGGGGTTAATAAAATCTATTGATCTCGTAAAACGTCTCGAATACTGGCGTCCTTATCAAACGCTGCTTTCGCATAAGGGCATAAAGGTATCACCTTAACGGCCTTAGCCCGTACAAAATCAACCAGTGCAGTTAACAAGGTACGCCCAACACTTTGGCCACGATAATCATCACTAACCTGCGTAGAGTCGATGATCAACATGCCTTCGCCGGCCCAAGTATAAGACATCTCACCTGCGATGATGCCCTTGTCTAATAGCTGAAACACACCATGCTTACCATCGTCTTGTTGATTTATCTGCATCATGAATCTCCTATTCTTAGCATTAAGTGAACCACTCTAGACTACACCCAAATTGACCTCATGTTCACATTTATGATTAAAATAATTCGTGTTCAAACCATAAAATGCGCTGGACTGACGCCAACCCTAAAGCAAAGCGTATTCTGATACTCAATAATATATTTTGTCATTCACGCCTGCGGGCAGTACAATAGGATTATATAAAACATTTATACCAAAGACACATTCCATAGCCGCCAGGAGCAAAAAAATGAAAACAGTATGGCTGAGCATCATATTGGTCACCCTATCCCTCACTGCTTGTGTGAATCAGGCGAAAGAGGCCAGAAAAGCAACCGCAATCGATGCCCCACCACCACAAGTACAGCCCAGCAGCGAAGACTTGATTCGCTAAGCTGTACATTTTATTTAAAATGAGCGACACTTTTATCATAGGTGTCGCTCATTTTTTATGGGCGATAAATTGAGTTTACGTTCATGATTCTTTAAGGAGTTCATCATGTTAAAACAATACCTTGCTATCGCCTTACTGAGCTGCAGCACCCTTTCGCTTGCTCAGGGCGGCTACGTCAACAACACGGCCAGCGGTTATACCGGCCCAGGCACAACGGTAAACCTAAGCACCATCAAACAGGCTTTAACCCTCCCCGACGACAGCAAAGTACGCCTCCAGGGTAAGCTGACCAAACAGCTGAGCAAAGACAAATATCAACTCCAAGACAATACCGGCATCATGACGGTTGAAATCGACCAAGACAAATGGCGCGGCCAGGTGGTTGGACCTAACGACATCGTCGAACTTTATGGCGAAATAGATAAGGACCGACGCGGTACGGAAGTCGACGTCGACATCATCACCAAAATGAATTAAAGAAATCCCTAGCCTAGGCTAGGGATTTGTTCTAAAACCGCTCATCCAATATAGCAGGCAAACACAGCTCACGCACAAACGAGGCTTCAGACAACTGTAGGATGCTTTGGGTCATCATCACCACATCGTGCACCGGAATGGTTTCGCCACCGCCGGCCAATGCCGCCTCTACCACAGGCACAGACAGATCATCATCAGTATTTAAATAGCCTAGCTGTAGCGTGGTTACCGCCAGCTTATTCGCCCGATAGCCTTCTCTGAGGGCATCCGCTAAACCATTTAAGGCCGTTTTAGTGGCGCCAAAGGTCACCTCTGGCCGCCCACTTTGACGCAGTGCCGACGTAGAACCCGTCAAAATTATTCTAGGCCGCTGAGACGCCAACAGCTTGGGCATGACGTGCTTCATCAATAGAATAGTGGCCATCACATTGCTGTTCACCATGGTCATGATTTCCAAGTCATCATCCTGTTGAAAATCATAATCATCGGCAAACGCTTTTGCTTCCCATAGGCCAAGATTGTAAATCAGTACATCTACCACCTCAGGCAGCTGCGCCACGACTTCTACTACCGCCTGCTGCGGCTGGCTCATATCGGCCAAAATCCAATGTACGGCGGCTGCCTTAGACATAAAGTCTGCCGAAGGCAGCTTGCGTGCCACGCCGTAGATCTCATCATTCTCCGAACCTAAGCCCTGTACAAACGCTCGCCCTAACCCTTTACTCGCGCCAACAATCACAATATTCATGGTCTTCCTTTGCTAATAAGCGTTCATTCAACAATGAATGACGGCAAAAGTAAAGCGGGGCAAGATGATATTTTTCTATGGTGTGATAGCCCACGATGCCCACAAAAAAAGCCTTTATATTTAAAGGCTTTTTTGATCAATCAATTCACTTTATACCGCAGTAATCATGGTGCCGACGCCCGCTGCAGTAAAGATTTCCAACAACAAAACGTGCAGCACACGGCCATCAATAATGTGTACCGCTTGGACATTGTCTTGAGCCGCCTCTAGCGCCGCCTGGATCTTGGGCAACATGCCGCCATAAAGCGTACCATCCTCAATCAAACCGGCGATTGAATCCGCATTTAAACGCGTCATCAACGCCCCATTTTTATCCAAAACACCCGGCGTATTGGTCATTAAAATCAGTTTTTCAGCGGCCAATGTCTTGGCCAATTCACCAGCAACTAGGTCGGCGTTGATGTTAAATGCTTCGCCTTGTGAGCCAACGCCAATCGGTGCCACTACGGGGATAAAGCCTTGGCCCGTGAGGGCATCAATCAAGCTGGTGTCGATGGACTCAATTTCGCCTACTTGACCAATGTCGATGTCGTTGGCCTTTTCATCCTGCATCCACAGTTTTTTAGCGCGAATAAAATGGCCGTCTTTGCCCGTAATGCCAACCGCTTTGCCGCCAAACTGATTGATCATCGACACAATTTCTTTGTTCACCCCGCCGCCCAAAACCATTTCCACAACGTCCATGGTTTCGCGATCGGTGACGCGCATGCCTTGAATGAAGGCGCCTTCCTTACCAACGCGTTCAAGCGCATGGTTGATTTGGGGACCACCGCCATGCACCACGATGGGGTTCATGCCCACCAGTTTTAACAACACAATGTCTTTGGCAAAATTTTGTTTTAATTCAGTGTCCACCATGGCGTTACCACCGTATTTCACCACAATGGTGCTGCCTGAAAACTCACGGATATAAGGTAAGGCTTCGGCTAAGATCAACGCCTTATCATCGGCGGTTATGTGACTCATGCAGTTCTCTCTTTGTTGGCTAGATAAAAAATGGCTAAATACAGCAATGGCTGCGTCTTGGTTCTGGCCTAGGCAGAATTCAAGAAGCAGCCACATCAACCGATTCAGTCTGTACGTTATACCGTTATTTTTAGCACATTGTGCCCATTACAGCAATGGACTCATGATGAAAAATAACTTTTCCAACATTTTCTTTTTCAGCGGCCGCTCTAACCAAAGAGCGGCATCCAACCGTTCCGATTGATTTAAATAGCCTTCTTGCAATAAGGCCACTTCATTGGCAAACACTTCATCATCCACCGCGATGGTGACTTCTAAATTCAGCCACAGGCTACGCATGTCCATGTTCACCGTCCCAACCATGCTCAGCTGGTTATCGACCAAAACGCTCTTGGTGTGCAATAGGCCGCCAGTAAACTGATGAATCTCGACGCCCGCGCTGAGCAGCTCGTCAAAAAAAGCGCGCGAGGCCCACTTGACCATGGTCGAATCGTTATGCTTTGGCACGATGAGCTGCACCCTCACCCCACGATAAGACACAACCTTTAAGGCTTCTAAGAGTGAGTTACTGGGCACAAAATAAGGCGTGGTGATCACCACCTCAGTCGTGGCAGCGTAGATCGCCGACAGCAACGACTGATTCATTAAGTCCTCGGGAAAACCCGGCCCTGTGGCCAACAACTGTACCGCATGGCTATTGTGGCCGCTGACGGCAATGGCTGGCTGGGTTGGATGGGGCGGCAGCATGCGCTGGCCGGTTTCGATTTCCCAATCCCATGCATGTAAGCCATTTAAAACCGAAGCAATAGGCCCATTCATGCGCACCATCACATCGATCCACTGCCCGACATTAGCGCCTTGTTTAAAATAGGCAGGATCCACCATATTCATGCTGCCGGTGTAGGCAATGCTGTTGTCGATCACGATGATTTTGCGGTGCTGACGTAAATCCATGCGGCGAAAAAACATCCGAATTGGGCTCACGTGTAGCGCCTCGACAATCTCAATGCCTGCCGCCTTCATTTCAGCAGGCACTTTGCTTTTAAAAAATGCGGCGCTGCCGACGGAATCCAACATCACGTGGCAGCTCACCCCTCGTTGTTGCGCCCGGATTAATGCCTTTTTAACCTCATCAACTAGGCCGCCATTGTGCCAAATGTAAAACACCATTTTGATGCTGTCATCAGCGTCATCAATATCTCTAACAATGCTTGCCATAGCGGCAAACGCATTATCCAAAATATGCAGCTCATTACCCATTAAGCACGGAATGGAAAGCCGCTGTTGGCACAGATTAAATAGCGGCGCCGCAATGGCAGATGCTTTTTTCAGCACCAACCTAGGAGCGGCATTCAGATCACAAACCCAGTCGTGAAAAGGCTCCTTCATGGCATTAGCGTTTTGAGCCCGCTCCTTACCAAGGTAGATCTCCCCTATGATGAGGTAGAGAAACACACCAATAAACGGAATCAGAAAAATCACCATCAGCCAGGCCAAGGTCACGGACACAACTTGACGCTTCATCAACAGCCGAAAGGTCACCGACGCCACCAAAAGCCAATACAGGATCGGCAACATGATTTGTAAAGCGTAGCTCATGTCTACGCCTAAATCCTGCCAAAAAGTCATGTTTACTCGCCCCTTTATCCAGTTATCTTAGCCCACTTGGTGATGCAAGCAAGCAGCCATTGTTCGCTCTCAAGAATACCATAAATCAGCACTGGCTTAACTTTAACATCTAGCCCCAAGTCAACCAGCGGCAAGGCATTGGCTTGTCTGCCAACCGTCAAGCATGAGCCAATGGCATTAAAAAATCATTGCCTTTTCAGATATTATGTCGTAGATTAAATTCAATCTTTGCATTACGCATAGATCTAATAAACATAAGTTACAAGCCTAAACATAGGCTAAATGTCCACAATCGTAATAGGAGAAACATCATGATCAAACACCTTGCTTTGACCGCCATCGCTGTCGCCGTCATGGCCACACCTGTTTTCGCCAAAGAATACACCGGCACCTTAAAGAAGATTAAAGATTCAGGCACCATTGTATTAGGCCACCGCGACTCATCGATTCCTTTCTCTTACATTGCCAACAACCCCAAGCAACCCATCGGCTATTCTCACGATTTACAGCTTAAAGTCGTTGAAGCCGTAAAAAAAGAACTCAATATGCCGAACCTCAAGGTTCGCTATAACCTGGTGACGTCACAAAATCGTGTGCCCTTGGTTTCTAATGGCACAGTAGACATTGAGTGTGGCTCGACCACCAATAATGCCGAACGTCAAAAACAAGCCGCCTTCTCGGTGGGTATTTTTGAAATTGGCACCCGTCTCTTAACCGCGAAATCCTCTGGCATTAAAGAATTTACCGACCTTAAAGGTAAAACCTTGGTGACCACCGCGGGCACAACTTCAGAACGCTACATCCGCGCCTACAATGCGAAGAATAACGCTGGCATCAAAATCATTTCAGCCAAAGATCATGGCGATGCTTTCTTGCTGTTAGAAAACCGCCGCGCCGATGCCTTTATGATGGATGATGCCCTACTTTATGGTGAAATTGCCAAATCTAAAAACCCAAGCAACTGGGTCGTCACCGGCAAGCCACAGTCGTTTGAAATTTACGGCTGCATGATGCGCAAAGGTGATGCAGACTTTAAACGCGTTGTCGATAATGCCATTATCGCCACCTACAAGTCTGGCGAAATCAACACCATTTACAACAAGTGGTTCCAAAAACCGGTACCGCCTAAAAACTTAAACCTCAACTTCCCAATGTCTAACGAACTAAAAAGCCTGATTGCGAAGCCGCACGATAAAGAAGCATAACCAAAAGACTGGCAATACACGCCATGATCCACAGCCAAGTCGTCGGACTTGGCTGTGTTTGTAAGGTTTCACTAAAGGGGTTTATATGGACTACAGCTGGAATTGGTCCGTTTTATTCAGCGACACAGGGATCGGCACCGAAACCTATTTAAGCTGGATCATTACCGGATTGGGGTGGCTCTTCGCCATTTCTATAACCGCCTGGGTCATCGCCATGGTGATCGGCACCACACTAGGCATTATGCGCACTCTGCCCAATAAATGGGCACGCGGCATCGCTACTACTTACGTCACGATTTTCCGTAACGTACCGCTATTGGTACAGTTGTTCTTATGGTATTACGTCTTACCTACGCTGATGCCCATCAGCATGCAAGATTGGTGGTATCAAAGTTTATCACCCGCCACCTCGGCCTATATCTCGGCGGCCATCGGCCTGGGTTTGTTTACTGCTGCCCGCCTGTGCGAACAGGTTCGTACGGGGATAGAATCCCTACCCAAAGGCCAGGCGAATGCGGCCTATGCTATGGGTTTCAGCCTGCCGCAGGTATACAAAATCGTGCTGTTACCGCAGGCCTTCAGAATGATTCTGCCCCCGTTAAGCTCTGAGCTCACCAACTGCTTTAAAAACGCTTCGATTGCCTCTTTGGTCGGCGCGGCAGAGCTCATCACCCAAATCAAAACCGCCAGTGAATACACTCAAAACACATTTGAGTTCTTAACCTATGCGACGATTCTGTATTTGATCATTAATCTATTGTTGATTTTTGGTATGAATACCTTAGAGAAAAAATTACGCATTCCCGGCATGCTGACAGGAGGTAAATCATGAATTTCTGGGCCGACCTCCCCCAAGCTTTACCTGGCCTGCAAGAAGGCTTATGGATGACGCTAAAAGTTTTGGCCTTTGGCGTATTAGGCGGCATCGTAATCGGCACGCTCTTAGCGCTAGCCAGACTGTCGCGCTTTACCGTACTTAGCCAAGCGGCCAAACTATACGTGAATTACTTCCGCTCAGTGCCGCTTCTGCTGGTTTTGCTGTGGTTTTATTTTGCCGTACCCTTGATTTACAACTGGGTCACTGGTGAATTCATGACCATAGACACGGCCTTTGCCTCATCGGTAGTGGCATTCATGCTGTTTGAAGCGGCCTATTTCTCTGAAATTGTGCGCGCGGGCATTCAGTCGATTTCTAAAGGCCAAATGAACGCAGCCTACGCCCTAGGGATGACTTATGGTCAGACCATGCGCCTCATCATTTTGCCACAGGCATTTCGAAAAATGACGCCGCTACTGCTGCAGCAAAGCATTATTTTGTTCCAAGACACGACGTTGGTCTACGCCGTAGGCTTAACCGACTTTTTCCGCTCGGCTTCTGTGCGCGGCGACCTCATGGGCTTATTAACCCCTTACATCGTCTTCGTGGGCGTGGTCTATTTTGTGATCAGCTTTATCGCCTCTAGCCTTGTCAAACAGTTACAAAGAAAGATCAGCGTATGACCCAAACGACAAATATGATAGACATTCAAAACATCAGCAAGTGGTATGGTGATTTCCAGGTTTTGACCAACTGCAGCACGACTGTCAATAAAGGTGAAGTAATCGTCGTGTGCGGCCCTTCTGGTTCTGGCAAGTCCACCCTCATCAAGTGCGTCAACGCGCTAGAGCCGTTTCAAGAAGGCCAGATCATCATCGACGGCATGAAGCTAAAGGACAGCCAAACCAACCTATCCAAGCTACGTAGTCGCGTGGGCATGGTGTTTCAGCATTTTGAACTCTTTCCCCACCTCAGCATCATCGACAACCTCACCATTGCCCAGACCAAGGTTTTAGGGCGCAGCAACGATGAGGCCTTGAAGAAGGGCTTGGCCTATCTTGACCGTGTAGGCCTAAGCGCCCACGCCAAGAAGTTTCCAGCCGAGCTTTCTGGCGGTCAACAGCAACGAGTGGCCATTGCCCGAGCTTTAAGCATGGACCCTGTCGCCATGCTGTTTGATGAGCCAACCAGCGCCCTCGACCCGGAAATGATTCAAGAAGTATTAGACGTGATGGTGGGATTGGCCAAAGAAGGCATGACCATGATGTGTGTCACCCATGAAATGGGCTTTGCCAAGAGCGTGGCCGACCGAATCATTTTTATGGATCAAGGCCGCATTGAAGAAGACTGTAGTAAAGATGAATTCTTTAACGCGCCACGCGGTGAACGTGCACAGCAGTTCTTGTCAAAGATCCTCACCTCTTGCTAAAACCGCTAAACGCAATAAAGGCTGCCGTTAGGCAGCCTTTATTTTGCTGAATAAAACCATAATCTCAACTGTATCTATTGTGTGCATGTGATGCTTATTTGATGTTGCTTTGCCAGCCTAATATGTAGACCTGTACACAAACAACCATCAAAGAGAAAAACCGCTCGAAAGCGGCTTTTTGAATTCGATTAAATCAAATTAAGCTGCTTGAATGTTTGAGGCTTGTTTGCCTTTAGGACCATCGGTCACTTCGAAGCTAACGCGTTGGCCTTCTTTCAAGGTTTTGAAACCGCTCATATTAATCGCAGAGAAGTGTGCGAATAGATCTTCACCACCTTCGTCAGGAGTAATAAAACCGAAACCTTTAGCGTCGTTGAACCATTTAACAATACCTGTTGCCATGAAACTTCCTATACTATAAAAACATGTTGGTGAGACTAAATAACACGACAGTGTGGTTTATGGGTTAAACTTAACCCCCCACAAAATCGAGCACCGTCTAACGTTTTACGCAACTTATTTAATATCGTCAAGTAAAGTTTTCATATTTGGCATTTAAAAACCAAAGACGCCACAAAACTCAGACGAAATTGACGCCGAAAGCATTGATATACATGACAAAATTTAACACTCACTATGATATAGCGGTAGAAGTTGTAGAAAATACACAAAATATGCCTCCTCCACGAAAATTCAAGGTATGCTTGTTAAACGATGACTACACCCCAATGGATTTCGTGGTAGACGTTTTAACCGAAGTCTTTTTCTTAACCCAAGATCAGGCCGAAGCGGTTATGTGGCAAGTTCACGAAGAAGGCAAGGCCGTTTGTGGCCTCTACTCGAAAGACATTGCTTTTACCAAAGTCACGCAAGTGATGGCCTTAGCGCAAGAACATGGCCACCCCTTATTGTGTATTGCAGAGGAGGAATAATCATGATCACACCCGAACTAGAATCCACATTGCAACATGCCTTTGCGCGCGCCAAACTGAAACGTCACGAGTTTTTAGGCGTAGAGCACTTACTTTTGGCCTTACTAGAAAATGATTTGGCTCGTAAAGTCTTACTTGGCTGTAAGGCAGACCTAGCCATCTTAGCCCATAAGCTCAGCGAGTTTATCGACGAAAACACCCCGATTATTCCCGAAAGCATGTCTGAACGTGTTGAAACCCAGCCTACATTAGGCTTTCAACGCGTGATTCAGCGCGCCATCATGCAGGCCCAATCCTCTGGCCACAAAGACGTGAATGGCGCCCAAGTATTGGTGGCGATCTTTGGTGAAAAAGACGCCCATGCGGTTTATTATCTCAATCAGCAATCGATTACTCGCTTAGAGGTCATGAACTACATCGCCCACGGCATTGGCCCAGATGATGCGCCTAGCCCAAATCAAGAGCCAGAAGCCGAAGCCAGCGAAGACGCCAGCGGCAATGAAACGGCCTTAATGAAATACACGGCCAACCTCAATAAGCAGGCTTTGGCTGGCAAGATCGACCCATTGATTGGTCGAGAAGCCGAATTAGAGCGCATGATCCAAGTATTGTGCCGCCGCCGCAAGAATAACCCCTTATTAGTGGGCGAAGCCGGCGTGGGTAAAACCGCCCTGGCCGAAGGCCTAGCCTATATGGTGGTGCAAAAGCTGGTGCCCGATGTTCTGGCTGATGCCCAAGTATTGTCACTGGATTTAGGCGCCCTACTCGCAGGCACCAAATACCGTGGTGATTTCGAACAGCGTTTAAAGCTTATCCTTAAAGAGATTGAAGCATTACCCAATGTCATTCTGTTTATTGATGAAGTACACACCATTATTGGCGCGGGCAGCGTCTCTGGTGGCACCATGGACGCCTCCAACCTTTTAAAGCCTGCGCTTTCGAAAGGCAGCCTACGCTGCATCGGCGCCACGACCTATCACGAATACCGCACCATTTTCGAAAAAGACAATGCGCTCAGCCGTCGCTTCCAAAAAATCGACATTGCTGAGCCATCGGTGCAGCAAACTGTGGGCATTTTAAAGGGTTTAAAATCAGCCTTTGAATCTTTCCATCAGGTTAAATACACCCAGGCGGCTTTAGAGGCCGCAGCTGAGCTGTCGGCTCGCTACGTCAACGATCGCTTTTTACCCGATAAAGCCATCGATGTCATCGACGAAGCCGGGGCGGCGCAACGCATCTTACCCAAAGACAAACAGCGTAAAACCATTGGCAAAGCCGACGTTGAAGCCATCGTGGCTAAAATGGCGCGTATCCCAGAAAAAACCGTTTCTCACGACGACAAGCGCGTCTTAAAATACTTAAACCGCGACCTCAAAAACGTGATTTATGGTCAAGATCCAGCTGTCGAAGCCTTGTCCAGCGCCATCAAAATGGCACGCTCAGGCCTAGCCTTACCCAATAAGCCTATTGGCACCTTCCTGTTTTCTGGCCCCACAGGCGTAGGCAAAACCGAAGTAGCCAAACAGTTGGCTTTTGCCCTAGGCGTTGAGATGCTGCGCTTTGACATGTCTGAATACATGGAAGCCCACTCGGTAGCCCGCCTCATCGGCTCGCCGCCAGGCTATGTTGGCTTTGAACAAGGCGGCTTATTGACCGAAGCCGTAAATAAACATCCATTTGCGGTGTTGCTATTGGATGAAATTGAAAAGGCTCATCCCGACATTTTCAATATCATGTTGCAAGTAATGGACAACGGCACCTTAACCGACAATAACGGCCGTCAGGCAGACTTTCGTAACGTCATCCTCATCATGACCACCAACGCCGGCGCCGAAGCGCTAGCGAAGCCTGGTATGGGCTTTACCACCGAAACCAAGGCTGGTGACGAAATGATTGCGATCAAACGCCTATTTAGCCCTGAGTTTCGCAACCGTTTAGACGCCATCATTCCGTTTGCGCCGCTGAATACCGACACGATTAAACGCGTGGTGGATAAATTCTTGATGCAGCTAGAAGAGCAGCTGCTGGAGAAAAAAGTAGAGATTGAATTCACGCCGTCGGTGAAGCTCTACCTCAGCAAGCATGGGTTTGACCCGCAGATGGGGGCTCGCCCTATGGCACGCTTAATTCAGAACACCATTCGCAAAGCCCTCGCCGACGAGCTTTTGTTTGGTAAGCTGACCCACGGCGGCTCAGTCATCGTGCAAATTGATGAGGAAGGACAAGTCCATCTCACCTTCCCCGAAGCAAAAAGCCCTAAACGCAGCAAAGCCAAAAGCGTTCAATAACCTAAGTTAACGACAACAATGAATCTACACAATATACCGTTTCACACCACCGACTGGTCCAGCATCGAGCGCACAGAACATCAGGGCGAGCGCGGCTTGGCCTATTGGCAAACGCAAACGTTTGGTGACATCCGCGTGCGCATGGTGACCTATACACCTGGCTATCTAGCCGATCACTGGTGCGAAAAAGGCCATATTTTACTGTGCCTACAGGGTGAACTAACCACCGAGCTAGCCGATGGCCGCCAGTTCGTCTTAACGCCGGGCATGAGCTATCAAGTAGCGGATCACGCAGAGCCACACCGCTCTGCCACTGAAGTAGGCGCCACTTTATTCATCGTCGACTAATAATCAGTAAAACCAAAAAAGACTGCCTTGGCAGTCTTTTTTATGCACCCTTTTTATGCGCCCTTTTTACAGCAAACCTTTACCACGGGCATTGTCCACCACGCTGACCGGATCTTGATGGACGATGACGTCGCTGTAGTCAAACGCTTTTTCCAAGGTGCGCTCCACTTTTTCAGTAATCTCGTGTGCCGCAACAATATTTAAATGATTGTCTAACTCAATGTGCAATTGAATAAACACATTGGCACCAGACGTACGGGTGCGCAAATCATGCATGCCCAATACGCCGCTCACCCCCAACACCAGCGCTTCAATCCGCTCCCTATCAGCCGCCGGCAGCTCTTGGTCCATCAAATCGGACAAAGCTTTCTTAGCAATATCCCAAGCGCTCTTGAAAATCCACGCAGCCAAAAAGAACGCCAAATAAACGTCGGCGCTGTCAATGCCCCAAGTGGTTAAGAGCAAGGCCAAAATCACCACGCTGTTGGCCAAGAGGTCACTGACGTAATGTAAAGAGTCTGCCGCAATCGCCTGCGAGTTGGTACGGCGGATCACGTATCGCTGATACATCACCAAGGCAATGGTGCCCACGATCGACACCACCATCACCACCATGCCCCAGCCGGTATTGTTGATGGGCTGAGGATGCAGCAGACGATCAAACGCCTGCAACAATAAAAACACCGCTGAGCCAGCCACAAAGGCTGCCTGCATTAAGGCCGCCAGGCTTTCGGCTTTGCCATGGCCAAAGCGATGGTGTTTGTCAGCAGGTTTAATCGCAATGCCTACCGCAATCATATTGATCACGCTGGCGCCGGAATCCATTAAAGAGTCAATCAAACTGGCCAAAATACTGACCGAACCGCTGGCAAACCATACCCAGGCTTTTAGCACAATCAAACACACGGCCAAACTTACCGAAGCGTAAGTGGCCGACTTCATCAGGCTGTCTCTGTCTTGAGTCATCGCCATCCTTTCGTATTAGAGGCCGTGAGGCGAGTCCCCCGCCAAACGGCTAAATATCCTGTCTGGGCACGGCCACAGAGGCCGCCAACCCTCAAATCGCGATCATAGTATCAAAAAACCAAGCAAATACCAAGCAAAAATACAAAATATTGCTTTAAAATCAATGGGATTAATAATGATTCTCATCCCTTACCGACCGCTTAAACGACCATTTTGCCTGTGCCATCAATCCATGGATTATTTACCGTCGCGTAGGGTGGGTAAAGCGTAGCCTACCCACCACTCCTAACGTGCTCACGTGTCCACATTTAAAACCCGCGTGGGTCACGACCCACCCTACGCTTAAGGGCCTACGCTGCTCGCATTAAGGTATGGTTTATTGACTCTTTAGTAGGGTGGCGCAAAGCGAAGCGTGCCCACCTTACAAGTGACCAACAAATCATCGTTACCACCACCGCCAGAGCCAAGCACGCGACAATCGCGCCTTTACCGTGGATGCCCAGCCTGCCGTTGTTTCATCCAAGGTAACAGCCTGTTGAAAAAACCCAGCGCGAGGCGCCACAGTCCCCCTAAGCCCGATAAAGAATGTTAAAATAGCGCCTTTATAAATGAGGCGCGCGCCTCCCTACCAGAGCCCATACTCTTATGCGTAAAGCCAAACTTTATACCCTCGGTAGCTTGTTAACCGTGTTCATCGTGATCGCCACGCTGCTGTTCTACCCATTTGTCCTCGACAAAACCTATTCTTTAAGCATCAAAAAGAACCAAGGCTATAGCCAAATTGTCAGCCAATTGAAAAAAGATGGCGTCATTAAAAGCGAGATATTGATGAAGGCTGTGGCCTACAGCATGGGCGGACAAAATAAGCTGCGCCCAGGCGTCTACCGCTTTCGTAAAAGTGCTTCGACTTGGCACATCATACGCGTACTCCTGAATGACAAGCCAGAAGCCCGCTACATCACTATTTTAGAAGGCTCTAATTTCAGCCACATGCGTGCCCTGATTGCGCAATCGGGCGGCTTAGAACACATCACTAGCGGTCTATCTGAAGCCGCACTATTAAAAAAAATTGATCCCGATACGCCTTACACTAAAGCAGAGGGCCTATTTTTCCCCGATACCTACCAGTATAACGAAGGGGAGACGGATTTAAACATCTATACTTTGGCGTATAAAAACATGCAGCGCCAGCTCGCGGCCGCATGGGAAGACCGCCAATACGACCTCCCCTATAAAGACCCTTACGAACTCTTGATCATGGCCAGCCTGATCGAGCGCGAAACCGGCCACGAAGCCGACCGTAAACACGTGGCGGCGGTGTTTATAAATCGCTTGAATATTGGCATGCGCCTGCAAACTGACCCAACCGTCATGTACGGCATCAGCCCAAACTTTAAAGGCCGCCTGCGCCGAGCGGACTTGCGCCGAGACACGCCTTACAACACCTACACCCGCGCTGGTCTAACGCCCACGCCGATTTCGCTGCCCAGCCAAAAAGCTTTAGAGGCCGCTGCCCACCCCTCATCAGAAAAGTTCTTATACTTCGTTTCCATGATGGACGGCACTGGCCTGAGCTATTTCAGCCACGACTTACCTGAGCACAACCAAGCGGTTCGTAAATACATTTTAAAAAGAGGAGGCTAATATGCGTGGCCAATTCATTACCTTAGACGGCATTGATGGGGCGGGTAAAAGTACTCATCTGGCCTTTATGAAAAATTGGTTTGCCGAACACGGCATCGATGCCGTGTTTAGCCGCGAGCCCGGCGGTACGCCCGTGGGTGAAGCCTTACGCGGCCTGTTACTTAACCCGGACACCAAAGCCAGCCTCAATACCGAAACGTTAATGATGTTTGCCGCCCGTATGCAGCACATTGAGGACGTGATTGAGCCTGCCTTAGCCGCGGGTAAATGGGTGGTAAGCGATCGCTTTACCGATGCGACCTTTGCCTACCAAGGTGGCGGTCGCGGCGTCCCTTTGGCTCGAATTCAAATTTTAGAAGACTGGGTACAACAAGGCCTACAGCCAGACTTAACTTTATTACTGGACGTTTCTTTGGCCGTCTCCGAAGAACGTCTAGCGCGTTCGCGCGAAAAAGACCGTTTCGAACAAGAAGCACGTGATTTTTTCGAGCGTACCCGCAACGTGTATTTAGCCCGTGCCCAAGCCCATCCTGAGCGCTATACTGTATTGGATTCCAGCCAGCCCGTCGATGCGGTCCAGGCCCAAATCAACGCCGTTCTGACCCAACTCAAACAGGCATTGGAGCACGCATGATTTATCCCTGGCACCAAACCAACTGGCGAGACTTGGCCAAGCAGTGGGACAGCAAGCCCAATGCTTGGCTGATTACAGGCAAAGCCCTGACTGGCAAGAGCGCCTTTGCCGAACATCTGGCTCAGGCCTTATTGTGTGAGCAGCCCCTGCAAGAGCATCAGCCTTGCGGTCGCTGCCCATCCTGCCATTTGATGGGCCAACACAGCCATCCCGACTTCAAGCTGCTGACGCCGTTTGAAGAGGAAGGCGAAACCAATGCCAAAAAACTGCGCCAAATCAAGATTGACGATGTGCGCGAAGCCCTGTCGTTTATACAGCTCACCAGCCACCGTGGTGGCATGCGCATTTTGCTGATCAATCCAGCCGAAACCCTGAACACCCAGGCCGCCAACGCCCTCTTAAAGGCGCTAGAAGAACCGCCTGCCGGCGTCTTATTCTTATTGGTGTGCCACAATAAGGACAAGCTGTTACCAACGATTAAAAGCCGCTGCCGTCAATTACCCTTAACCCCACCTACGCCGGAGCAGGCCTTAGCCTATCTGCGTGAACAGGGCACAGAAAATGCTGAAGCCTTACTTGCATTTAACCACGGTGCCCCTTTATTCGAGCCTGAGCCCGAACATGAAGCCATGCGTGCCGAATTATTGGCCCTATTAAGTCAACCTAGATTAATCGCCTGTCTAGACTATGCAGCCAAGTTTGACCAAAAAAAATGGCCGCTCAGCCTATTTTTAAACTGGTTACAAAAATGGTGTTTAGACATCGCCCAAACGCAGCAGGCCCAACAGCTCAGCTTTTATCCTGAGCATCAAGCGGCCTTAAGCGCATTGGCGCAAAAAATAGACGCTCTCAAGCTGTTCGCCTACTTAGACAGCCTAAACGCTCTAGCCCCTTACGGTCAGCACACCTTAAGTGTTAAACTGCAATTAGAATCATTGTTGATTGACTACTTGAAACTGCCGCAAAAAGCGGCCTAACGCCATAGAGACCTTATGTTTGTAGATTCACACTGCCATTTAAACTTTCCTGACCTTGTCGCTAGGCTCCCGGAAATCTTCGCCAAGATGTCGGAGAACCAAGTCAAGCAAGCCTTGGCCATCAGCGTCAGCCGCCAAAGCTTCACCGAGGTATTGGACATCGCCCAGGCGCATGATTTCATCTACGCCACCGTTGGCGTACACCCTGACGACATCGCCGCAGAAGAATTTACCCTAGCAGAACTCATGGTCCACGCCGAACACCCTAAAGTGGTGGGCATTGGCGAAACTGGCCTAGACTACCACTGGTGTGAAGGCGATTTAAGCTGGCAACACCAACGCTTTGCCACCCATATTGAAGCCGGCATCAACACCGGCCTACCCATCGTTGTGCACACCCGTAAAGCCGCAGACGACACCATTGCCATGATTAAAGAGCAGCAGTGCCAAAATGGCGTCATTCATTGTTTTACTGAAGACAAAGACGTAGCGCGGCGCTGCCTCGACCTCGGCTTCTATATTTCATTCTCTGGCATCGTCACTTTTAAAAACGCCAAAGACATCCAGGAGGCCGCTCAATACGTGCCGCTTGACCGTATGCTCATTGAAACCGATTCGCCCTATCTGGCCCCTGTGCCTTATCGGGGCAAAACCAACGAACCTGGATTTGTGAAACACGTAGCAGAACACATTGCCACCTTGCGCGATTGCCCCGTGGCCACCATTGCCCATGCCACGACGGACAATTTTTATCGACTTTTCCATAAAATACCCCGCCCATGAAGCCATCTCACACCTCTGTTCGTCTAACCGTTTTAGGTTGCGGTAGCTCTTCTGGCACACCAGTGATTAACTGTGACTGCGCCACCTGCACCAGCACCAACCCTAAAAACACCCGCAGCCGCTGTAGCGCTCACGTACAGGTCGGCGACCAAAGCCTGCTCATCGACACGGGGCCGGACTTTCGCCAGCAAGCCCTACGCGAACAGATTAAAAAAATCGACGCCGTTTTGTATACTCATCCCCATGCTGATCACCTAAACGGCATCGATGATTTACGTGCATTTTGCTATAAGCAACAGGCCGCCATCCCCATTTATGGCAACGATTTCAGCATCAACAACATCAAAACCCGCTTTGACTATGCCTTTTTTCCGCCAGGGCAAAGCTGGGACAAGCCCGTTTTAACCGCCCACACCATTAGCGATGGCTTTGAAATCGACGGCACGCCGCTCTTGGCCCTAGACATGCCGCACGGCCGCTGGCGCTGTACTGCCTACCGCATTGGCAAAGTGGCTTGGCTGACCGACATCAACGACATCAGCGATGAGCAAATCACGGCGCTACAAGGCTTAGACTATTTATTTTTAGACTGCCTAAGGGAAGAGTCTTACCCTAGCCATCTGGGCTTTGGCCAAGCGATCGCGTTTGCCCAGCGCATTGGCGCCAAACAGACCTATTTAATCCACATGACCCATGCATTCTCTTACGAAGCGCTTAGCGCCCAATGCCCGCCAGGCATTGACGTGGCTTATGATGGGCTAACGGTCCACACGACTTTGGCCTAATCGCCGTTGGTCAAAACGTCACCCATAAAAAAAGAGCCTCTAGGCTCTTTTTTTGCTTGATTGATCGCCACCGTTTAACGGGGCTCAGTATTTTTACCGCTGGGATTCATCGCTTCCCAAAACTTCAAGGTTTGCAGCTGTACGTCGTGTTGCCAAT
The DNA here is from genome assembly GCA_041228285.1 of Neisseriaceae bacterium CLB008. Lineage (NCBI taxonomy): Bacteria > Pseudomonadati > Pseudomonadota > Betaproteobacteria > Neisseriales > Neisseriaceae > Neisseriaceae bacterium CLB_ANTARCTIC_008. The sequence continues at coordinate 1,339,536 of CP166133.1, read as the reverse complement.
CAATCATCGCCTTAGAAGGCTTCATTAAACTGGTAAACCATTGATTGACGTCCGACTGCTCGTTTGGCTCTGGCGTTTGGCCTTGCATCGATGCCTGCCATTGACCAAATAGCTTCATGTTCTGGGCTAAGAAAGGGCCCAATACGCTCTGTGTGGTTTGGCCATACACCCGGATAAATTGACACAACATTTCATCACTTAATAAGGGCTGACCGCCGGCTTCCTCCTCCAACAAAATCTGCAACAAGACCTGTCGCGTAATGTCGTTGCCCGTCTTGGCATCCTGTACCGACACATCACTTTCTTCAATGATCATTTGCTTCACATCGGCAACGGTAATGTAACCGCTGGTGGCCATATCGTATAGGCGCCGATTAGGGTATTTCTTGATGATGCGTTTTTCTTGAGACACGCTAGGCCTCCCTTGTATTACTGTTTAAATTGGCTCTGCGACACACTGTTTTTCCACAGAACCGACGGCGACAACCGCGTTTGTACCTTTTGTATATTCTGACAATTAGACCACATCGCCGCAATTATTGCCACGATCTTATGCGGCACAATAAGCCCTTTAACTGGCCCCGATTGAACATGATTTTAGCTAAGCCTTGATTTGATTCAGGCCTTTGCCCCAATATATGTCATCAGCACTAAGCACACTTTGACAGAAAGGCCCAAGCCGACACACCGCCAGCCAGCAAAGCAGAAGAAAACCGTACAAGGCTTGGTTTTTTAGGCGAAGCTCGTTAAAATAAGGTTTTACGATGTACTAGATTAAAAAAGGGTTTACATGAAGATCAGCACAAGCTTTGATGGCGGCAGTATCGTGGTTGTCGACGCCAGCCAAGCGGACAATATCCAACTCAACATTCGCGAAGACAACGCTTCTGAATTCAAACAATGGTTTTACTTCCGACTGCAAGGCGCTGCTTACACCCCGTGTACCCTCCACCTGAACAACGCCAGCGAAGCCGCCTATCCTGAAGGCTGGGTTGACTACCACGCCGTGGCCTCTTACGACCGCCGTAACTGGTTCCGCGTCCAAAGCCACTACGATGGCACACGCCTGAGCATTGAGCACACCCCTCTGGCCAACAGCGTGTATTACGCCTATTTTGAGCCCTACTCTTACGAATCTCATCTAAACCTAATCGGCGAAGCCCAAGACAGTGGCCTGTGCCAAATCGACGACTTAGGCCCTACCGTTCAAGATCGTGACTTAAATCTACTGACCATCGGCAATCAAGTCGAAAGCGACCTAAAAATTTGGATTACGGCTCGCCAACACCCTGGCGAAACCATGGCAGAATGGTTTGTAGAAGGCCTATTGGGCCGTCTACTGGATCCGCAAGACCCAACCGCCCGCGCATTATTAGACAAAGCCACGTTCTACATTGTGCCCAATATGAACCCAGATGGCTCAGCCCTAGGCAATTTACGCACCAATGCCGCCGGCGCCAACCTTAACCGCGAGTGGGCCGAACCGAGCTTGGAAACCAGCCCTGAAGTGTATTATGTGCGTGAGCAAATGCATGAAACCGGCGTAGATTTATTTTTAGACATCCACGGTGACGAGGCTATTCCCTACGTATTTGTGGCCGGCACCGAAGGCGTGCCCAGCTACGACGAGCGCATCGCCGGCCTAGAAACACGCTTTAAAGAAGCATTTATGGCCGCCAGTCCTGACTTCCAAGATGAACACGGCTACCCTAAAGACGCGCCAGGCCAAGCCAATATGACCGTTGGCACCAACTACGTGGGCCATACCTTTAACTGCCTAGCCTACACGCTGGAGATGCCGTTTAAAGACAATAACAATCTGCCCGATGATGACTTTGGCTGGAACGGCCAACGCTCACTACGCCTAGGCGAAGCCATCCTCAGCCCGATTTTGGCCATTTGCGATCATTTACGCGATTAAGCCAAGCCACACCGTACCGCCCAAGCCATGCTTAGGGCGGTTTTTTTGGGCCTTAATCCCGCCGCAACATCTTCACCAGCGCCGGCTGGCCCACTAAGTCGGCCAAACTATACTGATCCAAGACCGCCAAAAACGCCTGCAACGCCTGTTGCAATACGCCTGCCAAGCGGCAATGAGGGCTGATGACACAATGATTATCCTGGCCATGACATTCCACCAAGGCCAACGGCTCCATCAGCCGCACCACAGCGCCGACGTTAATGGCGGCCGCCGCCTGGCCTAAGCACAGGCCACCGCCTTTACCGCGTACGCTTTTGAGCACGCCGCTGCGCGTGAGCTGTGCCGCCACTTTGGTTAAATGGCTTTTAGAGATATCAAACGCCTGCGCCACCTCAGCAATATTGATTAATCGATCGGGATTACTGGCTGAAAACAGCAAAATGCGTAAGGCGTAGTCGGTGTATTGGGTAATGTACATGAGCTTCTTTCTGGTTGGCCCCATTTTAACGCAAACATAGGCTAAAAAGTATAACTTGACGAAACATAACATTCATTTTATATTCATCTTATATCATTAGGAAGCAAAATGAAACGCCATCCACACCTACAGCCTTTTTCACGCGAACACCATCAGGCGCTGAGCCTAGGCTTAGCCCTGACCCAACAGCGCCCCAATGCCCACGCCCTCTTGGTGGCGCAAAAGCACAGCCTATTACAACACTTTGATGCCGAAGAGGCCCTTTTTGCGCCAATTTTTAGCCGCTGGTCGGACACCGCACTAAGCGATCAGTTCTATGCCGAACACCAGCAGCTGCGCGCCGCCCTAAGCGCGCCCACGCCGCAAGGACAACAGGCCCTCGGCCAAAGCCTCATTGATCATGTACGCTTTGAAGAACGCATTTTATTTGTGGCCATCGAAGCCTATTGGCAAGCACAAGCCTAACCCAGAAAGAACGCTGCTATGAATACCTTCATCCCCTTAAGCCCTACACCCAACGTGGCCACCAAGCCTAGCCTCAGCGTGTTTTTTTCCATCGCCTTTCGGCCGTTCTACACCGTGGCGGTGCTGTATGGCGCCCTGGCCATCTTGATGTGGGGGCCACTGGGCTTTCTAGGCTCGAACGAGCTGCCCAGTTTTTTGTGGCACGCCCATGAAATGATTTGGGGCTACACTGGCGCCGTCATCGTCGGCTTTTTCCTCACCGCCGTCGCCACTTGGACCAGCCAGAAGCCTTTGCGAGGCTTGCCGTTGATCGGCTTATTAAGCCTATGGCTGTTGGCCCGCATCGCTATCTATCTGCCAAGCGGCACGCTTTGGGCCGGTGTTTTCGGTACCTTATTTTATTTCGGTGCCACCATTGCCCTAGCCAAACCGATTATTGCCAGCCACAACAGCCGCAACTTCATCGCCGTAGCGGCCCTAGGTCTGTTTGGCTTAACCCACCTATGGTTCCACCTATCTGTATTCCAAAAAGTCAGCCTGCCTAGCCTATACGCCCTGCAAACCGGCCTCTTAATGGTGGCCGGCATCATTGGCCTGATCGGCATGCGCATCATCCCCTTTTTTACCAGCCGCGCCCTCCACACGCCCGCCGTCAACAACCCTAAACCAGTGATGCTGTCTGCCCTGGTTATTCCCATGCTGATGACGCTCCTCATGCTGGCCCAGCAAGCGCCCACCGCAGTCGCCGGTCTAGGGCTGATCACCATGGTGATTAATCTGGTGCAGCTGGTGCGCTGGTATCAGCGCGGTGTGGCCGCTACACCCTTATTGTGGATCCTCTACGCAGGCTATGCGGCCACCGCCATTGGCGTCGGCCTACTCGGCGTCAGCTACGCTTATGCCCCCGCCTTACTCAGCGCCGCGACCCATTTGATCGCCGTTGGCGGCATCGGCTTACTGACCCTAGGCATGATGGCCCGCACCGCCCTCGGCCACACCGGTCGCGCCATGGTCTTACCCAAACCGCTGTTACCTGCCTTTTGGTTAATGGTGGCGGCCCTCATCATTCGCCTACTCGCCAGCGCCTGGGCTGAGCAAACTTGGCTCTTGTCGGCCAGCGCCCTGTGTTTTGCCTTAGCCCTGCTGCTGTACGCCTATCGCTACCTGCCTTGGCTAGTGAGCCCGCGCGCCGACGGCAAGCCCGACTAAGCCACACAATCAATCTCCTTGGCCTGAATCTGCATCCGTGCGGATTCAGGCCTTGTTTTTATGGCATCTAGCCCCACCTGCAGCTATGGCATTCATCGCCCGTTGCCATCGTGGCCGCTGGTGGCGTCATCGCCATTCTTTTTACTGCATACAAAACCCATAAAGAGCAATAAACGTGTCTACTACATCAAGCCCTAACCACGCCCTTAACAGCACGCCGGCCATGATCAAAATGGCCATTTCCATGATCATCTTTGGCTCCGTCGGTTTTTTCTCCGTCCAAACCGGATTGCCTGCCATCGAACTGGTGTTCATCCGCTGCGTCGCCGCCACCCTGTTTTTAGGCGGCCTGTGGTTTGCCACCGGCCAATACAAAAAAGAGCAGCTGCATAAGCGTGAGCTGGTCCACATCCTCATCTGCGGCGTGTTTTTAATTTTAAACTGGGTGTTTTTATTTAAAAGCTTTGAAACCCTCTCCATCACCATTGCCATCTCCATCTACCACCTCGCGCCGGTGATGGTGCTGATTTTCGGCAGCTTCTTGTTCAAAGAGCGTCTAAACCTCATGGCCATCGTCGCGATTACCGTGTGCTTTGTCGGCACCTTATTCATCGCTGGCATCAATCAAGACACGTCCTTAACCGACTTCATGGCCTCTGGCTTATTGTGGGGGCTGTTGGCCGCCTTCTTCTACGCCTGCACCACCTTGATGGGCAAAGGCATTCGCTATACCAGCACCTATGCCGTGACCTCATTACAAACCCTGGTCGGCGTCTTAATGCTGTTGCCGTTTGTGAATTTAGGCGCCTTTGAGGGCTTAAGCAGCAGTAACTGGGCCTACATCGCCGCCACCGGGCTGATCCACACGGGCCTGGTGTTCTATTTATTCTTCGACAGCATCCGCCTGCTGTCGGCCAAAGTCATTTCGCTGTTGGTGTTTTTAGACCCCGCCGTGGCCATCGTCATGGACGTTTTACTGTTGGATTTTGTCCCCACCTTGATGCAAACCATCGGCGTGGCTTTGATTTTTATCGGGATGGCATTTACACTAAAGCCCACAAGTAAAAAAACCACTTAAAAAGCCCGTCTCAAAGGAGACCCTAAATGAATGAAGTATTGCTCCAGGTGGACGCTAACGTCGCCACCCTAACCTTTAACCAACCAGAACGCTTAAACACGATTTCCATCCCCTTCATCACCACTTTACAAAATAAGTTAAATGAGATTAAGGCCAACAAGGCCATTCAAATCGTGGTGATGCGTGCCGAAGGGCGCCACTACAGCGCCGGCGGCGACTTGCACATGATCGGCAGCCTCAAAACCCACGAAGATTACCTGCACATGATGGGTTTACTCAAAACCTTTATGCTCGATTACCACGATCTAGACGCCATCACCCTCTGCCAATTTAACGGCACCGCCTCTGGCCTTGGCGCAAGCTTTGTGCTGATGAACGACCTCATCGTGGCCGAACCACAGTCGCGCTTGATTTTTAACTTCGCCGGCATGGCGCTGAACGCCGATGGCGCCCTCAACTATTTCTTAAAAGAACGATTTGGCAGCGTATTAACCAAAAAACTGTTGATGAGCAACGCCGTTCTGGACGCCGACACCTTATTGAAAAAAGGCGTGGTTGAATCGGTTAATGAAGACCTAAACGCCGCTGTAGCCGATCTTGTAGCTCAGCTACAGCATACGCCGTTGCAGGCCCATCGCCACAGCAAGCGCATCCAGCACGCCCTGTGCCGCGCCGAACTAGAGGCCACCTTGGATTTGGAAACCGAATACCAATGGCAGTCGATTAACACCGCCGACCACAAAGAAGGCATCCGCGCATTTTTTGCCAAAGAGGCTCCAGTGTTTAAGGGTCTGTAATCCATTTTTAACACCTACAACAAAAAAGCTTGAGCCCTTATATGGTGCTCAAGCTTTTTTTAATCGTGGAATATGATGGTTATTTAAATTAATGAGACATTACGGTGATGACGCGTGGGCACGCAAGCTTTGCCCACCCTACGCGTTACGGCCTACCACCACTCAAACTGAGTGCTCACCTCTGGCTGTAGCCGTGAATCGGTGGTCAAGAGGCGAATGGCCGCCCTCTGTCCTGCTTTGAGCGGTGGTTCAGGCTGCGCCAAGGGGATGATCATGACTTGGTTGACGTATTGCTGGCAGCCGCTGTCGGCGCGGCCTGCTTTGGCGGCGCCGAGTACTTTAATGCGCAGCTCGGTGGCGCTCATTTGCACCGTATGCTCTAGGATGCGCACGTAAAGGCGGCAGTCATTGACGTAGGACGCTTGCGCGACAGTGGGCACCACTAAGGCCAGCGCTAAGATTAAATAAGGTTTACTCATGCGCCGGTCCATCAAGGCTTACGCGCCAGCATGGTGGCGAAGCGCATTTTGATGCGGTTGCCCTGCTCGTCGGTGCGGTGCAGCTCGCCCACGTCCTCGTTATAGCTTAAGAGGTCCCAATCTTGATAGTGCTGCTTTAATTCGCCTGGCTGGAAGGTAAAGGAGAACGGCACGCTACAGGGGTAGTCGGGGCTGTCGATGGCAGTGACGATGAGGTTATGACCGCCGGGCCGGGTATGGCTTTGCATCTGGGCGATGAGGCTGGGGATGGCTGCGGCATCTAGAAACATAAACACCACGGTTGAAAAGATGAAGTCATACTCCTCCGTGAGGCGCTGCGTATTGAGATCGACGGCCGTGGCTGCTATGTGGGCCAAGCCTTCTGCACTGATGATGTGCTGCAGATGCTGAACGCTGGCGGGATTTTTATCCCAAGCGGTCACATCAAAGCCTTTGCTTTGCAGGTATAAGGCATTACGGCCACGACCACAGCCTAAATCTAGGGCTTTCCCCGCAGGCACTACTTCGGCGGCGGCAACAATGGCGGAATGAGTAGCGGTAAGGCCGTATTTTTCGGCGTAGTTAACGGTAGCGGCTGGCTGAGACATGGTAAGACTCCATAAAAATAATGCCTTATTATGCCCGATTTAAGCCGGCCTCACAGCACGCCTAAAGGCTAAAACGTACCGTCACCACCAGGCCATGATCGTCGCTGCGGTTGGCCAAGGTCAGCTGGGCTTGATGTACTTGGCAAATACGCTCAACAATGCTTAAGCCTAGGCCATAGCCAGAGCGCGTTTGGTCTAGACGAGCAAATCGTTGGCCGATGATGGCCAGCTGATCTGACGGCACGCCAGGGCCGTTGTCGATGACGCTTAACACTACTTGGCCCTGCCCATTATGGGTGAGCGAGACAACGGTTTCAGCACCGCTCGCGGCATAGTAGCGGGCGTTTTCCAGTACGTTACGCAGCAATAAATAGATTAAGCCCGAATCGCCCAAGAGCGGCATACGTTCAGGAACCACCCATCGCAACGGATGAGGAAACGGATCATCCAATAGCTCTTCTTGCAGTGGCGTGATCACTTCGGCGATTAAGTCAAAAGCCTGTTCGTGACCGGTGCGCAGCCGCTGGCCGACATGGGCCAGCTGTAGCAATTGTTCAATCGACACCATCATTTGGTCGATGCGGTTGATCAACAGCGTTTTTTCCGGCAAGGCGGCCTCATTCACCAGCTCAAGATTCAAGCGCAGCCCGGCCAGCGGCGTGCGCAGTTCGTGAGCTACGTCGGCGGTGAAGCGACGTTCATTAGCTAGCCCTACCTCGATGCGAGCAAACAACTGATTCAACCTTTGCGTGATGGCGTCGACCTCAGCCGAACCATCGGTACGGGCCAGGGGCTGCAAATGCGTACTGGAACGGGTTTCCAGCTCTTGGGTGAGTACCGACAGCGGCCGAGTCAGGCGATTAATGGTGAAGTAGATCACCGCTAGAGACAGGATAATCATCAGGGCTGACGGAGCCAGTAGCGCAACGACGGTTTCGTCTAACTCATGCTGAATTAACTCGTTTTGGGCCCGCGACACTAGGCTCTCACCCAACACGATGGTGACTTGCTCTTGGCTTTCGTGCCACACCCACAGCGTACTGATGAGCTGTGTCACCACCATGATCAGGCCAATGGCCAACAATAATTTCCTACGCAGGCTCATGTCGCCCATCCGTTAATGAATATCCTACGCCCCGCTGAGTAAGGATGCGCGCCTTGCCAATCTTTTGGCGCAAATGGTGGATGTAGACCTCTAAGGTATTAGAGCCTAGGCTGTCCTGCCAGGTATAGAGGTCTTGCTGTAGGGTTTCTCGGTGCACTACCTGCCCTTGCTTGAGCATGAGCCGCGACAAAACGGCGTATTCTCGCGGGGTCAGCTCAAGCAGTTGTTCGCCTTGCTTGATACATTTATGGGCCAGATCCAAGGCCAAATCACCGACGCACAGCACGTTGTCGCTTTGGCCTTGATGGCGGCGAATGATGGCTCTCAGCCGCGCCACTAGCTCCAATAGCTCAAAAGGCTTAATTAAATAATCATCGGCGCCCGCGTCTAAGCCTTCAACACGATCGTCTAGCGCATCACGCGCCGTCATGATCAGCACCGGTATGCCGACGCCTTGACGACGCCAGCGTTGCAACAGCTCGATGCCGTTGCCGTCAGGTAGGCCTAGATCCAGCAAAATGGCGCTATAGCCTTCGACATTGCCGCCACCGCTAGCGGCTAAATAGGCTTCGGCATCCTTAACGCTGCTGACGCAGTCGCACACATAGGCTTCTTTGATTAAGGCTTTTTCTAGGCCCATGCTGAGTAAGGCATCGTCCTCTATGATTAATAACTTCATACCACTCCTTGGTCACAGCCAGTAAATAAATCCAGCTGAGCATTGTATTCTTTGGTTTGCACCCGCATTAATCTTAACACTGAATGAAATAAATAATCTTGTGAAAAGGTCTCTGTCGTGGCCTTATTACGCACGCATTCAGCATTGATTTGACGGCTGGGTAAAAAATCGGCGCTGGTCCACAACATCATCGGCACCTGGGTTTGCTCTTTAGGTGCGATGGCATAGGGGGTGCCGTGTAAAAACAGCCCATTTTCGCCCAGTGACTCACCGTGATCGGATAAATACAGCATGGCGGTGTCAAACTCTGCCGTGTGCTTTTGCAACAGCTTAATGGTTTCGTCCAGCACTAAATCCACATGTAAAATGGTGTTGTCGTAGACGTTGATTAAGCTTTCCTGCGAACAATCTTGGATTTGGTTGGTGCGGCAGCTCTGCTTAAACTGCTCCATGGCTTCCTTATAGCGCTGATAATAAGCTGGGCCGTGACTGCCGTTAGTATGCAACACGATCACGGTATCATCGGTTTGGCTTTGTATGTAGGCATCTAAGTCCTGTAACAACACCTCATCATCAAATAGTCCTTCGGCAAGGCTAGCACGCTTCACGTAGCTGCTGACTTCCTGGGTTGGAATGCGGTCGCACACCCCTTTACAGCCAGAATCATTCTCGCGCCAAAATAAATTAATCCCTGCTCTTTGCAACACGTCGACTAGGTTTTCTTGACGCTCAGCGGTGCTGCCTGAATAGCTGCTGCGCGGCATATTAGAAAACATGCATGGCAGCGACACAGCGGTGGCCGTACCACAGGAGCTGACGTCGCGAAAATTAATTAAATCAGCTTGCTGCTTCAGGCGCGGATTGGTTTCTCGTTCGTAGCCGTTAAGAGAAAAACTTTGTGCGCGCGAGGTTTCGCCCACGACGATGACCAATAATGATTTTTTACGCGTTTCATTAGTCCCCACGGGCAGACGCTGGGCATCGGTGCCGATCAGCAACAGCGGTCTAGACTTAGCGCTGATCTGCTTACCATAGCCAATCACGCCATTGATGTAGCTGCTGGGGGTAAGCAATTTAACGATTTGCTTATTGTTGCGGATGAAGGCGGCGTAGTCTTGATAAATCGGCAGGCAGACGGCCAACACGACGCAGGCCGAACCCAAGAGCAGGCCCAGACGCATCAGACCACGCCGCCATAGCGGCCCTGAACGCACAATGCGTAGACGCCACACCAATAAGCAAGGCAAGACGCCAAACACCGTCATCCAGATGGCAAACTTGGGGGTAAACAAGGTAATGGCCTCATAGCCTGTGGTTTCCAATACGTTGGCCACCATGCTTTTATCCATATAAACGCCGTAGCTGAGGGCAAAATAATTGGTGCCCGCGCTGGCCAACAAAAACACGGTCAGCACCACTTTGGTGCTGAAGCGCCACAGCAGGCAGGCAAAAATCAAGGTCAGCGCTGCCACTAAAAAAAACACCATAGACACCAAAAACAGCCATTCTTTGCCACTATTGGGCGCCAAGAGCGACCATACCTGCCCCCAAAAGGCAATATTTTGAACCGCGGCAAAAAATAAGGCACTGCCGATGATCACGGCGGGCTGAGTAACCGTCCACGGGCCGGAATACTGACGTAAGCAATTTTTCATGAAGGACAACCATCTTTTTGCGAGAGAAGATGGTGCATGTTAAAAAAACAAGCTTAATAAAACCTTAATCAAGCGCCGCCAGCCTTAAACCCATAAAAAAACCTGCACGGCTACAGCCATGCAGGTTTTGATTACTCGAGAAAACGCTATTTGCTGACGCGTGCTTTCGCTAAGCCAGCCTCGCGGCCACGACCGCTTTGGAAGGCCCCGCGCGAAGGCGTGTAGATCAAGGTACGCGGCGCGTGGCAGAGGCGATAAGACCAAGCCGATTGGCGCCGTTTGGTCATGCTGCCGACAAATAACACCGCGCCCAACACCATCCACACGCCGAAAATAGTCCACTCTTGTGGGATTAATGCAGACGGGCTTAAAGGCAGATACATATAGATCATGGCGCCACTACTCACCACAGCGATGATGCCGACGGTTTTGCCCGCCGCCACTTTAAACGGACGCGGCATATTGGGTGCGGTACGGCGCAACACCAAAAAGGCCAAGCACACCAGGAAATAGGCGATCACAATGGCCAAGCTACCCGCGTTGGCGAACCACAACAATGCTTTACGGCCCAATAAGGGTGCCAGAAAGGTCAAGGCCCCGATCAACAACACTGCGCGCGTAGGCGTGCGGTATTTAGGGTGTAAATAAGCCAGCCATTGCGGCAGCATTTTGGCTTTGGCCAAGGCATAAATCGCCCGACTACCGCCAATAAAGAAGGCGTTCCAGCTGGTGATGATGCCGGCTAAACCTGCTAAGACCATAATTTTCGCAGCCCACGGGCTGTTGAATACCGCTTCCATCGCCTGCGGCGTGGTCAAGACATCGGGCGACATTTCGCCAGACGGCAAAGCCATGCCGACGCCCCAGATAATGGCGCAGTAAAACACCATGGCGGCCAACACCGACACCACCAGTAGCTTACCGATCATTTTTGGCGGCACATTGATTTCGGAAGCGGTCTGAGGAATGACGTCAAAGCCCACAAACATAAAGGGCACGATCATCAACACCGGCAGCATCCCCAATACAAACGGTGGCAAACTGCTGCCTGTCGTGGCTGCTTGATTAAACAAAGGCTGCATATTGCTGCCGCTGCCCTGTACACCGGATGCCAGCACGAACACCACGCCCACCACCACAATCATTAGCGTCACCAGCTTTTGGAAGGCGCTGGCATTTTCGACGCCAAAGTAGTTCAAGCAGGTCACCAAGACGGTACCGGCCATGCCCACTAGGGCCCAAGTGAGATAGACATCCCAGCCAGCGACGTTCCATAAAAACACTTTTTGATAGTCAGTGCTTAAGTGATCTAAGACCGTAGGTAAAGCCACGGCTTCAAAAGCCACGACGGACACATAGCCCAAAATCAAAGACCAGGTACAGATAAACGAGGCCAAACGGCCAAACGCGCGCTGGGTAAAGACTTGTGCGCCCCCCGCCTGCGGCATCGCTGAGGCTAGCTCGGCATAAGCTAGGCCAATAAACACGATGATTAAGCTGCCCAGCGCCATCGCCATGATGGCCCCCATGCTGCCGGCGGCCTGAATCCAATCCCCGGTTAAGACGATCCAGCCCCAACCAATCATGGCGCCAAACGCCAGCGCCAGAACCTCTTTACTGCCCAATACTTTGGCAAATTCTTGTTTTTGCTGCATGCAATTCTCCTTTGTTTGCTTGAATGATCTTCACCCAGATCATTACCATCCGAACCCCACGCATGAACGGGCCTTTAAGGCCTCTTTTCGCGTATTTGGCGCTCAGACTTAGTGCTGCTTCGTTCCTTCCCTATTAAGAGTGTTTATTCTAAAGACTAGATTAACCTAGTTTATACAACAATCCAATACCCTAGCCGATCCGCATAAGCAACTAGGCAAATAAGTGTGGGTTTTAAGCCCTTTACACTATAAAACAAATATTTACACGCCAAAAACGCATCAAAAAAGCAGCCTTGCATGAAGCAAGGCTGCTGTCTTAATAAAGATATAGCTGAATATTAGGCTAGTTTTCGGGCGTTTCTAAACCCTCATCGTCGCCCTCTTCATCCGCTTCTTCAGGATCGATGACGTCCATGCCGTCGTACTCAGCCAAACCCATTTTCTGAGCAAACTTAGCCAACTCTTCATTACGCTTGTGCAACGACGACACGGTATGGACTTCCAGCTTGGACACCATTAAGAAAAAATACGGTGCCTCACCCTCAGCCACTTGAGCGGGGAAAATCTGTTCTAGCTGATAGCCCATCAGCTGTAATACCGACACGGCTTTTTTTAAGGCTGCTTCTGAGGCATCCACAAAAAAATACTGCCACAGCTTGGGCGTGGTTAAATCCCAACCGCTTTCTTCGGCGATGGTGTCAAAGAGGTTTTGTACGTCGGTGCGGGTCATGCTGCTCATGAAAGGCTGGCTCCTGATCTCAATTATGGGTTACCGCGTAAGAAAAGCTGGTAGGCGGGGTTTTGGGTTTCTTCTTTATGCGCATAGCCCAAGCCCAATAGCGACGCTTCGAACGCAGGATGGTCTTCTTCTGGTACTTCCACGCCGACCAACACACGGCCAAAATCGGCACCGTGATTGCGGTAATGGAATAGGCTGATGTTCCAATCCAGCTGCATTGCCTCTAAAAAGCGCAGCAAGGCGCCTGGCTGCTCAGGAAACTCAAAGCTAAACACGCGCTCATTAAGGGTTTTGTCGCTGCGCCCACCCACCATGTGGCGAATGTGGATTTTGGCCATTTCTTCATCGGTTAAATCAATGGCGCCAAAATCATTGGCGGCCAAATCGGCCATGATCTTAGCAATGTCTTGACGGCCCGAGGTTTGGATGCCGACAAAAATGTGCGCTTCTTCAGCGGTACCGAAGCGATAGTTAAACTCAGTAACGCTGCGCTGACCGATCACCTGACAGAAACGCTTAAAACTGCCCGGTGTTTCCGGAATGGTCACGGCCAAAATGGCCTCACGCCGCTCGCTTAACTCGGTGCGCTCAGACACGTGACCAAGGCGATCAAAGTTCATGTTTGCCCCGGTACAAATCGCCACCAAGGTTTGCTCTTGGGCGCCTTCACGCTCGATATAGGCCTTTAGGCCAGCCAAGGCTAAGGCACCGGCAGGCTCGGTGATGCTGCGGGTGTCTTCAAAAATGTCTTTAATCGCCGAACACATGGCGTCGGTGTCGACCATGATGATCTCATCCAGCAGATCGCGACACATTTTAAAGGTTTCTTCGCCCATTTGCTTCACGGCCACGCCATCGGCAAACAGACCCACTTCTGAGAGGCTTACCAGACGGTCTTCTTTAATCGACAAATACATGCCGCAAGAATCGACCGGTTCCACGCCGATCACCTTAATGTCAGGGCGCACGTTTTTAATGTAGGCCGCAACGCCGGCCGCAATACCGCCGCCGCCGATGGGCACAAAAATGGCGTCAATTTTTTTATGATGTTGACGAACAATCTCCATCCCTACCGTGCCTTGGCCCGCAATCACGTCGGGATCGTCAAACGGCGGAATGTATACCTTGCCTGCCGTGGCCACTAAACTCATGGCGTGCTCGTAGGCGTCAGAAAACGAATTGCCGTGCAACACGACTTTGGCGCCATGCCCCTGAACTGCATCAATCTTAATCTGTGGCGTGGTCGCCGGCATCACCACCACGGCCTCACAACCCAATACTTTAGCCGACAAGGCCACGCCTTGAGCGTGGTTGCCCGCACTGGCGGTAATCACGCCTTTGGCCAGCTCAGCGTCGCTTAAATTGGCCATTTTATTGTAGGCACCGCGAATTTTAAATGAAAATACCGGTTGCAAGTCTTCACGCTTCAAGAAAATGTTATTATTCAGGCGTCTGCTGAGATTATGACCCCGATCCAGTGGGGTTTCTGTTGCCACATCGTATACCGATGCGGTCAATATTTTTTTCAAATAGTGCTGATGGGTATTAGTCATAGAGTTTCCGCTGTTTATTTCTAGTGTTTTTATTGAATTTTTAACGTACCATACTGTCAGTCATACGAGACCCTGCAAAGCAGGCCATAAGCCATGCACATGATTGCGACCCATAAATCATGTGCCCGTGTTCAATCAATTAAAAAAGAGCTGTTCAAAATGAAAAAACACCTGCTCATGCTGGCCTTAAGCGCTACTTTTGGCTTAAGCCCCTTGTCCCATGCAAAAACTGCTTTCGTGCCGCCCGTTCCTGAGATAGCGGGCACGGCCTTCTTGATTGAAGATGTCCAAAGTGGACAGATCTTAGGACAGAAAAACTTGGATGAGCGCATTGAACCCGCCTCATTAACCAAGCTCATGACGGCCTACTTAACCTTTAAAGCCCTAAACCAAAAATCTTTATCCATGGACCAAGAGCTATACGCATCTGAAGTCGCTTGGAAAACCGAAGGTTCGAGAATGTTCTTGGACCCAAAAGTGCCCGTGACCGTGTCTGATCTCATCAAGGGTATGATTGTTCAATCGGGTAATGATGCTTGTGTGACGCTTGCCGAAGCCATCGCGGGTAGCGAGGCTGGTTTCGCTGTAATGATGAACGAACAAGCACGCCAATTAGGCATGAACAACACCAACTTCGAAAACAGTACTGGATTACCAGGGGAACAACATTACACAACTGTGCGTGATTTGGCTACCCTATCCAGCGCAATCATGACTGATTTTCCTGAGCACTATAAACTGTACTCCATTAAAGACTTCACCTACAACAATATTAAACAGTTAAACCGAAATTTATTGTTATACCGTGATGCCAGCGTAGATGGCTTGAAAACCGGCCACACCGACAGCGCCGGCTACAATCTGATTGCCTCCAGCAACCGCAACGGCCGCCGTGTGCTGTCGGTGGTGGTGGGCACGGCAAGTTCAGAAGCCCGCGCCAATGAAAGCAGCAAGCTGTTAAACTGGGCGCTACAAGCGTTTGAAACCCCTAAAATTTACGATGCCAAAACGCCTATTTCCAAAATCCGCGTGTATAAAGGCGCCAGTAATGAGGTCGAAGTCGGCTTTGACAAAGCGGTTTACGTCACCGTAGCACGTGGTCAAACTGGCGACATCAAGCCCACGCTGGAAACCATTCAGCCTTTGGTTGGCCCAATCAAGGCCGGCCAAAAGGTAGGCACCTTAAAAATCATGGTCGGCGATGAAGTGGTTGCCACCAAAGACGTAGTGGCTTTAAAAGAAGTCGCTGAAGCGGGCTTTTTTGGCCGCCTATGGGACACCATTTTATTATGGTTTAAATAAACCCTAACGCCTTTACCCATCACCCCGAAGCTTATTCGGGGTTTTTTTATGGTCATTAACTGCCAATGCATACGCCGCCCACTGCGCTTTAACCTAAAATTGCCGCAAACCCGTGTCCTTACTGGCCTTAGAGCAATTACCCTACTACAATGAGGCCATCGTCTTTTGAGCGTTTCGTTTGCCATGTCTTTAATTGATTACTACGCCCCTCGCTTTCAATACCGAGAAACCCATCGCATTCATATTTACGCGCCCGAAGCCAAGATCATGAACGCCATTTTGACCCATCAAGCGATCAATGACCCCTTAGTACGTAACATGCTGTCGCTGCGTACGCTGCCTAGCCGCCTGTGGCAAAAAATCAGCCTTGGTACGGCAGAAACCTCATCTTTTGGCATCGACAGCTTTACTGTCTTAGGGCAAGACCACCACAAAGAACTGGCCTTGGGCCTCATCGGCCGTTTTTGGCGTCCTGGCTTTGGCCTCATACGCCCAGGCACCGCCGCAGCTTTCCATGCCTTTGAACAAAAAGGCGTAGCCAAGCTGGTGATGAGCTATCGTCTAGAGTGTGTGGATCCCGTCAAGCAAGAGATCTGCTTGACCACCCAAACCCGCATTTTTTGTCCGGATTTGGGCAGTCAATTTTGGTGTGGCTTCTATTGGCTGTCGATACGCCTAGGCAGCGGCATCATTCGTCGCCGCCTGCTGCGCAACATCAAACGCCAAGTAGAAGCATGCTAGCTAATAAAAAGCCCCCTTATGGCCTTGACCATAAGGGGGCTTAATTCTGTGTCAGCTTAACCCTCAACCACCTCGGCGCTGGCCTGCTGCATGGCCCACATCTGGGCATAACGCCCGTCTAAGCGTAAGAGCTCATGATGAGTCCCCTGTTCAATCACTTTGCCGCCGTCCATCACCATGATTTGGTCGGCATCGACAATAGTCGACAGCCTATGAGCAATGATCAACGTGGTTCTGTCTTTAGCGACCTGCACCAACTCTTCTTGAATCGCCCGTTCGGTACGGGTATCGAGGGCACTGGTGGCTTCATCCAAAATCAAAATCGGTGGATTCTTCAATAAGGTTCGGGCAATCGCCACCCGCTGTTTTTCACCGCCAGACAATTTCAGCCCACGCTCGCCCACTTCGGTTTCGTAGCCATCGGGGAGGCTCATGATGAAGTCGTGAATGCTGGCGGCCTTGGCCACTTCTTCAATTTGTGCATCAGTGGCGCCTGGCTGACCATAGGCAATATTGTATTTAATGGTGTCGTTAAACAACACCGTGTCCTGTGGCACAATACCGATGTGCTGGCGTAGACTGCTTTGGGTGATCGCGCGAATGTCGGTACCATTAATCAACACGGCGCCGCCGGTGACGTCATAAAAGCGGAATAACAACCGCGACAACGTCGACTTACCCGCACCTGACGAACCCACCACAGCCAAAGTTTTACCCGCCTCAATAGTGAAATTTACGTCGTAGAGAATTTGTCGATTGGCCTCATAACCAAAGTCCACGTGGCGAAATTCTATGGTCGCCTGCTGCGTGCTTAAGGTGTGTGCCTCTGGTGCATCAGAGACCTCCTGACCTTCTTTAAAGAGCGAAAACATGCGCTCCATATCGGCGAGAGAATGCTTGATTTCACGATAAACAAAGCCTAGGAAATTAAGCGGAGCATACAGCTGAGTCAAATAGGCCGACACCAACACCACGTCGCCAACGCTCATGGTGCCCTTCACCACTCCTTCAGCCGACAGCCATAAAAGCAGCGTGATGCCGCTGGCGATGATGATGCCTTGGCCGGCATTTAAAAAATTCAGCGACACCTGATTGCGTACCGCAGAGCGCAACCATTTATTCATATTGGCGTCGTAGCGCTTTTCTTCATAGCGCTCGTTGCTAAAATACTTCACCGTTTCGTAGTTGAGCATGGCGTCAACCGCTTTGGTATTGGCTTTACTGTCGAGTTCGTTCATCTGGCGGCGATAGGCCATGCGTTTTTCGGTCACAAACAGAGTAAAGGCGATGTAGGCGCCAATGGTGCTCATCGTCACCAAGGCAAACCATAAGTCATAGCGCCACAACAGCACCGCCGCCACCATCACCAGCTCTAAAAGCGTGGGCAAGATATTGAAAATGGTAAAGTTCAGCAAAAAGCCGATGCCCTTCGTGCCCCGCTCGATGTCGCGGGTCACGCCACCTGTTTGGCGCTTGAGATGAAAACGCATCGACAGGGTGAAAATATGCTGGAACACCTGTGTCGCAACTTCCTTGATCGACCCATTGGTCACTCGCGCAAACAGCGCATCACGCAGTTCGGCAAAGATGCTGCTGCTCAGACGCGCCACGCCATAACCAATCAAAGCCCCGATCGGCAACACCAAGGCAACGTTAGGCACGCTTAATTGATCGACAATGTCTTTTAAATACAAAGGTAAGGTGACACCGGCCACTTTGGCCGCCACCAAACAAAAAATGGCCAAACTGACGCGCCATTTAAACTGCCACACAAACGGCAGGAGGGACTTGATCGTGGCCCACTCGCCGCCCTTGCCTGTAGGCACTAAAATCTTATTTTTAGGTTGACTCATATTATTGTAAGGTAATCTCTGCTTTTAAATGAAACAAGGGGATGTCGACCTTGAAAAAAGACCCATCGCTGAGCTCAAACTCATAATGCCCTTCCATCGATGCCCAGGGCGTGGTTACGGTGGCGCCGCTGGTGTATTCAAACTCATCGCCAGGCAATAAGAGCGGCTCTTCACCCACCACACCGGGGCCAGACACTTCCTGTACCTCGCCCTTAGCATTGGTGATTAACCAGTAGCGGCGGCGCAAAATAGCAGGCTCTTCGCCCTCGTTGCGAATGGTGATGCGGTAGCTAAACGCATACACGTCGTTCATGATGTTGCTGCGGCTAGGTAAATACTCTGGCTCTGCCTCCACCACAATATCAGGTTCATCTTCAAACATAACGGCTCCCTAAGGTTAAAACCACTGCAACACACCCAAAATCACAATGCACGGAATAGCGGCCAATATGTCGTCTAGCATGATGCCGAAACCGCCGTGTACCTTGTCGTTAAAATGGCTAATGGGCCAAGGCTTTAAAGCATCAAACAAGCGAAATAAGATAAAGGCCAACAGCCACCAGCCAAAGCTAAACGGTACGGTACACAAGATCAACAGCATGGCCACAATCTCGTCCCAGACGATGCCGCCATAGTCGCTCACGCCCACTTTATCTTCCGCATGCTGACAAATATAGATGCCGATGAAAAAAAGCGGCCAGCACAAAATAGACAGCGCCAACGGCGACATACCTAAGCTGAACAACACGTAGGCAATGACTAAAGCCGGCAAGGTACCAAAAGTACCGGGCGCAAACGGTGCTAAACCGGCACCAAAACCAAAGGCCGTCATGCAAAAATAATCTTCTTTCAGCCATTTAAACGTAGGCGTCACGGGGGTTTTTGTCGTCATGAGAAATGATCAAATCCATATTGGTTAAGTAAAATAGGCTCACCTTGCTGATTCACCAATTGTAAGCCCTTTTCAGCGGTGATGGTGCCGACTTGGGTGATCGGTACGTTCACCTGCTTGCTGATTTCCAATAACGCCACGCGGCAGGCCGTGGGCGCAGTAAACAGCAATTCATAATCATCACCACCGGCTAAGGCATAGGCGTAATGCTTGGATAGGCCACGTATGTAATCATGGGTTGGGACCGCATCAGCATTGATGCGCGCGCCAACGCCTGAGGCGCTTAAAATATGCTGTAAATCCTGGGCTAAACCATCGGACAAGTCTTGGGCTGCATGGGCATACGGCAGTAACGCTCGCCCTAAGGCCACCCTAGCGGTAGGCCGATTTCGGGCCCGCTCAAACAAAGTAAACACCTCATCGGGCAAGGCTTCATTCCCAAAATGATGGTGTAAAGCACAGGCAGCCAAACCCAGCTGGCCGGACACCCAGACGTCATCTCCGGCTTTGGCGTGGCTACGGCGTAGGCTTTGGCCTTTAGGCGTTTGGCCGATGATGGTCACGTTGAGGGTCAGCGGCCCCTTGGTGGTGTCGCCTCCAATCAACTGTACGCCATGCTCGTTGGCCAAGGCAAACAGCTGATCGCAAAAAGCCTGCAGCCAATCGGCGTTTAGCTCCGGCAACGCCACGCTCAACACTACCCAGCGTGGCTTCGCGCCCATTGCCGCCATGTCAGACAGATTCACCGCCAGTGCTTTATGTGCCAAATCCGCCGGATCGACCCCAGCAAAAAAATGCCGGTTCTCCACCAGCATGTCGGCACTGATGTGTAAATCGTAGGCAGGATTAGGCCGTAAAATGGCGGCGTCATCGCCAATAGACAAAATCAGCTCAGAATCTTTCTGAGCTTGATTGAGGTAACGACGAATAAAATCAAATTCGTTCATATGCGTTCTTTAAAGATTAAAACATTTCGCCTACTTTAACCCCGCCCGCCACGTCTTTGGGCGTGGCCAAAGCGGCAACTAGCGCTTGCGCAGCGGCAAACTCAGGCGTGGCCATAGTGGCGGCAAAATCACTGGCCTGCCCTTGGCCAGCCATATAGGCCCAGCGTTCGGCGAGATGGCCGTTTTGAGGCGCACTAAAGTCCAGCAGCAGCTCATCCACCAAATCAGGGCGGTTACACACCAGCACAATATCACAGCCAGCCGCAAAAGATACTTGAGCACGTTGGCTGATGTTGCCTTCACTCACGGCACCTTCCATGGTCAAATCATCAGAGAAAATAACCCCATCAAAGCCCAAATCTTGGCGCAAAATCTTTTGCAACCATGTTTTAGAAAAGCCTGCGGGCTTCTCACATACGGCGGGATACACCACATGGGCGGGCATGACCGCGGCCATGCCAGCGCCGCTTAAGCGCTGAAATGGCACCATGTCTTGCGCCATTAGGTCGGCAAATGAGCGTTCGTCTTCGGGCAACACATAGTGGCTGTCGCCGCCCACAAAGCCATGCCCTGGGAAATGCTTACCGCAGCTACGCATGCCGCCTTGGTTAAGGCCTGCCTGCAAGGCCAAAGCCAGTTCAGTGACCACTTCGGCATCGGCATGAAAACTACGGTTGCCGATGACTTGGTTGTTGCCCCAGCCTAAATCCAACACCGGGGTAAACGATAGATCAACGCCACAGGCACGCAATTCAGTCGCTAAAACCCAACCCACCGTGGTAGCCGTGGCTTTGGCAGCCTCTGGCCCTTCTTCGTCCCACATTTGCCCGAGGACATTCATCGCGGGCAAGCGCGTAAAGCCGTCAATGAAGCGCTGAACGCGGCCGCCCTCATGATCGACGGCAATCACCAAGGCTGGTGTGCGTAGAGCGTGAATGTCTGCCGTTAAAGCGCGTAGCTGCGCCACTGACTCAAAGTTGCGTCGAAACAAAATCACGCCGCCGATATTCGGGTTCAACAAACGCTGTTTTTCTTCGTTGCTTAGGGTAAAGCCTGCCACGTCGGCCATGATTGGACCGCGGGCAATGTGTGCTTGCGTCATAGTACAAAAACCTTAAATATTAAATAAATGAGGCAGCACCAAGGCTGCCTATGTCTCTGGAATTATTTGGTGCGTAGCGGTAAGAACAAAGTGCTTGGGCCACGACGAATGAAGACTGGAATAGGGTTATCACCCGCTTCGACGGCGGCGCGTACCTGCTGCTCGGTGTCGACTTCAGTCGTACCTAGCTGCAAGATGATGTCACCCTCCATGAGGCCTGCGGCCTTAGCCCAGCCTTGTACGTTGGTGACGATCACACCGGTGGCCGTACCGATACGCTGTTTTTGCTCAGTGGTTAGCGTCGACAGCGTCAAGCCGATATTCTCCAGCACAAACGGCACGCTGGCCTGGGCTTTAGCATCAGGGCTAGGGGCTGCATGGGCGCCGCCTGCTGAAGCACTGTCTGACAGCAATACCGTGGTTTCAACCGATTTACCGCCGCGCCAAATGGTCAGCTTGATTTTTTGACCCGGTGGGATCATGCCCACCATCACCGGTAAATCGCTAGACGATTCGATTTTACGCTCGTTCACGCCCAAAATAATGTCGCCCACCTTCAGCTTAGCCACCGCAGCGGCGCTGTCGGGTAAAACTTTGGCCACCAAAGCGCCGCGAGGCTTATCCAAACCAAACGACTTGGCTAAATCATAAGACACTTCTTGCACCATAATGCCTAGCTGACCACGATGTACCTTACCCGTGGTTTTAATTTGTTCGGCTACGTTCATGGCAATGTCGATCGGAATCGCAAACGAGATGCCCATAAAGCCACCTGAGCGGCTGTAAATCTGCGAGTTAATGCCGATGACCTGACCCTTCAAGTTAAATAAAGGGCCGCCCGAATTACCTGGGTTAATCGCCACGTCGGTCTGAATAAATGGCGTGTAGTTTTCATTCGGCAGACTACGGCCTTTAGCCGACACGATGCCCGACGTCACTGAGTTTTCAAAACCAAACGGGGCGCCAATCGCCGCCACCCACTCGCCGACTTTCAAGTCAGACGGATTGCCAATGCTGACGGTAGGCAGGTCTTCGGCTTCAATTTTCAACAAAGACACATCAGACTGTAAATCTTGACCGATAAGCTTGGCCGGATATTCACGCTTGTCATTCAGCATCACTTTGATTTGCTGACTGCCGGACACCACGTGGGTATTGGTCAAAATATAACCATCTTTACTGATGATGAAGCCTGAACCAAAGTTCATGGCGTCTTCTTCGGCCGTAGGGGCATCCGGGATATTCGGAATTAAACGACGGAAGAAGTCATAGAAAGGATCACCCTCAGGAAAAGGATTGCCTTCGGGCTGGTTAGCGTTCGGGTTGCTGACGGTGCGAATCGCTTGAATATTCACCACGGCCTGGCCTTCACGCTCAACCAACTGGGTAAAGTCAGGCAAAAGCATGGCCACTGTGCCATCGCTTTGCTCTGCTGTGATTTCTTGGACAAAGCCTTTATCGGATTTGCTTGAAAACCAACCGTCTTCTTTACCGCAACCACTTAAAGATAATACCGCTGCTGTGATCAACAGCGTAGATAGTTTTGTCGTCGCTTTCACACGTCATCCTTTATAAGCTTATTTAATATCTTGATTGAACATTGTATCGAAACTTAAGGCCGCTGTATTGATAACGACCTGCTTTTTATGCTTTTAAGCCACTAATTTAGCAGGATACTCACACAAGTCGGCAATCATGCACTGTTCACACTTCGGTTTTCTGGCCTGACACACGTATCGACCGTGTAAAATCAGCCAGTGGTGGGCGTCCACCAAGAATTCTTTGGGCACAAACTTCATCAGATTGGCCTCTACTTCGCGCACGTCTTTACCTGGCGCTAGGCGCGTACGGTTGGCGACACGAAAAATATGCGTGTCGACCGCCATCACCGGCTCACCAAAAGCCGTATTTAACACCACGTTGGCGGTTTTACGGCCCACGCCCGGCAGGCTCTCTAGATCGGCGCGGTTACGCGGCACTTGGCTATTAAATTTAAACACCAAGTCATGACAGGTTTGCATCACGTGCTTGGCCTTGGTTTTATATAGGCCAATGGTTTTAATGTAGTCCATTAACGCCTCTAGGCCTAAATCCAAGATGGCCTCGGGCGTATTGGCCACTTGATACAAGGGCCCGGTCGCCTTATTAACCGAGACATCCGTCGCCTGGGCCGACAGCAACACCGAAATCAGCAGCTCGAAGTCGCTGGTGTAGTTCAGCTCCGTCTGCGGCTTGGGGTTGGCTGCGCGCCAGCGGGAAAATATTTCGTGTCTTTTCTGTTTATTCATAAGCCATTAAATCCAGCCATTTCCTGATCCTAACAAGTGGGGGCAAAGGCCTTAAATGCAAGCCCTAGCCACCCATATGGAACCTTTTAAAAACTGCCGCCATCTTACCAGAATACTTGGGTTCTGATTCATGGCCCTTTAAAAAAAGCATTCAACCTTATCTTACCCCTACATTCACACAAAGGCAGCACATGGACATTTTACTGGTTTGCTTGGGCATCATTTTATTGACCGTCGGCCTACTCGGCACCATCCATCCGGCCATTCCTGGCCTACCCTTGATGTTTGGTGGCGTCTGGGCACTGGCCTACCAAAGCGACTATTTGATTCTCGGTAGCGGCACCCTCTGGGCCGTGGGCATCATCACTGCCTTTGGCATGGCGCTTGATTTCGTGGCAGGCTTAGCCGGTGCGAAAGCCACCGGCGCCAGCAAGAAGGCGCTATGGGGCGCCTTCATCGGCGGTGTCCTGGGGATATTCTTCGGGATTTTTGGAATGATTTTAGGCCCATTGATCGGCGCCGCCATCGGTGAATTCATGGACAAGCAGTCTCTGCTGACTGCAGGCAAGGTCGGCATGGGCACCTTCATCGGCTTCATCATCGGCGTCATGGCTAAAATTGGCTGTGGTTTGGCCATTTTGGCCATTGTCTGCGGTAATTACCTGTTCGCCCTGTTTTCGTAAGCATCAACAGACCTGCACGAACCAGACAACGCCATTAGGCGTTTGGCTGGTCACACAGCGTTTCGGCCAGCAAGTCAGGATCTGTATGGGCTAAGCCCCAATCGCAAATGGCGTCGAGAACGGGGATTAAGGACTGGCCTTTCGCCGTTAAGCGATAATCAACTCGCGGCGGTACTTCTGCATAAACCGTCCGCAGAATGAGGCCATCCTCCTCCAACGCCTTAAGCTGAGCAGACAAAGTTTTGTGCGAGCTTTGGGCCAATCTCTGTAACTCATTAAACCGAACCACTTCATGTGCATGCAGTGCGTACAGCAGCATGATTTTCCACTTGCCCTTAATCAGCTGCATGGTGGCGTCAAATTCATTTAAATACATACTGCCCCTTAGGTAACGTCAAGGTAACGGAGTGACCCTAATGTCCGTTCTATTCAAAACCAATCAACCCTCGTATAGTTGATTCATCAATCAAATAGAAAGCAGACTCCATGAAAAAACTTGTCGCCATCACCGGCGCAAGCAGCGGCTTTGGCCGAGCGCTGGCGCAATTATTTAGCCAAGCAGGACACCCATTATTACTGCTGGCTCGCCGCACCGCCCCCATGCAGGCGATGAACTTACCCCATACCCTCATTAAAGCCGTTGATGTCGCCGACTATGCCACCTTCAGCGCCGCAGTAGCTGAAGCCGAAGCACTCTATGGCCCAGTTGACCTCATGATCAATAACGCTGGTGTGATGTTACTAGGCCCTTTGGCCACCCAAACGCCAGAGGAATGGACTCGGATGCTGGACGTCAATGTCAAAGGCGTCTTGAACGGCACTCAGATTGTGCTGGCCGACATGATGGCACGCAACACCGGCACCATCGTCAATGTTTCCTCAATCGCCGGAAAAAAAAGCTTCGCCAGTCATGCAGCCTATTGCGCCACTAAGTTTGGCGTACACGCCCTCACAGAAGTGACCCGCGAAGAAGTCGCCCACACCAATGTGCGCTTAATGCTCATTGCCCCAGGTGCAGCAGAGACGGAATTACTCAGCCACACCAGTGACGAAGGCATTAAAACCAATTATGAAGCCTGGAAAAACGACATTGGCGGCGCAATGGCCCCCGAACACGTAGCTGAAGCCATTAGGTTTATGTACCAAATGCCGCAGAACGTCAATATTCGAGAACTGGTCATCGCCGCCACGGGCCAGTCTGCCTAAGCAGCCCCACCGCCCATCACGACCACGATATAGCCTACAGGGCCGTGATGGGCTGCGCCAGATCCGCCCTGATGAAGCAAGCCTATCTACTCTCTACTACCCACCCGTATCGCCTTGGGCCAACCCCACGCACTAAGCCTCTACAGCCACAGACACGGGCTTTACGCCAAGCGCCAGCAGCGCCGCAGGCGTGGTCTTAACCAAAAAACCACGTTTGCCGCCGTTGATGTAAAACGCCGGCAGCTCAAAAATACTCGCTTCTGCATAGATGGGCATCGCTGTTTTGAGGCCAAAGGGGCTGGTACCGCCCACCACATAGCCACTCCATTTATTCGCCTGTTCTGGCGCCGCAGGCTCAATGTGCTTGTAGCCTAGGTCGCGCGCCAGCTGGCGAGTGGAAATGTGTTTATCACCATGCATCAACACCACTAGGCCTTGCTTGTCTTCCGTTTGCAACACAATGGTTTTGATCACCACATGCTCTTCGGCGCCCAAACAGGCAGCGGAATGCGCCGTGCCGCCGCGCTCTTCGTATTCATAGAGAAACGGTTCATAGTCAACTGTATGCTGCTTTAAAAAACGAATCGCCTGAGTGGTGGGAAATTTGTCTTTGGCCATAAAGCCCTCCTATTCGTAACGTTTGGCCAATTTAGCCTGATGTGCGGCAAACACATCCTCTAATTTTAAATCATATTTCTGGGCAATCAACACTAGGTTGCCCAAGACGTCACCCAGCTCCTCACACACGGCCTGCTTTTTTTGCACCTGATCGAGCTCGGTTTCATCAGGTCGATCACGACCGATTTCAACGCTGCGCACAGCCTGGGCGAGTTCACCCACTTCTTCGGTTAGAAAGCCCATACGAATGAAGATATCGAGGTCATACCATTGGCGCGCTTGATAATAATCTTTTAGCCAAGCCTCAAAGGCGGTTAAATCCATATATTTCTTTCTCATTCATGTTAAATCATCATTTTATTCGGTAAAATCTCGGTTTACCCCTCACACAAGGAATGAACCCATGAGCATTCAACGCCACATCACCGACCAACGCTTGTCTGAAGCCGTCGTGGTTAACGGCCTGATTTTCCTAGCCGGCCAAGTACCCACCAATGAAGACGCCGACGCACAAGCCCAAACCGAAAACATCTTGGCTCAAGTCGATGCCTTATTGG
Organism: Neisseriaceae bacterium CLB008; assembly: GCA_041228285.1. NCBI lineage: Bacteria > Pseudomonadati > Pseudomonadota > Betaproteobacteria > Neisseriales > Neisseriaceae > Neisseriaceae bacterium CLB_ANTARCTIC_008. The sequence continues at coordinate 1,312,926 of CP166133.1, read as the reverse complement.
CTAGCCTAGGCAGCGACAAGAGCAAGATTGTCGACGCCACCATCTACATCACCGACTTGGCCGACTACGCCGCCATGAACCTCGCCTGGGACGCCTGGGTACCGACAGGCCATGCACCGGCACGCGCCTGCGTAGAAGCCCGTTTGGCCAACCCCAACTGGAAGGTCGAAATCAAGCTGGTTGCAGCTCAATAAGCTGAACGCAAAAAAAGCCGCCTGACATGCACACATGAGGCGGCTTTTTTAATGGGGGGCTTATTTAGCCTCTTTATCCGCTAAATACCAGCGCACGCCCGCTTCTTCCAAGCGTTTACGCATGCTGTCATCCGGAACTTCATCAGTAAACACCGAATTAAAGTCGGTAATATGGGCCATGCGCACTAGGGCATTACGCCCAAACTTGGTGTGATCGGCCACCAAATAGCAATGGCGGGCATTGGCCATCATGGCCTGAGCCACGCTCACTTCTTTGTAGTCAAAGTCCAATAAGGTGCCGTCGCGCTCAATCCCGGCCACGCCGAGCACGGCATAGTCCACTTTAAATTGATTAATAAAATCCAACGTTGCCACACCGGTCACGCCGCCATCTGAAGCACGCACCACCCCAGAGGTAATCATGATGTTGTAGTCTGGGCGGGTCGACATGATCGAGGCCACGTGAATATTATTGGTGATGATGCACAAACCCTTGTGGGTTTTGGTCAGCGCCAAGGCCACGGCCTCTATGGTGGTACCGATGCCCATAAACAAAGAAGCATTTTCTGGGATGTGTTCGGCGATTAAATCGGCAATGTGGGCTTTTTCACTTTGCAACTTATCTTTACGGGCAAAATAATCGTCGTTCTCAACGCTGCTGCCTAAAGCGGCACCACCATGATAACGACGCAAAATATTCTCTTCACATAATTGATTGATGTCACGCCGCACGGTTTGGGGCGTCACTTCTAGCAATCTGGCCAATTCTTCAATCGGCATAAAACCATTCTCACGAATTAATTCGATGATTCTTTCGTGACGAGGTGGACGATTCGACATAAGTATTACCAGCGTATGTAAAACAACCATTCTGCCAAAATGTTCGATTATTCGCAAATGAATTTTCTTTATTTTTCAATACCGAAAACTCAGAAACAGCCTTTAACCTGCTAACTGTGCGAAGAAAATCATCAAGATAGGGGCAAAAATATTCACCACAAAGCCAAAACTAATGGCAATGGGCACCACTTCAATCCCCCCAGAACGCTGGATCACAGGCAGAACAAAATCCAACGAAGTGGCCCCGCCAGTCCCAATAGCCGTAGACGGATGGCGCCGCATCAACAGCGGAATCAAGGCAAAAGCCAAGAATTCACGCAATAAATCATTTAAGAAGGCCACGCTGCCCATCACCGGCCCAAACGCATCGGTAATGACAATGCTCGACAAGGAGTACCAGCCAAAGCCAGAAGCAATCGACAAGCCTTGAAACACCGGCAGGCCCAACAGCAATGCGGCCAATAAGCCACCGACTAAAGACGAGGCCATGAACAACACGCTCATGATGAGGCCGCGCTGGTTGATCAATACACGGCGCAGGCCGATGCCACTGCTGCGTAGCTGAATGCCGATGAACAACAATAACAGCATCAACACCATTGTGCTAAAAGAGTCTGGCAAATGCCCATAATCTTTTAAAGCATAACCGATCAAGAAACCAGCGAAAATATAGCCAAATAACGTCAAAGCGCTTTTAACTAAGCCCCAGGTTGAGGTGGGCTGATGCCGCGATTCCGACGTCGCTAAAGGCCGCTTTTTATCATACCAGAACAACACCGCCATATTACAAACATTGATGACGATGAAGAACACGACCGTATAGCCACCAATCGTGGCCAGCTCGCGAAAGAGGTCGGCGTAACCGCCTAAGCCCACCCCCATCACGAAAAGGATTAAATACACCAATAGGCTGACACTTTGGTCAATTTTCTTGAGCCATTGCTTGTTGCTGACATTGATGAAAAAACCGACAAACAATGGCGCTAAAATCAACAGTAAAGTGTAGAACATAATGCTTGTACCATCCTAAAAAAAACCATTACTCACCTACGAAGGCGCGCTCAATCACGTAATCGCCGCGCACGCCAGTTTTAGGCGAAATAGCCAGACCAAACTCGTCTAGCATCAGGCTTAAGTCTTTCAGCATGCCTGGACCACCACAGATCATGGCGCGGTCAACAGCAGGATCAATTTTAGGCAGACCGATGTCTTCAAATAGCTTACCGCTACGCATTAAGTCGGTGATGCGGCCAGTATTGTGAAAGTCTTCACGCGACACGGTTGGGTAGTAAATTAACTTTTCACGCACCATTTCACCTAGGTATTCATGGTTAGGCAACTCTTCGGTGAAATGTTTGTAATAGGCTAAATCCTTAACGTGGCGCACGCCGTGAATCATGATGACTTTATCGAATTGATCATAGACTTCAGGATCTTTGGTCACGCTTAAGAAAGGTGCTAAGCCTGTGCCGGTCGACAGTAGATAAAGGTTTTTACCTGGATTTAAGTCATCCACGATTAAAGTACCCGTTGGCTTTTTGCTGATTAACAGCTCGTCACCCACTTTTAAATGCTGCAAGCGGCTGGTCAAAGGACCGTCTTGTACTTTAATGCTGAAGAACTCTAAATGCTCCTCAAAGTTGGCGCTGGCCACGCTGTAGGCACGCATCAAAGGTTTACCATCCACCATCAAACCAATCATCACAAATTGGCCATTTTTAAAACGTAAGGCTTCGTCACGCTCACAGGTAAAGCTAAAATATGCATCGGTCCAATGATGGACGCTCAAAACTTTTACAGTATTAAATGCTGCCATGTTCTATCCTAATAAAAATAAATAACCATGAATGATCTTAACGCCATTCATCTTCTTCGTGCTTTAGGCCTGGCTTGCGCCAGCATTCGTGCCATCTTTAAATTGCATCTGATACAGATTGGCGTAGCGACCGGCACGCACCAACAGCTCAGTATGCGTGCCCTGCTCGGCAATCTGGCCATCGTGCATCACCACAATGGTGTCGGCTTTTTCAATCGTCGACAGACGGTGGGCAATCACAATGGTGGTTCTGTCCTGCATCAGGTTCTCTAAAGCAGCCTGTACCAAACGTTCAGAAGCCGTATCCAAGGCGCTGGTGGCCTCGTCTAAAATCAAAATCGGGGCGTTTTTCAGCAAAGCTCGAGCAATGGCCAAACGCTGGCGCTGACCGCCCGAAAGCTTGGTGCCATTTTCACCGATCAAAGTATGTAAACCCTGCGGCAAATGTTCGATAAACTCATAGGCATTAGCGGCTTTCGCAGCAGCAATGATTTCCGCTTCGCTGACGTCGCCAACCTTACCGTAGGCAATATTGTGGGCAATGGTGTCGTTAAACAACACCACGTCTTGGCTCACCACAGCAATATCTTGGCGCAGGCTTCTGAGGGTATAGTCGGCGATGTCCACACCATCGACCAACACCTTACCGGCACTGGGGTTGTAAAACCGCGGAATCATGCTCACCAAGGTACTCTTGCCACAGCCAGACGCACCGACCAAGGCCACCATTGAGCCGGCCTTAATGTCGAGGCTGACGCCTTTAAGGCTGTCTTTTTCAGCCCCTTCGTAGCGAAACACCACGTTATCAAAGCGCAGATTTTGCTTCAATCCTGGATACACTTGACGGCCCTCATCAGGCTCACCGTGCTCATCCAAAAAGCCAAACACGCTTTCAGCAGCGGCTAAACCACGCTGTAGCGCCTGGGTAATATTGGTGATGCGCTTAACGGGCGCAAACAACATCAGCATGCCCGATAAAAACGACATAAAATCACCGGCGCTGAACGCATTGTTGCGCGCGCGCTGGGCAGCAAAATATAAAATCGCCGACAGCGCACAGGCAATGATTAGCTGGGTGACGCCAGTACTCAAAGACGACATCGTGGTTTGCTTCACCATATTGTGGCGAACGGCCACAGACGCACCGCGAAAGCGCTCTTGCTCACGTGCCTCACCGCCATACACCTTAACCATGCGCGCGCAATCAATTGACTCGTTTAACACCTGAGTCATTTCGCCCATATCCTGCTGGTTTTTGCGCGACAGCCCACGCAGGCGCTTGTTTACAAACTTCACGCACAGCGTCACGATGGGCATCACGCCCAGGGTAATCAAAGTTAGCTGCCAATCGGTATACAACAATAGGCCCAATAGGCCAATCACCGTAATGCCATCCTTCACCGTCACCGTAATGACGCGAAAACCAGCCTCACTGATTTGGCTGACGTCGTTGGTGATGCGCGACACTAGGCGGCCCGACTGATGATTCTGATAAAAGCTCACCGGCAACACCAACAGCTTCGCGAACAGCTCTTGGCGCAGCTGCTGTACTAAGTGGCCAGACAAATAGCTACTGGTGTATTCATTGATGAAGCTGGTCAAGCCACGCAAGATGAACAGGCCAATGATGGCTAAGGGAATCCAGTTCATGGCGCTGATGTTTTTGGCCACAAACCCTTCGTCAATTAGGGGTTTTAATAGCGCCACAAAGGCAGGCTCGGTTGAAGCCGCCACCACCATGGCCACAATCGACACAGAAAAGATCTTCCAATAACCGCGAAGATACTTAAATAGGCGTTTATACAATTCAAAACTAGATTGAAATTTAACTTGACTCATGGGGGATGAAAAGGCTCCTAACGGGCCAACTACGTGACCCGTATTGTATGCTAGTTTCTGAAAATATTAAAACACCAGCGCAATTAAAGTGTTTATTCTAAAGCCTATACGGCTTAAGCCAATGTTTCTTCAATTAATTTTTTAACCAAGCTGGCGTCGTTTGGCAGCACCACCACTCGCTGAGGCAATTTCTCCAATTCAGTCAAAGCCTTAGGACAAGGCACCACCACATCAGCACCTAGGGCTTCTTTAATGGTGTCTTCAAACTTAATCGCCAATGCCGTTTCCAGACAAATCACCAATTCGCCCGCTTCACGCACTTCGCGCGCCACTTTAACGCCATCGGCAGTGTGGGTGTCGATGAACTGGCCATCCTCACCGTATACTGCTTTAATGGTATCGAGCCGATCTTGATGCGTGCTCATGCCCGAAGCAAAGCCATAATGCTCATGCACCACGGGTAGGTATTCGCTCAAATCAAAGCCTTCACCGCTGGCCACTTTAGCCCACAGCATCTTAACCGCTTCAGGCTCTTGCCCCACTAAGTCAAACACAAAGCGTTCGAAGTTAGACGCTTTAGAGATATCCATAGAGGGGCTAGAGGTGATGTAGGTATGGGCCGAACCGCGTGGACGGTAAACGCCGGTTTTGAAAAATTCGTCCAAAACATCGTTTTCATTGGTGGCCACAATCAGGCGGTGAATGTGTAAACCCATTTGGCGCGCAATATGGCCGGCACAAACGTTGCCAAAATTACCGCTGGGTACGCAGAAGCTCACCTTTTGCTCATTGGTCGAGGTAGCTTCAAAATAGCCTTTGAAGTAATACACGATTTGCGCCACGATACGGCCCCAGTTAATCGAGTTCACCGTACCAATTTTATACTTTGCCTTAAAGGCAGCGTCTTGCTGGGTGGCTTTAACGATGTCTTGGCAATCGTCGAATAGCCCATCAATGGCAATATTGTGAATATTTTCATCTTGGAGGCTGTACATCTGCGCCCGCTGGAAGGCGCTCATTTTGCCATTAGGCGACAGCATGAAAATATTGATCCCCGCCTTACCTTTCATGGCATATTCTGCTGCACTGCCGGTATCGCCACTGGTGGCACCAATAATGTTGATTTCGGCATTCTTTTTCGCCAACACGTATTCAAACATATTGCCCAAAAACTGCATGGCCATGTCTTTAAAAGCAAGGGTTGGGCCGTTTGACAAGGCTTGAATGACGATGCCGTCGTGCAGCGTGCGTACCGGCGTAATGGCTTCGGTCCCGAAGCATTCGGCGGTATAGGTTTTGGCCACAATGTCTTTTAAATCTTGTGCCGGAATGTCTGTTGCGAACAGGCTGATTATCTCATAGGCCAATTCGGCGTAAGAAAGCGTGCGCCAAGTTTCCAACTGTTCGGGCGACACCTGAGGGTATTCAATCGGCATCACTAAGCCACCGTCAGGCGCCAAGCCCATTAACAAAATATCGCTAAACGTCTGCGGCGCCATGCCACCACGGGTACTGATGTATTTCATGTTATGTGTTTTCCCTAATACTTAATCTTTATCTACTTAACGGGGCCATCGAGCGCCGTCACACAGCACTTGATGGCCCAACAGGCTTAAAATTTTATTTTTTTCACGCAGGCGGTTAAGGTCGCCTCCGCCACGCGCGCGCCAATCGCCGCACGTTCGGCAGGATTGGTCACCGCCGTGGCCACATCGGACATTGACACATAGTTCGGTGCCTCTTCCCCGACGCAGTCACAAATCTTTTGTTCCCACTGTTTGGCTTTTTCCGGCGTCACCAATAGTTTTGCGGTTTGCCACTCTACCCGCTTATCCAACTGCTTATGGCACTCTTGGGTCACCGTGGTGGCAATCATGCTTTGTCCGACGCTCGGTACCATAGACTGACTACACGCCGTCAGGCCCAGCACCATCACACCGATTAAGCTTTGTTTTACGCTCATACTTTACCATCCTCATTACCAACACAGAAAGCGCCTAGCGGCGCACCTCAAGCCATTTTATAGAGCCACACTTCTATTGGCAAATAGATCGTCGCTAATTGTTAAAAATAGCCGCGCTCAGCAGGCTTCAAAGCCAAGTAACGTCTCTACTGCGTATCATAAAGATGCCTCTACCCCTTGCCCAAACGGCAAAAAAAGGGTACATTGCCCACTCTATCAGATTGGCCATGATGCTTAGCCAGTCAGCCTTAGAACAAAAAGCGGGTGTAGCTCAATGGTAGAGTAGAAGCTTCCCAAGCTTAAGACGGGGGTTCGATTCCCCTCACCCGCTCCATGATGCCATTAAAAATCAACACTTTAACAATCCCTTGGGACAAATAAGGGACACTTAACTAGTTGTCCACAAAAAATAACCCTCTCATGGAGGGATTTTTTATGCCGGCAAAACCGCCTTAAATTTCACAGAATCAATCCAACTCAAAATAATCCAGCGGATTTAATCGATTGCCAAGGCCGGTACCGGCAAATGCTTTGCTGCGCACATCAAAGTGCTTAAGCTTATTGTCTAGGCACCTTCTCTGGCAAATAAGCCTTGCCATCCACACAAATAAAATCGGTCGTGCCTTTTCGTAAATTATTCTCTTTCCAAAATAATTTAGCATCATACCCAGCTTGTAGGCCACGGCCTTTACAATCAAGCACCGTACTACCATCTGGATGCTTAATGTATTTAGGACGATGTATTGGACTAAATGAATCAACAAAATCAGCACAACCCGTGAGCAACAACGTCACCCCAACCACCAAGCCAGCAACCACTTTATGCTTGCGTTTCATCTCTATTTCCTTGCAAGAGTTAGCCTCAACCCTTCTATTAACTATCTATTTAAATTAACTCTACTTTAAACATCATAACTTGACCTAACTATCTTGCGAAGCCTTTTCTGGGGCCACAATCCAACCCTTAGGTCCTATCCGAAACGCTGTCTGATAAAGTGAAAATCCCTCCTACATCAGTAGAAGTTTTATAATGACCGGAGTGGCCGCGTTATTTTAGCTTGCGCCAACCCATTCCAATAGAATAATCATTACCGTTAAAGCGCTAAATTTGATACATTGAACTCAAAAACCCTATAGCCCACCAACTCTAGATCAATACCTATCGTCATTTTCTCTGATTTTAAAATAGAACGGATCAGGGCTTTTCCAAGCTGACTGTTGCCATCAATATAAAAAAAACGAGCAGACGTTTTTTTCGGGATGATGGCCATTTTTACTTCATCATCAAATTGAACAGTAATCTTGCATAAACCATCGGGGCATTTCAAATCACCACCATCAATACCAAACACGGCAGAATAAGTATCCGACTCCTGATTACGGTACTCTTTGTAAATTGAAAGCAATATTTTATAACGCCCAATTTCTTGGTCTTGCACTGGGTTACTGAGAGACTGTAAAGTCGCGAAACGGTATTTTCTCCCCGTCTCATGAGTGCTATCTACAACTTCTTTATATTGCCATCTCAGAGCATCATCCACATCGGCATTTTCACCTTGATGACACCCGGCCAAACTCGCAACCAGAATAGACATTAATAATAATTTACGCACAGCCCCACCCCTTTAAGCATACTAAAAATATTTTTATTTATATACTAGTACAATATCACCAAGCGCCCATGGGCTCAGAGTTCTTAACAAATTTTAACAATTCTCTTTTAGATTAATAACTGATAAATAATTTTAATAACTTATTCACTCATTACTAATAAATATCAATTAAACTGATAAATATAGCCAGATAAAAGCCCCATGGCTTTCAACCATGGGGCCTTCCTGTGTCATTCACATCTCGTTCGACCACCTATTCCATTCCAACAGCAAACCCTTTACTCAATCATCATTAGCGATTGGAGAGGCACTTTTTTTCTGTCTGGAGCTGCGTGACTGCCAATAGTCTATCGTTCGCCTTTTGAATAGCATCCTGCTGCTCCTTAACATCGACACTGAGCTGCATATCCTTGCTATTGAACCCGCCAAGAGAAGCTCTGAGAATAGCGGCCCCAATACCCACGTTAGCCATAGCAGCATCAGCCGTTGACACTTCGCCAATATCGCTAAGCGTACCCTGTATTTTAATCACCTCTTGATCTAGTTGAATACAGGTCAGGCTCTGCTTCTCAACCTCAGTTAACGGTAATAATTTCTCATAGTGCTTACTTGGGGTCGCGCAACCAGCGAGAAAAACGGTTAGTAGCAATGAACTGACATAATATTTCTTCATACTGAATCTTCTCTATGATTATTTAACGTCATAAACAATAACATAAAATATGACAATGCCACACAAATTAAATCATAAAGCCTATTGGCAAATAGATGGCCTAACTAGTCAACTAAACAAGCCCATGCGCTGGTATCAACCCCCACTGTGCGCCGCTTTAAACCATGTTACAATACCGCAATCCTAGGCCATTAGCGCCTTCAAGCCACCATCATAAGCCGTAAGCACACACACAGCAATAAGGAGGCAGATGAAGCCCTATCCAAAACTCAGAGTCATTCTGACCTATTTCTTCAGCGCAGGCGTGGCCGGCTTCATCGTTGCTTCGTTGTTTGGCCTCTATGATCTCTTCAAAAGCGTCCAGCCTTTTTATTCGCTCACGGAACACCTACTGTCTGTGCTCAATTTTGGCCTACTGGCGGCCTTTTTGGCCCAGGCCATGTTTGCGGTGGCTGGGCTGCTATTGGGCATCATTGCCTGCGTATTCAAAATGCAGCAAAGCGTACGCCACTACCTTATCTTAACCATGCTTGGTGGCCTATTAAGTGCCCTCACCATAGTG